>JBBQLN010000001.1:0-239265 GCA_038327905.1 Burkholderiales bacterium
ACGTGGCGATTTGTAATCCAATTCAAGGCTTTCATGTGATTTCCTTATTAATTAAAAGAGTTATATTAAAAACTAAAATTCTTAAAGTTATGATGAATTAATTATTAACAAGGTGCAACATCTAATTTACATATTTGCAACATTTCAACATAAATACAACAAATTAAGGCGCATATACGTGGTGCATATTTGTTAGTTTTGCACCTTACGTGTGCATTTTGATATATGGCGTGTGTATATCATTGATTTATATGAAGTTTACAGAAAGGCATTCTATTAAATAGAATCATTAAGTCTTTAACAAAGCAAACTTAAAGGCAACAAAAAAGGGCTTCCCGATTGGGAAGCCCTTATATTTGGTGCGAAAGGAGAGACTCGAACTCTCACGCCTTACAGCGCTGGAACCTAAATCCAGTGCGTCTACCAATTCCGCCACTCTCGCAGGTAGATACAGCTTAAAATTCAGCTGCCTCAAACAAGCGGGCATTATATCCCAACTACTGCTTGTGGGAATAGATAAAAGTAAAATATTTGTATATTAAAGTTAAAGCTTAATTTATGCATCTGTTTTAAGGTTGATTCTCTGGCAGAATGAGCCACGATTGTGCGAGAATGACACATGAATACTAGAATATTTAATACCATTATATAAAGTAGAAATTATGCCAACAACAATCAACCAAAACGAAATCAATATGCTCCGTGCTGAATTAGAGCTTTTAATGCGCGAGCGCCAATCTTTATTAAAAGTCACAGGCGCTGCTGCTGGCTTAATTGCAGAGATGGATAGTCACGATTTGCCAATTTCAACGGTAGAGGCGGCTGACTTATTGGCTACTACTATCAATAGCTTGAGCGAAGAGACCTTGCAGGATGCGCTAAGCGCGGTAAATGCGGAAATTGTTGAATAAATAACACGCAGTAATGCCCAATTACTGCGTTCTTAATATATTTAAAATTTTGATTAAACGCGCCAGCCAAAGTCCAAACAATCAATCTAGGCGATTTATAACAACAGCCTTGGTGGCTTGCTTTTCTAGCATTTTCATAGGATGTAGTTTTCAGCAATATGTTGCAAAACCTATTGATACATCAGTCAATATTATAAAAATAGAAATAAAAAATTCTTCAAGCGCGGAGTTTAATCAATATCTGCTTAACAATGGCTACGCTGCAGAAAACCTACCCATACAGCAATGGGGCTTAGAAGAGCTGACTTACTGTGCACTTTTTTTTCACCCTAGTTTAGATGTTGCTCGCACACAATTGCGTGCAGCGCAATTTGCTGAAACCGCTACAGCTGTGCGCGCCCAACCAACTATCAACGGCAATATAGCGCATAGTGATGATCCTGACCCAAACAAAAAGCCATTTGCTTTTGGGTTGAGTATCGACATTCCAATTGAAACGGCTAATAAACGTAATATTCGTATTGAAAATGCGCAACACTTATCGCAAATAGCCAAACTTGAAATTGCTCAAACAGCATGGCAGCTAAGAAACAATATTGCGCAAACGCTCAGCGAATATCACTTCAATGAGGCGCAGTTGCATCTACTCACTGAAGAGGAGTTACGCCGTCAAGAAATTGCTAATATGTTCCAAAAACGCGTCAGCGTTGGTGCAGCTTCAAATATTGAACTAAGTAATGCAAAACTGCAGTTACAGACTGTTAGCTCTGCGCTCAACTCAACTCAGCAAAATAAGTTGGTGTTGCTTTCTAAACTTGCGAGCAATATTGGTTTACCTCTGGCTAAAGTAGAAACAATGCCGCTAACCAAAGACAGCCTACGTCAACTACCTACTATTTCAAATACAGACTTACACTCATATTTACAGACATCCGCCCTGCTCAACCGCATAGATATTCGTATTGCGCTAGAACGTTACTCGGTAGCGGAAGCTAAGTTGAAATTAGAAATCGCCAAACAATATCCAGATATTGTAATTAGCTCAGGTGCTGCTTATGAATTTGGCGATAACATTTGGTCACTTGGTTTATCTGGGTTACTAACTTTGCTGAATAAAAACAAACTTGCTATTGCTGAAGCCACACAGTTACGTGAAGTTGAAGCGGCACAATTTGAAGCGCTGCAAACAAAAGTGATGATGGATGCAAATATTGCCAATGTTCAAGTTAATCAAGCTAAGCATGATTTAGAAAATCAAAAAAATGCTCTTTTACAGCAACAGTTAAATACACAACGCATGCAGCGCAAGCTAGCAGCAGGCGAAATCGATAGACTTGAATTGGCTTATGCAAAGTTAGAAGATGTTAACGCAGAAAAGAATGTAGCTTTAGCCAGTTTTCAACTTAATAAATCACTTGACCAATTAGAAAATATTTTGCAAAAACCACTGACCGATAATACCGCGGCAGATTTAAAACTAGAGGAAGCTGCGATTAAATTAGAGGGTAAAAAATGAACCGTAAGGCAACCATTATTATCGGCCTGCAAGCGGCTTTGATTGTTGTATTGTTTTGGTTTTTAATCTTTTACGGTAAAGACGAATATGAGGCCACTACAAGTAAGGGTGAAGAAGGTATTGAAACAAAATCTTTAGTTGTAGAGAATAATGAAAATGGAAAAGGCGTTGCTACACTTGCCATACCAACTGCATCACAACAACAAAGTGGTATTAAAACCATTAAGCTCGTCAATACACAACACCAGTCTGCCACGGCATCATACGGTACAGTAGAAGCCATCGACAGCTTAATTGAAATGCGTACTCGCTATTTAGCCACCCTTGCCGATGGCAACGTGACGCGTTCTACGATTACAAGTTCTGAACAAAATTTACGACGTTTACAGCTGTTAAACCAAGACGATAAAAATGTATCTGATCGTGCAGTGCAAGAAGCGCAAGCTAACTTAAATAGTGAAAAAGCTAAGCTAGCGACTTCAGCGACAATGGCAAATGGTATACGTGACAATATGCGTCAACAATGGGGTGCGACCTTAGCGAACTGGGCAACGCAAATATCTAACAATGACGAGTTTCAATCACTACTGCAATCACGTGAAGTCTTGCTAAAAATCACTTTACCTTTTGATGTTACACCGAACAAAAACGCCGTACTACAAATTGCGCCGATGGGTTCTGAATCACATTTTGTTAAAGCTCAATTTATCTCAGATGCGCCACAAGCTGATAGCACTATACAAGGCAAAACTTATTTTTATCGTGCTCCAGCGGGTATTTTACGTGCTGGCATGCGCGTTACCACGCGGCTTGATGCAGCAGGTAAAGCAACGACTGGCGTCATCGTCCCTCATGAGGCTGTAGTTTGGTATGCTAATCAGGCATGGGTTTACCAAAAAGTCGGTGCAGAAAAATTTATACGCCGCTTGATTAGCACCGAAACTGAAATCGAAAGTGAAGCGATTAGCGGTTGGTATAACACCTCAGGCTTGGTGGCGAATGATGAAGTAGTAAATAGCGGTGCGCAGTTGCTATTATCAGAAGAATTGAAATATCAGATTAAGAATGAGAACGAGGACTAATCTTTACTATGATGTCCGCCCTCGTTCGCTTTTCCATTCGTTTCCATGGGGTAATTATTGGCTTGGCTTGCCTGCTCATAGTCTATGGCATATATGGACTAAGCCGAGCTAATTTAGATGTATTCCCAGAATTTTCTCCCACGCAAGTCGTTATTCAGACAGAGTCGCCTGGCTTATCTTCGAATCTTGTAGAGCAACTGGTGACACATCCCATAGAAACAACGCTATCCGGTACAGTCGGCGTTGAGTCAATGCGTTCTCAATCCATCCCAGGCTTGTCTGTCATTACCATTGTTTTTGAAGAAAACACCGATATTTATCGTAACAGGCAAGTGGTAGCTGAGCGTTTAGCCACACTTAGTAGTCAACTACCAAAAAATATTGTGCCTAATATTACGCCGCTGGCATCAAGCGCCAGCACGGTCTTAGGGATGGGGATTACCTCAGATAAACGCAGTTTAATGGAGTTACGCACGTTAGTTGATTGGACCATACGCCCTCACATTATGGCCGTGCCAGGTGTGGCGGATGTGAACGTATTAGGTGGTGATGTAAGACAACTTCAGATTCTGGTTGACCCTAGCAAACTCATACGCTACAACTTATCAATTCAAGAGGTGTTGGCCGCAACAGCTCGCGTTACAGGTGTTCGCGGTGCAGGCTATATTGAAAACAATAATCAACGCATTCTCATTAACACTGAAGGCCAAGCAAAAAATGTAGGCCAACTTGGACAAATGCCTATTGTGCATCGCAATGGCCAAACAGTGCGCTTGAGCGACTTAGGTCAAGTGGTAGAAGGCGCAGCACCCGCCATTAGTGCCGCCGCTATTAACGGCAAAGAAGGCGTATATTTCTCAGTGCAAGGTCAACTGGGTGCGAATACCAAAGCCGTGACCGAGGCTGTTGAAAAAGCGATGCGCGAACTAGCTCCAGAATTAGAAGCGCAAAAAATTACCTTTTACCCTGCGTTATTTAGACCCGCTAATTTTATTGAAACTGCGATTGATGGCGTAAAAACAGATATTTTAATCGGCTCAACGCTGGTCATTGCCGTGTTATTTTTATTTTTGTTTAATGTACGCACTGCGTTTATTTCCGCCACAGCTATTCCGCTTTCGCTTCTAGCTGCCACCATTGTACTTAGCTATTTTGGCACAGGACTGAATATTATGGTGCTAGGCGGCTTAGCTATTGCATTGGGCGAAGTGGTTGATGACGCGATTATTGATACCGAAAATATTTTCAGGCGCCTGCGTGAAAATAGACTACTTACCAATCCACTTCCGGCACATCAAGTTGTGTTTAATGCCTCTATGGAAGTGCGTAGTTCTGTTGTGTACGCCACAGTTATTGTCGTGCTGGTATTTTTACCGTTGCTGACATTATCAGGCGTGGCAGGGAAGCTATTTGCGCCACTAGGTTATGCGTATATCAGTGCGATTGTGGCTTCTTTAGTTGTAGCGCTCACCTTAACACCTGCTCTCTGTTACCTACTATTCTCACGTGGGAAATTGGACAGTAACGACCCGCCACTGATTGCTTGGATGAAGAAAGGCTACGTGCGCTTATTGCAACGCATCGAGCGTAACTATGAGATGGTGATAAGCCTGACAACCATCGTGATTGCGCTAGGTCTAGGTATTTTGCCACTTTTTAAAAGTCAGTTTATTCCTAATCTACATGAAGGCCATTACATCATGCATATGACAGCTGTGCCTGGTACGTCTGCACGGGAGTCTTTACGTATTGGTGAAAAAGTGGCAGCAGTCGTTGGTAATATCAAAGGCGTTAAATCAGTAACGCAATGGGTTGGTCGCGCGCCCAATGCTGCGGATACATTTGGCACACATTACAGCGAATTCGAAGTTGAGTTAGACAGCTTATCTGGCCCTAAGCAAAACCGAGTGCTCGATAATATACGCGAAGAACTAGCCGGCGAAGCCGTAGATGACGACAATGATGGCAAAGCTGAAACTGGCTTTATCGGTGTGACTTTTGCCATCAATACTTTTTTAACTGAACGTATCGAAGAAACCATTTCAGGCTTTACTGCCGCGATGGTTATTAACATTCACGGTCAAGGTTTAGATGCATTAGACCGCGATGCGCGCGAAGTAGCAACAATACTTAGCAGTATTCCAGGCGCATCTGAAGTACAAATTCAATCACCGCCAGGCACGCCAGAACTCACCATACGCCTGCGGCCAGAACGGCTAGCCTTATATGGCTTGCAATCTCTTGATGTACTAGAGAACATACAAGCAGCCTATGAAGGTGTACAAGCTGCGCAAGTCTATCAAGGTAACCAAGTTACTAGTGTGAACGTGATGTTCAGCCGTTCCGTACGAGATGATTTGCGCGAAATTGGTGCATTACCCTTAAAAAATCCAGATGGTAAAATTATTTATCTAAAAGATGTAGCGGACATTAGCCAAGAAAATGGTCGTTCAAAAATTCTTCATGCCAATGCTAAACGCATCCAAACGATTACTTGTAACATTCATAACCGTGATATTGCTAGCTTTTCAAGTGAAATGAAAAAACGTATTGGCACTGAAGTTAAATTATCATCTGGTAATTTTGTGACTTACACAGGTGAGGCTGAAGCCAATGCTAAATCTCGTGAAGATTTGATTGTGCACTCATTGCTTGCGGCTGTTGGAATTTTTCTTATGCTGTATATCGCCTTTGGTAGATTACGCAACTTGCTACTCACATTCGCCAACCTACCCTTTGCACTCATTGGTGGTGTAATTGCAGCGATGTTTACTGGCGGCTGGATTTCGCTAGGCTCACTGGTTGGCTTTGTCACGCTGTTTGGTATCACGCTTAGAAACTCAATCATGATGGTGTCTCACTACCAACACTTAATTGACGAAGAAGGTTGTGTTTGGGGCTTAGAAACCTGCATTCGTGGTGCATCTGAGCGACTACCATCAATCTTAATGACAGCGCTAGTCACAGCGCTGGGCTTGCTTCCATTAGCTTTAGGCAGTGGTCAACCAGGCCGAGAAATTGAAGGGCCAATGGCGACCATTATTGTGGGTGGCTTGGTTACTTCAACGATTCTTAATTTATTAATACTGCCCACCATCATGTTGCATTTTGGACAGTTTAAAAAAGAAAAATTTTCTTAAATATTGCGTATTATCATCAAAAAGGCCACCTATCGTTACGAAAGCAGTCAGTGATAACTTTCTTTTTATTAAAGATAAACTGGTGAGTTTGGGCCCAAACCGGCCTAATGCAATCAATTAAGCGTACCTAATTATATTTTCTGTAATGGCAGTGTATATTTTATTCAACAGAGGTCAATTTATTAATTAGCGCCATTAAAACCAATCTGATTCTTATTTGATGCAAAGTTTAGAGGAGTTAGAATCTGTTAATCGGCTGTACTAATCAAGTTTGTGGCATGTTTTATAGCAGCAAATCGAATTGATAGAAGTGTCCTAATGTTTTGCAACAAAACCAGTTCAATCAGGCAAAAGAATAAAATAATTGAGGGGTGTAGCATGAGAGGTTTTATCAAGGGGCTTAAAGTTATCAGTGTTTAGGTTTAATTATCTTAATTGCACATGGGGTTGCCTTGACGCAGGCCGTGATTGGTCTGCTTGAGCCGTCAAAAGCGAGAGATAGCCTAAAAACTGCATATTAAGACAGGCTAATTTCAATAGCTTAACTGGGTAGCATCCAACTCCCCTCAATAACTAAAATCAGGAGTAAGGATCAAAATGCACTTACTTAATGAGTTATTCGGCACATCAGGGCTAATACCCCACGGTTACTGCCTTCAATGGAATCCATCACTGGTTTGGACGCTTGTCATATCTGATGCAGTCATCGCGATTTTGTATTTCTCCATTCCGTTCGCCATCTGGGTATTCGCCAAGAAAAGACCGGGCATTCCACATCGATGGCTATTCCTTCTGTTTGGGCTGTTTATCGTAGCCTGCGGCATCACACACTTTTTAGATGTTTTGACAATCTGGTGGCCAAATTACTGGGCGAATGCAATCGCGAAGGCCATCACTGCAATCCTTTCTCTCGGAACAGCCCTAGCTATCTGGCGCATCATGCCAGCAGCATTGCTTGCTCCTTCAGTGAAGCAACTCGTGGAAGCAAAGAATCAAGTTGAACTTGCGAATACTAACCTTGAACGTCGAGTTCAAGAGAGGACAGAAGAGTTACGCCAGAGTGGCGAACGATTCCGCGCCTATTTTGAACGATCCATGGTCGGCATGGCGACTACTAGCATAGAAAAAGGCTGGCTCAACGTTAATGATGCCTTATGTGACTCTCTTGGGTATTCTCGCGAGGAATTGATGCGAATGACTTGGCTGGAACTCACTTACCCAGAAGATATTGCCCCTGATTTGTTCCAGTATAACCGTCTGTTGAGCGGTGAAATTAACAACTATGCTATGGATAAGCGTTTTATCCATAAGAATGGCAGCTTAATCTATACAAGGCTTGCAGCAAGTTGTGTGCGCAAAGAAGATGGCAATGTCGATTATATTGTTGCGTTGGTAGAGGACATTTCTGCGCTTAAAGTAACTGAGCAAAAATTAATTGAGTCTGAGCATTTTTCTAGGTCAGTGATTGATGCTTCTTCAGCAGATATTTGTGTGTTAAATAAAGATGGGTATATCGTTTCGGTCAATCAAGCATGGCGAGATTTTTATGATGAGAATGCTTCTGCAACTAGAGTATCTAATTATAGTATTGGGACAAATTATTTCCAAATATGCAGAGCAGCAGTAGGTAAATGTTCTGAAGAGGCATCTTCAATTGCGGATGGCGTGATGAGCGTGATTCGAGGTGAATGCGAAGAGTTCAGCCAAGAGTATCCTTGTCATAGTCCCACTGAGCCGCGTTGGTTTAATCTTCGTGTGACTCGCTTTAGGGATGATAGTGGGCACGTAGTGTTGGCACATGAAAATATTACCCAGCGCAAGTTAGCCGAAGATAAACTCAAACTCGCCGCCACTGTATTCAGCCATGCCGGTGAAGGCATCATGATTACCGATGCCTCTGGCAGCATTATCGAAGTCAACGACACCTTCTGCTTCATTACTGGATATTCCCGCGATGAAGCCATTGGCCAGAACCCACGCATGCTTCAATCAGGACGCCAATCACCAGAGTTTTATGCCGCGATGTGGAAATCCCTGCTAGAAAAAAGCTACTGGGTTGGCGAAGTATGGAACCGCCGGAAGAGTGGTGAAGTCTATGCCGAGCTCCTCACCATTAGTGCCGTGCGAAATGCTACTGGAGAAGTTCAAAACTACGTTGCCTTGTTTACTGACATTACACTGATGAAAGTACATCAGGATCAACTAGAACATATTGCCCATTACGATGCATTAACCAATCTCCCCAACCGCGCTTTGCTCGCAGACCGCATAAGCCAAGCCATAGTGCAGAGCCAGCGGCACCATCATTCATTAGCGGTTGCGTTTCTGGACTTAGATGGCTTTAAAGACGTGAATGATGTCCATGGCCATAATGTAGGTGATGAACTCCTCATTATGCTGTCGCAACGCATGAAAGAAGCCTTACGGGAAGAAGATACTTTGGCGCGTATTGGCGGTGATGAGTTTGTCGCCGTGTTGGCAGATTTAGCTAAAGTTGCAGATTGTGAACCTGTTTTGGAGCGGCTATTAAAGGCAGCAGCTGATCCCGTGACAGTGGGAGAAGTTGTGCTTAAGGTCACTGCCAGCATTGGCGTTGCCCTTTACCCACAAGATAATACAGATGCAGACCAACTCCTCCGCCATGCAGACCAAGCTATGTGTGTGGCTAAGCAAGCCGGTAAGAACCGATATCAGTTGTTTGATACTGCGCAAAACGATGAAGTCAAGGCTCAGCGAGAAAGTATAAGTGATATTCGTTCAGCTTTAGATAGACGTGAGTTTGTGCTGCACTATCAACCCAAGGTCAATATGCACACAGGCGAAGTGATTGGTGTCGAGGCATTGATACGCTGGCAACATCCAGTACGTGGCTTAGTCCCGCCTATATCGTTCTTACCTATCATAGAAAACCATGTGATAAGTCTGGACATAGGTGACTGGGTGATTGATACTGCCCTGAACCAAATCAGCCAATGGCAAAGTATAGGATTAAATCTCCCTATCAGTGTCAACATTAGTGCCCTTCAATTACAGCAGGATAACTTTGTGACTCGCTTAGCAGTTAAGCTGGCTGACCATCCTGAAGTGGCACCACATTGTTTAGAGTTGGAAGTGCTGGAAACCAGTGCGTTAAATGATGTAGCGCAAGTATCAGCAACCATGAATGCTTGCATAACCCTTGGCGTAAGCTTTGCCCTAGATGACTTTGGTACTGGCTATTCATCACTGACTTATCTCAGACGCCTACCAGCGCAGATGATTAAAATCGACCAGAGCTTTGTGCATAACATGTTAGTTGACCCTGAAGATTTAGCCATTGTTGAAGGTGTTGTAGGCTTAGCCAAAGCATTCCAGCGTGATGTGATTGCTGAGGGTGTAGAAACTATTGCCCATGGGTTAGCACTATTGCAACTGGGGTGTGACTTAGCGCAGGGTTATGGCATTTCAAGACCGATGCCTGCGAGTGATATTCCTGCATGGATAAATGACTGGAGACCTGATAAGTCTTGGGACATTTAACAGCCGCCATGACAGGCAGTTATGGGGACTTTTTACTCATTCAAGCATTTTAATAGTAGTAAATTTAAGTGTCAGCTTTACGTAATTACAGGCGTACTTTCGTGTGATTTTTGGTATATTTTTTGGGTTATGGTATGCAAATATACTTAAACACATAGAAATTTAATCATATTTAATATACTTAAAGCGCGCATCTTCATTAGGTGTACCTTCTAACGCGCCACCTTCTAAAGCGGGTTGCCAAGCAATTACTGATTCAATTTTAGCCGCCAACTCAAAGTCTTTATCGGTAATGCCTTTAGCGTCATGCGTACATAACTTCACAATCACAAACGCGTAAGAAACCGTTAAGTCTGGATGATGCCATGCGGCTTCAGCCAAATGCCCTACTGTATTCACCACCATCAGTGTTGCTTTCCAGCCGCTGGTTTTGTACTTGCGACGTATCCAGCCGTTTTCTAAAAACCAATGTGGCAATTCTGCTTTTAATTTTTCTTCAACTTCCTGCTCTGAATACACTTTACTTGTTGTCATAAAGTCACCTTTAACTATTTATGTTATTAAGTTGCAAACCTTTTTCTTGCAACTTTTGTAGACTAAAACCTTGCTCAAAGATAGTGTAATCTGCTTTATTCAAAGCCCAAGCTTGAAAGCTTTTTCCTGTAGAAAAATTAACAAACTGGCTATCGATGACTTCATCATCCACTAAGTGCTGCAAGGCAGTTGGTGCTTTTGTTTGATAGCTAATTAAAGGGTTAGACTTCACCAATATCAATTGCTCTGCTCCCAGCTTATTTGCCAGCCAAGCGCTCAAACTATCAGAAGTCACTTGCCAGTTTTTTGGGATACTACTATCCACCATTGCCATTTTACTGGGCAACCACACAATGCCGCGATGCTGCCATCCCCGCTCTGCAAGCTCCAACTCACTACTTGCCGTGACTAACTCAGGATTCAAGCCCGCTAGTAACAAACCAAACTGATCCATCGCCATCAATGCCAATTGATGTGCAAGCTCATCACTCATATTTGAGATTTGTTGCGCCTCGCGTACCGAGTTAGCAAACAAGCCACCGCCAGGCACTATCACTACTTTGCCATCACTGTGTTTAACTAAAACTTCTAGCCAACGCGCCAATTCTGGTGCGCCAAGCAAGCTACCGCCTAATTTTATGACCCACATTTAACTGTTCCAAAAAGAGGTTGATTAATCTGCATGCGTAAAATATTGCATCGTTTTCATGATACTTGAAGCTTTATCCAGCGTTTCTGCATATTCTTTCTCTAATACTGAATCTGCAACAATGCCGCCTCCAGCGTAGAAAGAAATCTCGCCTTCACCATCCGCAGTGCTTGAATACACAGCAGTGCGAATCGCAATGTTGGTATCCATATTGCCATCAAAACCAATATAACCTATCGCGCCGCAATAAACACCACGCCGATTGGGTTCTAACTCTTCAATAATCTGCATGGCTCTAAGTTTTGGCGCGCCAGTAATAGAGCCGCCTGGAAAACATCCACTCAGCAAATCTATCACTGATTTACCTTGCTTCAGCATACCAGTGACAATGCTGACCAAATGATGCACATTGGCAAAACTCTGCAGCACAAACAACTTATCTGCTTTGACTGAACCAATTTCACAGTTCTTACTAATATCGTTACGCAGCAAGTCAACTATCATTAAGTTTTCAGCGCGATCTTTAATGCTGCTTTGCAAATCATCAGCATATTGCTTATCCTGTGCAGCATCGCTAGAACGCGGCCTGGTGCCTTTAATTGGCCGTGTTTCCACATGCTTACCAACTACTTGCAAAAATCGCTCTGGAGAGCCTGAAAGCACCTGCAAGTGCCCAAAGTTCATATAAGCCATAAAAGGTGCAGGGCTAATTTCTTTAAGCTTGCAATAAGCTAACCAGCTATTGCCCTGCGCTTTTGCAGAGAATCGCTGCGCTAGATTCACTTGGTAGCAGTCACCTTCAATGATGTAACGTTTAATTGCATTGAAAGCTTTGGCGTAATGGCTAAAGTCCATATTGCTACTAATGACGCTAGTCAACTTGAAACTGTCGATATTGTTAGGCTCTGCAGGCGCATCAAACAAGGCGCACAAGTCCGTCCAAAAATCACGTGTAGCCTGCTGAAAGCCATGTGAAACCAAACAAGCTGTTTTTTCACGATGGTCAACGACCACTGCCCAATCGTAGATGCCCACCATCATGTGTGGAACATGCTCGTTGGGTAAACTTACATTAGGTATAATTTCTACTTGTCGAGCTAAATCGTAAGCGAAATAGCCAACTGCACCACCGCTAAAAGGTAAGGCCGTCTGCATGGCTTGATAAGGTGCCATCAGCTTATTCAAAACATCAAAAGGGTTTTCAGTGCTAACGCTCACTTGACCCAATTGAGTAATCTCAGTTCTCACTCCTGACTCAGATTCAACAGTACTCACCATGACAAATGGATCAGCCACCATAATATCGTAGCGTCCATATTGACTTTGTGGCTGTCCGCTATCAAGCAATATAGCCCACGGCTTATGGCTTAAACGTTCGAATAACTTGGTTGAGTCTGTGTGATATTTTAGATTATGTTTAAGCAAATTCATGTCGAGTTTAGTTGCGTTTAATTTCGTTTAATTGCGATGAGAAGCTAAGTAAGCAACCGCATATGCAGGCAAGCAGACACTTGCCCAATGCTTTAATTCATTCTTTTCTAAAGATGATAATTTACCAAAAAAGCTTGCCACATCAAAATATTGCAAATTCAAATTCTCAGCAATTTCTCTCACTAAGAAACCACCTGCACCTGCCGCAATTATGCTTACTTCTGAACCAGACTTTACTCGCAAAATATGCTGTTTAACCGCGTCTTGCAGACGTGAAACCTGCTGATATTTAAAAGACCTCGCTAGCGTAGTCCAGGCATCTAAAGATGCATCGTCCGCATCGTGTCCTATCATACGCGCAATTCGCTTTGCACTTGCCTGAACGGTTTTTTCCTTGCCATCTGCAGTGTCTGCCATATCATCTTCAGCCACTAAATCACCCGTTAAACGATAAACATCAGCCGTAGTCGCAAAATACTCAGCCGCGACCGAAGTGACTGTATTGCCAAATTGAACCTTCTGTGTTATTGCCATGAGCGGTGAACGTATCACGCCTGTATAGACCAGCTCCTCAGATTGCATGCGTGCGGCATCTGTCAACCCTATGCAAACTGGCTGACTATTTTCTATTAAAACAAAATCAGTGGTTGTGCTGCCAATATCAATCAATAAGCCGTGCTTCAATTGCTTAGAAACAAAGGTTGCGCTTGCTAGCCAATTGGCAGAAGCAATATGCTGCCAGTAAGTTTGCACATTATCAATCGTCACAAAACTAGCGCAATTCGAGGTTAAAGCACCTGCGTAAAATAACTTATTACCAGTCAATTTAGCGTTCATCACACGGCTAATTTCACTTACCCCTACTTGTCGGTTAGCAAACAAATCAACTAGCTCACCCGTCATGGTAATTGCATGTATTGCAGTAGTAACGGAAAATTTATGCAATACCTCAACAATGCCCGCTTCTAATTCATGCAAACCACGCCATAGCGCACAAGGCACTTGAAGCACTTGCAGCAAGTTGCCTTCAGCATCAAGCATCGCAGCCTTAAGATGCGCTCCACCTACATCCCAGCCGATGATATGCATTTTATTCATAGCGTGATTTCAACCACATTTCTTTGCAACACGGGCATGGTAAATTTTGAATCTTTAATGCTTTCTAAAATAATCTTAGCAGGGTTATGTCCAATTGCCTCACGCAGACCCACATAACTGGTGGTTAACCGCGGGTTAATTTCAACCACATAAATCTTGTCACATTTACTATCTACGATGACATCTATACCGATATAACCCATCGCATCTGGCAGCATTTTAGCGATTTTCCTCGCAAGCGTTTCAAATCGTTGCCAATAGTTCTGCAACCCATTAATGGTCACTCCGTTAAGCGTAAACGTATCAGAATTTCTTAATACATGCTGTTCATTGCAACTCAGCAACCATCCTTTGCCACTTCGGCATATCATAGAAAAACTTGCTGCTAAACCTGATTGATAAGGCTGTACGAGATAGTTTAAATATTGATCATCTTGCTTTAACCAACGCATTAACTTTTGCAGTTCATCAAAGATTTTAATGCCTGCACAACCCGCGCCATCTTCAGGTTTAGCAACCCAGCAAGTTGTATTCAAAGGCTGAATAGATTTTATCTGCGTAAATTTTTCATCTAATACAAAGTCTTCTCCCGCAATTACAGGTATGGTGAAAATTTTTGCCGTTTGCAAAGCCTCGTAAGTTAAAGACTTGCTTGTACCAATCAATGTCGCATCAAATTCACAGCCTAAAAAAATCACATCTGCTTCATAACACAATTCACTTAACCTTAGTAAAGTTCCAGATATTTCAGGTGCAATCAACCAAACCAAATCAACCTTTGTCAGCATACTTTTGAAAGCAGTTTCAAAATCAGCCTCAACCTCGATGCTATTTTTCACCAGAGGTGAAGCACCTAATCGAGCATCATGTAACATCATAAGTTCATAACCATCGAGCTCGATTAAGTCGCTTAACAAAGCGTCGCGCATCAACATGCCTTCTTTCACGAAAGACTCAGGCAATGCCTCTGCACACAAACCGCCGCCAGTGATAAACTCGCAGATAAACAGTTTTAATTTCGGCTCTATTTTAGGCGGTTCCATTGTGAAAATAATTCCAGTAATTGATTTATTAGGCGGTGTTATTGTTCATGCTAAAAACGGTGAACGTGCAAGCTATCAACCGATTCTATCTAAGCTAACGCGATCGTCACAAGCGCTAGATATTGTAGCGGCTTTATTAGAAGTTTATCCGTTTGAAAAACTCTATATTGCTGACTTAGATGCTATTCAAAAGTTGAATACATCAAATGTATTTAATTATAACGTGATTGATTCAATCAAAAAGCAGTACCCAGCACTTGAGCTATGGGTGGACGCTGGGATAAAAAAACCTGATGACCTTAATATTTGGAATATGTCTGATGTAAACATCGTCATAGGTTCTGAAAATTTTGAAAGTCTAATTGATTTTTTGACTGTACAAGAGCTGCTTCAGGATAACTTTATATTATCTTTAGATTACTTTGCTAATGGCTACAAAGGCCCTTTAGAGTTAATCGAAAATGCAAAATACTGGCCAAAAAATGTCATTGTAATGTCATTAGCAAACGTGGGCGCTAATCTAGGCGTTGATACACCAATATTGAATTCAATCAAACAACTTACATCGTCCAATAATATTTACGCAGCTGGTGGTGTCCGTAATTTAGAAGATTTGCAGACACTGCAAAGCATTGGCGTTCAGGGCGCACTCCTTGCAACATCCTTGCACCAACAGCAAATTACAACACTGCATTTAGAAAGCATAAATAAAAAAAGCCCAATCAAAAATTGGGCTTTCTCTAAGCTTAACGAACTAAAAAACTTACTCTAAGTTTGCGTGAATAGCGCGCATACCTTCTTCAGTTAAGCCTTTAGCCTCAATCAAATCAGCAATCGCTGCTTCTAAGAATACTAAAGTTGAAAGCTCAAATTGTGAGCCCATTGGCATACCTTTTGTTAGAGGGAAACTATTATCGTTACCAATTTGGATGACTAAATCTGCAACATCAGCCATTGCAGATGTTTTTTTCATTGAAACAACCACTAATTTAGCACCAACAGATTTTGCTTTTTTCACGAATGGCAACAATGTTTCCGTGCCGCCTGAACCTGAAACTAATAGTAACAAATCACCAGCTTTAATTGCTGGTGTCACCACTTCACCAATCATGCTGACGTTGTAGCCTGCATGTACTAAACGCATGGCAAAGAAACGAGAAACCAATAGTGAGCGACCAGCGCCACCGATGAATGTGCGGCCAGCACCTTCAACTAACTTTAAAAGCTCAGCAGCTTTAGAATTATCTGTTTCAGACAGAATGCTCGTTAATTTATCTAAAATTAATTTTTGACTACTACTCATAATTTTTTCCTTATATATTCAGTAATACCGTAATTTAACACTTTATTAAAAAAAATCCCGACTCGATAAAGAGTCGGGATTTTTTAATTACTCATTTCAATAATTACTTATTGAGTTTGGTTAATTAAAACCAAGCTTTAACTTAAGCGTGAGCAATAGCTGTGATTTCAGCAGCAGAAGCAGCAGGATCAGCAGCACCGTAGATAGCAGCACCAGCAACAATGATCGTTGCGCCAGCATCACGTACTTGAGCAGCTGTAGAAGCTTTAACGCCACCAGCAACTGAAATTTCAACGCCTAGGTTCAAAGCAGCAACCATACCTAAGTCATTGAATGGTGTTTGACCAGCAGCTTGTTGATCTAAACCAGTGTGAACGCCAATGATGTGTGCACCAGCAGCAACAACTTCTTTAGTTTTAGCAGCTTTATCAGCAACGTTAATCAAGTCAACTTGCGCTTTTTTGCCGTATTTGTTAGCAACATCAATTACACCTTTGATTGTACCGATATCAGCACAACCTAAGACTGTACAGATGTCAGCACCAGCTTTATAGAATGGCTCAGCTTCGTAGAAACCAGCATCCATTGTTTTTAAGTCAACTAAGATTTTGTTGTTTGGAAATTTAGCGCGTAAAACTTCAAGCAATTTAACACCGTTGTGTTTAATGCAAGGTGTACCGATTTCAAGAATGTCTACGTGCGGTGCAACTAATGTTGCTAATGCAACTGTACCGTCAAAATCTAATGAATCTAAAGCCATTTGTGTTAATGCCATGGTGTTTCTCCGTTTAATAATTTTTTAAAATTTTACTAATTTATTGCTATTTTAGTAAAAAAACTCCACTTCATCCTTATCTAAGGCTGAAATGCTAATTTAATACTATAATTTTTTACCACACTAAAAACTGGACACTTATAGTAAATGCCTAGCAAATATAAGTCAATTCTAAACTTGTTAGATTATGCTTTTATTACAAAATACTTATAATTTTGCGCTTAAAGCAGCTTCAAGTTTGTTTTGATCCGCAACGAAACCACGGATACCTTCTGACAATTTCTCAATCGCCATTGCATCTTGGTTTAATTCAAAGCGGAATTCTGCCTCAGTCATTTTTGCTGGTGCTGCTTTAGTTGCGCCAGTATCTTTCATTACTTGCACTAAGGTGCCTTCTGTTGCTGCCAAATCTTGCAATAAGTTTGGTGATACAGTTAGGCGATCGCAACCAGCCAAAGCAATCAACTCACCAGTGTTACGGAAAGAAGCACCCATTACCACTGTTTTGTAGCCATGTTCTTTGTAGTATGCGTAGATTGCACGCACTGAAACTACACCTGGATCTGTTTCTTGTGTGTATTCTGTTGTTGGATTTTTAGCTTTATACCAGTCTAAGATACGACCAACAAATGGTGAAATCAAGAACACACCCGCTTCAGCACATGCGCGCGCTTGGCCGAAACCGAATAACAATGTTAAATTACATTGAATGCCTTCTTTTTCAAGAATCTCACCAGCTTTAATGCCTTCCCATGTTGATGCTAACTTAATCAGCACGCGATCTTTACTAATGCCAGATTCTGCATAAAGTGCAATTAATTTACGGCCTTTAGCTACCATTGCATCTAAGTTGAAAGACAAGCGAGCATCCACTTCAGTTGAGATACGACCTGGTACTTCTTTAGTAATTTCGGCACCAATCAACACAGCCAATTTATCAGCAGCGCTGTCAATTTGTTCGGCTTTAGTACCGCCTTGTGCTTTTGCATATGCAATCGCAGTTTCAATTAGTGGCGCGTATTGTGGCAATTGACTTGCTTTTAAAACTAATGATGGATTCGTTGTTGCATCCACTGGCTTAACGCTTTTGATTGCTTCTACATCACCTGTGTCAGCCACGATAGTCGTCATCGCTTTAAGTTGGTCTAATAAATTTGCCATTGATTGCCTCCTGAAAATTATTTTCTGAAAATATATGAAAGTATTATTGCTTATCAAGCAACTTAACTAGGCAAGCTAGTTAAGTTATTCGAAATCGTCGAAGTCATGTATAAAATCTAGTGAAAGATTATATCTTAAAATTTTTCCGCTGTCGTTATAAGTGCCGTTTGATTAAGCTTTTTAGCTAATTATTTGTACATCATTAAACTAATGGTAACTCTAGAGGCAATATCATGATAAATGTAGCCCCATGTCCAAAATCACTTTTAGCTAAAATGCTACCACCATGTTTTTTAATAGTGACATCGACAAAATACAAGCCCAAGCCCGTGCCTTCTGCAGCCTGATGGTCTCCTTCTAGCCGGCTAAATCGCTTAAATAGCTTGTTGATTTTTTCTGGTTCAATGCCAGGCCCAGTATCCGTAATGGTTAGTATTGCCTCGTTATTTTTTTCGATCAACTCAATATATATCGTCGCCTCCACGGGGGAGTATTTGATGGCATTCATCAAAATATTAGTCACTGCGCGCTGTAACAAACTGAAATCACCTTTCAGCCAAAAATTATTATCAGGCAATTGTGAGTTAAGCGTTATTTTTTTTGAGTGGGCGATTGCGTAGACCTCATCAAGCGATTGCTGTACCAAGTTCACAAAATCTAAATCTTGAAACTTCCGTACATCAGCCATTTCTGCTCTAGAGGATTGCAAGAAACTATCCGCCATTGCGAGGGATTTATTCAGCATAGTGGTAATGCGTGGCAGATGCTTATCATTTTCGTCCCTCTCATTTAACAGCATAATCGCAGCGCCAAGTGGCGCACGCAGATCATGTGAAATAAATGATAGCGTATCGCGTCTTGAGCCGTGCAAATCGTGTAAATACTTAGAGGCCAATCTAACATTAGAGATACGAGAGCGCATGGCATCTTTATCGTCTGCATATGTTAAATCCCCTTTTTCAACGCCCAATAGCGCCAAATCATCTTGAAGATTTTGTAACGCGTTATCTAAATAACTTTGAGCAGATTCAAGCTTACGCCAACTCCATATTGGGTATGCCAGCAATATAGCTATTAACGCACTTGCTGGTGGTATCCAAATATTAAAGAGATATGGCATCGCTACCGCAATGGCTACTACAACAAAATAATAAAAGATAATGGAAACTAAAGATTTCAGCGGGCTGAGCTTAGGTAAGAAGAGCAACGGATTTAAAGCAAGCATGACGCTTAGCAAGCAAGTGAGCCAAATGGGGGTAGTTACAATCAACTCAGAATTACGCATTGAGGCAATTGCATTAGCATGGAATTCCACGCCAGGCATAGGCTGCATCAGCGCTGAAACTGGTGTGGGAAGTATATCGCCCAAGCCCACAGCCGTAGCACCAACCAACACAATTTTATTTTTAAAGAAATGTGTTGGGAAATCCCCCGCCAATACACTGATATAAGAGATGCGTTGAAAATGTCCAGGTGGACCCAAAAACTTAACCCTGCGTGAATCCAAAGAAATTAAGCTGTTCGACTTAGCTAATATTTTATCATTAGGGAATAGATTGATATTACTAGGCAACTCTTTTGCCGCCTGCAACACGGCTTGTGAAAAATGCGGTATGCGAGCTGAGCCCAGCCCTTCCCATAAGTAAATACTACGCGCAATACCATCTGCATCCAATGGCACATGCACACGCCCTAACGCTGCAGCATGTGCAGCAAAGCCCTCCATAGGCACGCTTTGCTTAATAGGTGAACCTCTATATGGCTCTTCAAATAATACTGGCAATACAACATTACCAGCGTCTTCAATGGCTTTTGCTAGGATTAAATCTGCCTCAGGGTTACTCAACTCTGGCTCAGAAAAAATTATATCTAGACCAATGACGCGTGCTTGCTCTCGCTTAAGTTTGTTCACCAAGTCAGCATGTACGATACGTGACCAAGGCCACCTACCGATACTTTCAAGGCTTGCCTCATCAATCGCAACAATAATAACATCAGTAGGCGCTGGCTTAAAGGTGAGATAGCGGCCTAAATCGTAATTAAGATTGTCAAACCGAACCAATAAGCCACTGTAAGCCAGTACTGAAGCAATAAGCGTCAGTATCAAAGCAGTGAATACACGGTCACTTAGCTGGTTTAATTTGAATGGCACACTTATGGATGAATCTGTGTTAGAAATCTAAATGTGGACTCTAGGTTTAGGGAGTGTTAGCTGACTAGCTCAACGAGTGAATTTTCTAATATTAGAAAATTTTTGTGGCTTGCCGTTTAGCAATACGGCAACTCGCCAATAATACTCGCCAGCACCAAAAGATTGGTTAATCGTTAGCGTATTATATGACGCGTGGCGTTCAAATATGATATTTGCAAAATCCATATCTCGCGCAATTTGTATAATGTAATTGTTAGCCGATGGTATTGGAGCCCAACTGAGATTTGTTGGAGCAAGAGGAATCACGGCACCATCTAATGGCTCTATTAACTCTAACACTGGCTCTGGAGCACGAAACTTAACATTAAATCGATGAATAGTATCCAAGCTTTGCAAGCCATGTTGATCTTGTGCTCTAAGCTTCAAGTAATATTGACCATCGGCCAATGCTTCAAAAGTCAGTTTGCCTGATTGCGTTATTTGCTCATTCAATAGTTGCGTAAAATCTGTATCTAAAGCCAACTGACCAACCCATGCCACAACATCTTTTTGCTGCGGCAAATTAAACTCAGCAGGATTGGTCTCAATTAATTGCGGCAATGCACTGACATCTGGTGCGTTCGGTAACTGTATCGGTGGTAAAGGCGCTTTATCTTTTTCAGCCACACTACCGTATCCTTTTGCCAACAAAACCTCTTGACCACTAGCACTGAAGGCCACTTCGCCTTCTAAAGTTTCTTGCAAAGCAAGATTGTCTTCAGCACCCACTCTAAACTGCGTGCCGCGCACAGCGGCAACAGCTGACGGCGTTTGAATTTGTAAAGTATTGCCTACTACATGTTCTGGATTGGCAGAAACTTCAGTGCGACCTTTAACTAGCTTTAAATTAGTGACAAAAGTTTCTTTGCCTGCATATTTGTAACTTGCCTCAATACTTAGATTAGAATTTGGCTGAATATCAATATTCGAGCCATCAGCGAAAAGTAATTTTACTAGGCTGTTTTTACCAGTGGTTAAAGAGTCGCCTTGCGTTAACAAATCACTTTTTTTCAACTTGAAACTATCGCCTCCAGCAGCGCTAGTTGCATTTACCTCGCCATACACCAGCAGAACCTGTGCATTTGTCTTAATTTTTTTCAACATTTCTATAGGAATATTAATGACCTGATCTGGCTGTAATTTCTTGTCAAGTTTATGATGGTTATATTTAGACAGCGCATCGATATTGCCACGCTTATTTAAATATTGTTGATAAATACGCTCAAAAGAATCGTTTTTCTTAACTGTATATGCCCAAACCGACTCTGGGTTATCCAAAGACTTAGACTCACCACCCACTTTATCAGCATGACTAATAGCGCTAATAAACAACAACGCTAAGCCTAAAAGGTAACTAGAAATTTTCATTGAAATTACTCAGCTGTTTCTAATCGATAACCTTGCTGATAAATCGAGGTAAGTTTCCAACCAAACTCTGGTGTAAGCTTTAGTTTAGTGCGTAAATGGCTCACATGCACATCCACTTTACGTGTCTCAATATCCGCACTTGAACCCCAAACCACGTGCATAAGATGCGTTCTAGATAATAACACACCAACATTTCTTAAAAAATACCAAGCTAAGTCCAGCTCTTTATCTGTTAACTTAATATCTTCACCATCTAAGGTTACCTTACGTTGTTTGGTATCAATTTTTAAATTACCAAAATCACAAGCTGTTTCGTTTTTAAAGTCAGGCTGCGTTCTTCTTAATAGAGCGTTAACTCGCGCCAAAATCAACTGGCGACTAGCTGGCTTAACAATATAGTCATCAGCGCCTGATTCAATCACGCGAACAATGTCATCTTCAGAACTATGGCCAGTTAGAAAAATAATAGGGGGTAACTTATTGGATCTTAACTTAATACTGACCATAACATCTGGCCCTTCCATATCAGGAAGTTCCCAGTCAAAAATACAAAGGTCATATTGCATATTAGAAAATTTACGTAAAAAATCTAAACCTGTGACGAAGTGGTCAACCTCATAACCTGCATCAGCAAACCATTCACGAATGGTTTCAGCATAAGCTAAGTCATCTTCTAAAAAGGCTATTTTTGGTTTTTTATTTAGTTCCAACATTTTTTATGAGCTTCCATTTTATTATTTTTTATTTAAATACCAAAAAATAACCAAACCTATGATACACAACACTTTCAGTGCAAATTATCACTAATTTACAATCTTGACAATATACCCGTTTAGACCAAAAACCCCAACAAGAACTCAGAATATCTAAACAATTTCGTCAAAATTGCTCACCATCAAACATGCCACAGTCAAGTCTGCGCTTGTACCGGGGTTAATATTGCGACTTTTAAGAGAAGCATCCCAAGCCAATAAGTGTTTTTCTACTAATTTGGGATTATCTGCAGCCCAGTATAAAGCTTCCATTTCTAGTGCTTCTTGCATAAGTTGTTTAGCTAACGTTTCACCATGCTTTCGGACTACATGGCTATCCAATTGCCTAGCTAAAAAACTTAAATATAACGCGGTAGTCGCCCAAGTTCGGTTTTGGCGCCTGTTATTAGTGATGTCTTGCCACTGAGCCATTGCTTGCGAGTATCGTGTTAAGCCAAACTCGAGAATATCCGCAAAATGATTAGCATACTGCCATGCAATGCGGTCTTTGTGTTGCGCAGAGGCCATCAACTCAAATAAGTTAACTTTGGTTATTTGGTGAACATCATTAACCTCTGAGCCACCCAAACCCGCGGGATTAGCTAAAACAATGGCCTGTGCAGTTAATGCTGCATCCTCAATGGTTAATTGACTCAAAGTATAGTCGAGGCGCTGCTGGATGGTATAAGACACATTGGCAGCAACTTGATTGTCATGCAAAGCCGCGTTTATCAATGGCGCGCATAGCAAAATAATACCTAAGTTCGTGTTAGTGCTTACCGCTTCTTGGGTAGCCTTTACCGATTGAAATATGCGCTCACCCACCGTTAGATCAGGTTGAGCAATAATTGTCGCTGTTACCTCTGCACTCTTAATAAAATCATGCACGGTCAGGCGGTGACCGTCAGCAAAGATATGTACATTGCCAGGCTTTAACGCCTCAATTTCTGCTATACAGGCATTTCTATAGGCGACCGCTATTCTTTCTGAATTCACCTTATTCAAACTTTCATTTTACTCAAAAAGTCATTCACCAATAACGCTGCAATATCCACATCAACGACGCTCTGCAAGCCTTTCCAAGCAGGTACACTATTTACTTCCAGTACATAATATTCGCCAGTTACGGACTGAATAATATCCACGCCACAGTAATCAATATCGAGTGCAGCAGCGGCTTGCAATGCGAGCTTAGACATTTCTTGATTTGCCAGTACATCAACCCCCTCACAGCGACCACCTGCCGCCACATTATTCACCCAGCTATTACCAACGCGTTTCATGGCAGCAACCACCTGATGGTTAATTACAAATACACGGTAATCATGCGGTGCGTCAGCAGTTTCAATAAGTTGCTGACAATAGTAAACACCATCGACAAATTGCTGCATAGGCACAGGTAGAGCTTCGTCAGCGAGTAGTTTTCGAACACCTAACCCTTGCGAACCAAACAATGGCTTTAACACCAAGGTATGATTATTGTGCTGCGCTATTTGGCGCAACTGTTCGACTTGCGCTCTAGACTCACTCACCCAAGTGGCTGGCGTAGGGACGTCATTTTTCTGCAACAGAAAACTAGTCATCGCCTTATCAACGGTGCGTTCTATAGCTTTTACATCGTTATAAATTTTAACGTTGAGTATAGAGAGCATATGCAAAACATTGAGACGGGTAATGACTTGCTGCATAGTGCCGCCAGAAACACCACGCACAAAAACCGCAGATGGCAGAGCATCAAAATGAGGAATTTGAATATTTGGCTTAGTGCCGTAAAGATTGATAATGCAGTCTTGTAAAGAAACAAAAACCGCATCTACTCGATGTCTAGCAAATGCTTCTTTTAGTCGTGCACCATGCCAGCCAGGGTCATCAGTAAAGATAGGGATTTTCAACACAAGGGCACTTCTATAAATACATTCTTTGGGCGCATTACGTCGTTGCGCGGTGCTCGAAGCCTCGCTGTATACCACATACTATCTCGGCTT
Organism: Burkholderiales bacterium; assembly: GCA_038327905.1. Taxonomy (GTDB): domain Bacteria; phylum Pseudomonadota; class Gammaproteobacteria; order Burkholderiales; family Methylophilaceae; genus Methylotenera. The sequence continues at coordinate 24,459 of JBBQLN010000001.1, forward strand.
CTGCGTTCCGTGCGCCTAGTACTGCAACCCAAATAATACATTTTTAGAAGTGCCCTCAACTCACACTATAAAAGCTAATCCCCAAATGATAACGCAATTAAGTCTGCGTTTAATTGACCGCCCTCAAAAACATGACCAGTTTGTAAGTTAGTCACCGTGACTTTAGCTGGGCTAAACAACATGGCATCAATCTTATAAAAGTCCATTTCGTAGAATTTAAAAACCTGCGCAAAGGTTTTACCATAATCCTTAGAAGAACTGCTCGGTAAGTTTGCTGCAAGCTCTGCCGCCGCCGCATCATCACAACGGACTTGCATGCTCACTTCACCACCAAACAAAATCGCATCGTTAGTGCGCCCCATTGCCGTCATAAAATCTTTAGACACAGGTGGTAAAACCGCCAGGCCAGAGCCACTGACTATATTTTCTAATGGGAAGTGTATGGTATGTGCCTTATGAAGCGCAACTTCCAACACGCGGCCAACAATTTGCACCACACCAGCAATGCTAGTTGTTGGTGTCAAAATAATGGTGAGATTTTCAGCTGGAATTTTTGTGTCGCGAACAATTTTGTCAATGACCTCAACAGGTGGGATTTTGTCAGTTTCCAGCACAATACAGGTGCGTTCTGCTGAGTCAACGTAAGCCAGCTCTTTGAATAAATCCTCACGTTGCGCCAAGGCACGTGCTGGACCAGAGCCTAAAGAGAAGAACTTTTCATGGCTTAGCGCCCAGCCGGCATATTGACTTGCCAAACAAGCTAATACTGGCTGGTTTGATGTCACTGCAATCGCCTCAGTGAAACCATCAAAGCGACTATCCGCTTGCAAACTTACCGCTCCTAAGCCACCCATGCAAATCTCAGCAATTAAGCGCCCAGCTTCCGAGCTGCCTGAGTGTTTAATGCCAACATCAACAATCGTACAGCCTGATTCATGCTTAGAAACACCGAGTTGCAAAGTTTCTGCATTTGCAATGAGTCGTGCAACTAAAAGATTTGCACCCTCATTCACGCTGGGTTTATTTTCACTTGCAGTACTTAAGTTTTCTTTAGTCATGAAACAGCTTCCCTTTTAATTTTTTAACTCTTTCTAATACCAATTGATGCGCATCTAATGCACTTTCACCTTCAGCCAGCACTGTGCATATAGGTTCATTTTTATCAATCGCCATACTATTCACTTCTGTAAACGGAACATCAGCGACCCAGTCTGGCCATATAAAATCAGCAGAGATATTGAGTTGCTTATCTGCATATAAAACAAATTCTGCACAAGCCGTTTTGTTTTTAGGTAGATCTACAAGTTCTCCAACACTTGCCTGCATATGCGCTTGCAACAGGTTGGGGTAAAGCTGGAAGGTTGCACTTAAACGGGGGTTTAACTCCAAAATCCACAAGCTGTTGCCTTCAAGCATCGCATCTAAACTATTTAACCCACGCAAACCTAAAGCCGCGGTCAGCCGCTCTGCAGCATTGACAAACGCTTGCTGCACAACCATGGGCAATACTGCATCACTCACCGCTCCAGCAAAGCGATATGGTGTAACGACCGTAGGCGCTAACAACTGTTGATTAAAGCCAACTACTCCAATCTTTTCTCCGTCAGCCAAAAATAATAATGAAACAGGTTCACCATCAATCTTTCGCTGAAAATAATCACCTTTATTGCCAAGATGAACTGGCTTAACATGCGAGCCGCCGCAACTATTCAAACGCTTAGTCAACCAAGCTTGAGCATCATCAGGTGCATTTAACTGCACTTCAGGATGCCTGATACCCAATCCGCCTAACATCGCAAAAAAATCAAAACTTCTTGAAAATTGCAAAGTTTGAGGCGAGTTGCCTACAACCTCCACTCGCTCTGCAACCCATTCTAGCAGCGCAGGTTTCGCATCAAACAAACTGCCATAAATAAGCTGGCAATCATTTTCTAGTGTAATTTTCTCAAACTTTTGTTTAAAATCTTCTTCATCTACACCATCATCTGTCACGCTTATTTGCAGGCATTGCTCTGCAACACTTCTGGTATCGGCATCGGCAAAAGCATCCAAGGTAAGCACTTTGTAACCCAACGCATGCGCCGCTTTGGCGTACCCGCGAGCAGAAATCGCCGCGATAATCAGTTGCCTTGTCACCTTTGCGCTAAGCTACGCGCCATTTCAAATGCAGCCATAAACTCTAAGTAGCACGGCTTTTCGGCCGTGAGCATTTGTTTAAGTAGATTGTGTTGAGTGGTGTATTTCAAGTTGCCAATTGCCAATGCACCGATACCAACCACTTGAGTGCCTTCAATCACAACACCATCAGCCATCACATCAACACCCTCAGCACCTGCGGGCGCGACAGCATTAACATCCGCAATGACTTTCAAGGTATTTGATTGTGCAATTTGATTTGCAGTCACTACACATATACCAGCAGCAGCGGCACACAAAGCTACATCAGCATTATTTAATACAGCTTGTTTAGCGGTTTCAGTTGCACCATCAATGTAGCCAATTTTGGTACCGTATCGTTGGTTATAACTTTCCGCCTTAACACGCACATCGTCCAAACTTCTATGCGAAACTAGCAAGGCTTCTGCACCTAAATTAGCCGCAATCACTGCTACACATCCCCCTACTGGACCAGTCGCGCCAAATACAGCGACTTTCTTGCCTTTCAAACTCGTCTGAAAATGTTTTTTAAGATGAAACTCAACTTTTGCCACCATCGCTGCAGCGGTGGTAAATGCGCCAGACGGATCCGCGAAAGCAGAAATTTGAAAAGGTGGGAACATGGCCTTTTTAGCCATATCAAGCATGTCCATGGCTAGATCAATATCACGTCCACCAATAAATATCGACTCACGCTTAATGCCTGATGGACTACGCGAAAAAATCGCATCCTGAGTTAGCCCTGTCACTTCAGACAGCGCTACATTGGTATAGTGCATAATTTGATCAAAACCCGCATCAATCGCCATATTCACATCAAACGGACTCGCATTTTTTGCTGCCGTGATTAAATGTAAAATACTGTCTTTTTCCATAATTTCAATTTCTCAAAAATAAAACGGTTGATGATTCAACTATTTTAGCGCCGCTATTATTAGCACTACATAACATGAATGTTAAGTTAGGTTCAGTAAAAGTCATTTCTAGTTCTAGCATATATTTATCCGCCAGTTCTGCGCTATCAAACACCGCAAAGCCTGTTGGCCCCCATGAACTTTGTCCTAAGCAAGCCACACCTGAAACTTCCAAATATTGCAACACCGCACCCACCTGCTGGCTCGCGTAACGCCCACCTTGAGCAGGCGCAAAGTAATCACCAACATGCATTTGCAGCTCTCTTATGCAGCCACCAAACGCCGTTAAATCTCGCTCCACAATTGCTGGCATACCTTGCATCAACACACTGCGACACAAATGTGCTGCTAAGTTTTCAGGAAAAACAGGTAAGGTTTTAAAAGCGGCAAGCTCTTCATCACCGTGAATTCCTGGCTGTTTATTATCAAATATCAGCAAGATTTTCCAATCTTCAGGAAAATCATAACGCGCGAGCAAAGGAGGTATCTTATTGCCCACTCCTAAACGACTCACTGCTGACTGAGCAGCATCTGAAACACGCCCGCCATCAACCAGCAATCCGCCTAAGTCAAAAGCTGCAATCCCAATACCAGAGCGGCCTCCACGGCTAGACATTTCAGCAATTTGCTGCGTAGTTAAATTTAAACCATATAAACGGCTAATAGCCGTGCCAATCGCCAATGCTTGCTGTGTACCCGAACCCAAACCAGCGTGTTCTGGTAAATTTTGCTGAAAATTAAAGTTAACTGCAGCACTAATATTAAATTTAGAATTAAGTTTAGCGATAACATTCTCAGCGATTTCCTCAACGCGTGAGTTAGACAAACCTGTCATTGTCAGTTTATCAGCACGAGTTGCAGTTAAATCAATGCTAGGCGCCTCAACACTCAATCCAATACTGCCGAATTTGCGCCCTAAGCCACCATGTAAGTCAAAAAAACCCATGTGCAAACGGGCAGAACTTTTCACAGAAATTTGATTAGGTAAAACGGTCACCATATATTCTTTATCTTTTAATTAGCATTGTCTAACAAGCTTACTTTCTCGCAAATACTCATAAAGTAGCAATACCATTCTAGCTGAGGCAAATGAGTTTTGATATGCCAACGCGTAAGTGAAAACAAAATATTAGCAAGAAGCGTGTATTTTCAGGTGACAGCGCCTCGTTATTTAGGCAAAATGTAAGTTAATTGTAAAATACGTTTTACTCCCCGCAGTTTGAACATCTAAGGAACTATCATGTCAGCCCACGTTATTCCATTTGAAAATTTACGCAATGTAGACGTACCTTCTGTAGGCGGTAAAAACGCTTCACTAGGTGAAATGATTTCACAACTCTCGGCAAAAGGCGTACGTGTGCCAACTGGCTTTGCAACAACGGCTGATGCCTATCGTGAGTTTTTAGCTATTAATGGTTTAGATGTAAAAATCAATGCAGCACTTGATGCGCTAAATGTTGACGATACTCAGGCGCTCGCAATATGTGGCAAACAAGTGAGAGAGTGGATTATGGCGGCGCCCTTCCCAGCCGCACTAGATCAAGCAATTAAAGAAAACTACGAAACCCTTACAGCTAAATCTGGCAATGGTGCTACTTTTGCCGTGCGCTCATCAGCTACAGCTGAAGATTTGCCAGATGCATCTTTCGCGGGTCAACAAGAGTCTTTCTTAAATATTCAAGGTTTAGATAATATTCTTCATGCCATTAAAGAAGTATTTGCTTCTTTGTATAACGACCGGGCAATTTCATATCGCGTTCATAAAGGTTTTGTGCACGCAGACGTAGCACTATCCGCTGGCGTGCAACAAATGGTGCGTAGCGACATTGGTTGTGCAGGTGTGATGTTCACCATTGATACAGAGTCTGGTTTTAAAGATGTGGTATTTATTACTTCATCATACGGTTTAGGCGAAACCGTTGTGCAAGGTGCAGTAAATCCTGATGAATTTTATGTACACAAACCAACGCTAGCATTAGGCAAGCCATCTATTGTGCGTCGCACAATGGGCTCTAAACTCATCAAAATGGTCTTCTCAGACGCAACTCGCGCAGGTAAAAGCACGCACACGATTGAAGTGGACTCTGCTGATAGCGACCGCTATTCATTATCAAATGAAGATGTACTTGAATTAGCACGCTACGCTATGACGATTGAAACGCATTACGGTTGCCCAATGGATATCGAGTGGGGTAAAAATGGCGTAGACAATAAGCTGTACATCTTGCAAGCACGTCCTGAGACGGTGAAATCACAAGAGTCATTAAACAACGTGACTGAAACTTTCAAATTAAACAAACATAGCGAAATTCCTTTAGTGGTTGGTCGCGCTGTAACGCAAAAAGTCGGCGTTGGTCCTGTGCGCATTGTGTTAGATCCAGCAGATATGCACTTAGTGCAACCTGGTGATGTTCTCGTTGCCGACATGACAGACCCTAATTGGGAGCCTGTGATGAAGCGTGCTAGTGCGTTAGTGACCAATCGTGGCGGTCGTACTTGTCATGCGGCAATTATCGCCCGCGAACTTGGTATTCCAGCAATCGTAGGTTCCGTAAACGCAACTGATGTGTTACGTGAAGGCGAAATCGTTACGGTTTCTTGCGCTGAGGGTGAATCTGGCTTTGTTTATCACGGTGCAATTGAGTTTGAGGTTAATACTCAAGCGACCGCAACACTTCCACCAGCACCTTGCAAAATCATGATGAACGTCGGCAACCCAGACATGGCTTTTGGTTTTGCAAAAACGCCAAATGATGGTGTAGGTTTAGCGCGTTTAGAGTTTGTCATCAACAATATGGTTGGTATACACCCGAAAGCTATCTTAAACGTTGATGCAATGCCACAAGCCATACAAAAAACCATCAAAAACCGCGCACGTGGCTACGCTTCACCTAAGCAATTCTATATTGATAAAGTCGCAGAAGGTGTAGCAACTATCGCTGCGGCGTTCTATCCAAAACCAGTGATAGTGCGTACTTCTGACTTCAAATCAAACGAGTATAAAAAATTGGTGGGCGGTGAAATTTACGAGCCAGATGAGGAAAACCCAATGATTGGCTTCCGTGGCGCAGCGCGTTACATGGCAGAAGACTTTAAAGAGTGCTTCGCTATGGAGTGTACAGCCATGAAAAAAGTACGAGATGAAATGGGCTTAACCAACGTAGAGTTGATGATTCCATTTGTACGCACACTTGATGAAGCTAAAGCTGTAACTGATATCATGGCGGCGAATGGCCTTAAACGGGGACAAAATGGTTTGCGCTTAATTATGATGTGCGAAATCCCATCAAATGCCATTTTAGCTGAGCAATTCCTTCACTACTTTGATGGCTTCTCAATCGGCTCTAACGATCTTACCCAACTTACATTGGGTATGGACCGTGATTCAGGCATCCTAGCTGACGGCTTTGATGAGCGTAACGATGCAGTGAAAGCGCTTATTAAAATGGCTATCCAGACTTGCAACCGTTTGGGTAAATATGTGGGAATTTGCGGTCAAGGCCCTTCTGACCACCCAGACTTTGCTGAATGGTTAGTTGCTGAAGGCATACAGTCAATGTCATTAAACCCTGACACGGTTGTAAGCACTTGGCAAAGATTAGCCAAGAAATAGTTGGCTAAAATTAAAAGGTTGCTGTAATGCTAAAACGCACTGTTTTTTTTGTTTCTGATGGTACCGGCATTACTGCAGGTGCACTAGGTAAGCTATTGGAGCACTTTCCAGGCACCACATTTACCCAAGTGCGCCTACCTTTTTCTGACACGCTTGATAAAATTAGGCTTGCGCAAGAAGCCATATTGCATGCAGCTGAGGAGGACGGTGGTCGCCCAGTAGTGATTATGACCTTGGGTAATCTTGAGCTTCGCAGCACGCTAAAAGAATCAAATGCCTACTTTATTGACCTGTTTAATACGTTTATCGATCCACTGAGTTTAGAGTTAGACCAAAAACCGCTTCGTGGCGCTGGTATTGCACATAGTGTGATGGGCAGTAAATATAACGACCGTATGGAAGCAGTGAACTTTACACTCAATCACGATGACGGTATGACTAATTCTGGTTTAGAAGAAGCTGATGTGGTTTTGATTGGGGTTTCACGTTGCGGCAAAACCCCTACCAGCGTTTACCTTGCCATGCAGTTTGGTATTAAAGCCGCCAATTACCCACTGATTCCAGAAGACTTTGAACGTGGTACTTTGCCTGCAGTACTGCACAAACATCTGGATAAAATATTCGGCCTCACCATTAAGCCAGAACGCCTGCATGCGGTGCGTAATGAGCGCAGATCTGGTAGCTTCTACGCTTCGTTAGACAACTGTCGGAAAGAGATTACTACAGCAGAAAATCTAATGCGTGATGCTGGCATCACATGGGCGGATTCGACCAGCCGCTCAGTTGAAGAGCTTTCAGCGATTATCATGGAAAAAACTCGCAAGCCAACATAAAAACGTAATTGAAAAACTAGGAAATAAAAAAGGCGCATCGAGCGCCTTTTTTATTTCTTATAAGTTACTAATTACTTCAAGCTTGATTTTATCTTACCTAAAATTTCTGCAGAGTCAGGTGTTACTTCACTACTATAAGCAGTGACATTTTTACCGCCTGGCAAAATCACATATTTATAAAAATTCCATTGTGGCTCTTGGCCAGTTTTAGCAATTAGCTGTTTGTAAAACGGATTAGCATTAGCTCCTGTGACAGAACTTTTAGTCATCATCGGAAACTTCACTGCGTAGGTCAGCTTACAAAAATCACCAATTTGCTTATCATTACCTGGCTCTTGCCTAAAATCGTTTGATGGAAAACCAACAACCAACAAACCTTTGTCTTTATATTGGCTATACAAACCTTCAAGCGCTTCAAATTGCGGTGTGAAACCGCACTTACTGGCTGTATTCACTACCAAAATTGGTTTATCTTGATAGTCACATAAGTTAATTTTTTGACCCTGCAAGGTCGTAAACTGGTGGTTATAAAGGTCAGAGCAAGCAGCATTTACCATATTCGACAATCCCAAAAGTAAAACTGAAAGTAGAATTTTTTTCATATGAACTCACTTATGTATTTGTAATAAATAGTTAAAAAATAGTATCGAAATATCTGACTAATTAATTCTAATTTCGTTCTCGATATTGATAAACTTGATACAAATAATTAGAAACCACATCTTAGTAACTAGCTAGATTAGCTGATAGTTAATTTTGTTATTCTTACTCAGACATAATCTCAGCACTACTTGAATTTTAATTGGATAAATACACGTTTCGGAAAAATCTCTGAACAGGTATTATCTGACTTTATCTTAATTCTGCCAATATCAACACATGCTCTCATCAAGCTTTAAGGCCACTTATGTTCAGTAATTTAAAAAATCTATTAAAGTATGCCATTTGGATAGTGATTATTCCAATCGTTCTATTTTCCCTTTACACGTGGGCAAGCCTAAGCTGGGTTTACTCCTCAGGTGAGCGCGCAGGCTACGTGCAAAAGTTCTCTCTTAAGGGATATGTATGTAAAACATGGGAAGGCGAAATCGTTTTAGTTTCCATGCCCGGCACTCAAGCTGAGAAGTTTTTATTTACCGTAAAAGATGATGCAATTGCTAGAAAAGTGAATGACTCCTTGGGCAAACGCGTAAAACTCACCTATGAAGAACATAAAGGCATTCCAACCTCATGCTTTGGTGAAACATCATACTTTGTTAAAGATATTAGCGTTTTAGAGAAATAACTTTTGCAAAAAAAGCCAGTCTCAGACGAAAAAAACTACATTACCCCTGAAGGCCACGCGGCGATTGAGGCAGAGTTTACTGAATTACTTAAAGTCGAGCGACCCGCATTAGTTAAAGTTGTTTCTTGGGCAGCAGGTAATGGCGATAGAAGCGAAAATGGTGATTACATATATGGCAAAAGACGCTTGCGCCAAATTGACAGCCGCTTACGCTTTTTAATGCAACGTATGGATTTAGCGGTTATCGTAGATCCCGCCGCACAACAAGGTTTAGAGAAAGTGTTTTTCGGCGCGTGGGTAACGTTATTTTCATTAAAAGACGACACAGAGCATACTTACCGCATCGTTGGTAAAGACGAGCTGCAGCCGTCACTGGGCTACATTAGCTGGATTTCCCCGCTAGCGCGCGGCCTACTTGGCAAACAAATTGGTGATGTAGTCAAAGTCAGCGTACCTGCTGGTGATGAAGAATACGAAATCGTCGACGTTAAATATAATCCGCCTAGCTAAACATCTGCTTAATGAGTAAATCCGTTGCTACACGCTGGGATATTTTTTGTCGTATCGTTGATAATTTTGGCGATATTGGCGTCTGCTGGCGACTCAGTCAGCAACTAGCACATGAGCACCAATTGCAAGTCAGGCTATTCATTGATGACTTAGCTATCGCTAGTCATATCATTCCCACCTTGGATTGCGAACTCAAATTACAAACAATCAATCAAGTGGAAATTCTCTCTTGGCAAAGCGCAAATATCACTCAACCAGCAGATGTAGCCTTAGAAACTTTTAGCTGTGAGCTACCCACAGATTATTTGGCTGCAATGCAAAAAAGCAACACGGCATGGGTGAACTTAGAATACTTATCTGCCGAATCTTGGGTGGCAGATTTTCATGCCAGAAGCTCCAACAACACCAAACCCGTGCGACATTTTTACTTTCCAGGTTTTACAGAAGCCACTGGCGGCCTGATTCGCGAAGCTGACATTTTTAAAAAAAATCAATTAATTGCAAATAAGCAAGCGCTTAAAAGTGACACCTTAAAAGTATCTCTATTCTGCTACCCACATGCACCAATTCAAGGCTTACTCAAGGCTATGGCAGAATCAAATCAACGTATTGATTGCTTCGTGCCTGCAAGTAATATTTTGTCTGACATTGCTGATTTTTTTAATTTAAACGCCATTGAAACAAGCTCTTTACTCAGTAAAAAAAATCTAAAAGTGCATATTGTGCCTTTTTTAAGCCAAGCCGATTACGATCAGCTACTTGCGAGTTGTGACATAAATTTTGTACGTGGTGAAGATAGCTGGATACGCGCGATTTGGGCAGGCAAACCCTTTATCTGGCAACCTTATTTACAAACAGAAAATACACATTTGACTAAGCTAAATGCTTTCTTAGATTTATTTTATGCTGACTGTGAAGCGCAAACGAAAGCATCTCTATACAACATTCATTCGGCTTGGGTCTCAAGCAACATCACAAGCCATGTTTGGCAAAGTTATGTAGATTGCCTTCCTGCAACAAAATCATTTACATGCAACAAAGCAAGCCAATTAGCGACACAAACTGACCTAGCCTCTAAGTTGGTGATTTTTTTGCAAAAATTGTGAGTTAAGGTATAATTCGCGGCTTTAATATTTAACCTATTTCAATCAGTCAGGCAATCTCATGAAAACAGCTCAAGAACTCCGCGCCGGTAACGTTATTATGGTCGGCAATGACCCATTAGTAGTGATTAAAGCCGAATATACAAAATCTGGCCGCAGCACTGCTGTGGTAAAAATGAAATTTAAAAATTTGTTAACGGACACGCCGAGTGAAACTATCTACGGTGCTGGCGACAAATTTGAAGTGATTGTGCTTGAGAAAAAAGAAGCTACTTACTCTTACTTTGCTGACCCTAGCTATGTATTCATGGATGCCGACTACAACCAATATGATGTAGATGCAGAGTTTATGGCCGATGCTCTTCCTTACCTTGAAGATGGCATGGCGGTTGATATTCGTTTTTACAATGAAAAACCAATCTCAGTAGAATTACCAACAACAGTGGTACGTGAAATTACTTACACAGAGCCAGCTGTTAAAGGCGATACCTCAGGTAAAGTAATGAAACCAGCTAAAATTGCCTCTGGCTTTGAGTTTCCAGTACCGCTATTTTGCGCACAAGGCGACAAAATTGAAATCGATACACGTACAGGCGAATACAGAAACCGCGTATTGAAATAAAGTTAAAGTAATCCTGAAACTAAATAATCTTAGTCAAAGTTTACAATTAGGGAGCAAATTAGCTCCCTTTTTTTATGTCCAAAATGGCATATTCGCGTTAATATAGCAAGAAAGTAAAATAAAAAAATATAAAAACAACAGCTGGAGAATGTAATGAACGACAAACAAATGGTCGCTTTACAGGCCGCAAAATACGTTAAAAGTGGCATGCTTGTTGGTCTAGGTACTGGCTCTACAGCTAACTACTTCATAGAGGAACTTGCGCGGCTTCAGCAAGAAGAAAACTTAAAAGTAACAACCGTCGCCAGCTCTACGATTAGCGCCATTTGCGCACAGTCACTGGGTCTCCCTATCGTCGCGTTAGAACATATCAGCAGCATAGATTTGTACGTGGATGGCGCAGATGAAATTACGCCAGAGATGACCTTACTTAAAGGTCGTGGTAGCGATCTAGTCAAAGAAAAACTACTGGCTAAAGCTGCCAAAAAATTTATAGTAGTGGCTGATGAAAGTAAGCTGGTGAGCCATATTGGGCAAAATTTTGTTATTCCAATCGAAGTCATTCCGTTTGCTTGGCAACTCGCTAAAAAGAGCCTTGAGAACATAGGTGGCCATGGCGGTTTGCGTGCTAATGCTGCAAAAGATGGCTTCTGGGTGACTTCGCATGGCAGCTATGTGCTAGACATGACCTTTGACAAATCACTTGATGCTAAGACGCTTAACGAATTAATTAGCAATACGCCAGGAGTCATTGAACACGGCATTTTTTATGGCCTCACAGATGCAGTGTTTATTGCTGCCAATGGCCTTGTTAGCGAGCGCTGGGCTTAGTTTTAGTGATGCATTTGCACTGCCATACTAGCGCGACTAAATTTGGCATGCTAATGCGCTTGAGCATTATATTTGCAACAGGACTATTGTTAGCTTCTTGCGATTCGTCTAACAATCAGTCAAATCTGGCAAAAAAACTCGCCAAACCTGCCTTAATCAATAGCCATGAGCTAGTTTTTGTCACCAATAATGGCCCTGCCACTTATTATGTTAATGGCGAAAATGAATTTTCTGGCATTGAATACGACCTAGCTACCTTATTTGTGAAGAAGTATGCCCCAGAATATCAAATCAAGTTTTTAGTAGTAAACAGCATTAGCGATGTGATTCCTACTCTACTTAAAGGCCAAGCAAATATTGCGGCGGCAAATCTGTCGATTACTCATCTTAGGCAAGAGCTGGTGCAATTTTCTAAACCCTATCAAGAAACGCAGCAGCAGCTTATTTACAATAGTGAATCCAATGAGAAACCGCGTAATTTAGCCGCAGTTGTGGGTAAAACTATTACGGTCCCTGCAGGCACCAGTTTTGCCGAGCGACTAACTGAAATGCAAAAAAAACAAGCTATGTTGCGCTGGAAGGAGCTCAATCAAACCAACTCTGAATCTTTGTTAGACCAAGTAGCAAATGGCGTTTTAGACTACACCGTAGCAGACAGCCATCTAGTTGCCTTGATGCAAAACTATTACCCTAACTTGAGCGTAGGCATGGCGCTAGGTAAACCAGAAAATATAGCTTGGGCTTTACCAAAAAACGCAGACCCTAAACTCGTCAGCAATGTGAATAAATTCTTTGATCAGATTCACAAAGATGGCACATTACGAAATTTATTAGACAGATACTATGGCAACAACAACCGATTAAACACTCAAGACATTACCGCTTTTCTTAAACTATCCAATAGCTTACTTCCTAAATACCAACATTTATTTAAGCAGGCGCAAGAAATTACAGGTATTGATTGGCGCTTGCTAGCCGCGGTAAGTTATCGAGAGTCGCATTGGGATACTTTTAATACATCACCCACTGGTGTTCGCGGCTTAATGATGTTGACTGAAAGCACTGCTGACTTAATGGGAGTAACCGACAGACTAGACCCTAAGCAAAGCATACCTGCAGGCGCTAAATATATTGTAAAGATGATAGATACCGTACCAGAGCGTATTCCAGAGCCAGACCGTACCTATATGGCACTGGCGGCCTACAACATCGGTTACGCCCATTTAGAAGATGCCAGAGTGCTGGCAAAACGTTTGAATTTAAACCCAGACCGTTGGGCGGACGTTAAGAAGACACTGGTCATGCTCAACGACCCCGAATACTACACCACACTCAAATACGGCTACGCCAGTGGTGGCGCGCCCGTTATTTTTGTTGAGTCTATTCGTAGCTATCAACGTATTTTAGAGCGCTACCAACCAAGCCATGTGCCTAGTAGCAATTCGTTTAAAATTGCGCAGGCTTATTAAGCTGAGTAGCGGCTATTATTTAGCAACAGTCAGCTTTTCTAAGCCTTTCATGTAAGGCCGCAACACTTCTGGCACAGTCACGCTGCCATCTGCATTTTGATAGTTCTCTAGTACCGCCACCAATGTGCGCCCTACTGCCAAACCAGAGCCATTGAGCGTATGCACTAACTCAGGCTTACCGCTTTCATTTCTAAAACGCGCCTGTAAACGGCGTGCTTGAAATGCTTCACAGTTCGAAATAGATGAAATTTCACGATAGGTATTTTGTGCAGGCAACCACACTTCTAAATCATAAGTTTTAGCTGCGCCAAAGCCCATATCACCTGTACAAAGTGAAACCACACGATACGGCAAACCTAAAGCTTTTAAGATATTTTCCGCATGACCAACCATCTCTTCAAGTGCGGCATAGCTAGTATCAGGGTGTACGATTTGCACCATTTCAACTTTATCAAACTGGTGCTGTCGTATCATGCCTTTGGTATCGCGTCCATAAGAACCCGCTTCTGAACGGAAACATGGTGTATGTGCTGTGAGTTTGATAGGCAATGATTCTAAAGCAACGATTTCATCGCGCACGGTGTTGGTCAACGTCACTTCTGAGGTTGGGATTAAATAAAATGGGTCTTCTTTTAATAAATCAACACCAGTAACCCTGCCATTTGCTTGTACAACAGTTTCTGAAGTATCTACTTCATCAGCAGATTGAATACGTGGGATTTTGAATAAATCATTTTCAAATTTAGGTAATTGACCCGTTCCCTCAAGAGCTTGCCTCTTCACTAGATAAGGCGTGTAGCACTCCTCATAACCATGCTGTTCAGTTTGAGTATCCAACATAAATTGGGCCAAAGCACGATGCATTTTCGCAATTTGACCGCGCATAAAAGTAAAGCGCGCACCAGATAGTTTGATGCCTGTATCAAAATCTAGCCCTAATGGCGTGCCAACATCAGTATGGTCTTTAATTTCAAAGTCAAAAGTTCGAGGTGTTCCAACTCTACGTACTTCAACGTTTTCAGCTTCTGATTTGCCTTGTGGCACACTAGAATGCGGTATGTTAGGAACATCTAATAGTAACTTCTGCAAGCTAGTTTGCAATTCAATTAATCGCGCTTCATCGGCTTTTAATTGCTCGCCTAAACCCGCAACCTCGGTCATGATATCGCTAACATCTTCGCCCTTAGATTTCGCAATGCCAATTTGTTTAGACGTGTTATTACGTTTAGCTTGTAATTCTTGCGTGCGCGTTTGCACCGTTTTACGTTCGTTCTCTAAAGCTGTAAAACTGGCAGAGTCAAATTCAAAGCCTCGGCCTTTTAATCGTGCTACCACGCCATCCAAATCAGTTCTTAACGCTTGTATATCTAACATATGGTTTCTCTATTTTCTAAATTTCTATTTTTTTGCTTTTTTAGCTAATGCTTGCTGATCGAGCTCTTTTAGGTGCTTCAATTTTTCCGTAATTTTACCTTCTAAGCCGCGCGGTGTGGGCATATAAAATTGCGGTACAGTGTTTTTATCATGTAAATCATCTGGAAAATAGTCTACACCAGCGGCATAAGCTTCTGGCTCATGATGTGCATAACGATATTCTTTGCCATAATCCAAAGCTTTCATCAGCTTGGTTGGCGCATTTCTTAAATGCAATGGTACTGGGCGTGATTTGTCTTGTGCAACAAAAGCTTTGGCTTGATTATAGGCGTTATAAGATGCGTTACTTTTGGGAGCAACTGCCAAATAAATGACCGCATTAGACAAAGCCAACTCACCTTCTGGTGAACCTAGCCGCTCGTAAATCTGGCAGGCTTCAATCGCCATCCCTTGCGCACGCGGATCAGCCAAGCCAATATCCTCAATCGCCATACGGACAATACGGCGGCCTAAATACAATGGATCTGCGCCTCCGTCTATCATACGTAAGAACCAGTACAAAGCTGCATCTGGGTTTGAACCACGCACAGACTTATGCAAGGCTGAGATTTGGTCATAAAATGCCTCACCGCCTTTATCAAATCTGCGTAACTTGCTCGCCATCGTGGTTTGCAAAAATGCTTCATCAATTTCGGTGACGCCAGCACCTTCAGCGGCATTGAATAGGCCTTCAACAAAGTTCAGTAAACGTCTTGCATCGCCATCTGCATAGGCTAATACTTGTTCGCGGATTTCATCCGCGAGTTTGACATTTTCAGCGACCAATTGCTGAGCGCGGTCCAGCAACAACGATAACTCAGCTTCGGATAAGGCATTGAGCACAAAAACTTGTGCTCGGCTCAACAAAGCGCTGTTGACTTCAAACGAAGGGTTTTCAGTAGTCGCACCAATAAAAGTAATTAAGCCACTTTCTACAAACGGCAAAAATGCATCTTGCTGACCTTTGTTGAAGCGGTGTACTTCATCAACAAACAATATCGTTTTACGGCCATGCTGCTGCAAGGTAAGCTCAGCACGCTCTACCGCCTCGCGAATATCTTTAATGCCCGATAACACGGCTGAAATAGGAATGAAATCCGCGTCTGCAGTATTGGCAATTAATCGCGCTAGAGTGGTTTTACCAACGCCAGGTGGACCCCACAAAATCATGGAAGGTAATTTGCCAGATTGAAACGCCAGTCTCAGCGGCTTATTAGCGGCTAATAAGTGCGATTGCCCAACTACCTCATCTAGGGTTTTGGGTCGTAGTCGCTCCGCTAGTGGCGGCTCTGGCTGGTTTGGGGTGAATAAATTACTCAAAATACTTTCATTCAATTGATGAACGGTTAATCACTCGCCAACAACATCAACCCCTTTAGGCGGCTGAAATAAAAAAGTTTTAGGCTCAATCACGGGGTTATGTACAACATTGCTAAATAAAATTTTAGTCAGATGACCAAAGCTATCTATCATATCCATTTCTTGGATAACGTCACTTTTAAAGCCTAAAGAAATCTTATTAAAGCCCGTATCAGTATCTTTAGGATTAGTACTCACCCAATCTAGACCATCTTTTCGATAGGCACTCACCAATCTAAAGTTTTTATCTAGGCTATCGCTACCTGCTAAGAGCGCCGCTGGACTTGAACCTAGCGCTTTACTTAACTCGCGCACCGAAACTTGCGCTAACTCAGTATCGTATAGCCACACTTGCTTGCCATCACTAATGATTTGTTGTTCATAGGGTTTGTTGTAATCCCATCTGAATTTATTGGGACGTTTCATGTGCATTTCACCATAGACTTCTTGGATTTTTCGCCCCTGTTTATCTGTGACGATTTGATGAAAATCCGCTTTAACTGTCTGCGTTTCATCGTAAAACTTTTTAAGACTAGATACGCCATCAGCTTGAGCGACTAACGGCAGTATTAACAAACTGCTTAATAATGCAGCTTTTAATTTATTCATTGAATTCCTTATTAATTTCATATAGGTCATGAATCGTGATGCGGTACTAGCACTTCACGATTACCATTGCTTTGCATGGCTGAAACCAAGCCTGCACGCTCCATGTCTTCGATCAATCGGGCTGCGCGGTTGTAACCAATGCGCAATTGACGCTGAACACCTGAGATACTGGCTCGGCGAGTTTTAAGCACGATACCAACGGCTTCATCGTAGAGCGGGTCAACCTCTGAACCACCACTTGAACTAGATCCGCCCTCAGCAAAATCTGCCCCGCCCTCTTCAGCCTCGTTACTTAAGATGCCTTCAATGTAGTTTGGTTCACCTTGTGCCTTGAGGTAGTTCACCACCTTGTGCACTTCTTGGTCAGACACAAACGCGCCATGAATACGTACAGGGTAGCCAGTGCCTGGTGGCATATACAACATATCGCCCTGCCCCAGTAAGGCTTCTGCCCCCATTTGGTCTAGTATGGTACGTGAGTCAATCTTGCTAGACACTTGAAAAGAAATACGCGTTGGCACATTGGCTTTAATTAAGCCAGTAATCACATCTACTGATGGTCGCTGTGTAGCAAGCACTAAGTGAATACCGGATGCACGGGCCTTCTGCGCTAGGCGGGCAATCAGCTCTTCAACCTTCTTACCGACCACCATCATCAAGTCTGCCAACTCATCAATCACAACAACTATTAATGGCATTTCCATCAATGGTTCAGGGTCATCTGGCGTTAAACTAAATGGATGCGGTATTTTTTCACCAATTTTTTCGGCATCCTTAATTTTCTGGTTATAGCCAGCTAAATTACGCACGCCTAAGCTTGACATCAATTTATAACGACGCTCCATCTCAGCCACACACCAGTTAAGCGCGTTTGCCGCTTGGCGCATATCAGTCACCACAGGTGCTAATAAGTGTGGAATACCTTCATACACGGAAAGCTCAAGCATTTTCGGGTCGATTAAAATCATGCGAACTTGGCTAGCATCAGCCTTATACAACCAGCTCAAAATAAGGGCGTTAATCGCCACGGATTTGCCTGAACCAGTTGTACCTGCAACGAGCACATGGGGCATTTTAGCTAAATCGGCCACCATAGGTTTGCCTGAAATATCTTTACCAAGAGAAATCGCTAATGGCGATTTAACATCTGCATAAGCTTGACTGCCCATAATTTCTGACAAGTAAACGATTTGGCGCTTAGGGTTAGGAATTTCCAAGCCCATACAGGTTTTACCTGGAATGGTTTCAACTAGACGCACACTCACTACAGATAGCGCGCGCGCTAAATCTTTAATTAAATTAGTGACTTGACTGCCTTTAACACCAGGAGCAGGCTCTAATTCAAATCGGGTAATCACAGGGCCTGGTTGCGCAGTCAACACTTTAACTTCAATGCCAAAGTCCATTAACTTGCGTTCAATCAAACGTGAGGTGAAGTCTAACGTTTCAGCAGAAGGCAATTCAACCGTGCCTGCAGGGTCATCTAACAAATGTAATGGCGGTAAATCAGAGTCTGGCATCGACTCAAATAATGGCGCTTGTTTTTCTTTAAGCACGCGTTCACTTTTTGCTACTTCTAACATTGGCGGCTCAATGAACACAGGCTCACGGTCTTCTACACGTTTGCGCTCAATTTGCACAAATTCAGCACGCTCTTGTTCAACTACTTTGCCAGCTTGTCTATCTTGCCTATCTTGCCATTTATATTTGATAAATTCGTAAGCCGTTATCACACCAGCACCAAACTTCTCAGTGATCATAATCCAAGACCAGCCAGTAAATAAGCTGAAACCAACTGCAATCATTACAAGTAGCAACATGCTAGAGCCTGTAAAACCGAACATACCACGTAACAATCCATCAAATGACGCACCTACCATACCGCCCGCAGCCAAAGGTAGTGAGGCAGGCAAGCTAACTAAATGCCCAGCTTCCAACGCACAAGAAGAAATCAACAACAGAGCAAAACCAATAAAATTAAACAATAAAAATGGTTTATCGTGCTGTGTAGCCTCGTCTAACTTTAGGTAAACAAGCCACATGGCGTAAAACGCAAGTATTGCCCACCACCATGCCGAGAATCCAAAAAGATATAACAGCATGTCGGAAACCCAAGCGCCAACACTGCCACCAGCGTTAAGAATAGGCGCATTATCAGCCGCCATATGTGACCAAGATTGATCTTCACGATGATAGGTAAACAGAATGATCGTAATAAACAGCCCAGCTAGCACTAAGCCTAACCACCAAGCTTCCTTAATAAGCTTTGCGCCTATCACATGAGATTTACTCACTTCAGCCTCACGGCGAGCATTGACTGGAGTTGATTTTTTGAAGAACAAGATAGTCGAACCTTACAAGTTTTTTAGCGTCAAATTTAATTATAGCAGTATCAAAGTCGCTTGGTAGCTAATACAATACTAATCTATTCCTAAAGCTACCTAACTCACACTTCTCTTAAGGAAATCACCATGGATATCGGCATAAAAGAACAAGACAGAAAAGCAATTGCAGAAGGTTTATCACGTCTTTTGGCCGACACATACACCTTGTACTTAAAAACGCATTACTTTCACTGGAACGTCACGGGGCCTATGTTTAACACCCTGCATTTGATGTTTGAAGCGCAATATACTGAGCTAGCATTAGCTGTGGATTTAGTAGCTGAACGCATCCGTGCATTGGATATTTACGCACCTGGTACTTACCGTGATTTTGCAAAACTATCGTCAATTAAAGAGTCTGAATCCGTGCCGAAAGCGCAAGATATGATTGCCGAACTAGTTGCTGGCCATGAGGCGGTTTGCCGCACAGCACGTAGCGTATTCCCGGCGGCAGATGCGGCTTCAGATGAAGCCACTAAAGATTTATTAACGCAACGCCTACAATTACATGAGAAAACAAGTTGGATGCTACGCAGCTTGCTTGAAAAATAATCTAACAAACCCAATATAACTTAAATAATATTTATTAAAGAAAGCAACACAACATGGCAACACGTCACGTCAAATTACTTATTTTAGGCTCTGGCCCTGCAGGTTATTCAGCCGCAGTATATGCCGCGCGCGCGAACCTTAAACCTGTATTAATTACTGGTATTGCCCAAGGCGGTCAATTGATGACTACAACTGAAGTCGACAACTGGCCTGCAGATGCTGATGGCGTGCAAGGCCCAGAGCTGATGGAGCGCTTTCAAAAGCATGCAGAGCGCTTTAACACTGAAATGATTTTTGACCATATCCACACAACACATTTAACTGAAAAGCCGATTCGTTTAGTGGGTGATAGCGGCGAATATACTTGCGATGCTTTGATTATCGCTACGGGTGCATCAGCTAAGTATTTAGGCTTACCAAGTGAAGAAGCCTTTTCAGGAAAAGGCGTTTCAGCCTGTGCAACTTGTGATGGTTTTTTCTATCGTAATCAAGAAGTTGCAGTGATTGGCGGCGGCAATACGGCTGTTGAAGAAGCTTTGTATTTAGCTAATATTGCCAGCAAAGTCACATTGGTACATCGTCGGGATAAATTTAAAGCAGAAGCCATTTTGGTGGATAAATTAATGGCGCGTGTAGCTGAAGGCAAAATCGTATTAGAAACATTCAATACACTAGATGAAGTGCTAGGTGACAATACTGGTGTAACTGGCATGCGTATCAAAAATGTGACTGACGGCACCACTAAAGATATCGTGCTACAAGGCGTATTCATTGCGATTGGCCACAAGCCAAATACCGACATTTTCGAAGGTCAACTCGACATGGAAGGTGGTTACATCATTACGCAAATGGGTCGTGGTGGCAATGCTACGGCGACTAGCGTTCCTGGTGTGTTTGCCGCTGGTGATGTGCAAGACCATATCTATCGCCAAGCGGTTACCAGCGCTGGGTCAGGCTGTATGGCTGCGCTAGATGCTGAACGATACCTCGACAAATAAGCTTTTAAACGCAAAAAAGCGTTTAAAGCAAGCATCTGCCGCACAAAAACAACGTGATCAAGATGCCGCTAATCAAGTCAGTATTCAACCTGCTGACGATATCACTCTTTTTCGTGACGCGGTAAAAGACGTAAAACCTTTTACCGCGCCACCAAAAGATGAATACAAGCCAAAACCCAAGCCCATCCCACTACAATTTATCCGCGATGAACAACAAGCCCTTGTTGATTCATTGTCGGATCACTACATTCCAGCCCATGAAATTGAAACAGGTGAGGAATTGCTTTACCTGCGCGACGGCCATTCGCCTGACATTCTAAGCAAACTACGCCGCGGACACTGGGTTATTCAAGCCAAAATTGACCTACATGGCTTAATTAGTGACGAAGCCAGACTCTACGTTTCAAGCTTTATTAGCGACTGCAAAAAACGCGGTATCCGCTGCGTACGCATAGTGCATGGCAAAGGCTTAGGCTCGCGCAACCGTGAACCTATACTTAAACATAAACTACGCGGCTGGCTCATGCAAAAAGATGAAGTGATTGCCTATGCCGAAGCGAAAAAACAAGATGGCGGCAGCGGCGCGGTCATTGTGCTGCTTAAATCTTAAGTGATTAATAATGACAGCTCAAGACGACAATTTAGATAACGAGGTGATGTGTACATGCAGCGGCACCACACGTGCCAAAATTAAAAAACTGTTTAATGAAGGTATGGATATGGAAGCCATTTCCAATTGGTCAGGCGCGCTTTCAGGCTGTGGCGGTTGTGAGTGGGATGTTGAGCAGTATTTAATGGAATTGGCTGAACAACAAAAACAATAAAATCACGCCGTTAGAAATGCATTGCGTCCATCATTCCAATTTATTATTATACGGACAGACCAACACTTAACCATCAGATTTAAAAGAAAAATTACATGTCAGAATCAATATTCACAATATTATTATACGGACGCATGCGTCCGTATAATTACTTTTAGGTGTCTCATGCATCAATCGACCTGTATTCAATGTGGTCAGGTTATAGGTACAGAGGAACTTCGCACTTCCGAAAGCGCCGCGTGTCCAAGCTGTGGTGGGGAAAATTTCAGGATGCAGTTTCACTCTCGCGTTCAATTTCACGAACACGGTGCCGTTACGATCAAGCAGCGTAATCGGGACAAGGGTGGTGATCCGTCAACGGGTTATGGAAAACCCGAGCGAGAACAGGTCATAGGCCCGGAAATGTCGGCCTCCGGTCGTATGGTAAATAAAGAACGGCACTGGGACAAAAAAAGTGACTGGTATTTCGAGCGTGTAACGGATGCAGAAACAGGAGAAGTTATTCATGAATGCGAAGAACCTCTTAGTCAGCATCGCTCGCACGGTAGTGCAAAAAAGACCAATGAAAACACCTAACCCTACGCTCAAGCGGGACGTGCCTTCGGCGCGCTCCTTAGCTCCACGTTAAAATCCAAGTTCACTCAAACTTGGATGGTCATCTGGTCTGCGGCCTAATGGCCAAAAGAATTTACGATCAGCTTCGTTAATAGCTAAATCGTTAATACTGGCATAGCGCAATTCCATTAGCCCATTAGCATCAAACTGCCAATTCTCGTTTCCGTATGAGCGAAACCACTGGTCAGAATCATCGTGCCATTCATAGGCAAAGCGCACTGCAATGCGGTTATGGTCAAATGCCCATAGTTCTTTGATTAATCTGTAATCATGCTCTTTTGCCCATTTCCGGGTTAAGAATTCAACTATTTCTGCGCGCCCTTGTGGAAACTCTGCGCGATTACGCCATTGCGAATCTAATGTATATACCAATGAAACACGTTGTGGGTCACGGCTGTTCCAACCATCTTCCGCCAACCGCACTTTTTGTGTTGCCGTTTCTCGGGTGAATGGTGGAACTGGTGGGCGAACTTCTATTTCTGTTGTCATTATGATTTCCCTTTCGTTATTAATACGCCTTCCCCATTTGAGGGGGAAGGTTGGGATGGGGGTTGGGTAGCTCATTAAAACTAAGACTTACCCCCACCCTAGCCCTCCCCCTTAAATAGGGAGGGTATGAATTACAGGTTTTTAATCCTCTGCTAGGAAGCCACCGCTTTGGCGCGTCCATAAGCTTGCATAGAGGCCACCTTGCTTGAGCAGCGCTTGATGATTACCTTCTTCTACTATTTTGCCTTCATCTAATACAATCAGCCTATCCATCGCTGCGATGGTTGATAGACGATGTGCAATGGCGACCACGGTTTTACCTTGCATCAAATTATAAAGGCTGGCTTGAATCGCTTGTTCGACCTCTGAATCCAAGGCGCTAGTGGCTTCGTCTAATAATAGTATAGGCGCATCTTTTAGCATCACACGTGCAATGGCAATACGTTGACGCTGACCACCTGAGAGCTTTACGCCGCGCTCGCCCACGTGGGCATCGTAAGCTGTGCGGCCTTTTGCATCTTGTAGCGATAAAATAAAATCATGCGCTTCAGCACGTTTAGCGGCGCTAATCATCTCGGCTTCTGTGGCGTCTGGGCGACCGTATAGAATATTGTCTCGCACGCTGCGATGCAGTAGCGACGTATCTTGCGTGACCATGCCGATATTTTCACGCAGAGTATTTTGTGTCACATGATTCACATTTTGACTATCAATCAAAATGCTTCCGCTTTGAACCTCGTAAAACCTTAACAGCAAGTTAACGATAGTGGATTTACCCGCGCCAGAACGGCCGACTAGCCCAACTTTTTCGCCTGATTTGATATTTAAGTTGAGATTCTTAAGTACTACTTTGCTACCACCGTAGCTGAAATCAACTGACTCAAATTTAATTTCACCATGCTTTACTTGAAGCGACTCTGCATTTGGCACATCGATGATATTATTGTGCATTGTCAGCGTATTCATGCCATCTTGCACCGTACCGACCTGCTCATATAAAGAAGTCATTTCCCACATCACCCAGTGCGAAATACCATTTAAGCGTAATGACATTGCGGTTGCCGCAGCTACACCACCCACAGAAACTTGGCCTTTGCTCCATAAATAGAGTGCTGTCAAACCTGTTGCAATAATCAACAACATATTCAATAGGTGGTTAATAATTTCTACCATGCTCACTAATTGCATTTGCGCATGTACGGTGCCGATAAATTCTTGCATGGCGTCTTTAGCATAAGCGCCTTCACGCCCAGCATGACTAAACAACTTTACAGTGCTAATGTTGGTGTAAGCATCGGTAATGCGTCCAGACATTAAACTTCGCGCATCAGCTTGCATACGTGATGTTTTACTTAAGCGTGGCACAAAGTAACTTAATGAGGCGACATAAGTCGCTAACCAAACTAAAAATGGAATGGCAATAAGCGAATTAAAGTAAGCCACTATGCCGACCATGCTGCCAAAATACACGACAACATACACCATAATATCGGCCACAATAAACCATACGTCGCGCACGGCCAGTGCGGTTTGCATGACTTTTGCAGACACGCGGCCTGCAAACTCATCTTGGTAAAAACTCATGCTTTGATTCAACATTAAACGGTGAAAATTCCAGCGCATACGCATAGGAAAAGTAGCCGCCAATGTTTGATGCTTAAACATGGTCTGCATGATAATAAAAAACGTACTTAAGATTAAAATGACGGCTAAAACAATCAAGTCTGTTTTGTAGTTTTGCCATAATGAATCTTTTGGTACGTTGCTTAACCAATCAACAATTTTGCCCATCATGGCAAATAAAGCCGCTTCAAACAACGCAATGAAGCCTGTAAAAATCGTCATGCCCAGTAAATAGGGGCGTAAGCCTTGTGTGCAACTCCAAGCAAACGTCCAAAAATTCTTGGACGGTGTAGCAATAAGGGCTTCAGGGAAAGGTGAAGCGAGATTTTGAAACCATTTAAACATTGAGATTTACTTAACTAATTGAAATTAATGATGAGAAATTGCTAACTTTTGTGAGTAGCAATATAGCGATAAGTTGCAGATTAAATGTGTACAGTTACTAAAGCGTGACAATAGTACAAACTGCCTCGGCCGCAATACCTTCGCCACGACCAGTAAAGCCTAACTTTTCGGTAGTCGTAGCTTTGATGTTAATTTGCGAAACATCCACTAGGCAATCTGCGGCAATATTTACGCACATTTGCGCTGTATGTATTGATAGTTTTGGCGCTTCACAAATCACGGTCGCATCGATATTGTTTACCACATAGTGTTTAGCCTTTAATAGGGCAACCACATGGCGCAATAATTCACGTGAATCCATGCCTTTAAACTTATCATCACTTGGTGGAAAGTGTTTGCCAATATCACCTAAACCTGTAGCGCCAAGCAAGGCGTCACATATCGCATGCAACAATACATCGGCATCAGAATGTCCATCTAAGCCTTTTTCAAATGGAATCTCAACGCCACCAATAATGCACTTTCTGCCAACCACCAATTGGTGTACATCAAACCCATGACCGATACGCATATTCATGTTCTCATCAATTAATTTATTAAGATTGACTATCTAAAAGTGCTGACAACACAGCTAAATCTTGAGGATAAGTGACCTTAAGATTGCGCAGTTTACCTGTCACTAATTTCGGCCTCAATCCCAAAGCTTCAATCGCTTCAGCTTCATCTGTTGGCGTTCCATTAAATTCAGCGAGCGCTTTTTTAAGTGTGGCATAACGAAACATCTGCGGGGTTTGTGCTTGCCATAAATGTTCACGCGGGATGGTTTTCTCACTACGTCCTTCTTGGTTCGATAATTTTAACGTATCAGCTAAAGGTAAAGCTAATAAGCCACCCACCGCATCCTCTTGCAAAGTATCGAGCAAATGGTTGAGTAATGATTCATCTAAACCAGGCCGCGCAGCGTCGTGCACCAATATCCAATCATCCTCAGCTATTACGATAGCATTAAGCGTATTTAACACCGTTTGCGCACGTGACTCTCCCCCTGTGTAATGTAGATACAAACGACTATTGGGCGCTAACTTTAAACTATGCCAAAACTCATCACCTGAATTAAGGGCTAAATGAATACTGGCAATACGCGAGCAAGCAAAAAAAGTTTGCACGCTATGCAAAATCATAGGCTTACCCAAAATAGGCATATACTGCTTGGGCAAAACACTAGCCATGCGATTACCAATGCCAGCGGCAGGAATAACAACATGAAAGCGCGCTATATTAGCTTTTTCTTGTGCAATAATCATGACTAAATTTTATCATAGCCGAGAAAATCGATTTTGATTATTCTTCAAGCACAAATTAAAACGGGAGCCCCAGCTCCCGTTTTAATTTGTTTATAAAGCTAAAGTTAACTTACTTTTCTGCGGCGCGTAGCAAAACCCACTAAACTTAAACCCGCCAACAACATAGCGTAGGTTTCTGGCTCAGGTACTGAAGGAACTGAGCCTATACCTAAAGTAGCGTAACGAATCGTACCTCCAGCTACAAGATATTCACCGAAACCATCACCATAAAATGTAACTTTATTAAATGTGTTTGTAGTATCTATAGCACCAACAAAGTTCAAATAGCCTAGACCTGCTGCTGCACCAGGGTTATCTGCATCAGCAATAGCCGTAGCAACCAACCGAGTTGCACCCCCATCGAAAGATATATAGAGAGATGAGGGAAAACAACATGTAGCCCAATCACCGACCTCTAATCCAAAAGCATTTACGGGAGATACAAAGTCAAATGTTAAACCAGAACTTGCTGCAGGACTAGCTGGGTTTATACCAATAGCATCGCCACTTGCTAGATAAGATGAATCAATCGGCCTCATGCTAGCATCTGTTGAGTTAATTGTGTATCCAGTACGTGCCCAAGAAGAGGCACTAGTTAGTCTGGCTAGCGCATCAGTTACCACTATGCCGCCAGCGCCTACTACTGTAGCATCAAATGCCGCAGTACCTGCTGGTATCGTATCGTTATAAATGACTGGTGCCGCTTGGGCTGTAACCGTAAAAAGACAAGACTGACACGGCCAATAAGCTGTTGTATAAATTCATTGCTTTCTCCCAATAATAAAAATTGAAAATACCTTTTTCGCAAGCAATTACAAATAGCAATTTTAGAAAGAATTTTATAATGAACAATATACCACTAAAAGCAATTTTACAATCACCCGAACGGGTGAAAATGAAGCCTAATCATCCGCTGTCGAAACAATTTTATGAATACTTAAATCTGCACCATCAAACTCTTCTTCTTGACCTAAGCGAATTCCAACCAACTGCTTTAGTGTGCCGTAAACAAGCACACCGCCAACTAAGGCAATTACAATACCCAAGCCAGTACCCAACAACTGCGACATAAAGCTAATACCATCAGCACCACCACCTGTGCCCCCCAATATTTTGGTACCAAAAATGCCTGCTGCAATGCCACCCCAAGCACCACACAAACCATGTAGCGGCCATACGCCTAGCACATCATCAATTTTTAAACGATTTTGCGTTGCTGTAAACGCCCAAACAAATAACATCCCTGCCACACCTCCTGTGACTAATGCGCCTAACGGATGCATAATATCTGAGCCTGCACATACCGCTACCAAACCAGCTAGCGGGCCATTATGCACGAAGCCTGGGTCATTCTTACCCATGATTAAAGCCGCTAAAGTACCGCCAACAAGTGCCATAAGAGAATTGACTGCGACTAAACCAGAAATGCCTTGAATTGACTGCGCTGACATCACATTAAAACCAAACCAGCCAACAGTAAGTATCCATGCACCTAAAGCTAAAAATGGAATATTTGAAGGCGGATGCGCATGCACACGGCCATCTTTAGCATAGCGACCTTGCCGTGCTCCTAACAAAATCACAGCTGCGAGTGCAATCCAGCCTCCCATCGCATGTACAACCACTGAGCCTGCAAAATCATGAAATTTGGCACCAAATGTGGCTAAAAACCAATCTTGAATGCCAAAATGGTTATTCCAAACGATACCTTCAAAAAACGGATAAACAAAACCTACAATCAAAAAAGTAGCCGCAAGCTGTGGATTAAATTTAGCGCGTTCCGCAATACCGCCTGACACAATAGCGGGAATTGCTGCAGCAAAAGTCAAAAGAAAGAAGAATTTAACTAAACCATAACCATTTTTAGCGGCTAACACTTCTGCACCACTGAAAAAATTGACGCCATAGGCAATGCTGTAGCCAATAAAGAAGTAAGCGATGGTCGACACTGAAAAATCAACCATAATTTTGACTAGCGCGTTAACTTGATTTTTCTTACGGACTGTTCCCACTTCTAAAAATGCAAAACCAGCATGCATGGCAAGCACCATAATAGCGCCTAACAATACAAACAATACGTCATTTGACGAAACTAATGCTTCCATTTCTCAATTTTCCTTAAAGTTTAGTAGAAATTCAACCTGAGGTATAAAGCAAATATTACGCCAATACTTAAGCTATTGATTTTAATTAATTATTAATTATTAACTTATGGAAGTTTGCACTAATATAGTGCTACATGTGGTGCATTGCACTATTTAAGTGCAAATTAGCGATTATTGATTTGGGGTAGCGAATCGTTACAACAGAATATTTCCAGAACCATCTTTAAGCACCATGCTACTTGCATCTGGATTACCAATCCAGAAATGATAAAACTCTCGCACCACCACCAAAAACAAACGTCGATTGTTCTTAATATTAAATAGCGGCAATGTAAGGTCGACAGCAGTTCGATAAGATTTATGATTTTTGACAGGAGCATTTTTTAAACGCACTAATATGATTTTTGCCAACTTAACACGTGTATCCACCAGCGATTGCTCCGAGCCTTCTTGTCGAAGCGCCTGTGCATAGGCTTTTAATGGCCAAGTCTCTGAAGCGTCAAATTTCTCTGTTGCCAAGCCTTCCATCAACGACTTCAGCGAAACAGGCAACGGCTTCCATTGCAATGGTATAACATCAAAACCTGGATTGATGTTAATCGCTGCAATCGCTTTAATATCCTGTCTCCAAAATGGATAAAACTCTCGCAAGGCAGTCAAACAATCGTGCCAATCATCAGCTGGTACAGTTTCCATCAATATTTCTACTGCTTGGCGATACTCATTGCCTTCCAGGGCTTTTCCAGCTAGATTCACAATCAACTTTTCTAAAATTATTGAGCGTTGCAGAAGTGATCCACTTGGAGCACCTTTGGTCTGCAATAACTTTAAATAAGCTCTAAAGGCTTCATTTTCACGCGTTTGATCCATTTAATTGTTATTCTTCATATTGACTACATAAAACTATATCTGATTAGCGTTAGCTTTAGCATACAATTCAGCATAATAATCGACTTTATTTTAACTACAAATAATTTAAATCGTAATTAAGCCGTTATGAAGTAAATCTCAGAAAGAATCCAGCATGGAAATTGCATTATTAGCATTAATGATTGGGATGGGTTGGTTTTGGTTTGACAGTATGGATAAGCGAGAACGCGCAATTTTATTGGGCCGCGAACTCGCTTCTCGATTTAATTTACAATTACTCGATGAAACTGTTGCCTGCAGTAAAATATGGTTTGGACGGAATAGTCGCGGCCATGTGCAATTTGTACGTACTTATGAATTTGAGGTAAGCGCTAACGGTGCAGATAGATTGCATTGCCATTTGATTTTATTGGGAAATCAACTCGGCACTTGGCATATTCCACCATACCAGCAACCTTTTAACGATTAAATTTTTAGGTTTAAACTCTAAAATTCATATTCAACCTGCATTCTAAAGGTGTTATTAGGCGCGGCATCACTCACACCAAGTAACCATGCTGCGTTATACTTAATGGCTTGCTTATTTCCGACTAACACTTTGCCAAATACCGCCGGTCCAACTCTGTGATTTTGTTCAGATCTTGATGTCCAGTCATTCCACTTACCCATCTCACCCATTCCCTGCAAACCGAGCTCAAATGATGGTTGCAACCGATACTTGGCTTGCCACTGATAGCCCATTTCAGTAAATCTACTTTCATCAGAATCGTTTGGACCAAATTTACGTTCAAAAAGTACATTGGCATTTAGCTGCAACTTACCAAATTCAGTTTGAAACAATGGTCCAAATTTAAACTCATAAGGTTCATTTTTATTACTGGTTGGTGCTTCAAACTCAGTAATTAAGCCAATTTCAATCGGATACTTTCCTGTCTCTGTAAGTTGAAATCTGTTTTCCCATTCCGCAATAGTCAGACCCTCTCCAGCTTCACTTTCACGTTTTAGATATACTTCTGTAAACCAAAACTCATTGACCCCATAGCCCAAACCGAGTGAGGTTACATTTTGTCGTGACCCATCTTGCTGCTTGGCTGTTCCAAATTTAAAATCTATTTCTTTTTCACCCTGCTCCACCATTGGGCTATAGACATAATCTGCTGATCCTGCCAGCGCCTCATTCATATAAAACGCACTCATCAAAGCACCGAGATTAAGGATTAATTTGTATTTCTTCATTTTAAACAACTCCATTTATTAAAATCTTTTTGCGAGATCTTTTTGCCCACTTCATTCCTGTGAGAATCAAAAATATCACGGCAACGTAAAACACAACTTGCATACCAGATGGGCGAGCATCATACCCAATCAAGCTATGGAGTAGCATCCCAAACAAACCATTTTCTGGAATTAGATGTGAGGTGTCCCATAACGGCGATGCCATACTTGGCAATAAATCAGCCTGTATCAAAAATCGTGCTGCTGTTGATGCCATGCCTGCCGCTAAAAGTAAGACTAATGTTGCGGTTGCAGTGAAAAACCATCGCATTGGAACTCGTAACAAACCTGCATATATAGTATAGCCGACCACAACACCCATTAAGGTGCCTATAAAACCACCCATGAACATATTACCTAAAGTATCGCTTCCAGATGCCGCAATTCCATACAGAAAAAGAACAGTTTCCGAACCTTCCCTCAATACAGCAAGCCCTACCACCAACATTAAAATAGAGCTTTCACTTCGCCCTTCACGAATACTTGCGCCTACTTTGTGCGCATTCGCTGCAAGTTCTGCACCGTGCGTAGACATCCATATACTGTGCCAAGCGAGCATTACTACAGCCAAGCCAAGTACAATTGCATTAAACAACTCTTGTCCAATACCGCTTGCAAATTCAGCAATGACGTCTGTAGATGCCGCAACAATTGCTGAACCCAATAAACCAATTATTAAACCTGAAAATAGCCAATAATTACGCTTAGGTACATCTCGCGTCGCGGCGGAGACAATGCCCACGATGATGCCGGCTTCAAGCACCTCCCTAAAAACAATGACAGCTGTTCCAAACATAATATTCCTCAGTGTTACTTAGCGACAATTACACCTTGAGCGGTTGCTTGATTAAACTCGCCTATAAATGGATAACGACCTGGTTTTAAAGGTCCAAGGTACATTTTAATCGTGCTATTTCCAGCAACTACTTTTTCTCGGTTAAGTGTATAGCTTTCAAACTCTTCAGGACTTGCATCTTTATTCACGACAAACAGCCTCACTTTTTCTCCCGCAGGTACAACCAATTCTGCTGGTTCAAATTTGTGGTCTTTAATGACTAAAGTGTAATCACCATCAGCAGCAAATCCAATTACGGGGATTAATAATAAAATTGTGCACAAATATTTCATAAAATTTTCTTTCTATTGAATTATATATAAATGATAATCGTTATCATTTGCGATTGCAATAATTTTTAATATTTTTTTAGATCTAAATGTTAAAATACACGCATGAAAACACAACAAGACACACTGCAACGCTTCGTTTTTGAAAACACGCCAGTACGTGGCAACCTAGTCAATCTTACGCAAACATTACAACAAGCACTGAATAAACAACATTTGCCAACAGGATTGCGGAAAGCTCTTGGCGAGCTAATGGCCGCCAGCGCCCTACTTGCGGCTACACTGAAGATGAATGGCTCTTTGGTGATGCAAATTCAAAGTAAAGGTGCGTTAAAGCTCTTAGTGGTCGAGTGTAATTCAAATACTGGCTCCACTATTAAAATGCGTGCTACGGCTAAATGGAGTGGCGAAGTAACTGATAACCAGAATTTATTTGAACTAATAGAGCAAGGTCAATTTATGATTACGCTTGACCCAAAAGAGGGGCAAGCATATCAAGGCATCGTGCCAATCGAAGGCGATAGCATTAGCGCGGTATTGGAAAACTACATGATGCGCTCTGAGCAAATTGACACCAAAATTTGGTTAAGTTGCGATGGCAACTCGGCTGCAGGCATGTTGATACAGAAACTTCCAGAAACGATGAATCAAGAAACGCAAATACATGATGAAGACATTTGGAACCGTGTAGGTTACTTAGCTGGAACAGTGACTGATGATGAACTACTTAACTTGCCTACTGAAACGCTGATAGCTAGATTATTTCACGAAGAAGACGTACGACTGTTTGAGCCTAGCATCATGCAATTCTTTTGTAGTTGCACTCGTGAAAGCGTATCGAATATGTTACGCATGCTAGGCGATGAAGAGCTGAATAGCATTATTGAGGAACAAGGGAAAATTGAAGTAAACTGCGATTTTTGCAACGCGCATTATGCTTTTGACAAGATAGATGCGGTGCAATTAATGGTAACAGAAGCGGCTGTTATCACTAGTCCTAAAGTCCACTAAATAAATTAGCAGCTTATCCACAAGGTCATTATCTACACATCATAGGTAAGAACTCAGCTGCCACATTCGTTCTATTCTCGCCCTTCAACGACATTTTATCAGGTGCTTTAGCGTTACCACATACCCATGTTACTGGTACGATTTGTGACTCTTCAATGACCGCAGGCCGCAGCGACAATACTTTACCTGTAAGTTTTGGATGTGCTTTATTGCCAAAAGTCATGTGAATAGCACCGTCTTTCACTTCAACCGAACTGATTAAATTACTCACAATTTTATCTGCATCAGGCAGTCCGGCCTCCTTGTTATCAGCAGGCATCGTTTTTGTCTGCTTCCACGCTACTGCAATAGGCTCTTTCACTATATCTGCAAGTGGCAGCGCAGCATTAACTTGCTCTTTAAAAATGCGACCCAAACTAGAAGGAATAGCAATCATCGCCAAGATAGCAATAATAGCCACAACCACCATCATTTCGATAGCTGAAAAGCCTACTTGCTTACGCTTCAAATGATGGCTCATATTACCTGTCGTTTTCGTTCAAATAGACAAATGGCCGCGGCAGCCCCTGCATTAAGCGACTCTACAGAGCCGAACTGACTTTCTGACATAGGTATAGTAATACTTTTATCCGCAGCAGCGATAGTTTGCTTTCTCAAGCCAGCACCTTCATTACCAATCACAAACGCCGTTGCTTGGGTAAAGTCTTGCTCATACAACGACTCGCCGAACATCGCAGTTGCATAACTATTGCCATTAAAGTTATCTAACTCTGCAATTAAATTAGCACGCTCTACAATAGGCAATACAAACTGAGCGCCCTGCCCCCCACGTAAGGCTTTCGGTGACCAAGCATCAGTGCAACTCGTACTTAAAAACACCACTTCTGCGCCAGCTGCGGCTGCCGTACGCAACATACTGCCCAAATTACCGGGGTCTTGAATATCCTCTAACATCAATGCAAATTTTGGCTGCTCTGGCGCTGTCAATTGCGGAATTTTAACTAGTGCCAATATACCTGTTGCACTTGCCACTGGCGTTAGTTCAGCAAACATCAAGGTCGGCAGCATGATAGTTGAGATATCAGTCAAGGTTTGAATCAAGCCAGTCGCCTCTACGCTGCTTTTTCCTTCGGGAATAATGATCATTACTGGCTCACCAAAAGCAACCATGTAGGCTTCTATTAAATGTACACCATCTAATAAGGTCTGCCCTTCACTGCGGCGCTCACGTGAGTTATCCGCTAATTTTTTAAGTTGCTTAAAAACTGGGTTTTCGCGGGAAATGATGTGTTTGAATGACATTGAACAATTGTTTACATATTAAAAATAACAGTTTAACTGAAACTCACTTGTAGGCGCATAAGGATTACAGTAAATTATCTAAGTAGTTAACATTTAAAATAATTATTAAATCTACTTTAAAAACTTATAAATTTCAGGAGGCAACATGTCATTAACTAAACGCTCTATAGCAGAATTAATTGGTACTTTTTGGTTGGTGTTAGGGGGTTGTGGCAGTGCAGTATTGGCGGCTGGTATTCCAGATTTAGGCTTAGGTTATCTAGGCGTTTCATTTGCCTTTGGTTTAACGGTAGTGACAATGGCTTATGCCATTGGTCATATTTCAGGCTGCCATCTGAACCCTGCAGTTTCAATTGGTTTAGTGGCTGGCGGACGATTTAAAGCCAGCGAATTACCGCACTACATTATCGCGCAAGTGCTTGGTGCCATTCTGGCCGCACTACTCATACGCACCATTGCTAGCGGTGCTGAAGGTTTTGCAGGTGGATTAGCTTCAAATGGTTTTGGTGAGCATTCACCGCATGGCTACAGTATGATGGCCGCATTGGTGACAGAAATTGCGATGACGGCAATGTTCTTGTTTATTATCATGGGTGCAACTGACAAACGCGCACCTGCAGGTCTAGCGCCACTTGCCATTGGTTTTACACTCACTCTCATTCATATGATTAGCATTCCAGTCACCAATACCTCAGTAAACCCAGCGCGTAGCACTGGTCCAGCTTTGCTAGAGGGCGGCATTGCGCTTAGTCAACTATGGCTATTCTGGTTAGCACCCATTATTGGGGCGGTGATTGGTGCCTTGCTATATAACTTTGTTAGCAAAGAAGATTAATTTAGAAATTACCTCACTAGCAACACACAAATGCAGCAACTTAAAAAGCCCACAACTCGTGGGCTTTTATATGGCTAACGTTATAATAGGCGTATGGCTAAAAAACTAAAATCAAAACTTCCGCTTGAACGCATTATCTGCAACCAAGGCTTTGGCGCACGTAAGCTGTGTCGCATTCTAATTACCAATAAAGAAGTCACCGTCAATGGTGAAATTTGCGATGATCCTGACGCAGAGTTTGAAACTGAAAATCTGCAATACACGGTCAAAGGTGAAGCGTGGAATTACCGCGAAAAATCTTATTTAATGCTGCATAAACCCAGCAATTATGAATGCTCACACAAAACCCAACACCACCCTACTATCTATAGTTTATTGCCACATCCACTGGTGGTGCGCGATGTGCAATGCATAGGCCGATTAGATGAAGATACGACAGGCCTAATTCTCATTTCTGATGATGGGCAGTTTATTCACCGCATGAGTTCGCCAAAACATAAAGTGCCTAAAGTCTATGAGGTAACTTGCAAACATCCAATAAGCGATGAGCAAATTGCCCATATTTTAAAAGGCGTACAATTAATCGATGAAGATGCGCCGATTGCCGCTCTTGCTTGCACACGCATCACCGAAAATGTTATCCACATGACGCTGGCTGAAGGTAAATATCACCAAGTTAAGCGCATGGTGGCCGCCATCAGCAACCGCGTGGAGGGCTTGAAACGCATTCAAATCGGCGAAGTGAAGTTGCCAGATGACTTAGCCGTTGGCAAGTGGCGTTGGTTGACTGAGTCGGAATTGACCTCTCTGAATAATTCGGAAAAGGCTTAAGCTAATGATGTTTTATTAGCTATATATATTCAAAAGAATTGGTTTATAAAATGAAAAAACTTATTATTTGGCTTACTGCATTTTTACTCACGGCATGCATGGGAACACCTGAGAATGTAAAGGTGGTTGAAAGTGTCGATGCAAGCCAATATTTGGGCACATGGTATGAAATTGCCAGACTTGACCATTCATTTGAGCGAGATATGGAAAAAGTCACCGCCAATTACAGTATGCGTGACGATGGTGGCATTAAAGTCATTAATCGTGGGTTTAATAGCAAAACCAATGAATGGCAGGAAGCTGAAGGCAAAGCTTATTTTGTAGACCCAACCAATGCCGATAAAACCAATACTGGTAAGCTTAAAGTCTCTTTTTTCGGTCCATTTTACGGTGCGTACAACATCATGGTATTAGATAAGCCCTACTATAACTATGTGATGATTTGCGGCCCTGATAAATTGTATCTATGGATACTTTCCCGCACACCCCAACTCGCCTATCCCATCAAACAACATTTGATAGCACAAGCCAAAGAACTCGGCTTTGATACAGAAAAATTAATCAACGTGACACAGAGCACTGAAATTATTAATTACAAAGCAGGGCCGCATGTAAATAAGTAGTTAGCTATACTTAATTGATTGGACTTAGCTTATAGCCCGCTTGTTTTAACCTAGCAATTAAACCGCCTTTCCCAGCCAGGTGTGAGGCGCCAACTGCAACGAAGACGCTTTTTTCATTGGCTTTTTCTAAAATATGCTGTGCCATCACCACATTGCGCTCATCCAATAATTTAGAACGCATTTTTGCCCACAAGGCGGGTGGCAGCATACCACCTGTAATTTTTTCGTCTTGAGCAGCGACTTTATTGCTATCCCCCGCTAAATAAGCCGCCATTAATGATTCAAAATCACGCTCTTTCTGCTCTGGGCTGCGCTTTAACACCGCACGTAACATCGTCAGTTGCTCTTCGCGGCTAAAGCTATCCATTACGCCAAAATGTTCTTGCGTATCTTCAATCCCGATCACCTCTTTGCCTAGGTCTTCAGATTTAGTCATGAGTAAATTATCTTGCGCGAATGGCGTGAGTGGTTTGGGTGAATCAAACACCACCGCGAGCAACCATGGTTTCATGTGGGTTGCAGCATCGCGGTGCATCACGTGAAATTCAGCTAACGCATAGACTTTATCTAGTTCAGCTTCACTCAGCATGTTTTTCAAGTCACCATCTTGCATCATAAATACGCTAGGGTTATTGGGTGACAGCGTTTCCATCATAAATGCATCTACTGATTGCAGCGCATTTTCTACAGCTGGTGAGAAATTAGTCACGCGATTGTCGTCTGTATGCATGGTGCCAAAAAGGTAATTGGTTTTACCCGCTGGCGATTCTACTTTCCAGAACAGCCCCTGCTCAGCTAAAGCATGCGTGGAGATAAGCACCAAAAGGCCTAACACAAAGAGTTTGGTGCATAGCCGCTTGCATTGAGAAGTCATTGCAACCCTTAAAAGAAAGTAAAATTAAAACAAATATCTCTAACTTTCTAAATGTATTTGCGTTTGAAATCTGACATTTTACTCGCTTGAATAGTTCGTTCTATAAATTGCAGTTGAATTTTTATCGTAAAATTAATCTAGTTGCGGACTGTAATGGTTTGCATATGGTATTGCAAAGAGTAAAATAAACCTTGAGTATTGGTTGTAACTACTCGTTTTAAAAATGAATTTTCAGTTTCAAGAGTTACCTGTCAATGACTAGTTCAACTTAATAATCTGGAGGCATCATGAAAAAATATATATCAGCAAAATGGTTCCCTATCAAAGCCCTGTCAATAGGCATCATAGCTTTAGCTTTATCCCCAGCAGCTAACGCAAACTACTTCCTCCAGCTCGATGGAATCAAAGGTGAAAGCACTGACATAAACCATAAAGATTGGATAGATTTTCAGTCATTTAATTGGGGAGTCTCAAACTCTGGCTCTATTGGCGGAGGAGGTTCTGGAAGTGGTAAAGCCATATTTTCAGACTTCACTTGGACCCAAGAACTAGATAAGAGCATCATCGGACTATTCTCCAACATTGATCAAGGTAAACATATCAAAACGGCTGTTGTAGACTTTCAAAATAATGGAGATAAACCTTTTGTCTATTTTTCAATGAGATTTGGTGATGCTTTTCTGACGGATGTCTCTATATTAGGGTCGAGTGGCACCAAACCTGAAGTGGATGGCGCATTTTCATATTCAAAAATTGGTTTTGATTACTGGACCCAAAACAAGGACGGCTCTTTAGGTCCTAAAATTAGTGCGGATTATGATTTAGCCAAAGGAGCGGGATCGGTCAGCGCGCTGGCTGGACTTTTCGCACGCGGATTAGCAGGTCCAGTGATTACATCAGCTGTTCCCGAGCCTGAAACCTATGGAATGATGCTAGCAGGACTTGGATTAATGGGATGGCGCATTAGCAGAAATAAATTCTAAATTGTTAGTTTCTGTATATCAATAAATGTAATTTATGAAAGTAACGCTGAACATACTAACTTTAACTTAAGAGTATTTTCGCTTACCTGTAACCACGCGTCTAGGGCGAACAGCTCGCTCAAGTTGTTCGCCACGGACAGTGGTAATAGGTTTATTTGAAAGCGGTTGCCAAGCGGGGATTAAGTGCTGCTTGCCGTTGCCAATCAAATCCTCACGACCCATTTTGATTAAGGCCTCACGCAGCATAGGCCAGTTATTAGGATCATGGTAGCGAATAAACGCTTTATGTAACTTACGCACATTACCCGCTTTGGGAATTGGCACATCGTCAGAATCTGCCGTGACTTTGCGCAATGGATTTTTACCTGAATGATACATTGCAGTAGCCATAGCCATGGGTGTAGGCGTAAAGGTTTGTACTTGATCTAATTTAAAATCATACTTTTTAAGCCAAAGTGCTAAATTAAGCATATCTAGATCGGTAGTACCTGGGTGCGCCGCAATAAAATACGGGATTAAATATTGCTTCTTACCAGCCTCAGCACTAAATTTTTCAAACATGGCTTTAAACTCGTCATAAGCATCCATGCCAGGTTTCATCATTTTACTGAGTACATTTTCCTCAGAGTGCTCAGGTGCAATTTTTAAGTAACCACCTACATGATGCTGCACCAACTCTTTAACATATTCAGGTGATTTAACTGCAAGGTCATAACGTACGCCACTGCTAATTAAAATTTTCTTAACACCTTTAATCGCGCGTGCTTTACGATACAAGCTAACTAAAGCCGAGTGGTCAGTATTTAAATTTTCACAAATACCTGGGTACACACAACTCAACTTGCGGCAGTTTTTCTCGATAGTTTCACTTTTACAAGCAATACGATACATATTGGCTGTTGGGCCGCCAAGGTCTGAAATGACGCCAGTGAAACCTTCGACTTTGTCGCGAATCTCTTCAACTTCTTTCAAAATTGATGCTTCACTGCGGCTTTGAATGATACGGCCTTCGTGTTCAGTAATACTACAAAACGTACAACCACCAAAGCAGCCACGCATAATATTTACACTAAAACGGATCATTTCCCATGCAGGTATTTTTGCATCACCGTAGGTTGGATGCGGCTTGCGTGCATACGGCATGTCATACACATAGTCCATCTCTTTGGTGGTGAGCGGAATCGGCGGTGGGTTTAACCACACTTCTCTATCACCATGTTTTTGCACCAAAGCGCGCGCATTGCCTGGGTTGGCTTCCAAGTGCAACACGCGCGAAGCATGGGCATATAGCACTGGATCTTGCGCTACTAATTCATAATCTGGCAATCGCACGAACTGTTTGCTGCGATCTGCTTTTGGTTTGCGTACAATTTCAATCGCTTTTGTACCTTCAGGTAGCGCTGGCTTAGCATTATTCTCATCTGTTGCACAACTGGCATCCGCTTTACCCATTTTCATTTCGTATGGATCAATATGCTTTTCAACAGTACCTGGACGATCTAATTTCGTACTTTCAATCTCGCTCCAACCTTCTGGTATCTTTTTACGTAAAAAAGCGGTACCGCGAATATCTTGAATATCCGCTACTTTTTCACCCTTTGCAATACGGTGACTCAACTCAATTAAAGCACGTTCCGCATTACCATAAAGCAAAATATCTGCTTTTGAATCGATTAGTACACTGCGGCGAACTTTATCGCTCCAGTAGTCGTAATGCGCAATACGGCGCAAACTAGCCTCAATACTGCCAATGATCAAAGGCACATCGGAATAGGCTTCGCGACAACGCTGGCTATACACTAGCACAGCTCGGTCTGGACGTTTATTTGGCGCAGCATCTGGCGTATAAGCATCATCACTACGGATTTTTCTATCCGCTGTATAACGATTAACCATACTGTCCATATTGCCAGCCGTCACGCCGAAATACAGATTAGGCTTACCTAGTGCTTTAAACGCACTGGCATTTTGCCAATCAGGCTGAGCGATAATACCCACGCGAAAACCTTGCGCTTCAAGCAAGCGGCCAACTAAGGCAATACCAAAGCTTGGGTGGTCAATATACGCATCACCCGAAATCAAAATAATGTCGCAGCTATCCCAGCCAAGTTCGTCCATCTCAGCACGAGACATAGGTAAAATTGGCGCAGCACCAAACCGCTTCGCCCAGTAAGGGCGATAGCTATGAATGGGCTTTGCGAGCATTGTTGTGTATTGTTCCAAGGTGTTTGCTACAAACTCTAGAGTTCGCGCATTTTACGCGCTAATCGTATGATTAAGAAGCTTTTTTTATAAAAACCTTGCTGAAATTAACCCTACCTATATTAGGTCTATACCAAATTGTTTTACCAATAGTGCGAATAACAAAAAAGTGACTATCGTAAATACCACGCAAGCAATCAAAGTCAACACAAAGCCCCATTTAGGTAGCAGGTAGGGGAAAAGCAAAAACATGGGTAAAGTAGGCAGCACATACCAAAACGTATAATAGGCATGATTGGCAATTTTACTAGTTGGTTGATGCTCTACATACAGCCAAATTAGCGTAAGCACGGTCACCAAAGGCAAGGCTGCAATTAAACCGCCAAGCTTATCACTACGCTTTGCAAACTCTGAAACCATCACCACTACACCCGCTGTAATTAAATACTTAACAATAATATATTGCATGGCTACTCCTAATTAATGTCCTGCATGACCTGTGGGTTTGCGTACCTGTAATTCTACCGCAGCTTTTTCATCGGTAGCAGCTTGCCTTGGTGGTTCTGAAACTTCACCACCATATTCGTAAGCCATAGACCCTTTTGGAAATTGATAATGTCCAGGATCTTTGTAATCACCTTTCGCTAGCCCTTCGCGCACTTTTAAGAGTGAAAACATCCCACCCATATTCACATCACCAAACTGACCTTTACCGGTCATCATCGGTAGCGTATTTTCTGGCAAAGACATCGGCATCATCGCTGCCATTTCGTTCATCTCTGCCATCCCCGTTTCGCCCATCGCCATATAAGCTGGCACTAAATTACTAATTTTATCGACCAAATCATCCTGCTTGACGCCTAATAATGTCGGCACCTGATGCCCCATCGCATTCATGGTGTGATGGCTTTTATGGCAATGAAAAGCCCAATCGCCTGGGTTATTGGCCACAAACTCAATGGCGCGCATTTGCCCTACGGCAATATCTGTCGTCACTTCTGGCCATCTAGCTGTGGGCGGCACCCAGCCACCGTCGGTACCTGTCACTTGAAACTCGTGACCATGCAAATGAATAGGATGATTGGTCATAGTGAGATTGCCCACACGAATACGCACACGGTCATTTTTGCGCACCACAAGCGGGTCTATGCCTGGAAATGCACGGCTATTCCATGTCCATAAATTAAAATTCAACATTGTGTTGATCTTTGGGGTGTAACTCCCAGGATCAATGTCATAAGCATTCAGTAAAAAAATAAAATCTCTATCGACTGGCATGAATTTAGAGTTTTTAGGATGTGTCACCCAGCTGCCCATCAACCCCATTGCCATCTGTGTCATTTCATCGGCGTGGGGGTGATACATAAAACTACCCGCACGCTTAGCTTCAAATTCATACACAAAAGTTTTGCCTGGCGCTATTGCGGGTTGCGTTAAACCGCTGACTCCATCCATGCCATTGGGTACAGCCTGACCATGCCAATGCACACTGGTCACTTCGGGTAGTCTATTAGTCAGAAAGATACGCACTTTATCGCCCTCCACCACTTCAATGGTTGGGCCTGGGCTTTGACCGTTGTAACCCCACAAATGCGCTTTCATACCGGGTGCAATTTCACGCACAACAGGCTCTGCCACTAGATGAAATTCTTTAACGCCCTTATTCATACGCCAAGGTAAACTCCAGCCATTCAATGTAAGCACTGGGTTGTAAGGTCGGCCAGTATTCGGTTGGAGCTGCCCTTGTGTGTTTGCACTCTCCGCAGAAACTATCTCAGGCAAAGCCGCCATTGTAACCTTGCTAACGGTAGATGCTGCTATACCAGCACCTGCTAATTTGAAAAAATTACGTCTACTCAATAAATCGCTCATGTTTATTTCCCTTCCTTACTGGCACTGCCAATAAGTGACATTTCTAGTTTTGTTTGCGCCAACCAAAATTCATTCAATGTTGCAATATAGCTATTCACGCTTGCAACCTGTGCACGCGCATTGGCAAACAACTCAAACGGGCTGATTAACATGCCGTTGTAGCGCAGCTGATTTTCTTGCAGAACTTTTTTACGCAGCGGCACGATTTCATCTCGATAATGTTTAGCTACCTCATAATTGGTTTGGTAGCGGCTGTAAGCCTCACGGATTTCTGACTGCGCATTAATGGCCAATTGCGCGGTACGATTCACAGCCTGCATATACGTTGCCTCCGCGCGTGCGACTTTTGCCCCACCCCAGTCAAATAAAGGTAGTTCAAATGAAATATCCACGCCTTTTTTATAAGGGTCACCACGTCGACCTTCTAGCACTCTTGCAGGGCCAATTTCTAAAACGTTAATAAACCTTGTTGTTTTAGTGAGCCCAAGCTGCTTGGCTAGCGCTTGAGTTTCTGCACGCATTGCTTGCAAATCTAAACGTTGCTCAAATGCGGTTTTTTCATAAGCCTGCAGTTCGTCTATGGTTTGAGGTAAATCGGGCAGACGCTTCTCTAAACTTAACTGGTCTATAGGTAACGCAAGTAAACGAGATAACGCTTCATGGGCACTGGTTTTCTGGTTCTTTGCATTGGCATACTCCACAACTGCCTCGGCATAGAAATTCTGTTCGGTTGCCTGCTCAAGCGCATTCCAATTGCCAGCCCTCACCATGCGGCTTGCCAATTCGGCACTGGCTTCTGCGGACTCTTTAACTTGCTCGCTATAACTTAAGCGCTCAATTGCGGCCACGGCATTGAAATAAGCAAGCCGTGTTTCATGCGCTAAATTTAAAACATCAAGCGCTACCAATTGCTTGGTCTTTTCAAAATTACCACGCTCAATTTCTAACATTTTCGGCATAGTGATTAGCGAAAAAATATTAAAAGTCAGCACTTGTTCGATTTTGTAATCACCGTTATTTCTGGCATACAACATAGAAAACTTTGGATTTGGTAACCGTCCTGCTTGCACCACATCGGCCTCAGAAATACCCAGTTGGTAAAATGAAGCCTGCAAATCTTTATTATTGAGCAAAGCGATTTGTACCGCACTATCGGCATTCAAAGGCGTTTTTAACAACTCTGTCACTCTATCGGCTACAGTTTTTAGCTCAGCCTCAGACTTCGGCCAAACAATCTCTTGTTTGATGTGTTTGGCACTTGCTTGTTTCACCCCAGCAAAACCACCGTCTTGAGAAAATGTAGCGCAACCACCGAGAAACAAACTCGCTAATACA
Organism: Burkholderiales bacterium; assembly: GCA_038327905.1. GTDB lineage: Bacteria > Pseudomonadota > Gammaproteobacteria > Burkholderiales > Methylophilaceae > Methylotenera. The sequence goes on from JBBQLN010000001.1 coordinate 67,593, forward strand.
CAAATAAATATTATTCGAAAAAATTTCATATAAACCCCATCTAATAAATCAAGCTTTAATGTGTGAAATCCACAGTAAAACTAAAATTAACTGCCCACTCGTCATCTACGCTTGCGCAAACGACGGGCAGGACAAAGCTGCTAAGCTAAGTGATGGGTGGTTTTTGAGGTTGAGTGGTGCTAGGGGAGTGATAAATTTCAACAAAAAGAACTGTTGCAATCAGTTGTTTTTGTAACGCAGGTTCACTTGATGACGTTTGCGCCATCATAGAAAAACAAGCAAAACAATGGCTGCAATCTTTACAGCTTGCATGCGTGTGCTGTTTTTCATGGGAGTGCTGAGCACTAGGCATTTCATGGCAATGCTCGGCATGCGCTTCTGTATGACTTGGAAACATCTGCACAGATGCCATCATGCTGCTTGCATAAACAGTTTCACTAACGAAAACTGTCAGCAATAGCAACACGAATAATCTTACAAGTTGATGCGATGACATAGACATAGGATTCATTTAATCATAAAGGCTAAACAAGGTAAACTAACATTTACTTCTAATAACACTGACCAACAAACCCACATAAAGTTTATGAGCTACGCGTATTATCAATTGCCTAATGGACGAGTTGCTAGCCTAGAGGATGACTGCGAGTTTCCGCCTTTATCTATGGCGTTAAAAGAGCCTAACGGCTTAATCGCAATTGGTGGTGATTTATCTGCAAAACGCCTACTTAGCGCTTATCAACAAGGTATATTCCCATGGTTTAGCGAAGGTGAACCCGTCATGTGGTGGAGCCCAAGCCCACGCATGGTACTTTTTCCAGATGAATTAAAAATATCGAATTCACTCAAAAAAATACTGAAAAAAAAGCGTTTTGAAGTGCGTTTTAATACAAGCTTTCGTGCAGTCATCACGGCCTGTAGCAACACCCTTAGACTTGATGAAAACAATACCCCAGCAGGCACTTGGATTAGCCCAGAAATGATTGAAGCTTACTGTGAACTTAACCGCTTAGGCTATGCCATAAGTATGGAAAGCTGGTTTGATAATCAATTAGTTGGCGGTTGTTATGGCATTAAAATTGGGCGTATGTTTTATGGGGAAAGTATGTTTCACCATGTGACGGATGCTTCAAAAGTAGCCTTTGCGCATTTAGTAGAATATTTAAAGACACAAGGAGTTGGACTGATAGATTGTCAGATGAAAACGCCATTACTCGCCAGCTTTGGCGGACGTGAGATTGAGCGAGCATTTTTTATGCAACATCTAACACTTTTAACACGCGCTTAACTTAAAAAAGTATTTAACATGACAACGCCATCAGAGCCACCTTTAAACAAGCTACAGTTTTACGTCACCACTGGCTACACTTGTGGTTATTTGCCCAACAAACTTGCGCAAAGCTTAATTGCCACACCCCAGCATTTAATTGATGCACACGTTTATAGTGGGCTGATTCAGCAAGGCTTTAGGCGCAGTGGTAAGTTTGCCTACAGGCCACATTGCGAAAACTGTCGAGAATGCGTACCAGTAAGAGTCAAGCTAAAAGGTTTTGTACCAAGTCGCAGCCAAAAGCGCGCATTCAAGCAACACCAAAATCTCACCACTACCATTTTGCCCATTGCATATCATGAAGAGCATTACGCACTATATGCAGCCTATCAAGAAGCACGACATGCAGAGCCTGAAAAGAACGCTGAGAAAATTTCACAAAAAGATGTAGAAGCTGAAAAAATTGAGCAATACAAAAGCTTTTTATGCCAAACCAATGTAGAAAGTGTGATGATGGAGTTTCGAGAAAACGGTCAACTTAAAATGGTGAGTGTGATCGATATTGTGCTCGATGGCATCTCAGCCGTTTACACCTTTTACGATACCAGCGACACACACGCAAGCCTAGGCACTTACAACGTACTATGGCAAATTGAATGGGCTAAAACGCTCAATTTCCCTTATTTATACTTAGGCTATTGGATTAGAGACAGCAAAAAAATGGCTTATAAACAAAATTACAAGCCTCTTGAAATGCTGATTGATGGCGAATGGCAGCTAGCGCCAATTAGTGTTTAGATAGGCATAAATCTACTTAAATTATTCCATTTGTATGTAATATATGCTCATGCCATTCCCAAAAAACCACTAACCTCATTCTATAACCGCGACCCAAAATGACAAAAATCAGACAGTGATAATTCGATTTCAAATCAATGGGTGAAATGGTAACTTTAGGTCCAAACTAGCCAGATACTAAATAAGTATACGCAACATAATGCTATTATCTATAGAGGCAGTGTCCACTTTATTCAACAGGGGCTCATGAATAAAACTCAAATTAACTGTGTAGTTGGTGACTTAACAAAGCAATCTGATTGTGATGCTATTGTTAACTCAGCACACCCTTCAATGTTAGCTGGCTCAGGGGTTTGTGGTGTAATACATAAAGCAGCAGGCAAAGAATTAGAGATTTACGGTAAGCAATTCGCACCACTGAAATTGACTCAGGCTGTCATAACACCTGCTTTTCATTTGCCCAATAGATACATCATCCACGTAAGCTCACCTAGGTATCATGCTGAGAGCAATCCGCTAGTTAGCCTTGCCCAGGCTTTGCGTAATGTGCTTAAGCTTGCTGAGGATAATCAAATTAGCGGTATTGCAATTCCAGCTATTGGCACTGGCATATACGGATTCCCAATGAGTGAAGCGGTTGGTGTTTACGTGCAAGTTGCACGAGAATTTATTGCAACATTAGAAGTTTTAAAAGAGATACGGTTTGTGTTTGTCTCAAAGGAGCATTCGGAAGCAATGAAAGCACTATTGAGCTCAAGTTGCCCTAACTAAATATCCAGACTGTATATGAAGCTCAGCTGAAATTGAAAGCTTAAAAGCGCTAATTAAGGAAAATAACGGTGAGTTTTTTTTAGAATAAACTCATTTAAGACCTTCAAACAACATCATATATTTCTAAGTTTTTTATGAACGTTGCCAATAACAGGATTGTAATCCAGCTATTGGCGGGTTAGACGTCACTGTTTTTGACGAGCCTTTCGAGCTTTGCGCCAAGTGCGTACTGTTCGATGGTTGCTAGATTCTTTCGCGACACATTTATGCCCCATTCAGGTTGGCTCTTAAGCTGAGGACTATCATAATCCCTGCTCACGAAAACTCCATCTGGCTTGTCCCAAACGTCGGATGGAATCAAGTAGGACTTGGGTTCTTGACCTTCAAACATTAACCCGAAGGCTAGGTATAAGTTTTTTCTAGGCTTGAAGTGTGACTTTCGCAAGAATACATATCCGTAACTCCGCAATGCCTTGGCCTGTACTTCGATGAATTCACTGCGGTTTCTTTGTGCTACAAAGTCAATTCCTCGGTCGTCAACTTCCGATGTGTAAACTTCAAACCCATACATCGTAAACTCCATCTTTATGAAGTATTCGAAATATGCACCGACTTGCTGTGTGTTTAGGGCTGACCAGTGGTAGCGGGGCATGGATTTTGTGACGCCTAACAGTTGTTATACGAACTGGTGCGTCCGTATAACGTTAATGAAATTGTTTGAGTTTTCATAATGTTTTTTACTTCTTAGAGTTAGATGTTCTTCTGTCCGTATAGTAATAAATTGCAAAAGCGGATGCAACAATATTTTTATATTTTGATAATTCAGAACTTGGATGACGGCTTCGGGGCTCGAACTAATCTTCCGCTTTGGGGACTTTTTACTCACTCGAGCATTTCGGCCGCAATAAACATAAACGGCTGCTGTGTGAATTTATGGGTGAGTATTACTAATTGAATATACTTCAACCCAATCAACACTTCTACTCACGCCTACTCCACTAGGTCTACGCCCCAATAATTCAGGCAGCATGTTCTTTGCAGGCACGTTATAGCCTTGCATTAACTCAAAGTGTCCGAATGACAATGGCGTCCAAGCTAACAAGTCAAAAATATGGCTAAATAATCGCACCACAATTTTAGGCGCTGCAATTTGCAAAGCCCGTGTTTGCTTAGTTTGAGTACGCAATTTAGTTAGGTATTGCTCAATGGCAAAAACTTCATTGCCACCGAGTTCGATTATTGTTGGTAGCTTATCAAAGTCCATTTTGCAAATGTTTGCGACCGCCTCACCCAAATCAGTAACTTGCAATGGCGCAATTAAGCCTTTTGACTTCATTACAAATTGCACAGGCCATGTTGCCACCCGCCTGAACCATTTAGCGCCATAGCCACCAGTGCCATCTAATAGTGATGGTCGGACTAAAATTGCTTGCGCACCACTACTTAAAATGCCTTGTTCACCCGCAAACTTTGAGCGTATAAAACGGCTTTTTGCAATGTTTGTTAAGCCGATTACAGAGATATTAATTAAGCGTACATTGCGCTTGGCGCAAGCCTCCGCTAATGCAGTGGGCGCTAAATGATGAACTTTGTCATAAGTTTCACGGGTTGATTGAAAATGTGATTGAAGTTTTCTTTCGCGCAAAATACCGACAGAATTGACTACAATATCAACACCTTTGAGAACAGGCAGCCAATCATCCACTAGAAGCATGTCTTGCATGCGTATAGTCACTATATTCAACTTATCGGCTGGTTTGCGGCTACCTATCAACACATTAGCGCCTTGTTGTTTAAGCTTAGCTACGATGCTGCTGCCAATAAAACCGTTACCTCCTAATACTAATACTTTCATTTTCTCCACCTTAATAAATACAAATCTGTAATTTCTTTAATTTCTGTATTGACAGAAATATATGACGAATGAGATACTATGTCAAATGGTTTTTTAAATTACGTTGAAAAGGTAAATAAAATGAGTAGTGAAACCAATATTGAATCTAGTGTTGAACCAAGTGAAAAAATTCAATTAAGTGAACTAGCTAACCAGTTTATTTTGCATTGGGGTGAAATGGGCGCACGTTGGGGCATTAATCGAACCGTGTCACAGATCCATGCATTTTTATATTTTATTGGTAAACCTGCGAATGCAGAACAAATTGCCGACACCTTACAAGTAGCCCGCTCTAACGTAAGTAATAGCCTAAAAGAATTGCAAAATTGGCACTTGGTTCGCATTACCCACATGATGGGCGACAGGCGCGATTACTTTGAAACCTCGCTCGATATTTGGGAGCTATTTCGCACAGTCATTACCGAACGCAAAGCACGAGAGTTTGATCCAACCGTTCAGTTTTTAGAGCGTTATTTATCAGAGAGTACATTTAACAATAATGAATTAGAGGCCAAAAAACGTGTCCAACAAATGCTAGAGCTGATGCAAACCCTTTCAATTTGGGGCGATGAAATGATTAAGCTTAAACCTGAAACGCTTACAAAAATCATGAAATATGGCGCAAAAATACAAATGTTAATGCGCGGTAACAATACATAAAACATTGCATAAAGGAAAACAAAATGACACAAAACATACAATTTCCTCTCACCATTTATTACGACGCCTCTTGCCCGTTATGTGCCAGCGAAATGCATACCATAAAAGAGACTGACTTTGAAAATAAGCTCATCTTAGTTGACTGCTCAAACCAAGCATTTAATGAACCTGAATTTTGCCCAACCACTAAAGAAGCCATGATGGAGCGCATTCACGCGCAAGATGCGGCTGGCAATTGGGTTAAAGGCGTTGATGTATTTGCAGCCGCTTATGGCGCAGCAGGGTTTAATAACTTAGCTGCATTTTGGGGCAGTAAATTTTTCAGGCCAATATTGACTCGTGCTTATCCTTTTATTGCAGATAATCGTCATTGGCTATCAAAAACACCTCTACCATACCTGTTAAATAACGCTTTACGGTTCTGCGCACCAAAACGCTGAGTAACTGCTGATAAGCAAAAATGCTACAATTCAGTTTTTAACTTGTAGCATTTCTTCTGAAAACTTTTAACTTTTGAAAAAAATTGTCATTTTTGGTGTGGGTTTAATTGGCGGCTCGTTTGCGTTAGCGCTTAAAAAGGCCAGCGCAACGCACATTACAGGCATTGGCCGCAGCCAAGAAAGCTTAAAAGAAGCGCTTTCTCTAGGCGTAATTGACGCCTATGTTGATACTTTTTCAGATGCCCTGCAAGCCAATATCCATGCGGCTCTTGAAGGTGCAGATTTAGTCCTGATTGCCACCCCAGTCGCGCAAACAACCAGCATTTTACAAAGCATCAAACCGCATTTAAACAGCAACACAATTATTACCGACGCAGGCAGTACCAAAAGTGACATTCTAGCTTGTGCAAAAGCAGTATTAGGCGAGCAATTCAATCAATTTGTTGGTGGGCACCCTATCGCTGGTGCAGAAAAAAGCGGCGTTAGTGCAGCCATGGTTGATTTATATATAGGCAAAAATGTTGTATTAACCCCTGCCCTAGAAACCAATAGGGACGCCATTGCTAGCGTGGCTGATTTTTGGCGTACTTGCGGTGCTAATGTCAGTGAAATGTCCGCAGAAACGCACGATGGGATTTTTGCTGCCGTGAGCCATTTACCACATTTACTGGCATTTGCATTGGTCGATGACATCGCCTCACGCCCGAATGCGCAACAATTATTCAGCTTCGCCGCCAGTGGCTTTAGAGACTTTACGCGAATCGCAGGTAGCCATCCCGAAATGTGGCGCGATATTAGTCTTGCAAACAAAGATGCAATTTTGAGCGAAATTAACGCCTTTGAAAACGAACTAAGTCAACTTAAAAACCTGCTCGCAAACGAAGATAGTGCTGGCTTACAAGCGCTTTTTGAGCGTGCCAGTGTTGCGCGCAATGCTTGGGCAAAAAATAAACAATAAAGAATAGAACAATGGAACAACTCACTCTACCTGCCGTCCACCAAGCGCAAGGCGCAATCACTTTACCTGGTTCTAAAAGCATCTCAAATCGCACATTGCTATTAGCCGCTTTATCAACTGGCTCTACAGAGGTGTTTAATTTACTTGCTTCAGACGACACTGCGCGCATGCTTGAAGCGCTAGAAAAGCTAGGTGTAAAACTTGAAAATACCAGTGGTGGCGTATTAGTGCATGGCTGCAGTGGCGATTTTCCAAATAAAAACGCCGAACTGTTTTTAGGCAATGCCGGAACAGCATTTAGACCGCTGACCGCAGCATTAGCGTTCTCCAATGGTTATTACACACTAAGTGGCGTGCCTCGTATGCACGAACGACCAATTGGTGACTTAGTTGATGCATTACGCCAAGCAGGCGCAAATATTGAATATTTGGGAAATGAAGGCTATCCCCCGCTCAAGATTTCACCAGCAAAAGTAGAGGTGAGCAAGCCAATTAAAATACGTGGAAATGTCTCTAGTCAATTTTTAACAGCACTTTTAATGGCACTTCCACTTACTAAACAAGAAACCAATATTGAAGTTGTCGGTGAGCTTATATCTAAGCCCTACATTGAAATTACACTCAATTTAATGGCTAAATTTGGTGTTTCTATAAAGCGTGATGGCTGGCAACGATTTAACACCCCAGAAAATGTTACCTATCAAAGCCCTAAAATCATTAACGTAGAAGGCGACGCATCAAGTGCGTCATACTTTCTAGCGGCTGGAGCAATTGCCTGTCACAACCCAGTTCAAGAAGGGTTGCAAGTTATAGGAGTTGACAATAACAGTATTCAAGGTGACGTTAAATTTGCTGAAGAGTTAAAAAAGCTAGGCGTTCCTATTCTGTATTCACCAAACATGATTATGGTAGCCGCGCCAGAAACTAAAATTAAAGGTTTTGATTTAGATTGCAACCATATACCAGACGCAGCCATGACCTTAGCGATTCTTGCCTTATTTGCAGACGGCACCACAACCCTGCGCAATATTGCCAGCTGGCGCGTAAAAGAAACTGACCGCATCGCCGCGATGGCAACTGAATTACGTAAAGTGGGTGCGACTGTAGAAGAAGGTGCTGATTACATTAAAATCACCCCACCTGCTCAACTGACGCCAAATGCCGTAATTGACACCTACGACGACCATCGCATGGCAATGTGCTTCTCACTTGTTTCATTGGGCGGCGTACCAATTACGATTAATGACCCTAAGTGCGTAAACAAGACTTTCCCTGATTACTTTGCGCAATTTGCAAGTATTGTTAAATGAGTCTGAGCAAATAATGAATCGCTTTCCAGTAATAGCTATCGACGGGCCTTCTGCCTCAGGTAAAGGCACTGTTGCTCAGCTTGTCGCAAGCAAGCTTGGCTTTCATTATTTAGATTCAGGTGCGTTATACCGTATTGTTGCTTTTGCTGCGCAGCAAAACAATATCGCTTGGAATGACGCATTAGCCGTTACCGAATGCAGTAAAACACTCAATATTGAATTCATCAACGAACAAGTGTTGCTTAACAATCAAGATGTTTCCAGCGAGATACGTACTGAAGAAATTGGCAAAGGTGCATCGCAAGTGGCCGTGCACGCAACATTGCGCACAGCTTTGATCGATTTGCAACACAGCTTTTGCAAAGCCCCTGGCTTAGTTGCGGATGGGCGAGACATGGGATCTGTGATATTTCCAGAGGCGGAATTAAAAGTATTTCTCACCGCAAGTACTGAAACTCGCGCACTACGCCGCTACAAACAACTGCAAGGCAATAATCAACCCGCCAATTACGAAAACATCCTGCAAGACTTGACTGAACGTGACGCAAGAGATGAAGGCCGCGCAAGCGCCCCATTACTAATGGCTAGCGATGCAATTTTACTTGAAACAGATAGTCTAGGTATTTCAGAAGCCGTTGACTATATTTTGCAAAAATACCGAGTTACGCTAGATACTTAAGTATTTATACGGTTTTTATTAGAAAAAAACTAATAAATTCAACAATAGTCTTTTATTTTTCAATGTTTTAGTTATAATTCTATTCTTTGTAATTTTTAAGAATCTTTCGTCTGCGTTTTACATTGAATCGCAGGTTTTTTTAATCACCCCACTGCTAGGTGGGATTATTTTTAGGTAATTTTATTTAATGGCTTCTACTTCTACATCTACTGCTTCACCAATGGAATCTTTTGCTGCGCTTTTTGAAGAAAGCTTAGCTCACCAAGAAATGCGTTCTGGTGAAGTGATTACGGCTGAGGTTATCTCAGTTGACCAAGATCACGTGATTGTTAATGCTGGTCTAAAATCAGAAAGCGTTATCGCTGCTGAAGAATTCAAAAACGCTCAAGGCGAAATCGAAGTTAAAGTTGGTGACTTCGTAAAAGTGTTAATCGAAAAACTAGAAGATGGTTTCGGTTCAACATTGCTTTCACGCGAAAAAGCAAAACGCATGGAAACATGGTTAGATTTAGAAGATGCCATGAACGAAGGCCGCATCATTAAAGGTTTCGTAAGCGGTAAAGTTAAAGGTGGTTTACGCGTTTCTGTAAACGGCATCATGGCATTCTTGCCTGGTTCATTGGTCGATGTACGTCCTGTAAAAGACACTACACCATTCGAAAACAAAGAATGTGACCTAAAAGTAATCAAAATCGATCGTAAACGTAACAATATCGTTGTTTCACGTCGTGCAGTCATGGAAGTTAGCGCTGGTGCAGACCGTGAAGCGTTAATGGGTACATTAGCTGAAGGCGCAGTGGTTAAAGGTATTGTTAAAAACATTACAGACTACGGTGCATTCGTTGATTTGGGCGGCATTGATGGTTTACTACATATTACTGACTTAGCATGGCGTCGTGTAAAACACCCATCTGAAGTATTAACAGTCGGTGAAGAAGTTGAAGCAAAGATCTTGAAATTTGATCAAGAGAAAAACCGTGTTTCATTAGGTATCAAACAATTGGGCGACGATCCATGGGTTGCATTAACCCGTCGCTACCCAGTTTCAACACGTCTATTCGGTAAAGTTTCAAACTTGACTGACTATGGTTGCTTTGTTGAAATCGAACCAGGTATCGAAGGTTTAGTACACGTTTCTGAAATGGATTGGACTAACAAAAACATTCACCCAGGCAAAATCGCTCAATTAGGCGATGAAGTTGAAGTGATGATTCTTGAAATCGACGAAGCGCGTCGTCGTCTATCATTGGGTATGAAACAATGTAAAGCTAACCCATGGGATGATTTCTCTGCAACACACCACAAAGGTGATAACGTTTCAGGCCAAATCAAATCTATCACTGACTTTGGCGTGTTTATTGGCTTGCCAGGCGGTATTGATGGTTTAGTTCACTTGTCAGACCTATCATGGTCACAAACTGGTGAAGAAGCTATCCGCAACTTCAAAAAAGGTGACGAGTTGCAAGCTGTTATCTTGGCAATTGATGTAGAAAAAGAGCGTATTTCATTAGGTGTTAAACAACTTTCTGCTGACCCTTCAGGCGCGACTGCTGCAACTGATGACAAAGCTGAAGCTAAACCTAAAGCTAAATCTGCAAAAACTAAAGATGCTGCACCTCAAGTTGCTAATGATGCGGCTTCAGCTGGTACAACTAATCTTGGTGCTTTATTAAAAGCTAAATTAGATAGCAAGAAATAAACTAAATAGTTAAGATAAAGGCACATTACATGACTAAATCTGAACTGATCACCTTGCTTGCTGAGCGCTTTCCGCAGTTAGTAGTAAAAGATGCGGAGCTCTCAGTAAAGGCGATTTTAGATGCAATGTCTGATAACCTTGCCACTGGCGAGCGCATCGAGATACGTGGCTTTGGTAGCTTTAGCTTAAATTATCGTCCACCACGTTTAGGTCGCAACCCTAAAACTGGCAGTAAAGTACAAGTACCTGAAAAACATGTACCACACTTTAAAGCCGGTAAAGAGTTACGTGAACGTGTGGACTTAGGTTAAGTGTTAGTAGTTGGTTAAGCATTAGTAGTTTAAGTTTAAAACGGCAGCCACAAGCTGCCGTTTTTTATTGGCTAGCATAAACAGCGTTAGTAAATCGAAACACATTTGCTAATTTAAGTTAAAATTACGGCTACATAATAGTTACAGGCTAATCGACCTGCATGAGTCAACTAAACACCCTATATAACAAAACCCCAATAGAAGCGAAACCTCATGGAATTTGAATTTTGGTGGTTATTAGCACTACCTCTATTTTTCAGCTTAGGCTGGCTAGCGGCTAGGGTAGACCTTAAACAGCTGCTTGCAGAATCTACCGCACTGCCTGCTGCCTACTTTAAGGGTTTAAACTTTCTCATTACCAATCAACATGATAAAGCTATAGAAGCGTTCTCAGAGGCTGTGCAAGCTAACACAGACTCACTTGAGCTGCATTTTGCATTAGGTAGCCTGTTCAGAAAACGTGGTGAAGTAGACCGCGCTATTCATCTACATTTAAACTTACTACAAAAAACAGATTTAGCGCCTCAGCAAAAGTTAGCCGTCACGGCGGAGCTTGCACAAGACTACCTAAAAGCTGGGTTGCTAGACCGCGCTGAAGAGCTTTTTGAGTCACTTGACGATGACAGATACCGCCAACCTGCCCTTCGTGCTTTGCTGGAAATTTACGTGAGAGAACGAGAATGGGAACGTGCTATTAAAGCCGCAACTGAGCTTGAACGCTTATCTGGTGTGTCATTTCGTGTTGAGGTTGCACATTATTATTGCGAAATGGCGGTTAAATCCAAATTAGCAAATGATATACACACCGCTAGATTTGAACTTGAACAAGCACTGAATGCCAATAAAAACTGCGTACGTGCCAACATTTTATTAGGTGATATGGAAGCTGAAGCCGATGCTCATAAAGAAGCTATTTCAACGTGGCGTAGAATTGAATTTCAGCAACCTGAGTATTTGGGATTAATCGCGCCTAAATTGCTTACTAGCTATCGTGCACTTAACCAAACTGCAGATGGACTAGCGTTACTGCAAACTTATTTACAAAACTATAAATTACCCTCACTTATTAACGTATTGTATGAAGCTACTTTAGCAGAGAGCGGACCTGAAAGCGCAGCAATATTAGCGCGCACAGAACTCATTAAAATGCCTAGTTTGAGTGTGTTAGACCAACTACTACAGGCTAGAACCATTGCATTAAAGCAACATAGCAGCAATTCAGAAAATACTTCACTAAATGATATTCAACTGATGCAACAAACGGTACGACATGCAATCGGTAACAAAACTGCCTACCATTGCGTACAATGTGGCTTTAAAGCCAAGTATCATCATTGGCAATGCCCAGCCTGCAATGCATGGGAAGCACTGCCAGCAGAACCAACAACTATTTAACGCAAAAATTCACTCATGAATAACGACCCTAAAATTATTGTTGCACTTGACTACCAAGATGCAGCCAGCGCACTCAAACTAGTAGATCAACTAGACCCATCACTATGTCGTTTAAAGGTCGGTAAAGAGTTGTTTACTGCGGCTGGCCCGCAATTTGTAGAGCAGCTAGCACACTCAAATTTTGGCGTGTTTTTAGACTTAAAGTTTCATGACATTCCAAATACAGTGGCTAAAGCTTGCACTGCAGCGAGTAACTTAGGTGTGTGGATGCTCAATGTACATGCTAGTGGCGGACTAGAAATGATGCAAGCTGCACAACAAGCCATTCAACAAACCGAAAGCAAGCCGCTATTAATTGCTGTTACCGTGCTGACCAGCATGAATCAAGCAAGCTTGAATCAAATTGGTATACAAACTGAATTAGCTACACACGTCATGAATCTTGCTACTCTGACTAAACAGGCTGGTTTAGACGGTGTTGTTTGCTCCGCGCTTGAAGCAAAAATGTTACGTGAAAAACTAGGCGCTGAATTTTGCTTAGTCACTCCAGGCATTCGTCCAGCCAATGTCAACCAAGACGACCAATCGCGCGTTGTTACGCCTGCTGATGCGCTGAAGTTTGGATCAAGCTACTTAGTGATAGGTAGGCCAATCACACAAGCAGAAAATCCGCAAAAAGCACTAGAAGCAATTCATAAAGAATCTAATTTTGTATTGTAAGGTTGTTGTAAGCATTGCTGTGGCATGATGTATTTATATTGCAGCTATTTGTATCAAGCATCGCTTTAAGTTATGATTGATACAGTAATTCAATTTTTTTGAGTAATACAATTTATTATTCGCTTTATTATTTAATACCGCTTTTCTAACTCTGGAGAATCAAAAATGAAAAAAATGTTGTTAGCTTTAGTTACCTTTTTAAGCTTTAGCCTAAGTGCTATGGCTGGCGTAAACATTAACACTGCGACACAAGCTGAACTTGAAAGCTTAGATGGCATCGGCCCAGTGAAAGCGCAAGCGATTATTGATTACCGCAAAAAAAATGGCGGTTTCAAATCTGTTGATGAACTTGAAAAAGTGAATGGTGTTGGTCCAGTAACGTTACAAAACGTTCGTAAAGATATTTCAACCAGTGGCGCTACAACAGCAGTTGCAAAACCAGCTGAAACAAAAGCTGCTCCCGCTAAAGATGCTAAACCAGTGAAAGAAATGGCAAAAGCAACACCTGCTGCGCCAGCCGCAACGGTTAAAGTAGATGATAAAGAAGCTGCTAAGAAAGCTAAAGCTGACGAAAAAGCCGCTAAAAAAGCAGAAAAGGATGCCGCTAAAGCTGAAAAGGCAAAAGCTGATAAACCTGCTAATGTAGACGACAAAGAAGTTGCAAAAAAAGCTAAAGCTGATGCTAAAGCAGCAAAAGATGCAGAAAAAGAAGCTGCTAAGAAAGCCAAAGCTGACGAAAAAGCTGCTAAAAAAGCAGCCGCAGATGAAAAGAAAGCCGCTAAAAAAGCTGAAGCTGATAAAAGCGCAGTAGATACGAAAGCAAAAGCTAAGTAATTCTCAACGCTCAATCATGTAAGAATTCATTCAAACCATTGTTATATGTGATTGCTGCTTCGTCGTAAAGTACCAAGAAAAAGCCCCGAAATTAGGGGCTTTTTCTTAACTTAAAATACTATTAATCATCGTGATGGTTATCATGACCGTAAGCATGGCCTCTATGATGTCTATGATGCTTCTTATACTCATGATTGCGCCCCTTAGAGGAGTACTCTGGTTCGGCAATCACTTTACCAATCACAGCACCGCCTGCGCCACCTGCCCCAGCGCCAACAATTGCGCCAGTTTTACTGTGACTAACCTTACGGCCAACATAAGCACCGCCACCGCCGCCAACCGCACCGCCTATTACCGCTCCAGTTTGACCTTCACCATGCGTAGTTACCGCGCCACCAACACCTCCACCAACCGCACCACCAACAACTTCACCAGTTTTGCCACCGACCACACCGCCTATAGCGGTGCCTGCTGCTGCACCTAAACCGCCACCTAAAATTGTTTTTAAATTACTATCATCTGCAAATGCTTGCCCTGACATTAAGATCAAGGCTAGTAGTTGAGCGATATTAGAAAATTTCATTGAAAATCCTTCCTTACATAAATAGTGATAGCCCCTAAGCTACTCTTTAAAAGTTAATACCTAATTTAAACGCGGTATTTTGTGTGATTTTTTCCCACACATTAACTTTTGCACATCATACCACTATTTAACGCGCATCCCTAGCTGAGCACCTACATCTGGGCTCAAAATAAATGGGCCACCATTTTCATCACTTGCCGCGAGCACCATGCCTTCACTCATGCCAAACTTCATTTTGCGCGGCGCTAAATTTGCCACCATCACAGTCAAGCGCCCTACTAATGTTGCTGGGTCATAAGCTGATTTAATGCCCGCAAACACTTGTCGTGGTTTTTCTTCACCTATATCAAGTAAAAGTTTGAGTAGTTTCTCTGCACCTTCCACATGCTCAGCATTCACGATTCTAGCGATTCGTAAATCCACTTTAGTGAAGTCGTCGATACTAATGTATTCAGTTTCAGGTAAAGTAGTTACTGACGCGACCTTGCTTACTGCAGGTTCAATTACTTGTGGTGTAGCAATTAGGTTCTCTTTATTGGCCTCAGTCATAGCTTCAATCAATTTAGGATCTACGCGTGTGATTAAGTGTTCATAAGCATTAATACTATGCGCTGGTAGCAATGATGCGCCTAGACTTTGCCAAATTAGCGGCTCTATATTCAAGAAACGCTCAATTTCATAGGCAAGTTTTGGCAACACTGGCTTTAAATACAAAGTGAGCAGCCGAAACATTTCAAGTGCATCTGAACATACTTGTTGCAAAGTTTCATCTTGTCCTTCTTGTTTGGCAATAACCCATGGTGCTTTGTCTGCGACAAAGCCATTCGCTATGTCAGCTAAACGCATAATTTCACGTAAGGCTTTGCCGTATTCACGGGCTTCGTAACTCTCAGCGATAGTATGTGCGGAGGCCTTAATTTCAGTTACAACTGAATTATTAGCGCTTGGATTTAATTTTCCATCAAATCGCTTATTAATAAATCCAGCCGTACGGCTCGCAATGTTGATGTATTTACCCACCAAGTCACTGTTCACGCGCGCAACAAAATCATCTAAGCTCAAATCTATATCTTCCATCGTGCTGTTGATTTTTGCGGCATAGTAATAACGCAAGTATTCTGGATTTTTAATATGCTCTAAGTAGCTGCGTGCAGTAATAAAGGTACCGCGTGACTTACTCATCTTCTCACCATTGACGGTTAAAAAGCCGTGGGCGAAAACTTGTGTAGGTTTACGGTGCCCGCTGAACTCTAGCGTTGCAGGCCAAAACAAAGCATGAAAATAGAGAATATCTTTACCAATAAAATGGTAAAGCTCTGTTTTACTGTCTTTAGACCAATACTCATCGAAATCAAGGCCTTTGGTTTGGCAAATATTCTTGAAGCTCGCCATATAACCTATCGGCGCATCTAACCACACATAGAAGTACTTACCTGGAGCATCTGGAATTTCAAAACCAAAATAAGGCGCATCGCGAGAAATATCCCAATCATTTAAACCATTTTCAAACCACTCACTCATCTTGTTAGCAGCTTCACCTTGCAAGGTGCCTGAGCGTGTCCAATCCTTTAAAAACTGTTCACACTCTGAAAGTTTGAAAAAATAGTGTTCGGTTTCTTTGCGTATAGGCGCTGCGCCTGAAACTGCAGAATAGGCATTAATTAACTCAGTTGGGTTGTAAGTCGCACCACAGACTTCACATGAGTCGCCATATTGGTCTTTCGCGTGACACTTAGGACACTCACCTTTAATAAAGCGGTCTGGTAAAAACATGTTTTTTACAGGATCATAAAACTGTTCTATAGTTTTTGTGACAATTTTTCCATTGGCTTTTAATTTCTTATAAATACTTTGTGAAAGCTCTTTATTCTCTGTTGAGTTAGTTGAGTAGTAATTATCAAACTCAACTAAAAACTCATTAAAATCTGCGGTATGCTCTTTGTGAACACCATCAATCAAGGCTTCTGGCGTGATGCCCTCTTTTTCTGCACGCAACATAATCGGCGTGCCATGCGTATCATCAGCACAAACATAATGCACGGTATGCCCTTGCATTTTTTGAAAGCGTACCCAAATATCAGTTTGGATATATTCGACCAAATGCCCAAGGTGAATGCTGCCATTGGCGTATGGAAGTGCTGAGGTAACAAGGATTTTACGGGGAGTGTTTGCAGTTGCCATGAGATAAATGGATCTTTTAAGCTAAATCGCTATTCTAGCAAATGACGTGGGCTTCACCCAGCGTTGATTGGCGATTTTATAAACAAAACACTCCTATGACTTACCAAATCAGGCCCACACTCAAGCAAACTATCAGTTAAAATACCTTATCTATTTACTCAAGTTATTAATTTAAATCTTCAATCAGGAATTTACGCAATGGCAATTTCAGAACTACTTATCCAAAGCACATTAAAAGTTTGCATAGACCCGAATACTGGCAAGGATTTTATCAGCAGCAAGTCTGCTAAAAATATTCAAATTAATGGTAACGATGTCAGCGTAGATATTGTGCTTGGTTACCCAGCAAAATCTGTAATAGACGACGTGCAAACATTGGTAAGTAATGCGCTCAAAGCCTTGCCTGATGTTGGCAATGTTACCGTGAATATTGGTAGCCGTATCGTTGCACATAAAGCCCAGCAAGGAGTGACGCTATTACCTAACGTAAAAAATATCATTGCGGTGGCTTCCGGCAAGGGCGGCGTGGGGAAATCAACCACCTCTGTCAACTTGGCTTTAGCCTTAGCTGCTGAAGGCGCGACCGTTGGTTTGCTAGATGCAGATATCTACGGCCCAAGCCAGCCACAAATGTTAGGCATTAGCGGTCGCCCAGAAAGTAAAGATGGCAAAACGATGGATCCGATGGAAGCATACGGCATACAAGCAATGTCAATTGGCTTTTTGATTGATGCAGATACGCCTATGGTTTGGCGCGGCCCAATGGTGACTGGTGCATTAGAGCAGCTGCTGCGTGAAACAAAATGGCGTGATTTAGATTACCTTATCGTCGATTTACCACCAGGCACTGGCGATATTCAATTGACGCTTGCACAAAAAATTCCAGTGACTGGTGCGATTATCGTCACCACCCCACAAGACATTGCGTTGTTAGATGCACGTAAGGGCTTAAAAATGTTTGAAAAAGTTGGCATCCCTATCTTAGGTATTGTTGAGAATATGAGCACACATATCTGCTCTAATTGCGGCCATGAAGAGCATATTTTCGGTGCTGGCGGCGGCGCATTGATGTGTAAAGATTACAACGTAGACTTGCTTGGCAGCTTACCTTTAGATATCACAATTCGCGAACAAGCCGACAGTGGGAAACCTACAGTAGTGGCCACACCAGATTCTGAAATCGCCAATATTTACAAAGAAATCGCACGTAAGGCTGCAATTAAAATCGCAAATACCAGCTTAGACCACAGTGGGAAGTTTCCTAATATTGTGATTCAGAATACTTAATCCATGAGCTTAGTATCAATTTTTACGTTAGATAGTTTGAAGATAATTTGAACTCTTTAGCGTAAATCTAATTTGCGATTAGCTTTTATTTAAAAAATTAAGTCCAACAAAAAAGCCAGCAATGCTGGCTTTTTTGTTGGACTTAAGAGCTTAAGCTTTAATTGAACGCTTACGCTCATGCTCTAACAAATAACGCTTACGGATACGAATAGTTTTTGGTGTAATTTCCACCAATTCGTCATCATCAATAAACTCAACCGCAGACTCCAATGATAATGCGATTGGTGTAATCAAACGCACCGCTTCATCAGTACCTGATGAACGAATGTTGGTCAATTGTTTACCTTTAATCGGGTTAACAATCAAATCGTTATCACGGCTGTGAATACCAATCACCATACCTTCGTACAATTTATCACCTGGAACTGTAAACATTTTACCGCGATCTTGTAACTTCCAAAGTGCGTAAGCCACTGCCTCACCGTGTTCAGCTGAAATCAATACACCGTTACGACGGCCTGGCATATCTGCTTTGACTGGTGCATAGTCATCAAATACGTGGCCCATCAAACCTGTACCGCGTGTCATCGTTAAAAACTCACCTTGGAAACCAATCAAACCACGTGCTGGAATTCTGTATTCTAAACGTGTACGACCGTTACCATCCGATTCCATATTTTGCATTTCACCACGACGACGACCTAACTCCTCCATCGCTGCACCTTGATGCTCATCTTCTACGTCAACCGTAAGGATTTCATACGGTTCACATTTTTCACCATTAATTTCACGGTAAACTACTTTTGGTTTACCTACCGCCATTTCGAAGCCTTCGCGACGCATATTTTCCAATAAAATCGTCAAGTGCAACTCACCACGACCTGAAACGCGGAACACGTCTGCATCTTCAGTATCTTCAACACGTAAGGCAACGTTTACTAAAAGCTCTTTAGTTAAACGGTCACGAATTTGACGCGAAGTGACGAATTTACCTTCTGTACCTGCTAATGGCGAAGTATTCACCATAAAGTCCATAGTCAAAGTTGGCTCATCTACGCCTAAGTGTGGCAAGCCTTTAGGATTTTCACGGTCACATACTGTGAAACCAATACCAATATCATCTAAACCAGAAATAATTACAATGTCACCAGCTTCAGCTTCTTCAACTGGAACACGTTCTAAACCACGGAAACCAAGTACTTGGTTGATTTTACCTACAGCGATTTGTTTATCTTCATTCATCACTGTCACAGCTTGGCCTGGCTTGATTTTACCGTTAGTGATACGACCAACGCCTAAACGACCCGTATAAGTAGAGTAATCTAAAGCTGAAATTTGTAATTGAAGCGGTGCGCTGCTATCACCTTCTGGTGGCTCTACATGGCTTAAGATGGTTTCAAACAAAGCGCGCATATTGTCGCTTGGTGTTTTCATATCCAACATGGCATAGCCGTTGATAGCAGATGCGTAAACAACTGGGAAATCCAACTGCTCATCTGTAGCACCCAAGTTAGCGAACAAATCAAATGTTTGGTTTACAACCCAATCAGTACGCGCACCCGGGCGGTCTACCTTATTAATAACTACGATTGGTTTTAAACCAAGTGCTAACGCTTTTTTAGTTACAAAACGTGTTTGCGGCATTGGGCCTTCAACGGCATCCACTAATAACACTACGCCATCTACCATACCTAATACGCGCTCAACTTCACCACCAAAGTCAGCATGGCCTGGGGTATCTACTACGTTAATATGCGTGCCTTCATAGTTCAAAGCGGTATTTTTAGCCAAAATAGTAATACCGCGTTCTTTTTCAATATCGCCACTGTCCATAACACGTTCAGACACAACTTGATGTCCTGTAAATGTACCAGCTTGATGTAAAAGTTTATCAACCATAGTCGTTTTACCATGGTCAACGTGGGCAATAATTGCGATATTTCTTAAGTTACGTAACATGTTGTTGTAGCCAGATCATTGAAAGGCGGCGATTTTAACACACTTAATGCTTATTTAAATTCACTAATGCAATAATTATTTGACATTCTGTTTTAAATGGTTATACTGCGCGCTTCATTCGCGTTACAGCATTTTAAAGTATCGCTTGAATCATTGCCCTGACCCTTCTGTTGCTCGTGAAATTTTGAAGCAACTATTCAAAAAGTTAAATTTGCAAGCTTGAATTTAATTTTAACTGGTTAGCGGCTGTGCCCGTGCGCTGGTAAAGATTATATTAGCTTGTTTAATATTAAGTTAAAACGAAATGTCGTTCATTCGGCTTTAAGTGATTAACTTAACTAAACCAAATATTCTCTGCGTTTATATTGCTCTTGAACACATGCTCAACTAATCGCATGTGCTCAAATGATATGCCCGTTTTTACTAAGCGCCCTTTTTGTTTTATTAATATTAGTTATCACTTAATGGTGATAACTCTGAAAGGGAATACTTTGTCTTTTGAATCACTAAATCTTGATAATGCCTTACTTCGTGCTATTGAAGAATCTGGCTACACCACACCAACTGCTATCCAATCACAAGCCATTCCTGTAGTGCTTGCAGGCCACGATTTGATGGCTTCTGCCCAAACTGGTACAGGTAAAACTGCAGCATTTATGTTGCCAGCGCTAAATTTATTAGCCACTCCACACGAATTAAAAAGCCGCGGCCCACGTATTTTGGTATTGGTACCTACACGTGAACTTGCAACACAAGTGAACGAAGCGGCTCGTAAATACGGCAAATTCATCCGCGCACGCACAGTAAGTATAGTAGGCGGCATGCCTTACCCATTACAAAACAAATTACTATCACAACCTTTAGATATTCTAGTGGCAACGCCAGGTCGTTTACTTGACCATATGGAACGTGGTCGTATCGATTTATCACGTTTGCAAATGTTAGTATTAGACGAAGCTGACCGTATGTTAGATATGGGCTTCTTGCCTGATGTTGAGCGCATCTGTGAGCAACTATCTGCTGAGCGTCAAACACTATTGTTCTCTGCAACATTAGATGGCGACATTGCACGTGTGGCGAAACAAATTCTTAAAAATCCAAAAACAATTCAAGTGGCAACGCAAAAAGAAAAACATGCCAATATTGAGCAACGTTTGCACTATGTTGATGACATGACACATAAAAACAAATTGCTTGAGCATTTGTTGATTGCACCTGAAGTTAACCAAGTAATCATTTTCACCAGCACTAAACGCCATTGCGATGTGTTAGCTGAAGATTTATATGCTGCTGGTCACAAAACAGCTGCATTACATGGCGACATGACACAAGGTGCACGTAACCGTACATTGACTAAATTGCGTCAAGGCGATGTAAAAGTATTAGTGGCTACGGATGTTGCTGCTCGCGGTATCGATATTAATGGTATCAGCCACGTAATTAACTACGACTTACCAAAATTTGCTGAAGATTACGTACACCGTATTGGCCGTACTGGCCGTGCTGGTAAAACAGGTATTGCGATTTCTTTCGCGTCAAATATGGATCGTCATATCTTGCGTAAAGTTGAGCAATTCACTGGTAACCGTATGGAGCCAAGTGTGATTGAAGGCTTTGAGCCAAAACGTGCAATGAAAATGGATGGTCCAGGTAATGGCCGTGGTGATCGTGGCGATATTCGCCGTGATGCACATAAACCAGGTGGTCGCGGTGGCTTTAAACCACGTGATGACCGTGGCGGCTTTAACAACCGCAATAGCGAGCCTCGTGGCGATAGACCAAGCTTTAGTCGCGACAGCAGCAGCCGTGATGAAAATCGTGGCAACCGTGATTCAGCGCCGCGTGAAGCTAATGGCAACTCAGCAGGTTACGCAGGCCGTTCAGAAAGACCTTCTGGCGACCGTCCACGTAGTTTTGGTGATCGCAACTCAAGTGGCGATCGTAGCCGCTCTGAGCGTCCAAGCATCAGCCGTCCAAGCGGTGACCGTAGCTTTGGTGACCGTGCAAATGCAGGCGCGCCTAATCGCAGTTTTGGTGACGCAGCAGCTTTTGGCAAAAAACCTTTCTCTCGTGATGGCGCAAGCGCTCCACGTGGCGAAGGCAATCGTGGTGACCGTGACAGCCGTGGTAACCGCCCAGATGCGAACCGTGGCGATAACCGTGTACTAGGCGCTCGTTATGAAGGCCGCAATGATGCACCTCGTGGTGACCGTTCTAGCGCGCCCTCACGCGACAGCCGTGCTGACAGTCGCCCTTCTGCTCGTCCAAGCAGCGATTCACGTAACTTTGGCAACGCAAATACTGGTGGTAGCGGTGCTCCACGTCGCCCACGTAGTTTCGCTTAAGTTATTTGACGACAATTTTAATTGAACAGTACCCAACCAATGACAGAAACAGTAATTTTAGACAATCTCGCATTTACAGATTTAGGTTTAGCGCCAGAATTACTTAAAGCGCTAACCGAATCTGGTTACACCAAACCTACGCCAATTCAAGCACAGGCAATCCCTGTGGCTTTGGCTGGGGGCGACTTAATGGCGGGCGCACAAACCGGAACAGGTAAAACTGCAGCCTTTGCGCTACCTTTGTTACAAAAATTACTGCCACTGGCAAGCTCAAGTGCTTCACCTGCAAAACACCCAGTCCGCGCGTTGATTTTAACGCCAACACGTGAGCTGGCAATTCAGGTAGAAGAAAGCGTAAAAACCTATGCAAAACATACTTCCCTACGCTCACTTGTGGTGTATGGCGGTGTTGATATTAAAACTCAAACACCACATTTAAAAACGGGTGTAGAAGTTTTAGTCGCAACGCCTGGCCGTTTGTTGGATCATATTGAACAAAAAACCTTACAGCTTAATCAAGTACAAGTATTAGTACTGGATGAAGCCGATAGAATGTTAGACATGGGCTTTATGCCTGATTTAAAAAGAATTTTGGCGTTGCTACCTAAGCAGCGTCAAAATTTAATGTTTTCTGCCACGTTTTCAAATGACATTAAAAAGTTAGCCGACGAATTTTTAACCAAGCCTCAGTTAATTGAAGTGGCGCGCAGCAACGCGACTAACGATAACGTGACACAAAAAGTGTATGAAGTTGCACAAAGTGATAAAGAAACGCTGTTAATACAACTATTAAAAGCTGCTGATGCAAGTCAGGTGATTATATTCACCAAAACCAAAATTACCGCCAGCCGCCTAAGCCGTAGCTTAGTGCGCGAAGGCATTGCTGCTGATGCCATTCATGGTGACAAAACACAACAAGAACGTATTAAAGCCTTGGATGCATTTAAAGCAGGCACAATCACCGCATTAGTGGCAACCGATGTTGCCGCGCGTGGCTTAGACATTAGCGAATTACCGATGGTGATTAACTATGAAATACCAAGCGCACCAGAAGATTATGTGCACCGTATTGGCCGTACAGGCCGCGCTGGCGCTTTGGGTATAGCAATTTCTTTTGTAAGTCCAGAAGAAGGTAAATACATCGTTGAAATCGAAAAGCTGATTAAACGCCAAATTCCCAAAGAGACTGTTGCGCTTGAAAGACCAAGCAGCAAATCGCGTGCAACGAGCAGCAAAGAGTCGAGCTACAAATCAAATGGTAGCCAAGATGCAAGCGCAACTAAGCGCACACACCCTAAAAAGAAAAGTAGCGACCCTTGGTTTGATAAGCCTTACGAAGCTTCAGCTTCAAAAGCTGACGCTAATAATACAATCAAACCAATCCTTACCAATATAGCCCCAGTAGCGGCGCTGCTAGGTGGATTAAGACCAAACAAGTAGTTTTTAATGGCGTTTAGACTATCAAGATTCTTTGGGAATTTTCTGGCGGGCTTCGTCAATAACTACGCTAAGGGTTATTTCAAACCTTTAAATTAAGCAAATATAGTCCTGCAACCCGCATGGATATTGGCTCACAGGGCATGCTTTTACTACTTATAGGTCTTTATTAACGCATCCTAATTTGATTGCGTCTTGGTATATTTTTTCTATCTCAGCATCATCAACATTGGGCAAAAGCAGCTTACTTCTCAAAGCAGTGCACTTGGGTATATCTAGCACCTGCTCTCTGACAAGTCGGGCTTTTTCGCTGTTGTCCAAAGTTTGCTCATGATTTGAACAACCACCTAAAAAAATCATCAAACACAATGTCACGGATAGTTTTATCATAGTTGTATTATATGTTGATTAGCCCATAACCCATGCTTAATTTAGTCGCTAATTCAGCTTAACTTCATAACAATAAACGTCTACGCCATTTTTAGCTGTAATTAATGATGCTGGAATTGCAATACCTGCGCGCCACTGATTTACTGCAGCTTGCTTTCCAGCGCCAGTGACGATAAAAATCACTTTATGCGTATTATTTAAGCGATTTTGGCTAATAGTAACGCGTTCTGATGGCGGCTTGGGTGAGTTAAATACTGGCACGGCATCTGCACTATTATCTACCACTTGATTTGGAAATAATGAAGCAGTATGGCCATCTTCACCTAACCCTAGCAACACCAAGTCAAAAGTTGGTGCTTCTTTCAAGGTTTCAGCGTAGGCTTTAGCGCCAAACACAGGACCTAGCTCAGCAGGAATATTATGAATCTGATGAGCAGGAATATTAATGTGACTTAACCAAACTTGCTCTGCCATCAAGCTATTGCGGTCTGCGTGATCAGTTGGCAAGCAGCGCTCATCACCATGATAAATATGCCACTTAGCCCAATCCATAGGCAAATCACGTAACACTTGATAGATAGCACGCGGCGTGGTGCCACCAGCCAATACGATTGAAAATCGTCCACGTTCGGCAATCGCGTCATTCGCACTTTTTACGATAGCATTGCAAATATCATGTCTTAACGCCTCAATATTTTCAAAACTGATCCAGTTGGTTGCATTCTTACCCTGCATTATTACTCATTTCAACATCAAAATTTAGTCAACCCGAATTGGACACGAAATCGAGAAAATTGTCATGCTTTTTATACTTTTTCTATCAAATCGCCGTCAAATCACTGTATGAATTCGCCTGCTTGCTTTATCATATATGGCTATTATTAATAGCCTATTCAATTGGCATTTCATTTAATTAACTGGACTGCAGCATGCTTATAAAAGATAGTGAAGTTGTCGACCTTAATACACCAACAGGTGAAATGCGCGCGCATATTTTTCGCCCAGCAGCACCAGGTAAATACCCTGCTGTTTTAATGTTTTCAGAAATTTTTCAAATTACTGCGCCCATTCGTCGCGCTGCAGCAATGCTCGCTGGCCACGGTTTTATCGTGGCTTGTCCAGAGATATATCACGAATTTGAACCTCTAGGCACAGTACTGGCTTACGATGAAGCTGGTACGTCGCGTGGCAACGAACTAAAAACCACCAAGCCTGTAGATGCTTACGATAGTGATGCTAAAGCCGTATTAGATTACCTAAAATCGCGTAGTGACTGCACTGGCCGTTTAGGCGTGATAGGCATCTGTATAGGCGGACACCTTGCGTTTCGCGCCGCTATGAACCCAGAGGTTCGCGCTACCGCATGTTTTTATGCAACAGACATCCATAAAAAATCATTAGGCTTGGGGAAAAATGATAATTCACTAGAGCGTGCTGGCGATATTAAAGGTGAGCTATTACATATTTGGGGGCGCCAAGATCCACACGTTCCATTAGAAGGCCGCAACATGGTAAAAGCGCGCCTAGATGAAGTTGGCGCACATTACACATGGCATGAATTTAATGCCCAGCATGCATTTATGCGCGATGAAGGCCATCGCTACGACCCTGCTATTTCGCGTTTAAGCTGGGACTTAGTGCTAGAACTATTTAATCGCCGCCTAGGCTGGGGTGATTTGGAGTTGGACTCTGACGGTACATCTGCGGAAAGCCGTCACTAATTAGTAGCAACTAAGATTACTAGTATCTTAAATTACTAGCATCTAAGAGATTAGAAATACAAATTAACAACTACAAACTTTGATTATTGTTGTATTAAATACAGCATGGTCAAACAAACTATTAAATTTAGAGGTTTTAAAATGGCTAAAAAAATTGACCCATGTACGCTGGTATTATTTGGCGCTAGCGGCAACTTATCTCGCGTTAAATTGATGCCTGGCTTATTCCGCCTAGATGCGGCTGGCCGTTTGCCAGACGACATGGCGATTCTTTCCGTAGGTCGTAGCCACGTAGAGCGCGATGCTTGGCTGGCTGACATCAAAGGCATGCTAGATGCCAAGTTTAAAAATGGTTACGACCAAAAAGTGTTCGAACGCTTTATTGCACGTAATCATTATTTTGCTAATGCGTCTGATGATCCTGATGCTTACAAAAAAATGAGTGCTACTTTAGGTGATGCAAAAACATTTCCACAAAACTTTGCTTACTTTCTGTCTGTTCGCCCTACTGACTTTGCGCCAGTGGTTGAGCAACTTTCAGGAGTCGGTTTGCTTGATGAAAGCCAATACTGGCGTCGCGTATTAATTGAAAAGCCATTCGGTACTGATTTAGCATCAGCGCAAGATTTACAAGCCAGACTCACAAAGCACTTAAAAGAGAGTCAAATCTACCGTATTGACCATTACTTAGGTAAATCAGCGGTGCAAGGCATTATGTTGACACGTTTTGCCAATGCGATCTTTGAGCCATTATGGAACAAAGAGCACATTGACCACGTGCAAATTACTAATAATGAAATTTTAGGCGTGGGTGAACGCACAACTTTTTACGATGCCACGGGTGCATTGCGCGACATGATGCAAAGCCATTTATTGCAAACATTGGCTTTAACCGCGATGGAAAAACCAAAAGATTTAACACCTGATAGCATCCGTGCTGAGAAAGTCAAACTATTACAATCTATTCGCCCAATTGATGTTAAAACGCTCAACAAACAAGCTTTTCGTGCGCAATATGCGGCTGGTCGCGTGTGTGTGGGAGATGGCCACGGTGAAAACGTGCCTGGCTATTTAGATGAACTAAAACGTGATGGCATTGAGTCTAGCATTACTGAAACGTATGCTGCAGTGAAATTATTTATTGATAATCCGCGTTGGCAAGGTGTGCCGTTTTACGTGCGCACCGCAAAGCGTATGCACGAAGGCAACGTGGCTATTTCTGTCAAATTTAAAAAATCCCCTATGCAATTGGTGGATGGTCAACACCAAAACTGGTTAATCATTAGCATTCAACCAAAAGAAACCGTTAAGTTGGAAATGGAATCAAAAATTCCAGGCTTAGATGTTGCCACCCGCACATTAAGCATTGATGCGCCACAACGCCAAACTGGTGATGAAAGCATTGATTCTTATGAAACCCTCATGCTTAATTTAATGGAAGGTGACCCATCACAATACCTACACATTAGTGAAGTTGAGGCGCAATGGAAGCTAGTTGACCCAATCGTTAAAGCTTGGGCGGCAGAAAAAACGCCATTACACCAATACCGTGCTGGTAACCGCGACCCTGAAGAATCAAGTGTGATTTTTGAAACATCTGATCAATTTTGGCGTTACAGCATTGAATTAGGTGGAGATAAGCACTAATTATTAATCAATGGGGTCTGACCCATTGATTAATAAGGAACTAAATTTTATGAGTTTAGAAAATGAATTAAGCCAATTCCTTAATAACAATCTAAGAGAACTTGAAACAAAAAATAGAGATATTGAGCTAATACTATATTTTTATGGCTTTAAAAATGATATGTGGCCAACTCTAGACGATGCCGCAATCAAATATGATGTCGGCGACAGCGAGGGAAGAAGGTCAGAGCGCCCAAGGCAAATTATTAAAAATAAGTTCAAAGATATTGTCGAAATCAGCAATCTACCTTCTGCTAAAAATTGTGCTGATTTTATATATTCACAAAAAATACATCGTAGCGACGTTCTATCTGATAAGCTTCTTGATCTAGGAATAATGGAAGGTGAAGTTAATCTCCGAGGCATTGTGAACATTCTTCATGATTTAAGCCTGTGTGAAGATTATGAGATATACACACCAGATTTACAGAAAACCACAAGAAACACATATGTTACAAGTAGAGTAGTTTTTCTCATAGAAAAGGATTTGGTTTCTAACCTTAGAAAGGCTCTAACTATAGCTAAAGTATTTCCTGGATTACTTGGCATAGCCAAACTGTCATTTTTAAAGCAAGAGTTATCAAAAGACTTTATGTATTTTGATGAATTAGTGGAAGTTTTGCGTGAAGATATAGACACTTGGTTTTACAGCTATAAAGGCGACGAGTTTTATCTAATGGAGTCTCGAGGCAACACGTTAATAAATAATTTAGAAAAAATTCGATGTGTAACTACAAAATCCGAAATTGACGAACTTACAGTTACTCTAAGTAACTCCCTAAAGGCAAGAACTCATAAATACCCTTATCCACCAGATGAGGTCATTAAATACTACTTAGCGCACTCAAAATACACCAAAACCAGTGGCATAACCGTGACTCTTAATATTAATAAAGGGGAACTCTCCAAAGAAATTGATAAAGATATTATTGATTTTATGAAAGTTAAGGGTCATTCAGATTACCCCTCGTTATTAAAACATCTTGTAAAAAAAGGCTATAAAAAACCTACAATCGATAAATCTGTTTTTTATTCACCTTTGATACACGTCGATAAAACGCTTGGGCAAGCACACCATGTTTATTCTATTGTAGGCAGCACTGCAAAAGAAGAACTGAATAAGATAGAAAACAGCAAATATGATGATTTCAGGAAAAAACTTATCGCTATAAGCATCGATGGTACAGACCGCGACCAAGAGTCAATAATGAGAAAAGAGCAGGCTATTTTAAGAGCTTGGCTTTTCGATGGTAAAAATACAGAAATATGTGCAATTTGTAATAGTGAGTATTCTGTTTCTTCTCTGGTTACAGCTCACAAAAAGAAAAGAGCAAATTGTGCTGAATATGAAAGAACCGACCCCAATATAGTAATGCCACTTTGTTATTATGGCTGTGATTATATATATGAAAAAGGTTACATATATATAAAAGATGGCGAAGTACGTGAAGGGTTTTTACCTAAAACTTTATCTTCTAAAGACATCTTTATCATCAAAACTGTCATTGGGAATAAAGTCCATAACAAATGGCTTGAAGGTGACGCTAGTTATTTTCGAGAACTTCATAAACATGTTAATTAGGCTTGTTATTTCAAAAATAATCCATCTATACAAGATTAATAGCTGCAAAATCAATATGGCCAGCAAGCGAAGAGCGGATGAGCGTAGCGTTATCCGCCGAATGAAAACTTTACAATATGCCACAACGCTTATTTAAACCACATACGACGGATAACGCTTTGCTCATCCGCCCTACGAGTTCTTTGCACGAATGCTTAAATGTATTGCGCGAATGCCTTGAAAATTAAAATATTTTTCCAAATTTCAAACAAACTGCCTAATACTTAAGCAAAATTGGGTTCTTTTGCGAAGTTTATCGCGCAATAAATTGCGCTCCTAAAAAAATCCACTCGTGCAAAGATCTCATTACCGTAAGTATGCAAATGGTTTTTGTTTGCGCACCGAAATGGTTCGCAAGTTTCACTTGCAAACCCTACTGACCACGAAGGCTACGCTTACTGCCAGCACGCCTATTCGCCACTCATCATTTTCACAGCCTAAAAACTTTAATATTGGGCCAAGTTTTAGCATTAAAAACCCCCTAAAAATTCAGATTAATACCCCTATATTTTCTACATTCATCTTATAATGCAGTTCTTTTATTAATCATAAAACAATTCACACATTATGAGCATTAAATCAGACAAATGGATACGCCAAATGGCGGAGCAACACGGCATGATAGAGCCGTTCGAGCCAAATCAAGTCAAACAGAATGCCCAAGGCGAACGCATGGTGTCATACGGCACTTCTAGCTATGGCTATGATATTCGCTGTAGCAAAGAATTTAAGCTATTCACCAATATCAACAGCACCATTGTTGACCCAAAAAACTTTGATCCAAATTCATTTGTAGAAGTGAATGCGGATTACTGCATCATTCCGCCAAACTCATTTGCGTTAGCGCGCACTGTTGAGTACTTCCGAATTCCACGCAATGTACTCACGATTTGCCTGGGTAAATCAACTTACGCTCGTTGTGGCATTATTGTTAACGTGACGCCCTTTGAACCAGAATGGGAAGGCTACGTTACCTTAGAGTTTAGCAACACCACCCCGCTACCTGCTAAGATTTACGCTAATGAAGGCTGTGCTCAAGTGCTGTTCTTTGAGGCTGATGCCGATGATGTGTGCGAAACCAGCTATAAAGACCGTGGCGGTAAATATCAAGGTCAAGTTGGTGTGACCCTACCTAAGATTTAATATTAGTAGTATTTAATATCCGTAAGATTTAATTAAGGATTTCTATTCAATGAAATTTCGTTTCCCCGTTGTCATCATCGACGAAGACTTTCGCTCAGAAAACTCATCTGGCTTGGGCATACGCGTGCTAGCTAAAGCGATTGAAGAAGAAGGTATTGAAGTTCTGGGAGTCACCAGCTATGGCGACCTCACCTCTTTTGCGCAACAACAAAGCCGTGCTTCAGCGTTTATTTTATCAATCGATGATAACGAGTTTATTGAAGAAAAACCTGAAGCGATTGAACAACTGCGCAAATTTGTAGCGGAAATTCGCTACCGTAATGAAGAAATTCCAATCTTTTTGCACGGTGAAACCCGTACATCACGCCATATTCCAAATGATGTATTGCGTGAATTGCATGGCTTTATTCACATGAATGAAGATACGCCAGAGTTTGTGGCGCGTTTGATTATTCGTGAGGCGCGTGCTTATTTAGATAGCCTGCCACCACCATTTTTTAAAGCACTTACGCACTACGCAGCTGATGGCTCATACTCTTGGCATTGTCCTGGTCACTCAGGCGGCGTTGCGTTTTTAAAATCGCCCGTTGGCCAAATGTTTCATCAATTCTTTGGTGAAAACATGCTACGTGCTGACGTGTGTAATGCTGTAGAAGAATTAGGTCAATTACTTGATCATACAGGGCCTGTTGCCGCCTCTGAGCGCAATGCAGCGCGCATTTACAATTGTGACCATCTATACTTTGTGACTAACGGCACTTCTACTAGCAACAAAATGGTGTGGAACAGCACCGTTGCGCCAGGCGATGTTGTAGTGGTAGATCGCAACTGCCATAAGTCTATTTTGCACGCCATTATTATGACAGGTGCGATTCCAGTATTTTTAATGCCTACACGCAATCACTTTGGTATTATTGGGCCGATTCCAAAAAGTGAATTTGAATGGGAAAACATTCAAAAGAAAATTGATCGCAATCCATTTATTACCGACAAAACCGCGAAACCACGTGTACTAACGATAACGCAATCAACTTACGATGGTGTGCTGTATAACGTGGAAGAAATTAAAGACATGTTAGACGGCAAAATAGATACGCTACATTTTGATGAAGCTTGGCTACCGCACGCCACTTTTCATGATTTTTATGGTGATTACCATGCCATTGGTGAGGGTCGCCCTCGCTGTAAAGATAGTATGGTATTTTCAACGCAATCTACCCACAAACTGCTGGCAGGCTTGAGTCAAGCAAGCCAAATTTTGGTGCAAGATGCGGAAAACGTTAAGCTTGATCGAGATATTTTTAACGAAGCTTACCTAATGCACACCTCTACCAGCCCGCAATATTCGATTGTGGCAAGTATTGATGTGGCCGCCGCCATGATGGAAGCACCGGGTGGAACTGCCTTGGTAGAAGAGTCTCTGATGGAAGCATTAGACTTCCGCCGCGCGATGCGCAAGGTAGACGAAGAATGGGGTGCCGACTGGTGGTTTAAAGTATGGGGTCCAGATGATTTAAGCGAGGAAGGATTAGAACACCGCAATGCTTGGATGCTTCACGCAAAAGACAAATGGCATGGCTTTGGCAAACTTGCCGAAGGTTTCAATATGCTAGACCCTATTAAAGCCACCATCATTACACCAGGCTTGGATATTCACGGTGATTTTTCTGAGCAATTTGGTATTCCTGCAGCAATCGTCACCAAATATTTGGCTGAACATGGTGTTATTGTAGAAAAAACGGGCTTATATTCATTCTTTATTATGTTCACTATCGGCATTACCAAAGGCCGCTGGAACACGATGGTAGCGGCGCTACAGCAATTTAAAGATGACTACGATAAAAACCAGCCTCTGTGGAAAGTGCTTCCAGAATTCGTGCAAAAACATCCACGTTACGAAAAAACTGGTTTGCGCGACTTATGCGATCAAATTCATACTGTATACAAAGCCAATGATGTTGCGCGCTTGACCACGGAAATGTACTTATCTGATATGGTGCCTGCGATGAAGCCAACTGATGCATTCGCAAAAATGGCGCATCGAAAAATGGATCGCGTGCCGATTGATGAGTTGGAAGGACGTATTACCGCAGTGCTGTTAACGCCCTACCCACCTGGCATTCCACTGCTTATTCCAGGGGAACGCTTTAACAAAGTGATTGTTAATTATCTGAAATTTGCGCGTGAATTTAATGAAAAATTTCCAGGTTTTGAGGCTGACAATCACGGCTTGGTCAAAGAAGTCATCGATGGCAAGGCTGCTTATTTTGTAGATTGTGTAGAGCAGTAATATAGGTCTGTCAATATAGTTCGATAATCGTAAGACTTAATAAGGCACAGCAGATTAATACTGTGCCTTATTTATTTTCGGTTGTAAGTAATATAACTAAACGGCAAGCCTTGCGCTGAAGTATGCGCTTCACGTGAGGCTTCTTGCCATAAATTTAAATAAAATTCAGGAAAAAATGCATCTCCGTCAACAGTTAAATCTACCTCAGTAATATAGAGCTTATCTGCAAGCTTTAGCCCATCATGATACAGTTCTGCCCCACCAATCAAAAAAACCTCATCATCGCTTTGGCATAAAGCAACTGCAGCTTCTAATGAGTGAGCAATTAATGCGCCTTCTAATTGGTAATCTTTATTGCGCGTCACAATCACCGTGGTACGCCCCGGCAACAAGCGTCCTAGGGACTCGTAAGTCTTGCGCCCCATAATGATGTGATGACCAGTGGTTAAGGCACGGAAGCGTTTTAAATCCTCTGGCAGATGCCACGGCAAGGTGTTATTAATACCAATGACTTGGTTATTGGCGATAGCCACAATGATAGAAAGTTGAGTCATGACATTATTATACTAGATGTTTTGAGGTAAACCTTTTAGACTAGAAACATGCGATTTCAATACCCAAGCTCTTTTCTAAAGCTGTTATTAATAGGCTTTGCTTTTGCAATTGTGCCACTGTTATGGGTGTTTGCGAATGCCAATATTGCTTTTGATAACCTAGCCAAGCAAAGTCAAGTTACTATTTCAAACGCGGTTGTGAGTACGCGCTCTGGTCGAGTCTTGCAGGAACAACTTAGCCTGATGGAACGCAGTAGCAAACAGTATTTTGTGCTACAAGACAATGTGCTGCTCAACAACTACAATCAAGCACACATGAAGTTTAATGATGCTATTTCTCAGCTTGAAACTTTGGCCAATACCCCATCTCAGCATCAAAATCTACAACTATTAAGCAAAAAAACGTCTCAATTACATGAAGTCATTGCAAGCCGCAAGCCAATCAATCCAACAGATTTAGGCTTTTTAAATAGCTTTAGTCAAATTACGCAATTGGTAGAAACCATCGTGCTAGAAAACAGCATCGCCATAGATACCGCATCCAACCAACTGAAGTTCACTGTTCAAAACAACCAAAAAAAACTATTTTTACAAAGCTTAGTGCTAATCCCTCTGGCATTATTAGTGGCGGGCGCTATTACCTACTTACTAGCTAAACCTATTAGGCGCATGGATGCAGCCATCAGTCATTTAGGTAAGGGCGAATATGACCAAGCCATTGCCATTGATGGCCCTGGTGACCTGCGCCTTCTCGGACAGCGCTTAGATTGGTTGCGAACCGAACTTAAAGAAGTGAATGAGCAAAAACAGCAATTTTTAAGGCATGTGTCGCACGAACTCAAAACACCGCTTACCGCAATTAGAGAAGCCACCGAACTATTATACGACGGTATCGGCGGCACACTTTCAGCACAGCAATCTGAAATCACCTTAATTTTGCGTGATAACAGTATCCGTTTACAGAAAATGATAGAAAATCTACTGAATTACACGCGTATGGAGTCTATTGAAGCCAAGTTAACATTAGAAAAATTAGATTTATCCCAAGTCATTAACAAAGTGATTCATGCGCATGCACTTAGTATTAGGAATAAAGAGTTGTCGGTCGAAACTCACTACAATATTGAGGTGGTAGTTGCTGATGAGGAAAAATTGACAATAATCTTGGACAATCTTATTTCAAACGCGGTAAAGTACACGCCGCAACAAGGCTTAATTTCTGTGCATACAAGGGCTGAACAAGAAAATTGGATTATTGATGTTAAAGATAATGGCCCTGGCTTAACCGATGTTGATAAAGCGCAACTATTTGACTCGATTTATCGAGGTAACACCATGCAAAAAAGCTTGATTGGCAGCAGCGGATTAGGGCTCACTATTGCAAAAGATTTAGTGAATGCGCATCAGGGTATTATCAAGCTTGCTGAATCAAATCAGGGCGCGCACTTTATTGTGAGTATCCCTCAATTGGAGATTAAATGAGTATCAAAGGAATGATTAGTTTAAGTATTTTATTAGCAACACTAAGCGCGTGTTCAAATGTGGCCAATAAACCTGCTCAAAAAGAACCTAACTCGACTAAATCATTGGCAATAAAAAAAATAGAATCATCAACTTCTAAACAAGACCGTGTGAATAGTTTATTGCTTTTTATTGACAGTTTTTCAAATGAAACGCTGGAAGCACAAAGAAAATCATTCAACGAAACCAATCGTGCGCTGATAGAAAATAAATCCGATCTAACAGAACGCATCAAGCTTGCTATTATGCTTTCATTACCAAGTAGTCGCATACGTGACACGGCAAAGGCGCAAAGCCTGCTGCAAGACTTATTACAAGACAACAGCCTGAACGCTACTGAGTCGGCATTAGCAGGCCTGCTCTACGAATATGTCTCAGACGACGTTAAACAAACTCAGAAAAACAAAGATGATTTAAAAAAGCTCGATTTGAATCAACAAAAGTTAGAAGCGTTACAGCAAAAGTATGATGCTTTAGATAAAAAACTGATTGATTTAAAGAATATTGAAAAAACCATTAGTGAGCGTGACAGCAAAGTAATTAGCAAGCCCGTGGCCAAACCTTAAGCATTACAAAACCATTAACATTACACACTATGCAGACTCCCAATATTTTAGTTGTTGACGATGATAAAGACATACTCAAACTCATCAGCATACGTTTGAATGCGGCGGGTTATGCCACAGTCACCGCAAACAACGGCGTTGAGGCCATGTCGGCCATCATGCTACAGCGACCTGATTTGGTAATTAGCGACTTACGCATGCCAACAATGGATGGCATGGCATTGTTGGACGCCATTCAACAATCACACCCCAGCCTGCCTGTCATTATGCTCACAGCGCATGGTTCTATACCCGATGCCGTTAATGCAACGCAGCGAGGAGTATTCAGTTTTTTGACTAAGCCTTTTGATAGCCAAGCGTTGTTGCAACAAGTCGCCTCTGCGCTGCGTTTAAATGGCACGCAAACTCATACAGCCTCAAATGAAGATGATAGTTGGCGTGCGGATATTCTAACGCGAAGCTCGACAATGGAAAGCTTGCTTGGCCAAGCCAAACTGGTGGCTAATACAGATGCTAGCGTGTTTATTCATGGTGAAAGTGGCTCTGGAAAAGAACTGCTGGCACGTGCCATTCATCGCTATAGCGCACGAAGTGCAAAACCTTTTGTAGCAATAAACTGTGGCGCAATTCCTGAGAACTTACTTGAATCAGAATTGTTTGGTCACAGCAAAGGCGCCTTTACTGGCGCGATCAATAACCATGTTGGTCTTTTTCAAAGTGCTGAAGGCGGCACACTATTTTTAGATGAAATTGGTGACATGCCTCCAGCTTTGCAGGTCAAAGTCTTGCGGGCGTTGCAAGAGCGCCTGATACGCCCTGTGGGTAGCACAACCAATATAGCAATAGACCTGCGATTAATTTCAGCGACGCACCGCAACTTAGTCAATGAGATGAAAGAAGGTCGCTTTCGTGAGGATTTATTTTACCGTATCAATGTTGTCAGCTTAGAAATTCCATC
The DNA here is from genome assembly GCA_038327905.1 of Burkholderiales bacterium. Classification (GTDB taxonomy): domain Bacteria; phylum Pseudomonadota; class Gammaproteobacteria; order Burkholderiales; family Methylophilaceae; genus Methylotenera. The sequence continues at coordinate 103,574 of JBBQLN010000001.1, forward strand.
TTTGGCTAATCGTCGTGAGGATGTGAGCTTGTTAGCCAATCACTTTCTGCAAGTGTTTAGTCAAAAGTATAAGAAGAAACTGCCTAGTTTTGCACCCGATGCGCTAGAAACGCTTATTACAGCGCCTTGGCCTGGCAACGTGCGTCAGCTACAAAATATTGTAGAGCAAACCGTGGTGCTAGCGACTGCCCAAGTTATTCCAGTGAGTTTGGTACAAAAAGCATTACAAGAAGAGTGCAATTCAGTGCTTCCACTTGACTTAGCGCGCCAGCAATTTGAGTTCAACTATCTGATTAATTTACTTAAAACAACAGAAGGTAATGTTAGCCAAGCCGCGAAACTTGCTCAACGCAACCGTACTGAATTTTACAGATTATTAGAACGTCACAACATTCAAGCCAGTACATTCAAAAAACCCAGCGAAGGCGAACCCTCAGACTAAGCAATCTGTCGTTTAGTAACGACAAAAGAATCCAAGCTATTTCAATCACTTACCTAAACCATCCCTTATGTGTCGTGCTTGAGCGACATATCATTTCCTATAGAAATATTAAAAACCTCATAACCTACTGATTTAATTGATAAGTAATAGTTGGCACGATAATCGCTAATGTAATAGGGCAATCCCTTTTAAATTAGCATTAGGAGCAATATCAATGAAATTAAATTCAAACTCTACCACTCGCACCCTTTCAACAGGCGTTATTGCCTTGTTATTGATAGCAGGTTTAAACAATTTAGCGATTGCGGATAACGCTGCGGCATTAAAAGATGCCATTAAAACTGATGCTAAAGTAGCCGAAGCAAAAACTACTAATATGAAAGAAGTTGATTCAACAGCAAAAGCACCTGTTGATGATGACTTTAAAAAACTAGACGCTAATAAAGATGGAAAAGTTTCTCTAAAAGAAGCCGTAAAAGATAAAACTTTAGCAGCGCTATTTGATGCAACTGACGCCAACCATGACGGCATGCTATCTGCGGATGAGTATGAAAATTACAAAGCTGCTTCAGCTGTAAAAAGCACTGAAGCTGTACCTACGTCATTAAACTAATTTTTTATTTTTTATGATTTAGGAAGTATTTTAGTATTAAGTAAACGTTTTACCCCTTGTGATTTAATCCCCTAGAGTCACAAGTTTTAATGGTTGCCCTAATGAATAGGGCAACCTTTTTTTGAGTTTTGATTATTTATAAAGTTAACAACTACAAATAGCTAGACTGCCACTAATCCTTTAATTGCAGGATGCGGGTCATAGTTTTCAAGAGTGAAATCTTCAAACTTGAAATCAAAGATATTATCTACATTTGGATTGATATGCATCTGCGGCAAACTGCGGAGTTCACGCGAGAGCTGCTCATGCACTTGTTCCATGTGATTGGTATAAATATGCGCATCACCAAGTGTGTGAATAAAGTCACCTAACTTCAAATCACAAACTTGCGCGACTATCATTGTAAGTAATGCATAAGAGGCAATATTAAATGGCACGCCAAGAAATATATCTGCGCTACGTTGATACAACTGGCAGCTTAGTTTTCCATCAGCCACATAAAACTGGAAAAACGCATGGCAAGGCGGCAACTTCATTTGGTCGACATCGGCCACGTTCCATGCAGAAACAATTAAGCGACGTGAGTCTGGGTTATTTTTAATAGCATTGATAACCTGAGTGATTTGGTCTATATGTGTGCCGTCTGGCTTCGGCCAATTACGCCATTGGTAGCCATATACAGGGCCTAGATTGCCATTTTCATCTGCCCATTCATCCCAAATACGTACACCATTTTCTTTTAAGTAGGCTATATTTGTGCTGCCCTGCAAGAACCAAAGTAGCTCGTGGATGATAGACTTTAAATGTACTTTTTTAGTTGTTAGCAGAGGAAAACCTTCAGCTAAATTAAAACGCATTTGGTAACCAAACACTGACAGTGTGCCTGTACCTGTGCGGTCTTCCTTTTTATTGCCGTGCTGTAAAACATGGTTAAGTAAATCGTGATAACCCTGCATGGCAATTAACTCGTTTTATCCATAATGTACTGCTTAATTGCCGCTGTATCAAAATCCATGACGTCAAAACGTTGCGGTAAGCTTTCAATATCGTTTAAAGCCGCTGGGCGCTCAGGCGCTTTACCTAATGCTTCTACAATGGAATCTTCAAACTTAGCTGGCAAGGCCGTTTCTAGCACGACCATAGGAACATTAGCATCACGAAGCTCTAGAGCCACTTTAATACCATCAGCTGTGTGCGTATCAACAATCACTTGATATTTATCAGCAGTTTCACGAATGGTTTTCATGCGGTCTGTATGTGAACTACTGCCCGATTGAAATCCGTAATCAGCAATTTTGGCGAAATAGCCTTCTGTATTTAAATCAAAACTATTACCTGCATCTACCTTGCTCCATAGTGCGCGCGTTTTTGTACCATCACGACCAACTAAATCATAAACAAAACGCTCGAAGTTTGAAGCTTTGCTAATATCCATTGAAGGGCTAGAGGTATGATAAGTCTTTGCAGAGCCTCGCGGGCAATATACGCCTGTTTTAAAAAATTCGTCTAACACATCATTTTCATTAGTAGCTACGACCAGCTTATCAATCGGCAAGCCCATCATTCGCGCAATATGCCCAGCACAAACATTGCCAAAATTACCGCTAGGCACAGCAAAACTAACTTTTTGTGCATTATTACTTGTGACTGCAAAGTAGCCTTTAAAGTAATAGACCACCTGCGCAATGATGCGACCCCAGTTAATGGAATTCACCGCACCTATTTTGTATTGCGCTTTAAATTCAGCATCGTTTGAAACGGCTTTTACCATATCCTGACAATCGTCAAACACGCCATTCACTGCGATGTTGTAGATATTATTATCTTGCAAACTAAACATTTGTGCAGTTTGGAAGCGGCTCATTTTCTTATGCGGTGAAAGCATAAATACGCGAATGCCTTTTTTACCTCGCATCGCATATTCAGCGGCAGAACCTGTATCACCCGAAGTTGCACCTAAAATATTAGTGGTTTTACCTGTTTTAGTCAGCACGTATTCAAACAAATTACCCAATAATTGCATCGCCATATCTTTGAAAGCTAGCGTAGGGCCGTTAGAAAGGCTCAGTAAATAAAAATTATCTTCCAGCTTTACTGTCGGCGTAATATCTGCAGAATTCTGGCCTGCACGGGTGTATGCATAAACATCTGCACGATATGTTTTATTAATAATTGCTTTTAAATCAGTGGCTGGAATATCATCAATTAAACGACTTAAAATAGCGAATGCTAAATCTGCATAATTTAAGCCACGCATGGCCGTTAAGTCAGCATCGGTAAATTGTGGATAGCTTTCTGGCAAGTAAAGGCCACCGTCTGGCGCTAAGCCACCTAATAGAATTTCGCTAAAACTTAATGCAGGCGATTGCCCGCGTGTTGAGATATATTTCATGATTTACCAACCCAAATTCACTGACCAAAATTCACTAACTAAATGTTACTTACCAAGTTCTTCCATACGCAATTTAACCACTTTACCTACAATTGCTGATAAAGCTTCTATTTCAGCGATACCTGCGTCCATATTTTTCTCTATCGTAATATGCGTCAAAATAACAATGTCTGCTTCAGTTTCATTGTCATCTGGTTCTTTTTGCAACATCGCATCAATAGAAATATTACGGTCTGCCAATATTTTAGTCACGCCTGCCAATACACCAGGCTGGTCAGAAACACGTAAGCGTAAGTAGTAAGCACTGTTCACGTCACTAATCGGCAGAATCGGCAAGTCATTCAGTTGACCTGCTTGAAAGCCTAAATATGGCACTCGTTGATCAACGCTTGCGCTACTCAAACGTGCAACATCCATTAAATCAGCTACCACTGAACTAGCCGTTGGCTCAGCGCCAGCGCCTGCACCGTAATATAGCGTTGGTCCTACTGCATCACCCTTTACCACTACAGCGTTCATTGCGCCGTTTACATTAGCAACTAAGCGTTTTTCTGAGATTAGTGTTGGATGCACACGCAACTCAACGCCAGACTCAGTGCGCTTGGTAATACCCAACAATTTCACTCTGTAGCCTAACTCTTCAGCATATTTAATGTCAGTTTGTTGAAGCTTGGTAATGCCTTCTGTGTATGCTTGCTCAAACTTCATCGGCATACCAAAGGCAATGGCCGACATAATCGTTAATTTGTGCGCCGCATCAATACCTTCAACGTCAAAAGTTGGGTCAGCTTCTGCATAGCCTAAGCGCTGCGCTTCACCAATAACATCTTGATAAGTTAAGCCTTTTTCACGCATTTCAGTCAGAATAAAGTTAGTGGTGCCATTAATAATACCCGCTACCCATTCAATTTTATTAGCCCCTAAACCTTCACGTAGGGCTTTGATGATAGGTATACCACCAGCAACAGCGGCCTCATAGGCAACAATTACCCCTTTAGCTTGTGCAGCGGTAAAAATCTCATTGCCATGCGTTGCTAACAACGCTTTATTTGCAGTCACCACATGCTTGCCATTTTCAATCGCTTTAAGCACAAGCTCTCTACTTAAGGTGTAGCCACCAATCAGCTCCACAACAACATCAACAGCTGGGTTATTCACGACGGCAAATGCATCGTTAGTGATATCAACTTTTCCGCCTGTAACCGCTTTAGCATGATCAAGATTTCTATCCGCTACTTGCACAACATTAATTGCTACACCTGTGCGACGCGTAATTTCTGCCGCATTACGTGTTAAAACTGTATAAGTACCACCGCCTACGGTGCCGATGCCCAAAAGACCTACATTAAGTTGCTTCAAACTTTAGCTCCATGCTTTTTTCTATAATTTTCTAAAAATCTTGCGATGCGTTGAATCGCTTCCGTCAAATCGTCCACTGTTGGTAAAAAAACCACGCGGAAATGGTCAGGTGTTCGCCAATTGAAGCCTGTGCCCTGAACAAGCAATACTTTTTCTTCTAACAGCAAGTCTAAAATAAATTGCTGATCGTCTTTAATAGGATAGATTTTTGGGTCTAGCCTTGGAAACAGATACATGGCGGCCGCAGGTTTAGTACAAGTCACGCCTGGAATTGCGGTTAATAACTCATAAGCAATGTCACGCTGCTTGCATAAGCGTCCTTCTGGCGCGACTAAATCATCGATACTTTGATAACCACCCAGAGCAGTTTGAATGGCTAGCTGGCCCGGCACATTGGCGCACAAACGCATAGAGGCTAACATGTTTAAGCCTTCGATATAGTCTTTTGCGTGTTTTTTCTCACCACTTAATATCATCCAGCCAGCGCGATAACCACAGGCACGATAATTTTTTGATAAGCCGTTAAAGGTTACAAATAACAGATCTTCGGCCAATGAAGCTATAGATGTGTGTGTATTACCATCAAACAAAACTTTGTCATAAATTTCATCAGCAAAAATCACCAAACCATGATGACGTGCAATTTCAATAATGCCTTCTAAGGTTTCACGCGGATACAAAGCGCCCGTTGGGTTGTTTGGATTAATCACCACAATACCGCGTGTATTTGCAGTGATTTTCGCTTCGATATCCTTCAAATCTGGCAACCAGCCAGTGGCTTCATCACACAAGTAATGGCGTGCTGTACCGCCTGCCAAAGTCACTGCAGCTGTCCAAAGTGGGTAATCTGGCATTGGCACTAGCACTTGATCGCCATTGTTCAGCAAGCCTTGCATTGCCATGACAATCAGCTCAGAAACGCCGTTTCCAATGATAATATCGTCCACAGTAACGCCAACAATATGCTTACTTTGCGTGTAGTGCATAATGGATTTACGCGGCTCAAACAAACCTTTGCTATCTGTATAAACGCCTGCCTTACTCATGTTGCGCATGACGTCTTGCATCATCTCTTCAGGTACATCAAGACCGAATACGCCTGGATTGCCAATATTCAGCTTGATAATGCGTTGACCTTCGTCTTCCATTTGACGCGCGCGTTGCAACACGGGTCCACGAATGTCGTAACACACGTTGGCAAGCTTATTAGATTTGGCTAACTCTTTTTGCTGTCCTGGATTGATAGGCTGAACAATATCTAGTGGTGTTGCAGAGCTTGATTTAATTGGCTGCATAGCGCGCTTATTTTTGCTTTAAAAGCACAATGGTTAAAGGCGTTAGTTTACATTAGAATGGCAGTATCTATCAATTAAACCCAGCAATGAAACATTCACTATGAAACTACATTTAACAACTGCTGAAGACAACAATTTGATAACTGGCTACAGCGAAAGCTATATTGAAGTGAATAAGCGACGCCATGCTGGAAGCTTAATTGTGATGCCACAAGAGCTTATGCTTGATTGGAACGTAACAAGTTTTGCTGATTTAACAGAACAACATTTATCAAAAATTGCTGAATTTAATTCAGAAGTAGTGTTGTTAGGGGTAGGAGAAAGGCACCAATTTTTGCATCCAAAAACCTATCAAACCCTTTCTGCCAAGGGTATTCCGCTTGAATGCATGACGACCGCGGCTGCCTGCAGAACCTATAACATACTAATGAGCGAAGGCCGTAACGTGCTGGCGGCTTTGATTTTATAGGGCTTTTCTTTATAGCCTTATCTGACAGGGCTTAGTGTCACTTGCAAACCTTTGTCGGTAATCTGCATGTCTTTAGGATTATATTGCGTTGAGCCAATCATCAAATCTTCTGGCTTAACCGTATACAAAGGCAAGCCATTGAGCATTTCACCGCCCAGCTTTTGTTCGATTAGATTAAAAAACTCACCGTATTTACTACCCAAACCATCTAAATTAAGCCTTTCTACTTTAGGGTCATCTAATACAATGGAATTTGTTGCAGCATCAAAGCGCAACTTGCCAGAAATATCTAACTTTCCAGCAAGAACTTTATTCGTCAAAATGCTGGTCAAGCTAGTATCTAGACTGGTCATCATGCGTCCGGTTTTACTATCAAACCTTACGGTTGAGTTGCTTAAATTAACGTCGAAAATTTTAAGCAGCGAAATTGGAACTGATAAACGTTCATTCAGTTTTTTCTGCAGTTGCGCTTCTGATATATTAACTGTGCGGTCACCCATCAACGCGCAAGCATTCATTAGCAATGCAAAAAGTAAAATAATGAATGCCTTGAATTTCATTTAACTCACCTTAAAAACTTTAATCTAGGCTAAGCCAACGCCGACTAAAGATTTTTTGTTGACAGCGTCAATGTAGCGTTGGTACCACCAAAGCCGAAGCTATTAGATAAGGCAGTTTCTATCTTCACGTTCTCAATGGCTTTACGCACGATATTCAAGCCTTCAGCCGCAGGATCTAAAGTTTCAATATTTGCTGAGGCGGCAATAAAATTATTTTCCATCATCAGCAAGGTATAAATGGCTTCATTCACGCCAGCTGCACCAAGTGCATGTCCAGAAAGTGATTTGGTTGAAGCAATAGCCACTGGATTATTCGCACCAAACACCTCACGAATAGCCTCAAGTTCTTTAGTATCACCGACAGGAGTACTTGTACCATGCGTATTGATGTAATCTACTTTATCAATCGCCTTACCATCATGGCCTTGTAAGGCTAAGCGCATACAACGCACGGCACCCTCGCCGCTTGGTGCTACCATATCGTAACCATCTGAAGTTGCACCGTAACCAACCACTTCTGCGTATATTTTTGCACCACGGGCTTTGGCGTGCTCATACTCCTCTAGCACCACAATGCCACCACCGCCAGAAATAACAAAACCATCTCGGTCTGCGTCATAAGTGCGAGAGGCTTTATCTGGGGTTTCGTTATATTTACTGCTTAAAGCGCCCATGCCATCAAACATGAACGACAGCGTCCAATGCTCTTCTTCTGCACCTCCAGCAAAGATAATATCTTGCTTACCAAGCTGAATTTGCTCTACTCCCGCGCCAATACAATGCGCGCTAGTTGAACAGGCGGAACTAATGCCGTAATTGATACCTTTGATTTTTGCGCCAGTCGCCAAACAAGCAGACACGCCGCTAGCCATGGCCTTAGTCACCATATAAGGGCCAACACGACGCACGCCTTTTTCGCGTAAAGTATCAATGCCTTCCATAATACTTTCATGCGATGCTCCGCCTGTGCCTACAATCAAACCAGTACGGACATTCGAAACCATGTCATCAGCTAACTGAGCGTGAGCAATGGCTTCTTGCATAGCAAGCCAAGCATAAGCGTGACCTTTGGCCATAAAGCGCATCAATTTACGGTCAATAAGCTCTTCAACTTTAAGATTTTTAATTGAGCCCGCCACGTGTGAGCGTAAGCCCATTTCCGCATACTCAGGCTGATAAGTGATACCCGATTGTCCTGCTTTTAAACTTGCCAATACCTCAGCTTTGTTATTCCCTAAGCTAGAAACAATCCCAAACCCTGTTACAACAACACGACGCATTTTCGTGCTCCTCGAATTATTTTTTATTGTATTAACTAATATTAAAAATTGTCTGTTCGTGTAAATAAACCCACACGCAGATCATTAGCAGCATAGATTTCGCGGCCATCTAAGCTCATGGTAGCATCCGCCACGCCCATCACTAATTTACGCATAATTACACGTTTTAAATCAATAGTATAGGTTGCCATTTTAGCAGTTGGTAACACTTGTCCAGTAAATTTAACCTCGCCAGCACCTAAGGCGCGACCACGCCCTGGGCCACCTGCCCAACCTAAATAAAACCCAACTAACTGCCACATCGCATCTAAGCCCAAGCAACCTGGCATCACTGGATCGCCAGTGAAATGGCATTGAAAAAACCATAGGTCTGGGTTGATATCTAGCTCAGCAATAATTTGACCATTCCCATACTTGCCGCCGTCTTCAGTAATAGAAACAATGCGATCGAACATCAGCATTGGCGGCAATGGTAATTGCGCGTTACCTTCACCAAACATTTCACCCCTACCACATGTTAGTAACTCTTCTTTTGTAAAGCTGCTTTGTCTTGTCATTATGTTTTTATATGTAACATCAATTAGTTAGAAAACCTCTCTGCATCTTATTATCTGCAGATTAAAAATAATTTTGAAATGAATTTATTTTCATATTCAAGCTTATAAATCGAATTATCCACTATTTTTAATGAATATGTCATGTATGAATTGAATTGGTCCGTATAATTTATATTATTTAAAGCGCTAACCAGCATTAGCTCAAGGCCACTCAATTGAAAATCGCCATTGACTTTTGTTTCATTTTAATAAATTTTACATGGGTGTATACAGATCTGTTTACACCTTCAAATAAAACAATTACACTAGCTACATTCTGTTACAAATAATAACAAATCTAACTACTACTAATCACTTACTTAGGGCACATTAAATGAGCGATATTCAACTAGCCGATTGGCGCAATCATGCACTTACTTTAGAGTCTGAAGTTAACAAAGTGATTGTGGGGCAGCACATTCCAGTTCGATTAATAACCACCTCTATTTTTGCACGTGGGCACGTATTACTTGAAGGTGATGTAGGGGTTGGTAAAACAACTTTACTGCGCGCGTTTACGCGTGGTATTGGTGGAGGCTATCAACGTATTGAAGGGACGATTGACTTGATGCCTAACGATTTGGTGTATCACACCTACCTTGGTGAAGATGGTAAACCACATGTAAGTCCTGGCCCAATCTTGATGTCTGGTGAAAGCTTATCAGTATTCTTCTTTAATGAGATTAATCGCGCACGACCTCAAGTACATTCTTTATTACTTCGTGTAATGGCAGAACGGACGCTGACCGCGTTTAATAAAGAGCACCATTTTCCGCATATGCTGGTATTTGCTGACCGTAACCAAGTTGAAAAAGAGGAGACTTTCGATATTCCTTCAGCTGCGCGTGACCGTTTTATGATGGAAATTCCAATCGTGGTGCCTAATGACGATAGTATTATGGAGTCCCTAGTATTCGATACACGTTTCCACGATGCGGATGCATTGGTTGGAAATGTACCTGAAAATATCTTGCAATTTGACCAGCTGAATAAATTTGCCAGCACACTGCAAAACAGTATTACAGCAAGCCCTACGCTAAGAAGTTATGTCCTTAATCTGTGGCGCGCGACTAAGTCACCTACCGATTTTGGCGTAAAAGTGTCTGGTGTGGACATGAGCCGCTTGGTGTTATCTGGCGCAAGTCCACGCGGTATGGCGATGGTATTGCGTGCGGCCCGTGTAAACGCGTGGTTGAATGAACGAACTGCCGTATTACCAGAAGATATTCATGATGTGTTTCACGCAACTGTTGCCCACCGTTTGGTATTCAGCCCAGTGTATGAAATGCGCCGTACGGAAATTGCTCGCGATATGTTGAGCGGTATTATTCACGCAATTGCTGCGCCTTAATATAAATAATAATAACGATAACTAGCTGATGATAGCAATAACTCATAGTTTTTGTAGCTTGGATTCAAGCCCAGCATGTCGGGTGAAAATCCGACTTACAGCTAATTAAGTAAGTAGGTGCAATTCAAATGTCACAAGAGCATATAAAAGAATTCAGCTATCACATTGCATGGCGTTCACGCTCACGCAGACCAGGCAGGCACAAAAGTAACCAGCGAGGTATGGGTATGGAATTTCGTGGTCATACCACACTACTTGCTTACCCTGACCCGCGCAGAATAGACATACGCCAAACCATACGTGACCCGCTTGAGCAGGTGCATGTGCGTATTTTTAACCAAAAAAGCGTTACACCTGTTTTTGTACTTTGTGATATGTCGGGTTCCATGCATTACGCCACCACTAAGCAAGATGGTAGTAACCAGAAAAAAATTGAGATTGCAGCAGACATCGCACAATCCGTAGCACAATCTGCTACGCGTAATCGGGATCTAGTTGGGTTTATTGGTTTTGACGATGTAGTTCGCGAAGACTGGTTGTGTACACTTTCCGCTAGACCGCATACCACGGTTGAAATGGCAGAAAACTTAAGAACATACGAAGCTACGGAAGTTGGCAGTCGCGGTGTAACTGAAATTGTTAGACTGCTTCCACGTGAGCGCTCACTGATTTTTATGGTATCAGATTTTCATATGCCAATTGCTGATTTAGAAGAATCGCTGGTATTAATGCAGCGTCACCACATTGTGCCTATTGTATTATGGGACTCTTCTGAATATAGCGATTTACCAGAGTTTGGTATATCAAATGTCACTGACCCTGAAACAGGCGCTAAACGCACTCTATTTTTACGCAAATCCTATCGTGACCGTATTATACAAAGCTTTGCAGATAGACGTTTAGCCATTGAGAATCTGTTTTTACGTTACGATATGCAGCCATTTTTTGTAGAAAATAGCTTCGACGCTGACCAGTTGTCAGAATACTTTCACCAATATGTGGCAGCTTAATTTATGAGTACATTTATGCGAACAACTATACAAACTAAAATTTTATTAGTAACTAGCGTTCTATTATCAATAATTAGTCAGCAATCTTTGGCTGATGTTGAACTGCCTAGTATTGATCTGAAGTATGTCACTATTGTAGAGGGAAACCCTACACGTGACGCAGGTTATGTTGTTGGAGATTTAATAGATAGAACCATTACACTCACGGTTAAAAAACCATTTGAACTGGTTAAAGAGTCTATCCCAATTGTTGGCTATGAACATCGCTGGAGAGGTCAGATCTCAGGCATAGAGCTTTCTAAAGTCAGTTCTGAAGAAATGCAACATAGTGATAGCGTCACGCACGTCATTCATCTAACTTACCAAGTGTTTACTACTGGTAAATTGGCAAAACCAGCAGCACTAAGGGCTGAGATTCTTAAAATTAGAAACACCGAGAAAAAAGAAACATTTCAATATCGTGTTCCTTCTTTCAACTTTCGTGTTTCGCCACTCTCTGTATTTGGTGCAGTCAAGCTAAAAGAGGAACTAAGCCCATTCACGCCACCTTTCCTAATCGACTCAAGCGAGCAAAAACTGACGCTGAAATTATTAATTGGCTTACTTGGCTTATCTTTGCTAGGGCTACTTTATATATTAGGCATGCGTGCTTGGTTACCAAGAATGGGTGCACCTTTTGCAAAAGCCTACCGTGATATTCGTAAAATTCCTGAAACCGCTGATGGCTTACAAAAGTCTGTAGCACGCATTCATGAGTCCCTTAACAAAACAGCTGGCACCAGCTTGTTTGGTAATACTATTGATAGCTTTATTCAAGAACAACCTGCTTTCTCACCAGTTAAGAAAGATATTGAAAAGTTTTTTGCGCTGTCACGACAGGTATTTTTCGAGCCAGAGTCTGCACAAAACTTAAATGAGCACTCAAAAGACTGGTTAATGAAGTTATGTCGCAACTTGCGCGATTGTGAACGTGGTTTGAGACCAGAAGTGAGCGCATAATGGGCTTTACTCATCCATTAGTGTTATGGCTAATGCCACTTGCACTTCTGCCAGTTTTACTTGAACGGTCACATACCCGAAGCTATTCATGGGTAGACATGTTGCCGAGTGACCCACTCTCAAATTTAATTGGTTTGCTACTTAAAATTTTAGCAACTGTCAGCTTAATTAGCATTATTATTGGATTAGCAGGGCCGCATAGCTTAGAACAAAAAGTTGAGCGCATAGGTGTAGGCGCTCAAATCGGCATGGTGATTGATAGAAGTGCCAGTATGGATGACCCCTTTTCTGGTGGCACGGCTGAAGGTCGTGTAGGCGAAACTAAGTCTGTAGCGGCTGCCAGACTAATGTCTGAGTTTGTTAACTCTAGACAAAATGACATGATAGGTTTGATTACTTTCAGCAACTCTGCCATGTATGTACTACCGCTCACTGAGAGCCGCGAGGCAATTCAAGCAGCTATCAAAGCCACAGCAGGAAACTCATTATTTCAAACTAATATAGGTGGTGGTTTAACCAGCGCTGTGAGCTTATTTGAGAGTGTCCCAGACTCAGGTTCACGCGCAATCATTCTGTTGTCTGATGGCGGTGGTCGCATGGGTGGTGTTGCTCAACAGAAGTTACGCGAGTGGCTAAATAGATACAACATCACGCTATATTGGATTGTATTAAGACAACCTGGTGGACTCAGTATCTTTAATGAATACATACCAAAAGAAGAAGGTCCTTTGCCCTCAGAGATTGAACTGTACGAATTCTTTAAAACATTACGCAGCCCATTCAGCGCCTATGAAGCTGAAGACCCTAAATCACTTGCAACAGCGATAGCTGACATTAACCAAAAAGAAAGAAAACCTATTAAGTATATGCAAAAAATTCCTGGTCACGATTTTACACAACTCTGCTACATCATTGCAGCGCTTATGATTGCCCTATTACTTGGCGTTAAATATCTGGAGGTTAGAACATGGCGTTCAGCTTAAAATCAATTACTGTAAAACAACTGACTATTGCACTTATTGTAATTGCCATAGCATCTGCAGCTGGCATTGCCGCAGAATTGAATCGCATTCGTCAGATCAATGCTTTTAATCAGGCTGTGAGTACTGGAAAAAATCCGCAAACAGATAGACTAAGCTACGAAGCTAAGTATGCAACTGCATACTGGCTTGCAAACAATGATCGCCATAAAGAAGCTACCCTGCTATTTTCACAACTCACCGAAAAAGGCACGCCTAGCCAGCGAGCTGCAGTGCATCACAATATCGGTAATATGTTTTTCTTAAAAAGCTTACGTGTCAGCGGTGGTAACGATCCAAAAGTAAGAGATGAGGTCGAGTATCTTTTAATGCAAGCGCATAGCTCCTATAAACAAGCCCTCAAACTAGATAACAGTAATTGGGGCACGCGCCGTAATTTAGACCGTGTCATTACCTTATTACCTGAAAACCCTACACCAGGCGTGGGTGAATCAGATTCACCTGGCTTGATTATGGGTAATATTCCTGTAGGCCTTCCTTAGAGATAGATTGAATGAAAAAGCTTATTGCTTACTTTAAAACGCATCGCGATTCTGCACTTCTTGGCGGCGCTATGCTATTCCTAGTGTTGGCGATGTTTCACATCACTGTGCCTGTTAAGCACAATATCTACACCTATTTATTGGTCGCTGATGTTACACAAAGTATGAACACTGTCGATACCACTATTGATGGAAAGCCCGCATCGCGCATCGCGCATACGCAAAAAATGTTGCATGAGATTGTTTCTTCGCTACCTTGCGGCACAAAAGTCAGCGTTGGTTTATTTGCTGGTGTGAGCGTTGCCGCGCTATATAACCCTATTGAAGTCTGTGAAAACTTTGACGCCATACAAGACACCGTAGATCACCTTGACTGGAGAACCGCTTGGTCGGGCAATAGCCGCATTCGCGAGAGCTTATTCAGTATTACTAGAGCGATTCGTAGCTTTCCAGAAACCGCTCAAGTGGTATTCTTTACTGATGGTGAAGAAGCGCCAAAATTACATGCGTTCAACACTAGAGATCTCACTAACTTTCAAGGTGCTGACGGTTGGCTATTGGTAGGCATCGGCTCTGAAAAAGGCGCGGCCATACCAAAGCTCAGTGAAAAAAATCAATTGATTGGTTATTGGTCAAATGAAAGCTTTGCGTTGCAACCTGGTATTGCACAAATTTCCGAATCAAATCTTGGTGTTAGAGATGATAATGTTGCGGGCGGTGAGCAAGATCGCTTCGTTTCAAAACTTAACACAGATTATATGAAAAGTATCGCTAAAGAAGTGGGTTCTACTTATATTAATGGCGATAACTTACACACCATACTAGATGCAATGAAAGAGCAAAAACCAGCACGGCGTGATGTAGCACCTTTCGACTTAAGCTGGGTAATGGCGTCATTGGCAGGCTTACTTCTTCTTACTGCTTACTTCAGCAAGCATCCAATCAAACAGATTGCCGAAGCACTAAGGCTAATTAGAAAGAATGCAGCAAAAAAACAACAGACCAAAAATGAGTTAGCTATTGCGCATGATAACCATATTAACTAGCAAGCTAAGCTAACTTTCTAACGCATTCAAATTAGCGCCTCTTTTAGCAATATTTTTATGCCAGCGTAAGTAAACTCTGAGCTTACGCAACAATTCGGCATCGGCATTATCTTGCAACAAGATAACATGCCGATGTTGCCAAATCTTGTACCAGCGATACTCTTCTGGTACAACATGTATGATAGTCAAATAGCTACTCACAAAACTATCAGGCTGGATATGAACTATAAAACTTTCGTCATTTTTTTGTGTTAGGCTGCATACCCCTACTTTATTGATTGATACTAAGCGCCATGACCAAGGCAAGCTCAATAAAGCAATATTCATTACAAAATAAGCTGCTGATAACAATATTGATGTCAGCAAAATAATATTGATTACAACTGGCAAAGTAAGCAAAAAAAGCATCGAACCAAAAAATAGCCCTGCTGTAATGAGCAATATCATCAGCTTGTTTGAGCGTCGCAGTAAAAGAGTAATAGGCTTCAAGTTATAATATACTCAATAATCATTAGCAAAAATCACCAAACAAAAGAGTACCACATGGCAAACAACGACTGGCAAGAATATCAATTCATACAAGGTGCGGTATTTAATAATGAAACGATTAGCTCATTTGGCAATATACAAAATGAGCTAATTTGTACGCAGAATCAAAACATTATTTGTGATTTATCGCACCTAAGTTTATTAGAAATTAGCGGTGACGATGCAATTACTTTCTTGCAAGGCCAAGTCACCAATGATGTGAAATTATTAAATGATAGCCATGCACATTTCACAGGCTATTGCAGCCCTAAAGGCCGTTTGCTCGCGCTATTTTTTGCCTTTTCACACAATCAGAAACTACACTTGCAACTTAACCAAAAGCTGTTGGAGCCTATTAGTAAGCGGCTAAAAATGTATGTAATGCGCTCTAAAGTGAACATAAACAACGTTTCTGATACCGTTGTTAAAATAGGCTTAAATGGCAACGATGTGCCAGAGCTTTTATCAACATTTTTCACACAAATTCCAACCCAAACCTATGAAAGCTTCAGCACAGAAAGCGCCACACTCATACGTCTTGCTGGAAAATCGCCACGATTTGAAGTCATCTGTAATACCGAACTCGCAAAAGTAATTTGGCAATCACTTAAAGCACAATGCAAGCCTGTTGGCAAAGCATGCTGGGAATGGCTAGAAATTCAAGCTGGCATTCCTGATATTTATATACAAACTCAAGAGGAGTTTGTGCCGCAAATGGTTAATCTAGACTTATTAGAGGCGATTAACTTCAAAAAAGGTTGTTATACGGGGCAAGAAATAGTGGCCAGAACGCATTATCTTGGCAAGGTTAAGCGACGCACTCACTTAGCGCACATTAAAACCACCACGCCGCCACAAGCAGGAAATGATGTAATGAACGCCAACAATGAAGCTGTAGGCAAAGTGGTTAGAAGCGCACCAGCACCAAATGGTGGTTATGCAATTTTGGCAGAAATAAGATTAGAAAGTGTGGAAGCTGGCGAATTGTCGGTTGGTGGTATTAAAGTTGAAATTCAACAACACCCTTACGAACTTAATGCCATTACATAGACCGATAGATTAAGAACTACTTAGCTATTTAATTGGTTTTTCTGCATTGTCAGTTGCATGTGGAGTTGCAGTGTTTGATGGCTTAACTATAGTATTTTCAAGCACTTGATAGAAAACTTCATCTTGCTTAATCATACCTAGTTCACTTCTAGCGCGTTCCTCAATTGCAGCGCGACCGCTTTTTAAATCGCGCACTTCAGCATCTAAAGTTTCATTACGCGCTTTTAACGCACTATTTTTTTCTTGCTGAGTGGCAACCTGCCGACTTAAATCCCATACTCGCAGCCAACTCCCCTTACCTAGCCACAGTGGATACTGCAGCAAGGCAATGAGGATAACGAATATGAGCGTTAATGCTTTCAATCAGATAAACTCAATTACAATTGCATTCAAGCTAAGACTAGGCGAGCCTTCGAAGACAGTACAATAAGTACGGCTAGAAGGCGCAACGACGTATCGGCTGGAATGCATTTGGAATTACTTGAACAGTTGATAGAACGCACCTATACCTGCATAGCTTGATGCATCGCCCAACTCTTCTTCAATACGCAATAATTGATTGTATTTAGCAATACGCTCAGAACGGCATAATGAACCTGTTTTAATTTGTAGCGCGTTAGTAGCCACAGAAATATCTGCAATGGTTGTGTCTTCTGTTTCACCAGAACGATGTGAAACGACAGCGGTATAACCTGCGCGTTTTGCCATTTCAATGGTTTGGAAAGTTTCAGTTAACGTACCGATTTGGTTAACTTTAATCAATACTGAGTTAGCCACACCGCGCTGGATGCCTTCACGTAAAATTTTAGAGTTAGTCACAAATAAATCGTCGCCCACTAACTGCGTTGTTTTACCTAATCGGTCTGTCAGCAGTTTCCAACCATCCCAGTCAAACTCGCCCATACCATCTTCAATACTGATGATTGGATATTTATCAACCCAAGTGGCTAGGTAATCAGTAAACTGTGCTGAAGTGAGTGATAAACCTTCTGACTCTAAATGGTATTTACCATCTTTGTAGAACTCAGTACTAGCGCAATCCAAACCTAAATACACATCTTTACCTGGCTCGTAACCTGCCGCTGAAATTGCTTCTAGAATCAATTGGATTGCCGCTTCATTAGACGGTAGATTCGGTGCAAAACCACCCTCATCGCCTACTGTTGTTGCTAAACCTTTTTTATGGAGTGTTTTCTTTAGCTGATGAAAAATTTCCGCACCACAACGCATCGCTTCACGGAATGAAGGCAAGCCAGCTGGAATAATCATAAACTCTTGCATATCCACACTGTTGTCAGCATGCGCACCACCGTTGATGATGTTCATCATCGGTGTAGGCAATTGCATAGCACCAGAACCGCCTAAGTAGCGATACAAAGGCAAACCACTCTCTTCAGCGGCTGCACGCGCACAAGCCATTGAAACAGCGAGAATAGAGTTGGCGCCTAAACGGTCTTTGTTTTCAGTACCATCAAGCTCAATCAAGGCTTTATCAATAAAACTTTGCTCTTCAGCATCCAAGCCAATAATCGCTTCAGTAATTTCGGTATTTACATTTTCAACAGCTTGCAGCACGCCTTTACCTAAATATCGATCTTTATCGCCATCGCGCAATTCCATTGCCTCTTTAGCACCAGTAGAAGCGCCTGATGGCACTGCAGCTCGGCCAATGACGCCACTCTCAAGAAGCACGTCACACTCTACGGTTGGGTTACCACGAGAATCTAAAATTTCGCGGGCGATAATATCTACAATTGCGCTCATGACTTGCTCCTCAAATATTCAATTTAGCTTTTTACTTACGGTTTACTACAAGGTTGACTCAATAAAACCAGCTTTTTTAACAAGCCTATCAATATCAACTAAAACTTCCAACAAATCTTTCATTTTGTGAAGTGGCCATGCATTCGGTCCATCTGACAAGGCTTTTGATGGATCTGGATGTGTTTCCATAAAAATACCTGCAATACCGCTGGCAACCGCTGCGCGCGCTAATACAGGCACGTGTTCGCGTTGACCGCCGCTCTTGTCACCCTGACCACCCGGCTGCTGCACAGAGTGGGTCGCATCAAACACCACAGGGCAGTTAGTTTCACGCATAATCGCTAAACCACGCATATCTGAAACTAAAGTATTGTAGCCAAATGAAACGCCGCGCTCGCACACCATAATCGTGTCTTGGTTACCGTTTGCTTCATAGGCTTTTTGCACCACATTTTTCATGTCGCCAGGCGCCATAAATTGGCCTTTTTTGATATTCACAGGCTTGCCGGATTTAGCGCAAGCCGTGATAAAGTCTGTTTGGCGACACAAAAATGCTGGGGTTTGCAACACATCAACCACGCTAGCCACTTCTGGCACTTGTTCTTCAGTATGCACATCTGTCAAGATTGGCACACCGATTTGGCGTCGCACTTCATCTAAAATTTTCAAACCTTCAGTAATACCAAAGCCACGGAAAGTCTTGTTAGAGCTACGATTCGCTTTGTCGTATGAAGATTTATAAATAAACGGAATATTAAGCGCCGCTGCAATCTCTTTAAGCTGACCAGCCGTGTCAATCGCCATTTGTTGGGACTCAATCACACATGGGCCAGCAATTAAAAATAATGGTTTATCAAGTCCAACTTCAAATCCACATAACTGCATAACTATCCTTTATTAATTCTTTTAAAAACCAGTTAACTCTTTTAAAAACTAGCCAATTCTTTTAAAAGCTGGAGCGCGTCACTCAACCGCTTTACTGACCGCTTTTATGCGCAATTGCGGCATTGATATAAGCGGTAAATAGTGGGTGACCAGCACGTGGGTTAGAAGTAAATTCAGGGTGAAACTGCACCGCCACAAACCATGGATGCGTTGCCTTTGGCAACTCAATCATCTCGCATAAATCCTCGCCTGTAGTACGCGCAGAAATCACCAAGCCCGCTGCTTTTAACTGTTCAACGTAATGGTTATTTACTTCATAACGATGGCGATGACGCTCATTCACTTCTGCGCCATAAATACTTGCTGCCATGGTATTTGGCACTACTGGACAAGCTTGTGCGCCTAAACGCATAGTGCCACCTAGGTCTGAGTTTGCATCGCGCTTTTCAATTTTCCCACTTGCATCTTTCCACTCGTCAATCAAGCCAATGAGCTTGTGAGGCGCATCAGCATTAAACTCGGTACTATTGGCACCTTTTAAACCTGCAACATCACGTGCAAACTCAATCACCGCTAACTGCATACCTAAACATATACCAAGGTATGGCACTTTATTCACACGTGCAAATTGAATTGCGACAATTTTGCCTTCGGTACCGCGAACGCCAAAACCACCAGGAATCAAGATTGCATCCATTCCTTTGAGGCAATCTGTGCCAGCACTTTCAATCTCTTCACTGTCCATAAAGTGGATTTTGACTTTAGATTCGGTATGTATCCCCGCGTGAATTAAAGCTTCAGTGAGAGATTTATAGCTTTCGGTTAAATCGACATATTTACCCACAAATGCAACATTCACAGTGCACTTTGGATTTTCTATTCTAGCGACGATGTTTTTCCAAACAGTTAAATCAGCCGCTTTGGCTAAAATATTAAGTTTGTGACAAACAATTTCATCCATCATTTGGTCATGCAATAAACCTGGTATTTTATAAATTGAATCGCTATCAATCGCGCTAATCACGGCCTCATAAGCCACATTAGTAAACAAAGCAATTTTGCGTTTTTCCTCTTCTGGAATTTCGCGTTCAGCGCGGCAGAGTAAAATATCTGGCTGAATACCGATTTGGCGCAACTCTTTTACTGAGTGTTGCGTAGGCTTAGTTTTAAGCTCACCAGCGGTTGGAATCCACGGCAATAAAGTCAAATGCACATAACAGGCATTGTTACGGCCCTCTTCAAAACCCATTTGACGAATGGCTTCTAGAAATGGCAGTGACTCAATATCACCCACCGTGCCACCTACCTCTACAATCGCCACATCCGCGCCTTCTGCACCGCGTTTAATGTGATTTTTAATCTCATCCGTAATGTGTGGAATCACCTGCACGGTCTTGCCGAGGTATTCGCCACGACGCTCTTTTTTAATCACTGTTTCGTAGATTTGACCCGTAGTAAAGCTGTTACGCTTTGCCATGCGCTGCGAAATAAAACGCTCGTAATGGCCTAAATCCAAATCGGTTTCAGCACCATCATCAGTCACAAATACTTCACCGTGCTGAAATGGCGACATTGTGCCAGGGTCAACGTTAATATAGGGGTCGAGTTTGAGCATGGTCACTTTAATACCACGCGATTCAAGAATAGCGCCAAGGCTAGCGGCAGCGATGCCTTTACCAAGAGAGGAAACTACACCGCCAGTTACGAATACATATTTGGTCATGGAAAGGCACTTATTATTTGTTGCAGACGGGATAAGATTTTACCGCAAAACAGTGACCTCACAAAATGTTATGCAAAATAAAAATGCATTAATTTGCTTGATTTTTTTACCTTTCATTAAACAGCAAACTTTGTCGGCATTGGCCAAGTCACCATTCAAACCCTTAAAACCAGCAGTGATACGTGTAAGGCAAGCACCAGCCCTACCCAACCCATACCGAGCAAGCCTTGTTGTATGTCAATATGCGAGGTGCATTTCAATAAAGAGGGTTACAATACGACGCAATTCCTTTGATTTGTTGCGCTCTATACGGCTAAATTCACAAATAAATGGAGTCTGACCCCATTTATTCGACCCCCGAGTTTAATGCTTTGGGTATAAGCGGTAATGCAGGTATAGGGTACAAATCTTACGAAACGAAAGTGGGTGGCAGCGCTTATTTTGGGTTAGGAGTAACACCAGTATTAGCAGGCGCTAAAGTTAAACTGTCTATAGATTGGGAATTAAAATAAGCAATGAAATTACATTATTTGGTTGTATTGTTAATTTTAGGTGGCTGCAACATGAGTAGTAGTGCAACAGACTTAGAAAATTGCGAGAGAATATATCAGGCGATTGAACGGAATTCTGCTCTCGGCGCACCCCTACAAAAGGCACAGGAGATGCAACATAAAGGTAAAACGTGTATCGGCGCGAAATAAATGGGGTCAGACACGATTAATTTGCTAATTCAATGTAAATAGACTCTAACTCCTTTGAATACTTGCTGATAGCCATCCAATTTTCCTTAGCTACTTTCCCTGAGCCCAAGCACCATAGCTTTTAAATTTCTCAAGCACCTCCAACATTTCTTGCTGACTTAAAATATGCGGCTCACCCACTTGCAAAGCGAGTAAATACTGCTCGCATAAGGTTTCTACTTCTTGAGTAATGTCGAGTGCTTTTTCTAAAGTTTCGCCCACGGCAATCATGCCATGATTGGCTAACAAGCAAGCTTTTCGGTCTTTTAGTGCTTCAATGGCGTTATCTGAAAGCTGCTGGCTGCCAAACAAAGCGTAAGGCGCACAACGAATGCTATCACCGCCAGCTAGCGCAATCATATAGTGGAATGCGGGCATGTCTTTGCGAAAGGTGCTGAGCGCACTAACATAGAGACTGTGCGTGTGGATGACGGCATTGACTTGCGGTTTATTGTGCAAAATATCTAGGTGAAAACGCCATTCGCTGGATGGCGGGCGCGTGCCACTTGCATTGCCTGCAAAGTCCATCCACACCATGTCTGATGCTTTCATTTTATCAGTGGCAAACCCTGAAGGCGTGATAAGAAAACCAGCCTTACCAGCCTCATTTTCTGTACGTATGCTCACATTACCAGCGGTGCCTCGGTTTAAACCTAAGCTCACTAACTGCTGACTAATATTTAATAATTGCTCACGTTTATTTTGCATAATTTATTTTAGATGGTCACTTTAGACGGTTTACTTTAAATAATTTAATTAGATTTATTATTTTGGCATTTTAGTGAGTAGATTCGGCGTATAAACCCCGTGTTCGGTAATAATGCCCGTCACTAAGCGCGCTGGTGTAACATCAAACGCGGGGTTAGCCACTTGAGTATTGGGTGGCAATATATTCACTTCGGCCTGCTCACCTGTCGCCAAGACGCCTGACATCCAAGTTAACTCTCTTCCATCACGCTCTTCAATTTCAATCTCTTGGAGCCCATCTTGAATCGTCCAATCAATGGTGGGCGACGGCACTGCCGCATAAAAAGGGACTTGGTTATCAAACGCTGCCAGCGCTTTTAAATAGGTGCCAATTTTATTACAAACATCACCCGTGCTGGTTACGCGGTCAGCCCCTACAATCACCATATCAACTTGGCCTTGTTGCATCAAATGTCCACCAGCGTTGTCGCAAATCACCGTATGCGGCACGCCATGTTGCGCTAGCTCCCAAGCGGTTAAGCTAGCGCCTTGGTTGCGTGGTCTGGTTTCATCCACCCACACATGCAAAGCTAAGCCAGCCTCTTGTGCCGCATAGATTGGTGCCAATGCTGTACCAAAGTCCACTGTGGCTAACCAACCTGCATTACAGTGCGTCAAAATATTGAGCTGACGCAGTTTTTTAGCATGCAAAGATTTAATAAGCGCTAATCCGTGCTGACCGATTGCCTGATTTAGCAGCACATCTTCATTACAAATATGAGAAGCCTCTAACCAGGCGGTTTCTAAGCGGCTTTCCATAGTGAGTGACAATAAAAGCCGCGACAAACGCTCAACAGCCCACTTTAAGTTAACGGCCGTCGGACGACTTTGTATTAACTGTTGCGCTGCTTGATGGATATACTCATCACTGCAACTATGCTGCATTGCTAAAGCCATGCCATATGCTGCCGCGGCTCCAATTAATGGCGCGCCGCGAACTTGCATGGTTTTAATCGCTAATACCATTTGATGCAAACTACTCACCTCTACAACTTCAAATGCATGCGGTAGTTTTGTTTGGTCAATAATTGATACGGTGATTGTGTTTAAATTTTTGCTGTCACTTGGCCAAATGGTACGAAATTTTTCATTGTTAATTTTCATAAATTATTTTATTCAAATATTGACTTTTAAAAAGTTCCCTGAAACTTAAAATACTCTCCACAATATCTGTGGATAACTTTGTGAATAACTGTGACTTGAAAATGTAACATACCAATTTTAAAGGCTTTTTTCAAATCGCCTACTTTTTAACCTAATATTTTTATCAATAAAATCAATAAGTTAAATTATCACCATTGATTAGTAAGGGTTTTTAGCACAAGTTAAAGTAGCACTTTAGGTGGTGTGCATAAGTCAGCCAGTTTTGGCAAAACATTTAGGGCGTTGGCGCTAGTTATATCAAGCACTTGCGCCTCATTTACCTGCTTTAAATCCGCTAAAACTTGTGCGATTTTACTCAGTTCTAGCGGCGTATTTCTGCCATTTGCTCCCACCCATGTGGGTGGCATGTCTGGCGAATCCGTTTCCAAAACGATTGCTTCTAGGGGTAATTGGGTTGCGAGCTCTCTAATTTTTAAGGCACGGGTATAAGTCATTGCGCCGCCAAAGCCTAATTTAAAGCCTAGAGCAATGAACTGCTCAGCCTGCTGAAAACTGCCATTAAACGCATGGGCAATACCGCCGTGAATTTTAAATCTTCGCAAATATTTTAAAACATCATCAACTGCATTTCTGACATGCAAAATGACGGGTAAATCATAACGTTTGGCTAATTTGAGTTGTTCTGTAAAAAAGTAAGTTTGTAGCGCTTGATTACTTTTGGTGACAAAGTAATCAAGGCCAATTTCACCTATCGCTACTGGGTGGTTGTTTTCAACATAAGTTTTTAAAGTTGCAATATCCCCCAGCTGCGCTTTATCAACGTACATGGGGTGAATACCAAGCGCGTAGGCGCAATGTTTATGCTGCTGACATATCCGAATCACACTATCGAAGTGTTCACGCGCTACAGCAGGTATAACGATATTTGAAACCCCTTGCTGCAATGCCTGTGTGGCAATGTTATCTCTATCCGCATCAAACTCAGGCGCATCAAGATGACAATGGGTGTCTATGAGCATGATTTAATCAGCATCAATTAAATTAGTTTTTAACAGGCTTTGCGCGCAGGCGAATATCTCGCCCAATTTGGCGTATGTCAAGAACCTTTAGCTCCGTTGCTTGCTGCATTTCAACTAGCTCTGGAATAGCAAACATGGCTTTAGCATCTGTCCCCATCAATTTGGGCGCGTAATAAAAAATGAATTCATCAATCAAACCTGCCTGCAGAAAAGCGCCATTCAAGCCCTGCCCTGCCTCTAACAACACTTCATTGATGCCACGAGTAGCTAAATTTTCAAGTAAAGCTTGTAAATCAACACGGCCATTTTGATTAGGTAAATGCAATAACTGAGCGCCAGCTGCAGATAAAGCGACCGATTTATTATCCATGTCGTGCGCATAAGCAATCAACACAGGACTAGCGACGAGCAACTCAGGGGTAAGTATTTTACAATCAGTTGGTGTTTGTAGATGGCTATCCACAATGACTCTTAACGGTTGGCGCTTAGTGTTTTCTAAACGCACATTCATGCTTGGGTTATCAGTTAGCACAGTGCCGATGCCAGTGATAATGGCGCAAGACTGCGCGCGCCAATGTTGCACATCCAGCCGTGCAGGTTCACCAGTAATCCACAGACTTTTACCATTATTAAGCGCTGTGCGGCCATCCAAGCTTGCCGCGATTTTACAACGTACATAAGGTAAGCCAGATGTCATGCGCGAAATAAAACCAAGGTTCAACGCCTTAGATTCCGCCTCCATCAACCTCACCTCAACCACTATGCCATTTGCTTGTAAGCGCTTTATACCATTGCCTGCCACTAGGGGATTAGGGTCTTGCATGGCCACTACTACGCGTTTAACGCCAGCATTAGTCAAGGCATCAACACAAGGTGGCGTGCGTCCATGATGATTACATGGCTCTAAGGTAACATACGCATCGGCACCTACTGAATTTGCGCCTGCTTCACGTAAAGCAAACACCTCTGCATGCGGCTCCCCTGCTTTAAGATGGGCGCCTTGACCTATAATTTGATGGTTTTTTACGATGACACAGCCAACACGTGGATTGGGTTGAGTGGTATATAAGCCCTGCTCTGCTAGACGCAGCGCGAGAGTCATGTAAGTATGGTCAGCTATTGAAAACAAGTAATACCTCTAAAAATTCAAACTTTGTCGTGATACTGCGTTACTCACAAAAAATAGCTCCTTATATATTCAACATATACCGCGTCGCCATTTTTTGCTCGCGCCTTGCCTCACATCAAACTTTGAATTTTTAGAGATATTACTAAATAATAATTGTGCTTAATGAGATGAAATACGGCTATTAATTAATCGATTGTTTTCATCAAAAAAAAGCAGCAATCCATGATAAACGTGCATGCATTTGCCTAAATCATATTCAATAGCAAAGCCGTCCTCATAGCTTGGGCGGCCCAGTAGGACACCAATGGCGTCTCTGTTAGTACCTTTTGACAATATGTGCTGCTGCAAGTCATACGCCATATCACCACGCTTGCAATCACTTTCGACGCTAGTTGCCGCTTGCATCCATTTAACTTGATCAAACTTTTCACTACCAAACATAAGGCTGTCTTTCATCATCCACCAGCCAAAAAATAAAACTGTTACCACCAGCGTAAATGCAGCAAATAAAATCGTAGCCCAGTTAATAAATTTCATGTGTTAAGTCCTAGTTATTTTTCTCAGAAGTTAGTTGACCTACAAGTCTCGAATCGCATCGTTAAAGTCATCTACATCCGAAAAGCTACGATACACCGAGGCAAAGCGAATATAAGCAACTTTATCCATCAATTTAAGCTCATGCATTACGCTTTCACCTAAATCTCGTGCGGGTATTTCACGCGCACCTAAACTCAGTAACTTTTGTGAGATTCTATCTAATGCTCGGTCTACATATTCCGTAGGCACAGGGCGTTTATGCAGTGCGCGCGTGAACGACACGCGCAGTTTTTCTCGATTAAACTCCTCACGTGTACCATTGGTTTTAACCACTTGCGGCATATGCAACTCTGCCGTTTCATAAGTAGTAAAGCGTTTATCGCAAGCCCCACATTTGCGGCGACGGCGTATAGAGTCACCTTCGTCATTGACACGCGAATCAATGACTTGTGTGTCGGCATCACCGCAAAATGGACATTTCATTGATTAACTGTCACCTAGTTTTGATAAACAGGGAAGCGCGCAGTCAAAGCGTGTACTTTAGCTTTAGTCGCCGCAATCACGGCTTCATCCGTTGGATTATCTATCACATCGGCAATTAAGTTAGCGACTTGACGCGCTTCATCTTCTTTAAAACCACGTGTGGTAATCGCAGGTGCGCCGATACGAATACCTGAAGTCACAAATGGGCTTTCTGGATCATTTGGAATTGAGTTCTTATTCACAGTGATATGCGCTAAACCTAAAGCCGCATCAGCCGCTTTACCTGTTAAACCTTTTGGACGCAAATCCACCAAGAACATATGTGACTCTGTGCGACCTGAAATAATACGTAAACCACGCGCAGCTAAGGCCTCAGCCATTACCTGCGCATTTTTAATGACTTGCGCTTGATAAGTTTTGAAATCTGGTTGAGCCGCTTCTAAAAACGCCGTTGCTTTAGCTGCAATCACATGCATCAATGGACCACCCTGCAAAGCTGGGAATACACTTGAATTCAATGATTTTTCAAACTCAGCTTTAGCCAAGATAATACCGCCACGTGGACCACGTAAAGTTTTGTGTGTAGTTGACGTCACAAAATCCGCATGTGGTACTGGGTTTGGATAGACGCCAGCTGCAATTAAACCTGAATAATGCGCCATATCGACCATGAAATAAGCACCCACTTTTTTGGCAATTTCTGCCATACGTGCCCAGTCAAAACGCAAAGCGTAAGCAGAGGCACCGCCGATTAACAGTTTTGGTTTGCATTCAATAGCAATGCGCTCCATCTCGTCATAATCAATTTCTTCTTTATCATTCAGGCCGTAAGGTACGATGTTAAATAGCTTGCCTGATAAGTTAGCTGGCGAACCGTGTGTTAGGTGACCACCGTGACCAAGGTTCATACCCATTACAGTATCACCTGGTTTTAAAATAGAAAAATAAACGGCTTGATTAGCTTGTGAGCCTGAATGTGGCTGCACGTTGGCATACTCTGCGCCGTACAAAGCTTTCAAGCGGTCAATGGCTAACTGTTCAACTTGGTCTACATATTCACAACCACCATAAAAACGTTTGCCTGGATAACCCTCTGCATATTTATTCGTTAACTGTGAACCCTGCGCCTGCATCACCGCTGGGCTGGTGTAGTTTTCAGAAGCAATCAACTCGATATGCTCATGTTGACGAACAACTTCGCTATTAATCATGGCATCCAATGCTGGATCCGCTTTGTTTAAGGTGTTGCTGTAGTTAAATGGTGCTTGCGACATGGTTTTAGTTTTCCAAATGCTAGTTTATTTTAAAAAATGTTTGCGCATTTTAACACGCGCAAGCAATAAGATTAAAGGCAAAAGATTTAGTTGCGTTACTGTAGCAAGCTATAATATGAATTAACTCAAATAGATTGGAAAAACACCTATGAAATGGACTGACAGCTTAAGAATTGCTGAAGAACTTTACGACAAACATCCAGATATTGATCCAAAAACGATACGTTTTACTGATTTAATGGAATGGGTTATGGCGCTTGATGGCTTTAACGACACGACTGATCATTGTGGCGAAAAAATATTAGAAGCCATTCAACTGGCTTGGATAGATGAAGCTGAGTAGTTTTCAGCTTTAATTTACGAAATTAAACGCCCATGTTTGAAGCTTTACTATTCTTATTTGTTAAACACTTTATCTGCGATTTTCCGTTGCAAGCGAACGCTTGGATGTATCGTAATAAAGGCACTTATGGCCATGCTGGCGGCTTAGCGCATTCTGCATTACACGGCGTTGGAACATTCATCGTTTTTGCTTTTTGGTTAGGCGCTGGCGCTTGGATATATGCGCTAGCAGATGCCGTGATTCACTACCATATTGACTGGGCAAAAATGAATGCGGGTAAACGCTACGACCTTAAGCCCGATAATAGCGAATGGTTTTGGATTTTATTGGGTTTTGATCAACTTCTGCACCATCTTACCTATTTTGCATTAGTCGCAATTGCATTAAGACCTATTGCAACTTCTTAATTAGCCCCAATAAAAAATGCATGTCTAAAAATACTATTTTTGTAGCAATCATTTGGATTGCGTTAGCAAGTGCCATCTATTATCTATCGGATAACATTCAAAACCCAAATAAAATTAATCGATTAGGTGAAAGTAGTACGGTTGTTTTGAAACGTGGTTTAGATGGCCACTATAGAGCAGAAGCGCTCATCAACGGTGAAAAAGTCAACGTGCTGGTAGATACTGGCGCCACGGGCGTGGCAATTTCACAAGGTGTTGCAGACAAGCTTAATCTTAAAAGTATAGATGCCATACGCACCAACACGGCTAATGGCGATAGCGTTGGATATATGGTGCGTTTGCATTCCGTAAAACTAGGCGGAGTAGATGCCAATGATGTATCGGCAATGATTGCGCCTGGCTTAGATGGCGACGTGCTCCTCGGCATGTCATTTCTAAACCGCATGGATGTTAGGCTTTATAAAGGCGAGATGACCATTAAACAGGTGGATTGATTTTGTATGAGCAACGACAAAACATTGCTCATACAAAATAGTTAGGTAATCACTGTAGGTGTATCGCGACCAGTGCGTTCTTTCAATTCAGAAATCTTTAAAGCGATTTTTATCATCTCAGCCAGTGCCACTTGTGCATCTAAGTGATGATTTTTCACATTAGGGTCAAAAGCTTCCAAATAGATACGAATTGTCGCACCTTCTGTACCTGTACCAGAAAGTCTGAACACGATACGTGAGCCATCTTCGAACAAAATACGGATACCTTGATTGTTACTGATGGAGCCATCAATTGAATCGTGGTAGCTAAAATCATCACAGGTTTTCACTTTGTATGCACCAAATGACTGGCTTGGCAAGCTAGTAAATTGCGATTTAATATGGCCAATGACGCTGTTAGCAGCCTCTGTTGGAATTGCCTCGTAATCATGGCGAGAATAGACGTTACGGCCAAATTCCGCCCAGTGTGACATCAGCACTTGCTCAACAGATGTACCTTTCTTAGCCAACACATTCAACCAAAACAATACCGCCCACAAGCCATCTTTTTCACGCACATGGCTAGAGCTGGTGCCAAAGCTCTCTTCACCGCATAAGGTGACTTTGCCTGCATCCATCAAATTACCAAAGAACTTCCAGCCTGTTGGGGTTTCATAACATGGAACATTTAATTTAGCCGCAACGCGATCCACTGCGCCACTAGTTGGCATAGAACGCGCAACGCCAGCAATGCCGTTAGCATAAGCTGGCACAAGGGTTGCATTGGCGGCAAGAACCGCGAGACTATCAGAAGGTGTCACAAAAAAGTTTTTACCCAAAATCATGTTACGGTCACCATCACCATCGGAGGCTGCACCAAAGTCAGGTGAACTTTCACCTGCAAACATGATTTTCACTAAATCTTCAGCGTAAGTTAAATTAGGGTCGGGATGACCACCACCAAAGTCTTCTGATGGAATGCAATTCATTAAACTAGACTCTGATGCACCTAATCGATTGACAAAAATTTCTTGGGCATAAGGCCCTGTGACGGCATGCATGGCGTCAAACTGCATTTTAAAACCACTTTCCAGTAGCTTTTTAATCGCTGAAAAATCAAACAATTCCTGCATTAAATCTGCATAGTCTTTAACTGCATCAATGACTTCTACAGTAAATTTTCCATCGTTGAATATTGATTTACCTAGTACATCAACATCAACTTCTGGCAAATCTGCGATTTTATATTCTGTGATTTTTTTACTTAGCTCAAAAATTGAATCAGTGATTTTTTCAGGCGCAGGGCCGCCGTTACTGATGTTATATTTAATGCCAAAATCACCATTGATGCCGCCTTGGTTGTGGCTTGCTGACAACACAATGCCACCAAACGTATTGAACTTACGGATTGCATGTGAGCACGCGGGTGTAGACAGAATACCCGCTTGACCAACAAGCACTCGCGCAAAACCATTAGCTGCCGCCATGCGGATGATGGTTTGAATGGCTTGACGATTAAAATAACGACCATCACCACCGAGCGCCAATGTAGCGCCAGCTGGTATTTCTAGCGTATCAAAAATACTTTGTACAAAGTTTTCTAAATATCCTACTTGCTGAAAAACTTTTACTTTTTTTCTTAAGCCTGAAGTGCCAGGTTTTTGGTCGTTAAAAGCGGTCGTTTTAATAGTTTGAATGTGCATAATGTTACCCAAAGAACGTGACTGAATTTAGTACTATTATAGCCAGCAAAATGCCGCTTGGTAGCGGCATTTGAGAGGTTTAATGAAATTAAATGTGAAACTTTTACTTAAGTTTTAAACTAGGCTTTAGCTAAGGCTCTATCTATAATGTCAAGCGCTTCATCAAACACCTCGTCTTGAATAGTGAGTGGGTATAAGAAGCGAATCGCATTACCGTAAACGCCGCAAGTCAGCAAAATTAAACCTTCAGCTAATGCGGCTTGTTGCACGCGTTTTACTGCATCCATTGAGGGTTCATTCGTTGCAGGGTCAAAAAATTCAGCAGCAATCATAGAGCCCAAGCCCCGAACATCTTTAATTGCTGGTACTTTAGCCTGCGCCGCTTTAAGGCGTGCCGTGAGCTTTGCGCCTAATACATTTGCGCGCTCAACTAATTTTTCTTCTTCAATAATATCTAAGACAGCGTGAGAGGCCGCTATCGCTAACGGATTACCTGCATAAGTGCCACCTAACCCTCCAGGCGCAGGACCATCCATCACTTCTGCTTTTCCGCAAACTGCTGATAAGGTAGTGCCTCCCGCTAAGCTTTTAGCCATGGTGATAATGTCAGGTATTACATCATAATGTTCTGCAGCAAACAATTTACCTGTTCGGCCAAAACCCGTTTGTACTTCATCGTATATCAGCAGAATGCCGTGCTCATCGCACTCTTTACGAAGTGCTTGCATTAATACTGGTGGCGCAGCATAAAAACCGCCTTCGCCCTGCACTGGCTCAATCGCAATCGCGGCAACGCGCTTAGGATCAACATCTGCTTTGAACAACAAATGTAAAGCATTAATAGAATCTTCAACGCTAACGCCATGCAAGTCAATCGGGAATGGTATGTGATATATCTCAGCGGGAAATGGTCCAAACCCAATTTTGTAAGGAGAAACTTTACCAGTCATCGCGCTAGCCATCATTGTTCTGCCATGAAACGCGCCAGAAAAGGCAATAATTGCAGGGCGACCAGTACTTGCGCGTGCAATTTTAATGGCGTTTTCTAGGGCTTCTGCACCACTTGAGAAAAAACAGGTTTTCTTAGCATGGTTGCCTGGCGTGAGCTTATTAATACGTTCAGCCAAAGTCACATAGCTTTCATATGGCAACACTTGATAACAGGTATGAGTAAACTGCTGCAATTGCGCTTCAATTGCAGCCACCATTTTAGGGTGTCTGTGACCAGTATTTAGTACTGCAATACCCCCTGCAAAATCAATATAGCGCTTACCCTCAACATCCCACACCTCAGAATTTAGCGCCTTCTCAATAAAGAAATTAGCCATCACGCCGATACCGCGTGGTGTGGCTGCTAAGCGTCTATTATGTAAATCTTGATTGGTTTTTGTTGTGCTACTCATACTCTCATCCTTAACTCTGTGTTTTACTAATTAAGCCTAGTTGAACTCGTTTAATTGATTATTAATTTAATTTTATCCAAGTGGTCTTTAGCTCGGTATATTTTTCCAAAGCATGTAGGGATTTATCGCGCCCGTTACCTGATTGCTTATAGCCGCCAAAAGGCACGGTGATATCGTCTTCATCATAGCTATTCACGTGGACAGTTCCAGCCCGCAAAGCGCGCGACACCAAGTGAGCACGTGATAAATCTTGCGTCCAAATCGCCGCAGCTAAGCCAAATTCAGTATCGTTGGCGATGGAAATCGCTTCTTCCTCAGAATCAAAAGCGATAATAGAAAGCACTGGGCCAAAAATTTCTTCAGCAGCGATTTTCATGTCATTTGTCACGTCATCAAATACGGTTGGGCTAATGTAAAAGCCGCCTGTTTCGGTTAACACTCGTTCACCGCCAGCGCACAGTGTTGCACCTTGGGCTTTACCACTTTCAATATATTTTAGTACATTTTCCATCTGACCACAGTCCACAATTGCACCCATAGTAGTACCGACATCTAAGGGGTGACCTGGCTGATAGTCGGGCAAATGTGTTAGCAGCTTTTTAACGAATGTATCTTTGATTGAGCGCTCGACCAGTAAACGTGAAGGCGCATTACAGCTTTCGCCCTGATTGTAAAAGATTGAGCCTATAGAAGCGGCGGCGGCTTTATCTAAATCTTTGCAATCGGCAAATACGATATTAGGTGACTTACCACCTAGCTCACACCACGCACGTTTGAGATTGCTTTGCCCTGCCATGATTTGGATTTTCTTGCCAACACCTGTTGAGCCAGTAAAGGCGATGCAGTCTACGTCCATGTGCATGGCCAATGGCGACCCAGCTTCTGGTCCAAAACCAGGCACCACATTTAATACACCTTTTGGAATACCTGCTTCTATGGCCAAATCACCTAGTCTTAACGCAGTAAGTGGCGACTTTTCAGAAGGTTTAAGCACGATACTATTGCCTGAAGCCAAGGCTGGTGCTATTTTCCAGCAAGCCATTAAAATCGGGTAGTTCCAAGGCACAATTGCGCCAACCACGCCAATTGGCTCACGTGTAATCATGGCAAGTGTATGACCTGCCGTTGGCGCAATTTCATCGTAGACTTTATCAATGGCCTCACCAAACCAGCGCAAACTATTGGCGGCGGAATTAACATCTACACTCAAACTGGCGGAGATAGGTTTACCCATATCGAGTGTTTCTAACAAGGCCAGCTCGGCTTTATGTGCTAACACCAAATCAGCAAAGCGAATCATGATTTGTTTGCGTTCACGAGGCGATAAACCTGCCCAGCGCCTATCTTTAAAAGCAGCGCGTGCTGCAACAACGGCGCGGTCTACGTCCGCTGCTTTACTGCTGGTAACATCGGCCAATTTTCTACCATCAATCGGTGAGAAGCATTCAAAAGTGCTGCCATCAATAGCATCCGCCCGTTCACCATCAATAAAAGCACGTCCGTCGATTCTTAAATTTTTTGCGCGTTCATGCCAATCAATTTTAATCTCAGTCATGTTATAGCCCCGCCATACATACATATTTTAATTCTAAGTATTCATCAATACCGTGATGCGACCCTTCGCGCCCTAAGCCTGATTGCTTAACGCCGCCAAAAGGCGCGACTTCATTTGAAATCATGCCGGTGTTCACGCCTACCATGCCATATTCAAGCGCTTCTGCCACACGCCAGATTCGGCCTATATCCCGACTATAAAAATAAGAAGCTAAACCAAATTCGGTGCGATTTGCTAATTCAATGACTTCTGCATCTGTTTTAAAGCGGAATAAAGGCGCTACAGGCCCAAATGTTTCTTCACTAAAAATTAGCGCATCATCACTTACATTGCCTAGCACGGTAGGTTCAAAGAATGTACCGCCTAAAGTATGGCGCTTGCCACCTTGTATCACCGTTGCACCTTTGGCAACCGCATCTGCCACATGGAACTCAACTTTCTCAATGGCAGCAGCATCAATCAATGGCCCTTGTGTTACGCCATCTTCAGTACCTACACCCACTTTTAGTTGAGCCACTTTTACGGCTAGTTTTTTAGCAAACTCTTCATAGACACCCTCTTGCACAAACAAGCGGTTTGAACACACGCAAGTTTGTCCAGCATTGCGATATTTGCTTATCATTGCACCATCAACTGCTGCGTCTAAATCGGCATCGTTGAACACAATGAAAGGTGCATTACCGCCCAACTCAAGCGATAATTTTTTAATGGTATCGGCGCATTGACGCATTAATATACGCCCAACCTCGGTTGACCCTGTAAATGAAAGTTTAGCGACCACAGGACTTTCGCATAAGGCCGCTCCGATTTGACGTGCATCGCCTGTAATTACTTGTAATACGCCACTTGGCACGCCAGCTTCCTCAGCCAGAACAGCCAAAGCAATGGCGCATAATGGCGTTTGTTCCGCAGGTTTAATAATCATGCTGCAACCAGCGGCTAATGCTGGCGCTGCTTTACGAGTAATCATCGCGATTGGGAAATTCCAAGGGGTAATAGCTGCCGTGACACCTATTGGTTGTTTTAACACCAATAAACGACGGTCACCCATAGGCGCTGGGATTGTTTCACCGTAAACACGTTTAGCTTCTTCAGCAAACCATTCAATAAAACTTGCACCGTAATTTACCTCGCCACGCGCTTCGGCTAATGGCTTACCTTGCTCAGCAGTGAGTAACTGTGCCAAATCTTCTCTATGTAAAATAATCAGGTCAAACCAGCGTTTCAGTATTGCAGCACGTGCTGCTGCTGTGAGATTTTTCCATGATTTCTGTGCGGCTTCAGCCGCGATAATTGCACGCTCCGTTTCATCACGACCCATTAAAGGTACAGAAGCCACAACGGAGCCTGAAGCAGGATTAGTGACTGTTATCATTTCACCTGAGTCGGCACTCACCCACTGGCCTGCTAGCAAAGTAAGATTATTTTTCAGTAATGTGGCGTGCTTTAATTGGATTGACATGATTTTCTACTTGATTTGGTTTGGTACAGAGGCGACGAGCTGTCGCCTCTGCTTAAAAATGAATCTTAAAAATACAACATAAAAATATTACTTATTACTATCGCTGTAAGCCTGTGCCTCTTCACGTTTACGTTTGCGCTCTTGTCGTGATGTATAAAAACTAGAGGCAATTACTGCAATGGTGACCACGGTTATCGTCACGGTTGCAACCGCATTAATAGTTGGGTTTAAGCCTAATCTTGCGCGCGAAAAGATCACCATCGGCATGGTGGTATAGCCAGGGCCAGATAGGAATGAAGATAACACAACGTCATCAAACGACAGCGTAAACGTCAGCAAAAATGCAGAAACTAGTGCAGGCACTAACAAGGGGAAAGTAACTAAAGTAAATACCTGCAAAGGCCTACAGCCTAAATCCATCGCCGCCTCATCTAATTTACCATCCATTTCACGTAGCCGCGACGTCACCACAACATTGGCATAAGCAGCACCTAGCAAGGCATGGCCTAACAATATGGTAAATAAACCTTTTTGTGGAAAGCCTAACCAATGTTGCACAGAAACAATCATTAAGAGTAGTGATAAGCCAACAATAACATCTGGCATGACTAAGGGCATACTAGCCATTGAGTTTAACAAAGTACGTCCGCTAAAGCGTTTATAGCGATTCAATGCAAAAGCAGTAAATGTGCCAAAAAAGACAGACATTAATGCTGACAGGCCCGCTATAGCAAGTGATAACAGTACCGCTGACTTTAACTCAGAGTCTTCCATCAATGCCGAATACCAACGTAGGCTGGCATGAGACCAAACGGTCACAAGTTTTGAGTCATTAAAAGAAAATACAACCAGTGTGATAATTGGCAAATACAAGAAGATGTAGACCGCAATCATCCAGCCTTTTGCAAAAAGCTTATTGTTTGTTGCTTGGCTCATGGCTTGCCCTCCGCTAAATCAGCTTGTGATTTATTATAAATAGCCATCGGTAATAATATAATCAATATCATTACTACCGCCACAGCCGAAGCCATTGGCCAATCCAGATTATTAAAGAACTCATCCCATAACACACGACCAATCATCAGCGTGCTTGAGCCGCCTAACAGCTCTGGAATAACGTATTCACCCACCGCTGGAATAAACACTAGCATAGAGCCAGCAATAATTCCTGCTTTAGAAAGTGGCACTGTTATTAGCCAAAATGCTTTAAAAGGGCTGGTGCCAAGGTCTGATGCAGCCTCTAGATAGCGTAAATCCATCTTAGATAAGTTGGCGTACAGCGGCAGAATCATAAATGGTAGGTAGGAATAGACCATACCAATTAACAATGAAAATGAATTATTCATCATTTCAATGGGGGTATTAATAATGTGCAAACTCATCAATATGTTGTTAAAAACGCCATTACTGACTAATAGCGTTTTCCAAGCGTAAATACGTAGTAAAAATGAAGTCCAAAATGGCAACATAATCAGCATCAATAAAGTAGGCTGCATGTGCTTAGGTGAACGTGCCATGAAATAAGCAAATGGATAACCAATTACTAAACAGAGTAGCGTTGTTATCAAGGCGTATTTAATGGAGGATAAATACGTTTTGTAATACAAGGAGTCACTCACAATAAACTGGTAACTAGAAAAATTTAGTGTGAGTTTTGGCCAGCCATTACTCCAATCAATCATGCTAGAAACTTGCGTGCCCTCCATCTCAGACAAGCTAATTTTAAGCACAATTAACAGCGGAATAGCTGCAAGCAATACAAACCAAAAATATGGAACACCAATCACCGCAAGGCGCCCAGCGGAAAGACTGGTAAAGAAACTCTGTTTTTTAGCCATAGCAATTTTCCTTAAAAAATTAAAGTTTGGTTAACTCTTTTATTGCGTTAACACTACCATTGCTAAATCATTCCAACTTGCGTAGGCGCGATCTCCCCAAGTTAAACCGCAACTCAAATCTCGCGTATTATTAAGCTCTTGCGCCTTAATGACCTTGCCGCTATCGAGTTTCAAGTGATAGGTTGTATGGGCGCCAAAATAAACCATTTCAATCACTTCACCCGCGCACCAGTTATATTTGCCATCAGGCTTATCCTTAGACAACATAATTTTTTCTGGTCGCAAGGCCACACCTACATCCATACCTGGATGCCCACTCACACCATGCCCTACATAATGCACGCACTCTGGGCAGTTGACAGTCACATGATCAGGTTCATCTTCGTCAATCTTACCTTCGAAAATGTTTACATTACCAATAAAGTCAGCGACTTTGCGGCTGTTAGGCATTTCATACACAGTATCAGGCGCACCAACTTGCAAGAAATAGCCTTCACTCATCACCGCAATACGTGATGCCATGGTCATGGCTTCTTCTTGGTCGTGCGTCACTAATACACAAGTCACGCCGACTTCTTCAATGATGTTCACCAGCTCTAGTTGTGTAGTTTCGCGTAATTTTTTGTCTAGAGCACCAAGCGGCTCATCTAATAACAATAACTGAGGACGTTTCGCTAGGCTACGCACTAAGGCAACCCGCTGCTGCTGTCCGCCTGAGAGTTGATGCGGTTTACGTTGCGCATATTTATTGAGTTGCGCTAAGCTCAGCATTTTTTCAACGCGGTCGGCAATTTCATCTTTAGGCATACCATCGCGTTTCAAACCAAAAGCTACATTTTCCCAAACACTTAGATGAGGAAATAGTGCATACGATTGAAACATCATATTGATTGGGCGTTGAAACGGCGGCAGATTGGTAATATCTTGATTCGCCAGAAAAATCTTACCTTTTGTGGGCGTTTCAAAGCCAGCCATCATACGCAATAGCGTAGATTTTCCGCAACCTGAACCGCCAAGCAGCGCGAAGATTTCACCCTTCATGACCGTGAGTGATACGTCATCGACAGCTTTTACCGTGCCATCGTAAACCTTGGTAACATTTTCAACACGGAGTAACACTTCTTGCGTAGCTTTATTCGTTTCTTTAGGTGCGGTTGCCATAAAAACCCTTATCTAAGAGATTGAAAATCTATGTGATATTAAAAACCAAATGTTTAAAGCCTTTACATATAAAGTCAGCTACATTTATCCTTTGTAGGAGCGAAGTTATTGTCGCTCCTACCAAAGTTAACAAAGACTATACGCCAGATTTAAACTTGGTATATAAACGCGTCATATTACGTTTAGTTTTTGTATCTTCCACACCTGGTGGCACTAGATTAGCAATATCTGCGTCAGATAAGAAAATAGATTTGTTGTTTTTAATGTCTTCGTCAACAAACTCTGTTGCCGCTTTGTTTGGATTAGCATAGGTTACTGTATTAGTAATGGCTGCAGTCACTTTTGGTTGCATAATATAGTTCATCCATAAATGTGCATTATTTGGATGTTTTGCATCAGCAGGAATCGCCATCGTGTCCATAAAAATGATGCCTCCATTTTTTGGAACCAGCGCCTCGATGTTTTGCTCTGCTTTATTCTCAATCGATCGTTTGTGCGCCAAGTTAAAATCACCCGCCCAACCATACGCAACGCATGTATTTCCGCTGGCTAAGTCATCAATTTGACCACCTGAATTAAACTTCTTGATGTCTGGACGCACCTTCATGAGCATATCAAACGCAGCTTGGTAGTCTTCCGGCGTGCCTGTGTAAACTGGCCTGCCTAAATAATGCAAGGCGGCTTGGAATACATCGGCTGGTGTATCTAAAAACGTAATGCCGCATGATTTTAATTTGCTGGTATAAGTTGGGTTAAACACTAAATCCCAAGCATTGTCTGGCATGGGCGTATCTCCAAGTGCAGCTTTTACTTTATCTACATTAATACCTACTGTGTTATAGCTCCACATCCAGTCAATTAAATGCTTATTACCAGGATCAAGTTTCGATAACTTTTCGACAATACCTGGATCAAGATTTTTCATATTAGGCAATTTAGATTTATCAAGCTCTTGAAACAAACCACCATCAATTTGCAACTTTGCCCAATTAGAACTTGGCACAACGATGTCATAACCCGTATTTTTAGCAATGAGCTTCGCATGCAAAATTTCATTACTGTCGAATACATCGTAACGCACTTTAATACCAGTTTCTTTCTCAAAATTTGCTACTGTGTCTGGTGCAATATAGTCTGACCAGTTATAAATATTGAGAATTTTCTCTTCAGGTTCGCTTGCCGATGCAACTGTCGATTTAGCACCTTCAGCTGCTGTGTTGTCAGATTTGCTGCAAGAAACCGTAGCTAGACCGGTAATAATTGCCATGCCAAGCAAGTATTTACTATAAGATAAATTCATATACATTAACCCCTTAAATTAGTGAGTGACTGAGAAAGTTTTGTTAAAAATCTGTACCATCTTTTTTGCCGTATAAACCCTTATGCTGACCAAATAGATTCAAAGTAATCTTACAATATGTATTGAACTACAACCAAATTTAATTACAAGGTTTTTATATAGCACCCTGCTTTTTCAAATCGACTAATGTTGCATCTAAACATTTCTGAATTAACGTTATCATTTCGTCTATTTGTTGCTTGGTAATTACTAACGGTGGCGCGATGATCATTCTATCGCCTACTGCACGCATGATTAAGCCATTGGCAAAGCAATGACCGCGGCAAATCATACCAACATCTAAATCTTCATCAAAATGCACGTGATTTACTTTATCTTTGATCAATACAAATCCAGCGACCAATCCTAGCGTTTCTGCACCACCCACTAATGGATGGTTAGATAACTCTGCAAATTTTTTGGCTAGATATGGACCAGTTTCATTCCGCACCTGGTCAACCAAGCCGTCTTTTTCAAGAATTTCAATGTTGGCCAAGGCTACTGCGCAAGCCACTGGATGGCCTGAATAGGTATAGCCATGATTAAAATCGCCGCCTTGTTCAATCAATACATTAGCCACGCGTTTACTAATCACTACCCCACCTAATGGAATGTATCCTGACGTAACGCCTTTAGCAAAGGTCATTAAATCAGGCTTACAGCCTAATAATTGTGAGCCAAACCAATAGCCTAAACGGCCAAAACCACAAATCACTTCATCGCAAATTAATAAAATGCCGTATTTATCACAAATGCGTTGAATTTCTGGCCAATAGGTTTTAGGTGGAATAATGACGCCGCCAGCGCCTTGTACAGGCTCGCCAATAAAAGCCGCCACTTTATCTGCACCTACTTCAAGAATTTTTTTCTCCAGCCAGCCAGCGGCTTCAATACCAAATGCATCTTTATCTTGATTAGGCGCCAGCCCATAATGGTAAGGCTGCTCAATATGGACAATATCTGGAATCGGCAAACCGCCT
Organism: Burkholderiales bacterium; assembly: GCA_038327905.1. GTDB lineage: Bacteria > Pseudomonadota > Gammaproteobacteria > Burkholderiales > Methylophilaceae > Methylotenera. Next base: position 144,155 of record JBBQLN010000001.1, read on the forward strand.
TGTTCATGCATATAGCTCATGCCACCGAGTGAAGCCCCTGCCATGGTAGAGCCATGATAAGCATTTTTACGGCTGATAATTACTTTACGTTCTGGCTGCCCTAAAGTAGCCCAGTAATGGCGCACCAGGCGAACGTTAGTGTCATTAGCCTCAGAACCTGAGCTACTAAAAAACACATGCGAGTAATAATCTCCCGCATGTTGAATAATTTTTTCAGCAAGCTTAACCGCAGGCACATTAGTGGTTTGAAAAAAACTATTGTAATAAGGCAGCTCCTGCATCTGTTTGGCCGCTGCATCTACTAATGCTTTTTGTCCATACCCTACATTTACACACCAAAGGCCAGACATCGCATCAAGCACTTTCTCACCTAAAGAATCCCAAATATAAATACCGTCGGCCTTGGTAATAATACGTGCACCTTTTGCAGCCAAAGCTTTGTGGTCAGTAAATGGATGATAATAATGAGCTGAATCTTTTGCTTGAATATCAGCGGTATTAATAGTCATATTGCTCTCAATTCTTAATGTTCAAATTGTTATGTATTCTCTACACATGCATGAGTAGATGTTCACGTTCCCAAGGGCTAATTACACGCATAAACTCATCGTGTTCAGCATCTTTAACGGCTAAATACACTTCCACAAAATCCTTTCCTAACACTTCATGAAGTGCTTGTGAGTTTTCTAGCTCACGTATCGCTTCTGACAAGCCTCGTGGCAGTTGATAATCTGAGGCATAGGCACTGCCCGTAGTCACTTCTGTTGGTTTAAGTTTTTCTTTAATGCCTAAATAACCACATGCCAAAGTAACAGCCATCGCTAAGTAAGGGTTTGCATCTGCACCAACCACGCGATTTTCAATGCGGCGTCCTGCTGGCTCAGAAATCGGCACACGGATACCCACAGTGCGATTATCGTAGCCCCATTCAATGTTAATCGGCGCAGCCCCATTTCTTACAATCCGACGATATGAATTTACATACGGCGCCAACAGCACCATGGCGGCAGGTAAGTATTTTTGCAAACCAGCAATGTAGTGGAAAAATATAGGTGAAGCGGTACCATCAGCGTTACTAAAGATATTGTGTTTAGTTTGAGTATCAATCACGCTTTGGTGAATATGCATGGCAGAGCCTGGCTCGTGTTGCATAGGCTTAGCCATAAAAGTAGCGTACATGCCATGTCGCATCGCAGCTTCACGCAGCAAGCGTTTAAAGAAAAATGATTTATCAGCCAAAATCATCGGCTCATCATGCAAAAAGTTAATCTCCATTTGCCCTGCGCCAAACTCATGAATCAGCGTATCAAGCTCTAAACCCATTAATGCTGAGTAGTCGTAAATATCTTCAAATAATGGGTCAAACTCGTTCACTGCATCAATACTGTATAACTGGCGACTAGTTTCTTTGCGGCCGCTACGACCTACTGGTGGGCTTAATGCAATATCAGGGTCTGGGTTACGCTCAAGCAAATAAAACTCCAACTCTGGCGCCACAATTGGCGTCCAACCTAAGTCTTTGTATAAATTAGTCACGCGGCGAAGCACATTTCTAGGTGCAAAATCAATTGGCTTGCCGCTATGGTCTACGCAATCCATAATCACCTGTGCTGTTGGGTCTACTGCCCAAGGCACTAATCTAAGTGTAGTTGGGTCTGGAATAAGCACCATGTCTTTATCAGTCACACCAAACACACGATCATAGCCTTCATTACCATCAGGCGATTCGCCTGTAACGGTCATACCAAACACTGCCTCTGGTAGACGCATCGCACGGTCTGTTGAAAACTTCTCACGAGGTAAAATTTTGCCTCGTGCCACGCCAGTTAAATCTGGCACTAAACATTCAATTTCGGTAATATTGTTTTCCGTCAACCACTTATCCATATCCACATGGTTCATTGCTACTTGATCCGTCATTTTTATTCTCCCGTACTACTTTATTAGCTACTTATTTATTTAATAGTTATTTGATTTACTGCTATTGATATATTGGTATTCAATTTTGTGCATCTCAATAAGCACTAATCTGGTGGCTCGTGCCTTCTCATTCTGAATCTGCAGGCATCGCCAAATGCCTTAAAAATCGCTAAATATTGAGGGTTTTCCATCACTTTCCACTCTGGGTGCCATTGCACGCCGAGTGTAAAGGCTTTTGCGTTCTCTACGCGAATAGCTTCTACTAAATCATCTGACGCATAAGCTTCTGCAATCAAACCAGCGCCAAGTCGGTCTATACCTTGGCCGTGTAAGGAGTTCACCATCATATGTGTTGCGCCAATAATTTTAGCCAATAGACCACCAGCAACTAAATCAATTAAGTGTGAATGAGCATATTGCATATCAATAGAAGCATCTTTTGCTTCTCTATGGTCATTCAAGCCTGTCACTTCATGTACAGCTTGATGCAAGCTACCGCCAAATGCCACATTGACTTCTTGAAAACCTCGACAGATAGCCAATAGAGGTACTTCCGCTTTGATTGCGGCTTGCACAAGCTTTAAGGTAAGTGCATCACGCGCTGGGTCTAAAGGTAATGTTGGATTATGTACCTCCTGACCAAAATGCGAAGGATGTACATTTGAAACAGCACCCGTCAGCAAAACACCATCCGCTATCGCTAGCAAGTCATCTATCTCTAATAAATCACTGATTGCAGGCACTACCAATGGCAATGCGCCAGCGGCCTCAGCCACTGCCACCAAATATTTGTGGCCTGCCACATGAAATGGATGATCACCCATCTGCTTAAGATCCGCAGGGATTAAAACGACTGGTTTACGTTTGCTGGTTATCATTTTCAGATTGGATTTATAAGCTTACAAGTAATTGCATTGCCTTATGGCTAAGTATACTATTCCTAAAATTGGTAATGCAACAAGAGCCATTTAGATTATTTAGATAGAACCACTTTAATCACACTTAACAAGGCTTCATCTACTTGGAATACAATGCCCCATGAAACAACTCGTGCTTTCCGAATGGCTATTGACGCAGCTTAACCACTCAGACTTTCCCGTGCGCATGGCTAACCATAGGCGCATTTACGAGGTGATTCGCCGTGCTATTACCACTCAAATTTTGCCAGCTGGCTCGCGCCTACCTTCCACAAGAAGTTTGGCAGAAGACTTAACCGTTTCACGCAACACTATACTAGCGGCCTTTGAACAATTATTAGATGAAGGTTATGTGGCATCACAAACGGGTAGCGGCACCTACGTTACTTACAATCAACACGATTGCTTTTCGAAGGATATCCTCAACAAAATTACAGCGGATGAGTTAGCAAGCAGTGATACAAAAAACGAGCCTTTAAATGCTGATAACTTTATAGAACTTTCTAAACGAGGCTTGGCTGCTTGCCGCTCAAACAACCCTAAAAGCAGCCACTCTAGATTGAATAACGAAGTTCAACCGTTTACACCTGGTGAAGACGATTACGCAGGCTTCCCTTATGCACTATGGCGCCGATTGCTCAATCGGCAATGGCGCACGCCAGACCCTGCCCTGCTGGACTCCAGCCATGATGGCGGCTACTTACCGCTAAGAAAAGCCATTGCCGATTATTTACGCGTATCGCGCGCCGTTAACCTCACGTTCGACCAAGTACTAATTACTTCAGGTACGCAACAATCCATTGATCTATGCGCACGCTTACTCACAGACCACGGCGACTGTGCATGGGTAGAAAACCCAGGTTACTGGGCGGCACGGCGAGTATTGGAAGTGAATGGTCTGCAACTGCATCCCATCAACGTAGACAAAGAAGGCATGGCACCCAATACTAAAGATTATCGCACCACTCCACGCTTGATTTACACCACACCATCGCATCAATACCCCAAAGGCATGGTCATGAGTTATGGCCGCCGCCGCTTATTGTTAGATTATGCGCAAAGCTGCAAAGCTTGGATTATTGAAGACGACTACGACAGTGAATTTCGCTTTGAGGGTAGGCCAATATCTTCGTTACAAGGCATGGATCAAAATGGTCGCGTACTGTATTTAGGCACATTTTCAAAAGTCATGTACCCAGGCATACGCTTGGGTTATTTAGTCGTACCACCTAATTTGGTAGAAAGCTTTAAAAGCGGCTTATATGAACTACAACGCCCTGGACAAGTGGTCATTCAAGCCGCACTAGCAGACTTTATAGAAGAAGGTCACTTCGCCAGCCATATTAGAAAACTGCGCCAAATATATGGTGAACGTAGACGGCTACTTCAAGCAGCATTAGCGCCAATAGCCACGGTAGGCGCAAAACTTTCTACAGTAGACTCTGGCCTGCACTTAGTGGTGGAATTTGAATCATCATGCGACGATGTGCGCGTGGCAGAGTTAGCCTCTACTCAGGGCTTGCGCGTTTACCCGCTATCGCACTACTGCATGGGCAAAAGCACAGAAAAAGGCTTGATTATCGGCTATGCTTACTCCGCCACGGAGCATATTACAGAATATGGCAGTAAGCTTGCAGATGTTATACAAGCTGCATTAAGGCAATGAGGATCATTAAAAACTCAGCGAATTAGGGGATATAAATTGCACACGTACTTGGTTTTCATTACTATAAAAATACGACAATGCTTACTTATCACTCTAATGCGCCAAAATCAATATTGGTATGCTGATGCCGTTCCAAGTAGAGGAAGTCTCTCTTAATTCCATTTAACAAGTGAAGCCCAGTATTCCTGATCTGATTCCTATAGAAATTTGCCATCTCGGCTGGCAAGAGTCTCTTGCGCATCTGGCAATGCTCGTTTAGCCTGAAGTTCCCGAGTAATTGCGGTGTATAAGTGCCACGAGACGCCGCATGATAAAGCCGCAGCATCGATTAAAGTCAGACGTTAGACAATCTGATTGATACGCTTAAACCGCCTGTGGCTATATTTTTTGCGCTTATCGAGCCACCATGCGCTTCAATTATCTGCTTAGCAATGGCTAGCCCTACGCCATGCCCATCTGCTTGATTGGTGTTGCTGCCTCTGAAGAATGCTTGGAATATCAGACCTAGTTCTTCTTCTGCAACGCCTGCGCCTTGGTCATTGACGGTAATGTTGATGTAGCCATTTTCAGCACTAGTATTAATGGAAACATGAGATTGGCTGGCGCTGTATTTAATTGCGTTGCGCACTACGTTATCAATGGCGCGGTGTAGCAAATCTTGCTGCCCTTGTAAGCTTATTGACGCTTCTGTTTGCGGCGCATAATCGATTGAGATTTGCTTTGCATCGCCTTCAAAACGCGCATCTTCTAACACGGTCGTGAGTAATTCGTTTAAATTAACGGATTCTTTTTCTAGCTTAATGGCACCTGACTCTAAACGGGAAAGTGCAAGTAACTCGCCCACTAAATCATCCATGCGCTCAGATTCTCGCTCTATACGCGCAAGTGAAGACTCCAGCTTTTCTGGCTGCTGACGCGCTAATCCTACCGCTATTTGCAAACGCGCCAGAGGCGAGCGTAACTCATGCGACACTTGATGCAGTAAGCGCGTTTGGCTTTGTAGTAGCGCACCTAATCGAACCGCCATGACATCAAAGGCACTGCCTAAGTCGGCTAACTCATCACGCCGAGAACCCATTGATACGCCAACACGGGCGTCAAGATTGCCATTTGCGGCACTGGCAAATGCCTGATGTAACCGTTTAATTGGTTTTGAAAAATACCACGCTAAAAGCGCTGCAAAAATAAAACTGGCTAGCGCGCCAACTAATATAGGAATTAGCGGAAACCACGGCCTGGGCTTGTGTTGGCGAGGCGGGACTTCTAAAGTTTGCGACTTATCTAGTGTTAAATTACCTTGTGTTAAATTACCTGTTGCCTGCATCTGCATCACGCGCTCACGTTGAAGATCATCACGTTCACGTTGAATAGAAAAGGCAATTCCAACACCAATCACTGACGTTAACTGCGCTAAAAAGAAGAAAATAAAAAACTTCCAATACAAACGACCCATAGAGCGTCCTTAATTTTTGTACGTTTGAAACATTAGCTTTTAAGCAATTGATAGCCAGAACGAAATACGGTTTGTATGCAATGTCTGCCATCAGGCAGCAGCCCTAATTTGTGGCGTATGCTACTTAAATGCACATCTATGCTACGGTCGAATCTGGCTAATTGTCGCCCTAAGCCATGTTGCGACAAGTCTTGTTTGGAAACTACTTGCCCTGCGTTTTTAGCTAAAATTTCAAGCAAGCTATACTCTGTGCTGGTAAGTATCACGGGCTCGTTATTCCATTCTACAAGCCGTTGTGCTGGCCAAATAGTAAGTGCACCAATAGTGATTTGTGCAACCAGCGAATTGATGTTTTCCTGTGGCCTCACGCGACGTAAAATGGCGCGAATACGCGCTACTAGCTCACGTGGGCTACTAGGTTTAGGTACATAATCATCCGCGCCTAATTCTAAACCGATAATACGGTCAGTATTATCACCTCTGGCGGTCAGCATAATGACAGGCACGTTGCTATGTTGACGTATAGCTTTTAGCGTTTCAATACCATTGAGTTTTGGCATCATCACATCTAGCACCACAATATCAAACGCTTGTTGCAATAGCATTTGCGAGCCTGCAAGGCCATCGTAGGCAACTTGCACTGCAAAGTTTTCCTGCTCAATATATTCCTTAAGCATCTCAACTAGCTCTACATCATCGTCTATTAGTAATACCGTTTGCATGTAGCGTATTTATCCAGTTAATTTTATTCAATCATAATGTGTAGTCATCATAACTAGCACTTGCCCTTGTCACAATGCTTGATTGCCGACCTTTACTCAGATTTACATACACTTAACGTCGTTTAACATTATCCAAACGCACAATGGCATCGTCTTAAAAAAGTATGAAAAGTGAATCCATCACAGCTTATACACCTTAAGCGGCTTTTAATAATACAAAGGATTTATTATGAACACCTTACTCAAATTTAAACAAAAGTTTTCATTTAAACAAGCATTGCTCGCTTCTTTTATAGCGATTTCTTTGCCTGTCGCAGCTGTAGCCCATGCAGAGCATGACGGAGACAAAGGCCAGCGCTGTGAACGTCAAGGCATGTCTAAACATGGTATGCACGATGGCAAGGCGCCTTATTTACGTGGCCTAGATTTAACAAGCACGCAAAAAGATCAATTATTTAATTTAAACTATGCGCAAATGCCTACCATGCGTGATCAACATAAACAACATCAACAGTTGATCGCGGAGCTACGCGCAACAGCACAAGCTGAAAAGTTTGATGACACAAAAGCACAACAACTGGCAGATAGAGCCGCTAAATTAGAGAGAGACAAAGTGTTGGCAAGAGCGCGTCATGAGGCAAAAGTGTTTGCATTACTAACAACTGAGCAACGCAAAAAAGCGCGTGAATTTAAAATGGAAGAACGTGGTCACAACCATGGTTTTAGTCGCGGCGATTCGCATTACAATGAAAGAGGTGATGACAATATGCGCCCTACTCGTTTTAAACAGCTAGATCGCTCACAAGAGAATCGCAAAATGTAACCGTCCCGTTGTGTCGCTTGCCAATAAAAAACGCCTATTGAGAATCTCAATAGGCGTTCTAATACCACAGCTTTTTTCCTATTAAACGTTCTCAAAAGCCTCACACAATTGGCTTAATAACTGACCGAATAATGGAATCACGTCCTCTTTATCATGTGGGCTTTCATCATCGGTACCAGCAATAACAAAGGCCACTGTTAACTTGTCTAAATTCTCTCTAAATTCAGTCCAATGATCGACCTCTGCATCGCCTATCAACTTAAACTTTTGTAAGCCAGATTCTATAATTTCAATCAACTCAGCATCGGGTAAGCCCGCAAACAGGGTTTTTGCGATAGTGATTTGCGCTGTTTGAAAATTGGGTGAAATGTCTTCACGCGCTAAAGGCGTAGTAAAAAAGGCATAAGCCAACAGCGCATAAGCTTGATAAACACTTAACATATCAAAGTTTTCAGTGCGCTCTTCCAACGGTGAGCGCTCTGCCGCTTGGATCGCTTTAAATGTGACATAACAACTTAAATAATCAGCAGAAGCGAGCGCATCATAGTCGTCTAAATCCATATTAGGCTTAGCCTCATCGTCACGTAATGTTTCAGCAAGGCACAAAGCGTGCATGAGTTTGATGCGTTTTGAGTATTGCATTTCCATATTGAACCTTATTAACTTAGTATTTTTGTGTCATTTAAATGAGTTTAATCTAATGCTGGTATTGCTTCTAACAACTCATGTAATTCCAGCCAGCGCTCTTCTACCACTTCAATTTGGTTAGCTAGCTCGGCTTGTTTTTTTAGCAGCTGCTGCAATTCGGTTTTATCCACAGCGCTATAAAGTTCGCTCTCATTCAAGCGCTCATCACAAGTTTTTTTATCAGCTTGCCATTTAGAAATATTGAGTTCTAACTGTTCAACCTCTTTCACCAACGGTCTACGTTCTGCGATTCTAGCTTGACGCTCAGCTTTATTGGCTGCGCGATCATTCTTATTTGATTTTTCTGTCGAGATCTGACTTTCAACTGCCTGTTGCGTTGCTTGTTTTTCTTTTAAACGCTGCTCATTTAACCACTGACTATAGCCCTCTAAATCGCTATCAAAAGGTTCAGCTTTGCCATCTGCCACCAAAATAAATTCATCGCAAGTGGCGCGTAACAAGGCTCTATCGTGCGAGACCAAAATCACGCCACCTTCATAATCTTGTAGCGCCAAGGTTAAAGCATGGCGCATTTCAAGATCTAAATGGTTGGTTGGTTCATCCAGCAACAGCAAATTCGGACGTGTCCAAATCAGCAAAGCCAGTGCTAAACGCGACTTCTCACCGCCTGAAAAATTAGCACATGGCGAACGTGCCATATCGCCTTTAAAATCAAAGCCGCCAAGATAATTGAGATGCTCCTGCTCACGTGTAAGCGGGTCTAGCTTCATCATGTGTTGCAAGGGAGATTCATCAGGGCGTAGTTGCTCAAGTTGATGCTGCGCAAAGTAGCCAATATTTAAATCTTTACCTTCAACGCGTTTACCGCTTAAAGGCTGCAACTCATTGGCGAGCAACTTAATCAGCGTAGTCTTACCAGCACCGTTACGTCCTAACAAACCCAAACGTTCGCCTGGCCGAATAGCTAAAACAATACTCTTGATTAAAGCGACATTGTTATAACCAACAGCCATTTCATCCAGCACCAATAAAGGGTCTGGTGCAGCCACGGGCGTTCTAAATTCAAAATTAAATTGTGAATCCACATGCGCAGCAGAAATCATCTCCATGCGCTCTAGCGCCTTAATACGGCTTTGCGCTTGGCGGGCCTTGGTGGCTTGCACTCTAAAACGATCAATATAGCTATGTAGATGCGCAACCTTGCGTTGTTGCTTTTCAAACATGGCTTGTTGCAAAGCTAGTTTTTCAGCACGTTGGCGCTCGAAATCTGAATAACCACCGCGATACAAAGTCAGCGTTTGCTGCTCAATATGCGCAATGTGATTCACAATGGCATCTAAGAAATCTCTATCATGCGAAATCAGCAACAGCGTGCCGCGATAGCTTTGTAGCCAGCCTTCTAGCCAAATGACTGCATCCAAGTCTAAGTGATTGGTCGGCTCATCTAACAGCAGCAAATCAGAACGGCACATTAATGCGCGCGCTAAGTTTAAACGCACTCGCCAACCGCCAGAGAAAGTGGAAACTGGCTGTTGTAGATTCGCTTGGCTAAAACCTAGGCCACTCAACAACTCGGCTGCACGCGCTTTTGCGCTGTAACCATCAATATCCATGAGTCGGTGATGAAGCTCACCGATTAACTCACCTTTATGGTTTGTCTCAGCATCGGCAAGCGCCGCCTCAATATTACGCAGCTCAGCATCGCCATCTAACACAAACTCAATCGCTGGCATGGCCAATGCTGGAGTTTCTTGCGCCACATGCGCAACCACCCAAGCAGTTGGCATTTCCAAGTCGCCAGACTCCAGCTGCATTTCACCACGTAACAAAGCAAACAATGAAGATTTACCCGTGCCATTTGCACCAGTTAGACCGACTTTATGCCCAGGATGAAGTTGCAAAGATGCGCCTTGAATAAGGACTTTTAAACCGCGAACTAGTGTGAGTTGTTTGAATTGAATCAAGTTAAAACCAATACAAAATAAGGAATTGGTCAACCAGATTTGACCAAAAACGCTATTCTAAATTATTACGAGGACAGTCTTAAGAAATCTTTAAGAAATTATCTCTAAAGTTTAGCCAGCTTTACTGAAATTTACCATTATAACCATGCACCCAATCGTTTTAACGGGTGATATTGAAGTAAAATAGCTACAGCTTGCAGGATTTAATTCAACCACCACTCAATTCCAACAATAAAGCCCAGCACCCACGCAAATATGGTCAAAAAATCTCTACTCTGGGTTTATCGCACAGCATTCTGGCTCATCAGCATTATCATTATCATTTTTGTGCTAGCAGCACTAATCATCCAGTTTTTTGTATTTCCTAACATTAACCAATACAAAGACAAAATCGCCGCTTATGCAACAACAGCTTCAAATCAGAAAGTGGTTATCGGCAATATTAAGGCGGGCTGGCAAGGCATTAATCCACATATATCGTTAGACAACATTGATATTTACGATGCGCAAAATCGCCCTGCGCTGCAGCTAAAAAATACTGATGTGTCATTTTCTTGGCTCAGCATCCCTCTACTAGAGCCACATCTAGCCAACTTTACGATTCGCTCACCTGAGCTCACCATACGTCGCAACTTAAACGGTAACATTTTTGTTGCTGGTATTAGCATGCAAGAGCAATCAAAGCCAGACTTACCCAATTGGCTGTTAAGACAATCTGAATTTGAAGTACTCAATGCCAAAATCGTTTGGATAGATGAAAAACGCAGCGCGCCTGCGCTGAGTTTAGATAAGCTTAATATACAAGTAGTTAGCCCTCCATGGAAAAGCTTTATCAAGAACCATCAAGTGACTATAAGCGCAGTTCCTTCCACTGGGACGAGTGAACCAATTCTAGTAAACGCCAACTTATACGGAAACGATATTAGCCATTTTGAAGAATGGCATGGCAGCTTAGAAGCTAAATTGAAAGATGCTAACATCGTAGCCTTTAAACCATGGGTTGATTATTTAGCTTTGACTCAACCTGTCGACCTGCAAGCGGGCATAGGCAGTACAGATACAACGATTAAGTTTGCTAAAAACCAAGTGCAGTCAATTACTAGCAGCGTAATCTTGAATGGCGTTCAATTATCACTCAAGGCAAACACTGAACCATTAGTAATGAATAAGCTAGTGGGTGAGCTTGATTGGAAAAATACAGCTTCAGATCAATCATTCAATGTGAGTCATCTAACGCTTAATACTAGTAATGGTCTTACATTGCAAGATGCTACAGGGGGCTATAACAGAACTAAGCTAGGAAATGAAAAACTTAAACTCAACCTTGCTCACATTGACTTGGCTTTTATTAAGCCCTATTTAATTCAGCTGCCTTTGCCTGCAGAAGTGGTAGAAAAAATTAAGGCGCTATCACCAACTGGTAAGTTAGATGAGGTATTGCTTAACTGGGAAGGCAGGCAGTCGACCACCACTAAATATCAGTTCAACGCTAAATTTAATAAAATGAGCATATTGGCTTATGAAAAAATTCCTGGCTTTAGCAACTTAACTGGCGAAATTAAAGCCAATCAAAACTCTGGGAAAATCTCGCTTCATACACAGAATGCGATGCTAGATTTCAAAGATGTTCTTCGCTGGCCCATTCCAGCAGATAAGCTTGATGGCGATATTCTGTGGAGTATGAATGGCACAACAACGAAAATTCAAGCTAGCAAACTTAGTATTAGCAATCTGCATTTGGCTGGTGTTGTAAACGCAGAGTATTTAATGGATGGCAATAAAGGTGGCTATCTTGATTTAACAGGCAAGTTTGGTAAAGGTAATGCTAAATATGCCACTTTTTATTACCCGACAATTCTCGGCAAAGACACCCTGCATTGGCTAGACACCTCAATACTGGCGGGTCGTGCTGAAAATATTAATCTCACAGTGAAAGGTCGATTAGCTGACTTTCCGTTTGTGGATAGCAAGAATAATTTAGATAAAAAATTAGGGTTATTTAGAGTGTCCGCTAAGATTAGCGACGCTTTACTGGAATACGGCACTGATTGGCCTGTGATAGAAGGTTTGGGACTGGACTTGCTATTTGAGGGTAAACGTATGGAGCTTAATGCGAATGCTGGTCATATATTTGGTAATCAAATCATTAAGAGCAAAACTACCATCGCACAGCTAGACGCAGATTCCCCGATACTCAGCATTGACAGCGAACTCAAAGGTCCAACGGCGGAAGGCATTAAGTTTGTGAATAAAAGCCCTGTTTCATCAGTGACACTAGGCTTTACTGATGACTTAAAAACCAGCGGTCAAGGTAAGCTTAACTTAGGTTTAAAAATTCCATTGCAAGACTTAGAGTCTGCCCAATACAAAGGTTTATATCAAATTACCAATGGCAGTATGGACAGCGATGGCATCCCTAGCCTGACTAAAATTAACGGTGCGCTAGCGTTTACAGAGAGCAGCCTGTCAGCTAAAAACATCAATGCGAATGCTTTTGGCTCTCCAGTGGTTGTCAGTATTGACTCTGGTAAAGATAAAGTCGTTCGCGTCAGTGCCAAAGGTCGGCTAAATGATGAAGCCATTAAAAAAGCGCTGCTCGATCAAGACCCAATTAATCGTTCTTGGGTGAAAGCTGCAAATTACATATCTGGCAACGCTGACTGGGTAAGCGACATTACGATTCAAAAACCAGTGGTGAGTATTAACGTGCGCTCAGATTTAGTTGGCATTACATCACATTTGCCTGCTCCTTTCAATAAAGCAGCCAATGAACGCTGGAATTTTAATCTGGATAAAAAGCAGGATACCAGCACCGATACCATTACGTTGAACTTAGCAAATAAGTTAGTGGCTAAAATTTCTCGTACTGGTGCAAACGGCAACCTGCAGATTGATCGGGGCAGCATTCGACTCAATACCAACGCTACGAATGGCAATCAATTAAATAACAATGTAGAACTTGGCAATGCCAAAGGATTACAAGTGTATGGCAACTTAGACTATCTTGATGCTGATGCATGGCGTAATGTCATGCAGGATTTCTCTGGGGCATCAAAACAAAATCTTGCAATACCAATACAAAAACTAGCTATAAAAATCAATACATTAGATATATTTGATAGACGTATCAACCAATTAAAAATATCAAACAATGCTGATAAAGACGGCTTACGTGCAAATATACAAAGTCGTGAAATCTCAGGTGACTTACAATGGATAAACCAAAATAACGGCAAGCTAATTGCACATTTAACGAATCTCAGCATTCCTGAACCTTCACCAAATCGAACTAAAGTGACTAAAGAGTCAGCGGCTAAAGAGTTTTTTAAACTGGAACAAGATTACCCAGCACTCGATATCACTGCTGATAACTTTGAGTTCAATAAAAAGAATTTTGGTGCGCTAGAATTAGTTGCTTATCCGCAAAAAGAAAATTGGAATATTCAAAAACTCAAACTGACCACACCCGACAGTCAGATAAGTGCTGAAGGTCAATGGAATAACTGGGTGACAAGTCCGAATACGTTCCTTTCCATCACCTGGGATATTAAAAACCTAGGTAAAACGCTTAGGGATATGGGCTACCCAGACACCATTAAGGGAGGTGACGGCTCTTTAACGGGTCAACTTCACTGGCCTGGTAGCCCGCATGAATTTAACCCTGCAGGCATGAATGGTAACTTTCAGCTCTCAATTAAAAAAGGACAAATTCTAAAAGTACAACCTGGAGTTGGCCGATTACTTGGTCTACTCAGTCTTCAAAGCCTGCCACGTCGCTTAACTTTAGACTTTAGAGATTTATTTAGTAATGGCTTTGCTTTTGATAAAATAGACGCGACTGTTAAAATCGATAAAGGTGTGATGCGTAGTGATAACTTCGTCATGTCTGGCCCAGCCGCAGATGTAAAAATTAAAGGTGAAACTAACTTACAAAAAGAGACTCAACATTTAACGGTAACAGTATTGCCGCATATTAGCGATAGCCTCTCTTTGGCGGCTTTAGCTGGCGGCCCACTGGCTGGCGCTGTTGCATTTCTAGCGCAAAAAATACTGAAAGACCCACTCAATAAAATCGCCTCTAGTGAGTATGAGATTATTGGTACTTGGGATAACCCACAAGAAGTGCAATCGGCTGAGAGTAAAGAAACTAAAAAGCAATCTAATACAGATGCACTATTGAATCAATCTCATTAATTAGAAGTCGCATCAACTTAAAATTGCATTAATAATAAAACGTTTGGATTAATTATGGCCATTACCTCCCGCTTAAGAACCACTAAAGCAAAACCTAGCAGCCTGAATGCTGACAAAAGCATCATCAAAATTGCCGCCATTCAAATGGCATCTGGGCCACAGGTCGCTGCCAACCTCAGCGAAGCGGAACGTTTAATTGAAGTTGCGGCCAATCAGGGCGCCAAACTAGTTGCACTTCCAGAGTATTTTGCCATTATGGGCTTGAAAGAAACCGACAAAGTAGCTGTGCGCGAAGAAGTGGGCAAAGGCCCTATTCAAGCTTTCTTAAGTAAGATGGCTAAAAAACATAAAATTTGGTTGATTGGTGGTTCAGTCCCTTTAACCAGTAACTTTCCTAATAAAGTGCGCAATAGTTGCTTGGTGTATGACGATAAAGGTAAGCAAGTTGCCCGTTATGACAAAATCCATCTATTTGGTTTAGACTTGGGTAATGAGCATTATCACGAAGAAAAAACCATAGAGTCTGGCAATGAAATTCAAGTGGTAGATACACCCTTTGGTAAAATTGGCTTGTCTATTTGCTACGATTTACGCTTTCCAGAACTTTACCGTGCCATGGGTGAAGTCAATATCATTGTTGTGCCAGCGGCCTTTACTGACACTACAGGTAAAGCACACTGGGAAACCCTGATTCGCGCTCGTGCTATTGAGAATTTGTGTTATGTCATCGCGCCTGCTCAAGGCGGCTATCATTTATCTGGACGCGAAACGCATGGTAACAGCATGATAGTTGACCCTTGGGGCGTAATTTTAGACCGTCTTCCACGCGGTTCTGGCGTTGTCATTGCCACCATAAATCCAATGTATCAAGCAAGCTTAAGAAAGAGCTTACCCGCACTCAAACATAGAACCATTACTGAAAAAACAATCATTAAATGACCATTGAAAACACCTCCATAGCTAGCAACCCAACGTCTAACAGTCATTTTGAGTCGGCAGATGCGACTTTATTGGCGCCTGCGAACTTAGATATTGCCAAACTGCAAAATGTGCTGGGCGATATGATGTCGCATAAAATTGATTATGCAGATTTGTACTTTCAATACAGCCGTGCGGAAAGCTGGGGCTTAGAAGAAGGCATCGTTAAATCAGGTAACTTCTCGATTGACCAAGGTGTGGGTGTAAGAGCTGTCAGTGGTGAAAAAACCGCATTTGCATATTCTGACGACATCAACTTAAGTGCATTGCAAGAGGCGGCTAACGCCACCAAAGCGATTGCCAGCTTAGGTAATGAACAAACAGCAAGCCCCGTTACTAAACGCAGCTCTCCACAACTCTATGTGCCGCAAGACCCAATTGCATCATTGTCAGCCGACGCCAAAGTCAAATTATTGGAAAAGCTAGAATCTATCGCTAGAAAACTAGACACTCGCATTACACAAGTGACGGCTTCTATCGCTGGGGAATTCGAAGTGATTATGGTTGCACGTCATGATGGCGTCATGGCGGCTGACGTGCGACCACTCGTCCGTTTATCAATCAATGTCATCGCCGAGAGCAACGGTCGTCGTGAGCAAGGCTCTGCTGGTGGTGGTGGTCGATTTGACTACAGCTATTTTAGCGATGAAATATTGCATGAATATGCAAAAAAAGCCGTGCATCAAGCCATTGTTAACTTAGATGCGCGCCCTGCCCCTGCAGGCAGCATGACAGTAGTGCTTGGTGCGGGCTGGCCTGGTATTTTGTTACATGAAGCCATTGGTCACGGCCTAGAAGGCGATTTCAATAGAAAAGGTAGTTCGGCTTTTTCAAATATGATCGGTCAACAAGTTGCAGCAAAAGGCATCACGATTGTAGATGATGGCACTATTGCCAACCGTCGCGGCTCCTTAAGTATGGATGATGAAGGCAACCCAACCAATCGAACTGTGCTGATTGAAGATGGTATTCTGAGAGGATATATTCAAGATTCGCTCAATGCACGTTTGATGAACATGCCTGTTACGGGCAATGCCCGCCGCGAAAGCTACGCGCACATCCCAATGCCGCGCATGACCAACACCTATATGTTAAACGGCACATTACCTCCAGAAGAAATAATCAAATCTGTTAAAAAAGGTCTATATGCCGCTAACTTTGGTGGTGGGCAAGTTGACATTACTAGCGGCAAGTTTGTATTCAGTGCGGCTGAAGCTTATATGATTGAAGATGGCAAAATCACCTATCCAGTGAAAGGCGCAACTCTGATTGGAAATGGCCCAGATGTTCTTAAACGCGTGAGTATGATAGGTAACGATATGGCCCTTGATAGTGGCGTTGGCACCTGTGGCAAAGAAGGTCAAAGCGTACCCGTTGGTGTTGGGCAACCTACTCTTAAAATTGATGCGCTCACAGTGGGTGGAACGGCTTAAATATTAAGCACCAATAGACTCAATTGCGGTTGAAAATGGCCTACATGTCTTTCAGCCGTTATAATTCCTCGCTTAAACATCACGCTGTAATTAATCCTGCGGCTTTTAATTCCTTTTATGACTCAAACTTCACTACCAATTCCAAAATCAGGTCAATCTAACCGCGTTGAACTCTCAACCAATGGAGAAGATGGGCTAGCTTTAGCCGAATTAGCACTTAAAATTAAAAGTGCCACACCTACTAAGCCATTTGTAATAATATCCGCCAATGCCTTTGATGCGCAGCGCCTGCTTGAAGAAATTCCGTACTTTGCGCCCTCTCTCATAGTTAATTTATTACCTGATTGGGAAACGCTACCTTACGATCAATTCTCGCCACATCCTGACTTAATTTCAGATCGACTAACCACGCTTTACCAGATTAGCCAAAATGTATGCGACGTGATTATTGTGCCTTTATCTACTGCACTTATCCGCTTAAGCCCTAAGGCTTATTTAAGTGCCAACACCTTTATGCTTAAAAAAGGTCAGATACTTGATACTGAAGCGCTGCGGCGCCAATGCGCGGAAGCTGGCTACCATCATGTGAGCCAAGTAATTTCGCATGGCGAATTTAGTGTGCGTGGTGGCTTAGTCGATCTATTCCCAATGGGTTCTGCGCTGCCTTACCGTATTGATTTGTTTGATAACGAAATTGAAACAATACGCACTTTTGATGTTGATACGCAGCGAAGTCTTTATCCTGTTCCTGAAATTAGATTGTTACCTGCGCGTGAGTTTCCTTTAGATGAAGCTGGTGTTGCACTATTTCGTGGTCAGTTTAGAGAAGCATTTGAAGGTGACCCACAACGCGCAAAAATCTATAAAGATGTCAGCAAAGGCATTGCTTCTGGTGGTATTGAATGGTACTTACCATTGTTCTTTGAGCAAACAGCGACCTTCCTAGACTATCTACCGGCGGATTGTGTGCTGTGTTTACATGGCGATTTAGACCATAGCGCACAACAGTTTTGGCGCGAGGCGCAATCACGTTATCGCACACTGGCACACGATGCAGAACGACCGCTATTAACGCCTGAAACTTTGCTGATTAAAACAGAAGATTTTTTTAGTGCCACGCATCCATTTACACGGATTTTATTAAACACCAATAGCAAATCAACTGGCTTGCCTGCACTGGATATTGAGCGTCGTGCTGAACAACCTTTGCATAAGTTGCAAAGTTATATCAGCGATTTTTCTGGTCGCATGTTAATTGCTGCAGAAAGTCTAGGCCGTAGAGAGACTATTTCACAGTTATTTGCTGAACATGGCTTACAGCCCGCCATGATTGAAACTTGGGCCGAGTTTATTGATTCTAAAGAAAAAGTAATGCTCGGTGTTTCGCCGCTACATCATGGTTTTTGTTTAGAAAATAGCTTTAGTTTAAAAGATAAAGCAGCTAGCAAATCAATTGCCGTCATTACGGAAGCGGAGCTATATGCCGCCACAGTTCGCCAACAACGTCGTAGAGAAAAAGAAAAAACACGTAGCACTGAAGGTATGCTCAAAGACTTATCTGAGCTACGCATGGACGATCCTGTTGTGCATGAACAGCATGGTGTAGGTCGTTACAAGGGTTTAGTCAATATAGACTTTGGCGAAGGCGAAACTGAGCTTTTGCTGCTTGAATATTTTGGTGAAGATAAACTTTACGTGCCAGTGTCACAGCTTTTCTTAATCTCACGTTATTCAGGCGGCCCACCTGAATCCGCACCGCTACATCGCTTAGGTAGCGGTAACTGGGAAAAAGCCAAGAAAAAAGCACTGAAACAAATTCGCGACACTGCTGCTGAGTTACTTAATTTATACGCTCAACGCGCGTCACGTCGAGGTCATGCATTCACATTGAGTTTGCACGATTATGAAACCTTCTGCGAAGGCTTCCCCTTTGAAGAAACACCAGACCAGCTAGAAGCGATTGAAAACGTCATTAAAGACATGCAATCTGGTCGTCCTATGGATAGGCTCGTGTGTGGTGACGTAGGTTTTGGTAAAACTGAAGTTGCCCTGCGTGCCGCTTTTGTAGCTGTAATGGGCGGCAGACAAGTGGCCGTGCTGGTTCCAACAACCTTATTAGCCGAGCAACATTTCAATAATTTTAAAGATCGCTTCGCAGAATGGCCGATTAAAATTGCTGAAATATCACGCTTTAGAACGGCCAAAGAGCAAAAAGAGGCGCTTGCAGGCTTAGAAGCTGGCAATATCGACATCATCATCGGTACTCATCGCTTAATTCAAAAAGATGTGAAGTTCAAAAATTTAGGTTTAGTGGTATTAGATGAAGAGCACCGCTTTGGTGTGCGCCAAAAAGAACAGCTCAAAGCTTTACGTGCGGAAGTCGATATACTCACACTCACCGCCACCCCAATTCCACGTACACTCAGCATGGCGATGGAAGGTCTGCGTGAGTTTTCAATTATCACCACGCCGCCACAAAAGCGTTTGAGTATCAAAACATTCCATACCGATTACTCTGAGGGCATCATTCGCGAAGCTGCCATGCGTGAGTTTAAACGTGGTGGTCAGGTTTATTTCTTACATAATGAAGTTGATACTATCCACTCCATGCGTGAGAAACTCGAACGCATTCTGCCCGATGCACGCATTGCTGTCGCGCACGGTCAACTGCGTGAGCGCGAACTAGAACATGTGATGCGTGATTTCTACAATCAGCGTTACAACCTGTTGTTATGCACGACCATTATTGAAACTGGTATTGATGTACCTACCGCGAACACCATCATTTTGAACAAAGCCGATATGTTTGGTTTAGCGCAAATGCACCAGTTGCGTGGCCGCGTGGGTCGTTCACATCACCAAGCTTATGCTTACTTGCTCACAGACCCAGATCGTAAAATCACTGTTCAAGCGCAAAAACGCTTAGATGCTATTCAACTCATGGAAGACCTAGGCGCAGGCTTTCACCTTGCCATGCACGATTTAGAAATTCGTGGCGCAGGAGAGTTATTAGGTGACAGCCAAAGCGGTGAAATGCAAGAAATTGGCTTTCATTTGTATTCTGATATGCTCAACCATGCAGTGAAGCAACTCAAGGCGGGTAAAGAGCCCGACTTAAATGCGCCGCTAGGTGTCACCACTGAAATTAACCTACACACACCTGCGCTGTTACCCACTAAATACTGCCCTGATGTGCATGAACGCTTAGTCATTTATAAACGCCTAGCTAACTGCGTCAATGACGATGATTTAGACAATATGCAAGAAGAGTTAATCGACCGCTTTGGCTTGCTGCCAGAGCAAGGCGAAGCGCTTATAGCGTGCCATCGATTACGTATTGCGGCTAAAGCGATTGGTATTACTAAAATTGACGCCAGTTCTGAAGCGATTCAGCTACAATTTAACCCAAAAGCAGACATTGACCCGACCAAGCTTATTGCACTATTGCAACGTGACCGCCGCTGCCGCATGAATGGCCCCGATAAGTTAAGAGTATCTGTAAGCTTAGAAGACATTAATCACAGAGCCGACTTTGTTAAATCTTTAGTCAAAGAGTTTATTTAGAAAGCATCAAAAATTATGCTAGAAAAACTAATCGCGATTATCGCCACTTGGATTATGGGTGTCATCTCCACCATGGGCTATGGTGGCGTTGTGCTACTTATGGCGATTGAATCTGCCTGTATTCCACTCCCATCAGAAATTATTATGCCCTTTGCTGGGTTCTTAGTTTACAAAGGCGAGTTAGAGCTGTGGCTTGTCGCCTTGGCTGGAGCTGTTGGCTGCGTAGTCGGTTCAATTCCAGCTTATTATGTGGGCATGCTGGGCGGACGGCCATTGGCGGAAAAGTACGGCAAGTATATTTTATTATCTAAACATGATTTAGATTTGGCCGATCGTTTATTTGCTAAACACGGCGAAATTATTATTTTTATCGCACGCATGTTGCCTGCAATACGCACATTTATTGCCTTTCCCGCTGGTATGGTGCGTATGAACATGTCTAAATTTGTTATTTACACCTTTGTCGGTTCATTTATCTGGTGCTGGCTATTAGCTTTCGCAGGCATGAAATTAGGCCAAAATTGGGAAAGCCTTAAAGTGTATTTTCATGAGTTTCATTACGTAATTATTGCGGCTGGCCTACTATTTGTGGTTTGGTATGTACGTCGTCATTTTAAGCAACACTAGAAGAAATGTAATCCATATTAATATTTTTCCTCCCCATTATTTTAGCGTTTGCAGATTTTGTATACTTCAAACCAAAGTGTGCTACAAAAGCCTATGAATAAACTAATGGCAAGGCTACTAGTGTCCACTGTTGAGAAGTGAAATATTCCGCGTAAAATAGGCAAATACAATGCAAGCATTAGAAACGTAAATGCACCACTTATTACGTACCATAATGCAGGATTAGGAATGCTGATAGTGCGCAATAAAGATTGCTTCCATGAACGGTTTACCAAAATCAAACCGAGGTTGCCTGAAACCAAAGTAGCAAATGTTAATGAACGTGCTTCGAATTCTGATGCGCCTTGATGCAGTGTATAACCCTGAACCGCCAGTGCAGCCAACATTACGATAAGTCCTTGTAGCAGACTGACTATAAATATTTTTTTACTAAAAATGGGTTCACTGGCAATACGTGGCGGACGCTGCATGATGCCGCGTTCGGCTGGCTCCGCCTCGAAGGCAATAGAACAAGCTGGGTTTATGATCATTTCCAAAAAAACAATGTGTACAGGAGCAAAGACTGCTGGCCAGCCTAAAATAAGCGGAATTAGCGACAGTCCAGCAATAGGGAGATGTACCGCAAAAATATAGGCCATGGCCTTGCGCAGATTATCAAAGATGCTACGGCCGAGACGCACTGCATGTACGATAGAGGCAAAGTCGTCATCAAGTAATACTAATGAGGCAGCTTCGCGTGCTACATCCGTGCCGCGTCCGCCCATAGCAATGCCAATGTGAGCTGCCTTGAGTGCAGGTGCATCGTTAACGCCATCACCAGTCATGGCGACCACTTCACCATCCGTTTTTAGTGCAGTCACCAGCCGTAGTTTTTGCTCTGGAACCATACGCGCAAAGATATTGCTGTGCCGGATACGTGCTCGTAATGTATCGTCATCCATCTTGCTGAGCTCGGCGCCACTGATAACGCCACCACTACCTATATCCAGCCCTATCTGACTAGCGATTGCCTTTGCCGTTGCGGGATAGTCGCCCGTAATCATTACCACTCGAATACCAGCGGCTTTACATTCTCTGAGTGCTGGTGGCACAGTTTTGCGAATGGGATCGGCAAGCCCTATCAGCCCTAAAAATTCAAATTCAAAATCATGTTGTATATTTGGCCATGTATTTCCTTTGTAACTAGCTTTAGCAACACCCAATACACGCATGCCTTTTGTTGCCAGTGTATTGACCTGCAATGTCAGTGCGTCGAGCTGCTGCTGATTAAGGTGACATAGATCTGCTATTGTTTCAGGGGCGCCTTTGGCCGCCACGACAAACTCCTCACGCTCGCGAGCTTTCCATACATGAGATAGCGCAAGTAAATCTGGCGAAAGTGAGTATTCATGCACCTGTAACCAGTCTTGATGAAGATGTTCAGTATTAGCTAAATAATGTGTACCAATAGAATGTATGGCCTTTTCCATTGGGTCGAATGGTTTGATCTCGCTGGATAGAATAGAAAACTCAATCAGCTCATGAAATATTTCTGGCATTTCTGTAGAAGTTAAATCTGCAACAAAGTTTGCATTGCCCACGACCAATTGTTGCACCTGCATAGTATTCAAAGTAAGCGTACCAGTTTTATCAACACAGAGTACCGTGGCTGAACCTAATGCCTCGATAGTTGGAACGCGTCGAGTTAGCACTCGATGTTTGGAAACACGCCATGCTCCCATTGCCATGAAGATGCTTAATACCACAGGATATTCTTCTGGAAGGATAGACATTGCCAGCGTGATGCTAGATAGTAATCCCTGTAGCCAGTCTCCGTGCATTAAGCCGTAAATAAGCAAAAGAATCAAACTCACCACTGTCCCAAGCACAGCAAGCTTCCGAACTAGGTTACTAATTTCTTTCTGCAACGGCGTGACCTCGATATTCTGACTCTGCAAGGCCTTACCTATCTTACCGATTTCGGTATGCATACCTGTAGCCAACACACGTGCAATTCCATGACCTTGAACGACCAGAGACCCTGAGTAAACGAAAGGTAAGTCATCTCCGCCGGGCGGAAGCAATTCTTGCAAAGCAGATTGAGCTATCTTGCGCACCGACACGGATTCACCAGTGAGTAGCGATTCATCAGCGGCAAGGTCATGACAGGAAATTAGCACTGCATCCGCTGGGACTCTATCTCCCTCTGACAAACTCAGAATATCGCCACGCACAACTTCACGACTAGGGATACGGCGTTCTTCACTATCACGGAGTACCAGTGCGCGCGGGCTACTCAGGTCGCGCAGCGCATCAAGCACGCGTTCTGTTTTGTACTCTTGATAAATTGTGATGCCCATTACAAATAACACAAAGAACATCAGCATCAACGCATCACTTACATCACCCAATAGTAAGTAGATAGCCCCAGCAGATAGTAGTAGCAAGAACATCGGCTCTTTAAGCACTTCGATGACAATAATGCGCATACCGCGCTTATCGCTGGAAGGTAGCTCGTTCGGCCCTTCGTCGCTCAATCTTTTTTTTGCTTGCAACTCGGATAAGCCATTTTTTTCTAATTGATTGCTTGTTGTAGTATTCATGGTTTTTAAACTCAGTAAGTTTGAACAAGAACATAGTGTTAGCTTCAATAAATGCGGTCAGCCATTTAGCAAAGCTATTAATCATTAAACTTAATGAGAACTTTGCAGAAATTTATTTCTTACAGCGCATAGCGAGGTTGAGGATGCCTCTTTGCTTACTCTCTTTTGAGCAAGTATAAGAAAGTTACTAGACTAGTGGCGAAAAGCTCTATTGGCTATTCAGCAAACTTGTGTAGTGTTGAAACCATAAGCGGCAAACCTACAACTCCACTAACTTACCCACACCTAAAAACAACACTGCCTTTTTAATCACTAAACCATCACTGCTAAACAACCCTGCATAACGCTCTAATTGTGGGCGGTGCTGTTCGGCTGCTGCGCCTAAATCAGATGTTGAACCTAAAGTTGCATCCAAAGTGGTCAATTTGTAATCCACAATCCAGCGTATGCCATCTTCAACAAAAGTACGATCTATTACATGATTTTTAACGCCATCTATTTCTGTTTGCAATAGGCTTAATTCACTTGCGGCATCTGCATGCTGTTGCAGAACCCATTGCCCTGCTTCACTATGCAAAGTAGCGTTCAAGGCCGTCAATACTTGCGCTGCGCCCTGCCCGGCATTTTTAACACTGTGGCCTTGCTGCATTAGCCATTGTTGCATAGCAGGCTGGCATTGTTGCAAGCGCTGGTTCGTCCACGTTTGCAAGTCGGTTTTTGCAAATAGCTCCATATAAAGATGCGCGAGTATGCCGCAATTTTTATGCAAATCTATTGCCAACAATGGCTCGTTCATCACCTCAGGGACTGTCGCTGGAACTTCATTAAATTGCTTAGGATAATTGGCTTTAACACTGCTGTTAAGTATATGTGCATCCAACACTCCACTGGTAAACTCCTTACTGTACATACGTTGTAGCTTAGGG
This sequence comes from Burkholderiales bacterium, assembly GCA_038327905.1. GTDB lineage: Bacteria > Pseudomonadota > Gammaproteobacteria > Burkholderiales > Methylophilaceae > Methylotenera. The sequence goes on from JBBQLN010000001.1 coordinate 168,572, forward strand.
TTAAATTGACCAAAATCTAAAGTATGTGGCGTGTCTTCATTAATTGTTTGTGGTGCGGCATGACTAAACTCAGTTTCTACTGCTGGCCATAAAGTTTGTAATAGTGAGTTTGCCGTAGGTTTAATCTCACCGTCTTTATTGGCTTGTACGCTGGCAATTAAATGTAACTGTCTATGCGCGCGGGTTGCCGCTACATAGAGCAAACGCACCAGCTCATTCTCAGCGCGCTGCTTTTCTAAATCTTTAAGAAAATCATATACGCTAGCGCCTGTGCTTTTATTATTTATGGCTTTGTTTTTTAATGGCGCAGCAATGAGATGCAACTGGTTATCCACCATCACTTCTTGCCATAACACCAGCTCGTTATCACCATTTCTAGGTTGGCGATTTAAGGCTGGTAGTATTACCGCGTCAAACTCTAAACCTTTAGATTTATGTATTGTTAAAAACTGCACGCTACCATCGGCTTCTATATCGGGCTTAGCATAGAGTTTTTCCATGCCTAACTCTAAGGCAGCAATATCAAGATGCCCACTGCGGCCAATTTTCTCCACTAAGTCAAAAAACACTTGCACGTCACGGTTGTCGCCCGCATCCACCAAGCATTTACCGCCGCCAAGTTGCAGCCAAGTGCTTTCTACCCAACGGCGCAAAGGCATGCGGCCTTGCCCATCAAACGCAGCTGTGAAAACGTTTTTAACATGCGACAAGCGCAACTGACCATCGGCGCTGAGCTTGCTTAACCTAGCCTCATCCTGCATTAATTGCCAAATGGTAGCGCGATGATTATCTGCTGCTAACGTGTGTAAATCCGCCAGAGTCAGACCACACCATGGCGCGCGCAACACATTGAGCCAGTGTGTTCTATCGGCTCTGTGGTGTAGCGCGCAGACCAGCGACAAGGCGTCTTGCACGGTTTGCCGCTCATTCAGGTGTTCAATCTCAACGGCTTGAAATTTCAACGTTGGATGATGTCGTCTAATTTCAGAAACGAGTTCTTTTAGATGACTGCGACTTCTGACTAACACTGCAACGGTATTATCCACGCCATTTTCTGAGCGAAGCTTGACGATTAAATCCACCACATATTGTGCTTCAATCTGCTTAAGGTCAGGCTTGATGTGCGCCTCTTCGACAGTCTCCAAAATCAATGGATGCAGCGTGACGCCTTCGCCAGCAACGATTGAACGCGTCGCGGTAAATTGGCGGTAGCTAATCGCGCCTTGATTCATATTATCTTGTGCAGGAAACACTTGTTTAAAAGTGTGATTAATCCAGTCAACCACTGCTGGATGTGAGCGATTATTGCGGCTTAATTGCAAGCGTGTGAGCGGCAAATGACCAATACCAAACTCGCTGGCCTGCAAAAACAAGCTCACATCGGCTTTACGAAAACGATAGATGGATTGCATTGGGTCGCCCACGCAGAAAAGCGTTCGGCCATCGTCAGGTTGCCAGCCTTCAATTAGCTTTTCGACCAAGTGCGTCTGCACTGGGCTGGTATCTTGAAACTCATCAATCAGCAAATGTGAGATTTTATAATCGAGCTTAAGTGCCAAATCCGTCGCGCCCTGCTCATTCTCTAGCGCTTGTTGGGCACTTTGCGCAATGGCGACAAAGTCAACTTCGCCCGCCGCTTGAAACACAATCCACAAATGTCGTTCAGCCAATATCAGCAATCTTGCTAACGCTTGTATGACGACTTGATTTTCTGCAATGCTCGCGAGTGCTGGCAGATCAAGCAAGCTCGCAACTATATGGCTACTTTCTAAGCTATTGACCACTGCAAAGTAAGCTTCTTTATAGCTTTTACCTTCATCTGTAGCAGGAAAGCCACTATTTTTGTTCAAGCTTTTTCGAAAAGTACGCTCAGACTTTGTCACTAAGAAATTGGCTAATGCTTGCCACTCCAGCAAGCAATCAGCGTCACTCGTTAACGGCGCTTGCCAATTTAATAAAGGCGCGATTTCCGCATTCTCATCCACATTACCTGCTGCGTACCTAGCAATTGGCATCAGCATACTTTGCACTCTAGATGACAATAGGTTCAGCACACTTTGCAAATTCTCAGTGATTAAGTATTGCAAAGCTAAGCTTGTATTTTCAGAAATCTCTTCGGCTTCTTTGCCATGCAAATCTACTGCATGCGGAAGCCATTGGTCGCGTCGTGCAAGCATTTTTGCTAAAAGCGCTGTGAGTTTTTCGCTATTGTTATCAAGGTAACTTAAGGCGATGCTCACAGTGTTTTCAGCACCAATTTCCGTAGTGATAGTCTCGTGCGCGATATGCGCAATCGCTCGTCTTGCGGCTTCTGTGTAATGGCTATCAGTGTCATCGCTCACGGCTGGCTGCCCGCCAAACTTACTCAACAAAGGCATTTGGCGCGTTAAGCTGCTACACAAAGCATCAATCGTTAAAATTCGCAAACGACTTGGCTGCTCAATAATATCCCATGCTTTAGACTTAGATTGCGCGAGCGCGGCATTGGCTAACTCGCGGGTTTTTAATTTATGCGCTGCAGTTTCAACAGTCTGATTTTGTGCATTCTCTAGGCTGAGTAAAATACGGTTACGCATTTCAGCGGCGGCTTTATTGGTAAAAGTCAGCGCAATGATTTCTTCTGGCTCATGCACCGTAGAAAGCAAGCTCAAGTAACGCTGAGTGAGCAACTCCGTCTTACCCGCCCCCGCTGGCGCTTCTACAATAAATGAAGCATGCTCTAATGCGCGGTCGCGGTTTACGCTGTCTAGAGTATTTAAATCTAGTGATTTCAAATCTGAGGTATTGGAATCTTGCGTCATAAGCTTTCACCACTGTTTAACGATGATTGCAGATGTTCAAATTGCAACAGGCGCTCTGGTAGTCGAAGCAAAGGTTTGACATCGCAATAAGTCAGATCAGCCTCATTTTGCACTGTCACACTGGCGATTCCTTGTTTAATTTCTAGTGCAATATCAGTCAAACTTGTGTACCAATGCTCTAACAAGACATCCCAATCATTAAATTCGTAAAAGGCTGAGCTTTTGGTCACTTTAGCTAATGCGGTCACTTTGGGTAAGATGCCCTCCTCTGCTGATAAACCCACAAACTTAATTTCATCACTACGAATTTTGGCAAAGCTTACAGCCACTACCTTTTCATACTTAAGCGCCAACACAACATAAATAGGTAGCTGTGGCTCAGTGATGCGGTCTTCCGCCCAGCTTGCTTGCGTGACTATTGAACTCGTTTTGTAGTCTATGACCACCAAACCGCCGTCTTTTAAAGTATCAATGCGGTCTATACTCAAATTAAGCTTTAAACCTTCTACCTCTAATTCAAACTTTTTCTCGCAGGCATCTACTACAAAATCAGCACGCTCAAGTTCTAATGTTAGCCAAATTTGTACCAGCTGACGAAGGCGGTTTCTTTCAATCTGCAACACTTGTGGTGGAATGTGATAGCTGACTACAGCGTTTAAATCTTCTATGCTTTTTTCAATGGCGGTATTTATTTTTTCAATCAATTGTGACTCAGATAATGCTTTTAAATGACTTAAGCTCGCGCAATCTTGCCAAAAAAGTTGCAACACTTTATGTAGCAAACTGCCGCGTGACATCGTATCCAAGCCATCTACAGGCGTCTCTAATTTAGCCGCGCCAAGCCGATATTGATAAAATGCCCAAGCAGGGCATTTGGCTTGGGCGGCGAATAAGCTCACACCACCTCGCACGTTTTCATCAGGCAGAACAATAGGTGCAATAAAGTCATCTAACATGTCTAATGTTGTAGGTTGCGCGAGGCTTTCCGCCAACGTGGCGATTGTGGCGGGCTGTTTAAATTCAGCATCTGCTTGCAATAATGGTGATGGGCGAAGCTCGCGCTCATCCTCTTTTAAGGCGTATGAAAAGATTACCTCTGGCGCGCATGTCATTAAACGCGCATGTACCAATGAAGCAAACTGACTTTGCACAGCCGCACTAGCATTGGGTGTGCCTTTACGTCTTTGCAAATCTGCGGGTAAAAGCGGATTTAGCTTTACTGCTGGCGGCCAATGTTGGTCGTTCATATTCAACGCCCAAACTGCATCTAACTGCTCGGCAGGTGTTTCTAAAAGCCCTAGAATTTGAATACGAATATCACCCTTAGCTTCCGCCTGAAACATGGTGGCGTTACAAAGCTCGGTGATTTTTTGTACGGCTACGCTTGCGGTTACATAGCCAAATATAGCGTCCAGATTAGTCAGCTCATCTAAACACTTTAAAAATGCGTTTTTTGTTTGATATTCATGGCTAGTCAACGAATGAGTTTTTGCCCAATCAAGCGTGTCCAGTAGCTTGACAAAAGCCGTCACCCAAGCAGAAAGTGTTTGTCGCGACTTTGCTGCGTCTGCAGTGTGGTTATGAAACCTTAAAAACTGCGTTAAATGCTCAAGTAGCCCTGTTAACTGAATGCCATTAGCTTGTAATTTACTTGCCTGTTTGATGAGCGCATCCAAACTATAACTAGCACTCATATTTCTGCGCAGGTGTGCATCTAATTGCGCCCTAGCATCTAACTCACTTTCATCACCCCAATATACATCTTGCAAAAGCGGCGTCACTTCATCAAAAATTAAATCCGCCTTATTTGCAGCCAATCTCATGAGTTGCAAAGCGCTATGCACTAATGCATATTCCGTAAGCGCTAAACCAAGTGAAAAATCATAACAGCGTGGGGCTTCATACAGGGCAGAATGCAGGGTTTCTGGGTGAAATGTATCATCAAGTAAATCAGCTAACTCCCGACGAATACTACCCAATGCAGGACTGATGATCGCCAATTGTGCTTGGGGATTTTCTGTTAACTTTTGCTTTGCCCAAGCCACCGCAGCGCGACATTCACTATTCGCATCAACGGCAGCACTATATTCAACTTTAGCGTTGTTATGAAGTCTGCTTGCGGCCATTTCAACTTCAACACCAGAGCTTGTTAGCAGGGTAAATAATTCAGCCTCTAAAGGCGTAATGCGGTCAAACCCTGCCAATTTAATACGCTTTGGTAGAGCCAATTCACGGCTAATTTGATGTTGGAATTGTGTAAAGAGCGCTATTTGAATTGACATTAAGCGCGCTGATTCCATGGCATTTTGCTTGATGCACATCGCTTCAAACGTATGCCGCCAACGCAAGAACTGTCTTGTTTCTTGCGTGATAAATTGTTGATTAATATCGGCTTCAGCAAGCTGCCAATTCAGCATCAAATTGTTTGCTTCAATCGCCGATTTCGCCATTGAACGAATATCAAACAAGGCCGCGGCTTCATGTTTAGCAAGACAAGTTTCAATAGCCTGCTCCCACAAATAAGTCTCTGCAACTTGGCTTAACTCAATATTGGGCAAGGCATTACTAGGTATTAATCCTAGCAAACTTGCCTGTTCAATCAACGTATTTAGCCACTGTTGTAACGTATAAGCCTCAGCTGATTGCCATTGCTGAAACCCACTTTCAAGCTGACCTTTCTGGTGCTGGGCAAGCACGCCGCGAACTAGGCGTGCAGTCGCGCAAATAGTGATGACTTGAGGAGTTGATGACATGCCGTGATTGTAGCGTTTAGTCGGCAATCATAACGGCTAATCTCAATAAATTTCATAAAAAAAGGCCGCTTGAGCGACCTTTTAAAACTTAAGTAATGCATCAGAACCCATACAATACCTTGTAGGAGCGACGCCCCGTCGCGAAACTATGCAGCAAATCGCGACGGGGCGTCGCTCCTACAACTGTTAAAACTCTTCCCAATCACCATCATCAGTACCCGATTTAACCGCAGTCGATTTAACTGGCTTTGGCGCAGCTGCTTTTACGCTGGCTTTTGTGGTGCTACCACGCATGGGGTTAGGCATTACACGTCTTTCTTTAGAGGCGCTAGCTCTAGCGCGGCTCTCACCTTCTATCTGAAACACACTCACGGCATTCATTAACTCGTCAGCTTGTTCCATCATTGATTCTGCAGCGGCAGCGGCTTCTTCAACTAAGGCCGTGTTTTGTTGGGTCATATCGTCCATCTTCATCACGGCTTCATTGACTTGTTCAATACCTGCGCTTTGTTCGCTTGAGGCTGCGGCAATTTCACTAATGATGTCGGTCACGCGTTTGACTGAGGTGACAATTTCTTGCATGGTGTTACCTGCATTTTCAACTTGTTTGGTGCCTTCGGCGGTTTTGGTGACTGAGTCTGAGATGAGTTCTTTAATCTCTTTGGCAGCACTGGCTGAGCGTTGGGCTAGGTTACGCACTTCTCCTGCAACTACGGCAAAGCCTCGGCCTTGTTCACCTGCTCTGGCAGCTTCTACCGCAGCATTAAGAGCAAGAATGTTGGTTTGAAAGGCGATGCCGTCAATGACTGAGATAATATCTTCAATCTTTTTAGCACTGGCGTTAATGTCTGCCATGGTGGTGACGACTTCTGATACTGCATTACCGCCTTTAATTGCGACGCCTGAGGCTGCTGTGGCAAGCTGGTTGGCTTGTTTGGCGTTGTCGGCATTTTGTTTTACGGTTGATGAGAGCTCTTCCATACTGGCCGCTGTTTTTTCTAAGCTAGCCGCTTGTTCTTCAGTACGACGACTCAAGTCTGCATTGCCTTGGGCAATCTCTTTGGCGGCGGTGCTGATGGTTTCTACGGCTACTTTGACGGTGGCAATTGGAGATACAATCATCTCTAGTGTTTCATTCACGCCTTCTACTATCTTACGGAAGTCGCCTTGGTGCGCGCTTGCGTCGGCACGGACGGATACGTGACCTTCACGGGCTGCATCAGCGAGCATTTGTGTGTCACTAACTAGCGCATTAATCGCGACAATACATGTATTCAGGTTGTCTTTAATGCTATTAAATTCACCATTGTAGTGGTCAGTAATTTTGCTTGGAATATTACCTCTAGCAATGTCATCCACATACTGTGCGGCCATATTTAAAGGCTCGATAAGCGCATCTAAAGTATTGTTAATGCCTTCTACCGCTTTACGGAAATCACCTTGGTGTTGAGTGGCATCTGCACGGGTAGTCAAGTTGCCTGCAACTGCAGCTTGCGCCAGCATGTCAGTATCTTGCACTAGCGCATTGACAGCATCAATACACTGATTCAGGTTATCTTTTAATGCATTAAAATCACCCTTAAATTCATGATTAATTTTAGTTGGAATATTTCCCTTGGCAATGTCACTCACACAAGCTGCGGCAACATTTAATGGGCCAATCACCGCATCAAGCATGTTGTTAATGCCAATTCCGGTGTCTCTCAAAAAGCCACTTGGCATAACAGAAACATCTACTCGCTGCGCTAAATTGCCAGCAACCGCCTCACTCACCAACCTTGTGACTTCCTGCTCAGCTATGATTTCTGATGTGCGATCATTCCACTGAATCATACGGCCAAGGTATTCACCATTAGCGTTGTGAACGGGGTTAAACGTTAACTCTAGATGATGACTGCCAATTTTTGTCTTGAGCACTTTGCCAGCTACAGCTGGCTTAATGTACTCACTTCGATCATCTTCGTTTTCAACATATTGCCCAAGCATTCCACCCATCATTTTATCTATAGAGAAGTCTGGAATGCGTTTGCGTATATCAGCGCTCATTTTTTCCCACAATGCAAACCCAGCTTTATTCATATAGATAAGCTTATTACTTTCAGATCCCACAGTAACGGGAATAGACGCATTATCTAAGGCAGATTTAATTCTATCGATGCCATTAAAAGCATCTGCATTGTCAAAATGCATCTTAGAATCTAAAGCTCGATAAGAGTCTAAAATATCAGTAAACTCATCTCTATGGCCTGTGCGTGGTGCTGGCTCATGTTTATCACCTTGAGCACGCATGGTTAGAAATCTAACCGCCATGGCAATACGTGGCATAGTCGCTTGGAAAAATTTCCAGCCCATAAAGATGGCTAAAAGTGTTCCAACTAGCGTGATGACAAAACCAATTATTTTATTTTTTTCAAACCCAACTTCTGCCGCCGCATACTCATCGCCTGCTACATTAATTTGCAAACTAGTTAACTCGCTAATTTTCTCTGACAATGGGTCGATTGCTGGATATAACTCGGTGGTAGTAAATTCAGCCATGCGCTTTGCATCTTGACTACGCAGAATATCTTTTAAAGTCGCAGTGGCTGCATTAGCTTTAGCAAACAATGGTTCAGCCTCAGCCACTAGCTTTTTCTCATTTTCTACTAAATAAGTGGCCTTATACGCGCTCCATTGTTTATCAACTTCTTTTAGTGCGCTGTCTACATTGGCTTGTCCTTCTGCCCAAGTCAGATTGCCGTTACGCACTTTATGCGAAGTATCGACAATATTGACTGCATACATATCCGCAACAATCTTAAGTTGCTGCAAAGGTAATACCCGATCTTGATAAACCGTTGACAGCTTTTGGTTACTAAATTGAATACCAGTAAACCCAACAAATCCGATAGTTAAATTTAGAACAACCATCACCACAATAATAGAAATTATCCGAGACTTAAGTGTAATGGTAGATTTTGCTGCTCTAATTATTTTTAAAAATTGTGATAATGCTGATTGCTTTTCCTTCAAGCTCTGATGAAAGCGCTGCGCGCCCTCAATTTGCTGGCGTGTGGCTTTTTTTCTGACTGAAATAAAGCCTGCTATTTCACCATTCTCTCGAATGGGATTGACGATTGCCTCTACCCAATAGTGGTCACCATTTTTACAGCGATTCTTTACAATACCTATCCAAGGTTTACCGCCTTTTACGGTATTCCATAAACCTTCAAAGGCCTCTGGGGGCATATCTGGATGACGCACAACATTATGGTTAAAGCCGATTAACTCATCTTCGGTAAATCCGCTGATTTTAATAAAATCTTGATTTACAAAAGTGAGTTTTCCTTTTAAATCAGTTTTTGAGACTATTTGTGAGTCTTCTTTTAACTCAATCTCATGTTGAGTAACGGGTAAATTGATTTTCATTTCAGATCCTTTATTAATCTGTTAGTACATTTAATCTAATAAATTAGTTTGATATAAAACTGATACGGTTAAAACGCTTCCCACTCGCTATCATGAGTGCCTGTCTTAGCTGATTTAACTGCTGGCTGAGCTTTATCTTGCATCGCATGAATCGCATTAATTGTTTTTTTAGAAGCTACCGCAAAGTCACCACCTAACAAAAATCTAGCTTCATCAGTGTTCTGCTCATGCACGCAGTGCACAATTGCACCTACTGTTTTATGAAATTCAGCATGAGAGCTACGTAAGTTTTTGTATTCAGACAAAGCGCTATATTTCACTGCTGGCCCATGAATCCATTTACCTAAATCACACTTATCGTCACAAGAAACTGCTGTTTCATCAAAGTCTTCATGTGACTGACCAGCGACAAACTGCACTAAACGCATTTTCCATTTAGCATGCGCATTTTCGGCATCTTTAAATGAGAATGACTTATTCTCTGTTGGTGAATTTTTAGCCTTGGCAGACTGGCCCGCATGGACTGAAGCTACCTTTCGCACTGATTTTTGCGCGCTTGCATCCAACTGAAACACGCTCACTACCGCAGTCATTTCTTCAGCCTGTTCCATCAACGACTCAGCTGCTGCCGCTGCTTCCTCAACCAGCGCAGTGTTTTGCTGAGTCACATCATCCATCTTCATAATAGCTTCGTTAATCTCTGCAATACCTGTACTTTGTTCGGTTGAAGATGCTGCAATTTCACCAATAATATCGGTCACACGTTTAACAGAACTCACAATCTCTTGCATGGTTTCACCTGCGGTTGCAACTTGGCGGCTACCTTCTGCGGTTTTACCCACTGAATCAGCGATTAGCGTTTTAATCTCTTTTGCTGCACTGGCTGAACGTTGCGCTAAGTTGCGTACTTCAGCTGCAACCACCGCAAAACCGCGACCTTGCTCACCTGCTCTAGCCGCTTCTACTGCGGCATTAAGTGCAAGAATATTGGTTTGGAAAGCAATACCATCAATCACAGAAATAATGTCTTCAATCTTTTTAGCGCTGCTATTAATTGCGCTCATGGTATTCACCACTTCACTCACCGCATCACCACCTTTAATTGCCACATCTGAAGCAGCAATAGCAAGCTGATTAGCTTGTTTAGCATTTTCTGCATTTTGTTTAACGGTTGATGACAATTGATCCATACTTGAAGCCGTTTTTTCTAGGCTAGCAGCTTGATCTTCAGTGCGGCGTGATAAATCTGCATTACCTTGTGCAATTTCTTTTGCTGCAGTGTTAATAGCCTCTGCGGATTGTTTAACTGTGACAATAGGTTTAACAATCATCTCTAGCGTTTCATTCATGCCCATCACAATAGTGCGGTAGTCGCCTAAATGCTTGCCTACGTCTGCACGTACAGTCACGCGGCCTTCACGTGCTGCATCTACCAACATTTGCGCATCATCATTCAGTGCTTTTAAGTTAGTACGTACTTGTTCAATCGCCTCATTTACAAAAGCTTTTTTACCTGGGAAAGCTTCTAGCGGCGCATCAAAATTGCCCTCACCGAACTCTTTCACACAAGCTAAAGCCTTCTCAGTAAGCTCAATTTGGCCAGCCACAATATTATTGACTGAAGACGCAATTTCACTAAAACCACCTTTAAACATATGGGCGTGCAGTGTTAAATCAATATTGCCTTTTTCATGCTCTGCAGTCACCCACTTCACAGAATCTACAATGCCTTTGAGTTTGGCGTTAAGCCTGTCAAGGTTCTTATTGATTTCAGCTTTTTTGCCAGGGTATTGCGGCATTTGTACATTAAAATCACCATCACCTAATGCGCGAATAAGCTGAATCATTTGCTCTTTTTCATGTACATGGCCGCCCACCATCGCGTTTACGCCATGTGCCATTTCCGCATAAACGCCTTGGTATTTTGTTTCCTCTATCAACACATCTACATCGCCCGCGTCATGCTCTTTGGCCATGTGATCCATATCAGCAATGAACGCTTTAATATTGCTACGCAATAGTTCGACCCCTTCATTGATAAACACACATTGACCAGCAAAACGCTCAAGTGGCGCATCAAAATTACCATTCGAGAACTCAGCAATACATGCCGTGACTTTGCGCATTACATCTGCCTGATTGGAGGCCATTTCATTGACATTTTCTGCCATGGTTTGATAGCTACCACGAAACTTACCAGCATTGATTGAGGCTTTGATATTGCCCGCCTTGTTTTCAGCAGACATCGCCGCTTGCTCTTCAATCACCGCTTTAAGGGTTTGTTGCATGGTATGCATTGCGGCCATTAGGCTGCCCGTGTCACCACGCTGAATTTCAATGGGGCTATTTAAATCACCTGCTGCAATATGGTTTGCAATCGCAGCCACTTCATCTGGCTCACCACCTAACTCTTTACGCAAATTGCGCGTAATCATAAAACCCATCAATGCAATGGCTATTAAAATGAGTGCGCCACTTATCATATTGATATTTTTTGCGTGTTCCTTATCAGCAACAGCCTCTAATGTAGCTTGCTGACCTAACTTAATGTTGTAGTCTATATGTGCAGCCATGCTTGCATTGGTTTCTTCAGCAGGTTTGCGTATTGCGATAAACAACTCACGTGCCGCGTCTTTTTTGTTGGCGCGTGATGCCACTAAAATCGGCTCCATACCTGCATAATATTGCTCTAGCCCTGCCTTATCAGCTTCTAACAATTGTCTGTCTTTATCATCAGACACATTGCTTTTATATTCTTTAAGTGATGTATTTAACTGAACTTGAAGTTTTTGAATGGCAGCTTCTACATCCGCCATTTTTGCTGGATCCGTCACCATGGTGTGATTAGATAGTCGAATGCGTAAGGTATTGAAATCGTAGCGCAATTTATCAATAACAATAATACTGGGCGCGACATTGGTACTTGAGTAATTAGCCTCATTAAATACTTTTTCCATTTGGTGCTGACTTAACACCATTAGACCCATTAACCCTGCTACCGCGATTAAGGTTAGTAACAACATCTTTCTAGCTATAGTCATTTTCATTTGGCTCTCACTTGTGTATACAAATATTTAATTAATACAACTTTAATTTACTAAATTAGAACTCTTCCCAACTCTCATCATCCGTGCCTGTTTTCAGGCTTACTTTTGATGAAGTATTTTTAACAATTGGCTTAGCAATCACTTTTTTCGAAAAACTAGGCTTAACGCGACCAAACACTACATTGCTGCTATCAAGCTTAAATATGCTCACTGCATTTGATAGTTGATTGGCTTGATCTAACAATGACTCAGCCGCAGCAGCCGCCTCTTCAACTAGTGCGGCGTTCTGCTGCGTGACTTCATCCATACTGGTAATGGCATTATTGACTTGGTCGATACCTTCGCTTTGCTCACTTGAAGCTGCTGAAATTTCCCCCATGATGTCTGTCACACGTTGTACTGATGACACTATTTCAGCCATAGTTTTACCTGCCTGTTCAACCTGCGTTGTACCTTCGGCAGTTTTACTCACTGAGTCTGAAATAAGCTCCTTAATCTCTTTAGCTGCACTGGCTGAGCGTTGTGCTAGGTTACGCACTTCACCTGCCACCACGGCAAAGCCTCGGCCTTGTTCGCCAGCTCTTGCGGCTTCTACCGCAGCGTTTAGTGCAAGAATATTAGTTTGAAAGGCAATGCCGTCTATAACCGAAATAATGTCTTCAATCTTTTTAGCGCTACTGTTGATGGCGCTCATGGTATTCACTACTTTACCAACCGCTTCACCACCTTTAACGGCAACGCCTGAAGCAGCTGCGGCAAGCTGGTTGGCTTGCTTGGCGTTTTCAGCATTTTGTTTAACTGTGGAAGCCAACTCTTCCATGCTTGATGCAGTTTCCTCTAAGCTAGAAGCTTGTTGTTCTGTACGGTTTGATAGGTCAGTATTACCCGTCGATATTTCGTTGGCAGCCGTATTAATGGCTTCAGCGGCTTCTTTTACCGCAAGAATTGGTTTGACTATGGTTTCTAGTGTGGCATTGAAGCCTTCAATAATTTTACGGAAATCACCTTGATGCTGAGTGGCATCTGCACGCACAGTCACTCTTCCATCTGCAGCAGCTTCAGACAACATATTGACATCACTACTTAGCGCAACCAGATTACTGCGCACTTGCTCAATAGCACTATTAATGAATGCTTTTTTGCCAGGTAGCTGTTCTAATTGCAATTCAAAATTGCCGTGCCCAAAACCCTGTACAACCTCAATGGCTTTTTTGTTCATATCAATATGGCCAGCCACCATGCTGTTTAAGCCATGGGCCATGGCTTTATAAGTACCTTTGAATTTAGTCTCATCCATTTGAATGTCAATGTCACCAGCATCATGTGCTGATGACATTGCGTTCATGTCAGTAACAAACGTTTTGATATTGCTGCGAGTGCTTTCAATGGCTTCGTTAATAAATACTTTTTTGCCAGCTAGCTTCTCTAGTGGCACTTCAAAATTGCCTTCACCAAAGCCTTGTACAACCGCAATGGCTTTTCTGTTCATATCTACATGACCATTCACCATGCTGTTTAGGCCCCGTGCCATTTGTTGGTAAGTGCCAATGAATTTTTCTTCTTGCATCCTTTCGTCAATATCGCCAGCGTCATGCGCCACAGACATACCGTTCATCTCTGAAACAAAGTTTTTAATGTTGTCACGAACTTGCTCAATAGTTTCATTGATAAAGGCTTTTTTGCCAGGAAACTGCTCCAGTGGCGCATCAAAATCACCCTCACCAAAAGCCTTTACCACAGCCATTGCCTTATTGTTTAAATCAATGTTACCAGCAACCATGTCGTTCACACCTTGTGCCACTTCTTTAAATGAGCCGTTGTATAAACTAGTATCAACCACCGCATCAGTGTTGCCTTTATCATGCGCTACACTCATATTTTGCATATTAGAGATCAATGAAGATAAGTTTTCTACCATGGCTTTTAATGCAGCGTTCACACTAGTGGTATCACCTTCTTGGGTTTTTATTTGCACACTCAAATCACCACTAGCAACACGACGCGCAATATCTACCACCACCTTAGGCTCACCACCTATCATATTGGCTTCACTACGTAAATTGATTGCCATTAATATAAGTAATGCCGATTCAAACACAACGGCCAGTGCATGAATAATCAACATTTCAATATTTGCACCAAGTGCAAACACATAAAAACCTGTGTTACCTGCTTGCAGAAAATTGAACGCGACGTGATGCACTGCGATGACTACTGTAGCTGCTAATACTGGCTTCCAATCACGGTAATAAAGCAAAAATGCCAACAGAATAAATATCGAAAAATGCGTTTCTAACATGCCGTGAGTTTGCTGAATAGCCAATGCAGAAAACACCATAAATGCCACAGCCACACTAATACGAGACTGAACGCTACCAGGCATTATGCGGATTAGCAGCCAAGGAAAAGCCATCGCTGGTAAACCTACTGCTAACGCCTCAAACCAAGAGCCATTTGCAGCGGCGATACCCATACTAATTAACATTAGTACGACCAGCGTCCAGCCCATTAAGTTATCAGCTCTTACCGCTTGTGGGTCTATTAATACCTGCGCGTCATTTTTCATGATGAATCCTATTATTAAATCTTAAAATTACTTAATTAGCCTGCTACTTTGCACACCGTTGCATTCAAACCTGCTTGCTCTTTAAAATGCCACAACATCACTGCGCTATATATCAGCCAAACACCAAGTAGCATCCAAGTCATTTTCGATGAACTCAATATGTTCATTTTCCTGGCTGTGATTACTTCCTTATCCATACTTTTCATTTGAGCGGACTTCTGTTTGAATTTTTTAGTTTTTGAATTTTTAATATTCGAGCTTTTCGAATACTTTCCTATTTTTAACAAACCTGAATGAGATTATGTAGTACGCACTCCACTTTTAAAGCTTTAAAACACGCTACAAAACCCATTCAATTCAGTTCTTTCAAGTGATTAAAACTCTTCCCACTCGTTATCATCCGTGCCTGTTTTTAATGCAGCTACTCTAGGTGATGATTTAGCCACAGGCCTAGTTGAATAATTTTTAGCTGGCTTAGCCGCTCTCATTGAGTTGCCAGCTGTGCGACGATTGCTACTGCCGTCATTACCACCATTCAACTTAAATGCACTTACCACTTCAATTAAGCTTTCGGCTTGTTCGACCAGTGATTCAGATGCTGCTGCAGCCTCTTCAACTAGGGCTGCATTTTGTTGTGTCACTTCATCCATACTGGTGACCGCTGAGTTGACTTGGTCAATGCCTGCGCTTTGTTCTACTGAGGCTGCGGTAATTTCTGCCATGATGTCCGTCACGCGTTGCACTGAGCTGACGATTTCTTGCATGGTTTTACCTGCTTGCTCAACTTGGCTTGTACCTTCTGCGGTTTTACTCACGGAGTCAGAAATGAGTTCTTTAATCTCTTTTGCTGCTGTAGCTGAACGTTGTGCCAAGTTGCGTACTTCACCTGCCACTACAGCAAAACCACGGCCTTGCTCACCTGCGCGGGCGGCTTCAACCGCCGCATTCAATGCAAGAATATTAGTTTGAAAGGCAATGCCGTCGATGACTGAAATAATGTCTTCAATCTTTTTAGCGCTGCTGTTAATGGCACTCATGGTGTTGACTACCTGCCCAACCACTTCACCGCCTTTAACTGCAACGCCTGAGGCTGCCGCGGCAAGCTGGTTGGCTTGTTTAGCATTTTCAGCATTGTTTTTAACGGTAGAAGCTAGCTGCTCCATACTTGCGGCAGTTTCTTCTAAGCTTGAGGCTTGTTGTTCTGTGCGTTGTGATAAATCATTATTACCTGAGGAGATTTCACCTGCGGCGGTATTAATGGTGTCGCCTGCTTCACGCACTTGTACAATCACTTCGGTCATTTTGTCCATGAGGGCATTCACACCGTCACACAAGCTGGCAATCGCGCCTGTTTTACCATCTAATGGTACGCGGCTGCTTAAATCTCCAGATTTTGCGCCTTCAATAATGCCTTGAGTTTCTTCAACGGCTTCAGCTAAAGTAGCGGCATTGTTATATTGCTCGGTAATATCCGTTGCATATTTCACTACTTTGAATGGTTTACCATTCATGTCCATAATCGGGTTATAACTTGCTTGCAACCAAACTTCTCTACCGCCTTTGGCAATGCGTTTGTATTGACCAGCCTCAGCTTCACCACGCCCTAACCTCTCCCAGAACGCTTTGTATTCATGGCTAGATTTATAGCTAGACTCTACAAACATGCTATGGTGATTACCGATGATTTCTTTCTCGCTATAACCACTTACATTGGCAAAGTTTTCATTCACAGAAATAATCTTACCTGTAAGATCAAACTCGATAACACCTTGTATTTTACTAATGGCTGCAAGTTGACCTGCATTATCCGCAGCTTTTAATTTTTGCTCAGTAATATCCATGGTGTAATTGACGATTTTGAATGGCTTACCTTTTAAATCATAAATAGGGTTGTAAGAGGCTTGAATCCATACTTCACGACCATCTTTAGCAATGCGTTTGTATTGACCCGCGTCTGTGCCGCCTTTGACCAATTTATCCCACATAGCTTTATAGGCTTCACTCTTGGCAAAAGTAGGATCTAGCACCATGCTTACATGCTTGCCTAATAACTCATGTTCTTTGTAACCCAGCATATCCAAATACACTTGGTTAACTTTAGTAATATTGCCATCTAAACAAACTTCAATCACGCCTTGAGATTTACCAATGGCGGTCATTTGGCCTTCAAAATCGGCATTTTTGAGTTTTTGTTCGGTAATATCCGTAGCATATTTCACCACTTTGTAAGGCTTACCTGAAGCATTTAAAATCGGGTTATAAGAAGCTTCTAGCCAGATTTCTTTGCCGCCCTTACCGATACGCATAAATTGACCTGTGATGGACTCACCACGATTAAGTTTTTCCCACATCGCTTTATATTCCGCACTGGTTTTGTATTCAGGCTCAACAAAGGTACTGTGGTGTTGACCAATCGCCTCTGTACGGCTGTAGCCTAAAATATTCAAGAAAATATCATTGGCGGAAATCACGTTGCCATCCATGCTAAATTCAATTACACCAGTTGATTTGGCAATGGCGGCTAACTGGCCTTCGTATAGAGCAGATTGTTCTTTTGTATTTGCTGAAATCTCTTTTAAAGAATTTTCATTCACACCTAGCATGGTTTGCATGGTGCTTAATGATTGCAGCACTCGAGTTAACTCATTGTTACCACTGCCATCAATGACCGTGCTGTAATTGCCCAATATGATTTGAGCAAATGCTTGCGTTACTTTTTCAAGCGGTTTAGTAACAGAGCGTGAAATTAAAAATCCCAACCAAACTATCAAGGCAATTGCGCCAGCTAAACCACTAAAAGTAAGCATCTGGATAGTTTTAAAATGGCTCCCAGCAGCTTGATAGGATTTTTTAGCCTCGTCACTTTGTAATTGAGTTAACGCAGCAATTTCTGGCCCCGCAATATTATAAAGTTCACGCGCCTTAACAGAATAAGCTTTTGTTTCGTCATAATGCCCTGCCCGTAAAGCGCTTACTGCTGGCTTTAAAGCCTCGTTTACGAAGTTGCCGCGACTGCTTGCAAATTTGTCAGCTAAACTCTTTTCTTCTAGCGTCATGGAAGTCGCAATATAGCCTTTCCATAGTCCGCTGATGGCTTCAATATTCTTTTCTATCGCAGTTGCAGCGCTATTTGCAATTTGTTGATTCATCACTAAAGCAGGTTTTTTAGACATACTTTCAACTGTAACTTCACTCAGTGCTATTCTTAAATGAGTTCTATTTTCTAACATGAGTACATTAATTTTTCCTAAATCCTCTAATGGTTTCATGCGATTTTCATAAACATTTACCATTTCTCTATTCGAATTTGAAAGCTCAAATAACCCAATAACTGCCTGAGCGCCAACCACTAAGGCCGCAACCGCAACCATGGCTACTAAGCGTTTGGATACACTAATGTTTTGCAGCTTACTTTTTAACTTGCTTAGCCCTGAGTTTTTTACCACTTTACCGTTAATAATACTTAAACCTTTGGCCTTGCCATCTTTAAACAAACGATAAGCTTCATCGGCTTCTTCTACTCTTTGGCGCGTAGGTTTTCTACGTGCTGATAGAAAACCAGTGATAACGCCGCTTTCGGTAATTGGCGCTGCGCTCGCAATAACCCAATAAAAATCACCGTCCTTAGTACGATTTTTTACCATACCATTCCAAGGTCTGCCTGATTTCAAAGTACGCCACATGTCCTCAAATGCCTCAACAGGCATATCTGGGTGGCGCACAACATTGTGGCTCTGCCCAATCAGCTCAGCCTCGCTAAACCCACTTACTTTGATAAAGTCCTGATTGGCATAGGTAATCGCACCTTTTAAATCGGTTTTGGTGAGCATAAACTGTGCGTCATCAAACATAATTTCAGTGTTGGTGACTGGCATATTGATTTTCATGATTGTCTTCTTTCTAACTTTTTAAATAATAATTTTTGCGTACGGCGGCCAACAGGATTAATGCACTGCAACGCTATCTATTAAGGCCATCTCTTCACTGCCCATTAACTGTTCAATATCCACCAAAATGAACATTTGCTCTTCTACTGAAGCTAAGCCGACTATATATTTAGTATCAATATTTGAAACTAGCGAGGGTACGTCGCGAATTTGCTCTTCTTTAAGCGCCATGACGTCTGAAACGCCATCCACCACTATGCCAACCACACGGCCATTGAGATTTAAAATAATCACCACGGTAAATTCGTCGTACTCCACTTTGCCTAAGTGAAATTTGATGCGTAAATCGACAATCGGTACAATTTTTCCGCGTAAATTCACCACACCTTTAATAAAGTCTGGCGTGTTGGCGATTTGCGTCACGGCATCGTAACCACGAATTTCCTGTACTTTTAAAATCTCTAGACCATATTGTTCTTCACCTAAAACAAAGGTCAGGTACTCACCTGCGGATGTTTTTGATTTTGCTGAAACGCCTGATTTATTGGCTGTGCTAACGTTTTCTGTACTCATTTTGTAAACTCCTTAGAGATTGCTTTATGTTCGATGGCTTGATTCTGATAATGTGAGAAGGGTTTAGCACCAGTTAAGTAATTGCTGGTTTGCCCCATTTGAATAATGGCTGAAACATCTAAAATGAGCGCAACACCGCCATCGCCCATAATCGTGGCGCCAGAGACACCAGCGACTTTTCTGTAATTGGTTTCTAAGCTCTTAATTACTACTTGCTGCTGACCTACTAACCTATCAACAAACAAGGCTGATTTCTTGCCATCAGATTCAAGCAATACCAACACGCCTTCAGTTGGGTCTGTAATGTCAGTGTGTTGATTAAATAGGCTATGTAAGGCAATAATGGGTAAATATTCACCACGCACATGCACCATGCGGCCTTCGCCAGTCACGGTTTTAATGTCTTCAGCACGCGGCTGTAATGTTTCTACAATGAGATTTAACGGAATAACGTAAATGCTATTGCCTAGCGACACTGACATACCGTCTAAGATTGCGAGTGTGAGTGGCAATGCAATTGAAATTGTGGTGCCGTAACCGAGTGCCGAACGAATCTCAACCACGCCATTCATCGCAGCAATATTACGTTTCACCACATCCATACCTACGCCACGACCTGAAACGTCTGTAACGACTTCTGCGGTTGAGAACCCTGGTGCGAAAATGAGCCCGAATACTTCAGTGTCCGTCATGTTCTCGCTAACGATTAAACCGTTAGATTTAGCTTTGGCGAGTAATTTTTCACGGTTCAAGCCTGCGCCGTCATCAGTCACTTCAATGACAATGCTGCCACCTTTATGTGCCGCAGAAA
The DNA here is from genome assembly GCA_038327905.1 of Burkholderiales bacterium. GTDB lineage: Bacteria > Pseudomonadota > Gammaproteobacteria > Burkholderiales > Methylophilaceae > Methylotenera. The sequence goes on from JBBQLN010000001.1 coordinate 188,418, forward strand.
GTGTCAGCGTACCTACTTCATTTTTACCTGCAGCCTTACGGCCAGCTGGCATTTCAATGCCATGGTCTACGCTGTTGCGCACTAAGTGAGTGAGTGGGTCGACAATGCGTTCGATTAAGCCTTTGTCTAATTCAGTCGCTGCACCAACAGTAACAAATTCTACTTTCTTACCTAATTTTGCAGCTAGGTCACGCACCATACGTGGGAAGCGTGAGAACACAAAATCCATCGGCATCATACGAATCGACATCACAGACTCTTGTAAATCGCGGGTGTTACGTGTGAGTTGCCCAACGCTATTAATTAATGGCTCATGTTCAACTGGATCTAAATTACTAATGCGTTGCTCTATCATGGCTTGGGTAATCACAAGCTCGCCAACTAAATTGATTAATTGGTCAACTTTTTCTATCCCTACGCGAATGGATGAAGTTTCTGCACTAGCTGGTGCTTTATCTGATTCACGGCGCCCTTGATTTCTTTTTTCTATAACTTCAGCTGAAGCAACTGTAGTGTTGGTTTCAGCTTTAACAGTTGCATCCACATTGACTGCTTCAGCTTTACCTGAGTTGGCTTCAGTGGTGACTGTATCATCACCAATTAGCGTAGCAACCACCGCATCTGCGTGTGGTTTGAATGGCGCAAAAAAGCCGTAGCCTTCTTCTATATTTTCTTTACCATCTGTGGCAAATAAGCCATAACCAACTTCTTCATGTATTGCTATACCTGATGTATTACTTGCTGCAGTAGCCACTGGCGCAGTGCTAGCGGCTGACTTGCTAGGTTCATCATCTTCAAATAGGCCATAACCTAAATCTGCTTCTACAGGTTTAGCTGCAGCCTCTGCGGCTACTGGTGCCGTTATAGGAGCAGCTGCTACTGGCGCCAATGAAATCACCAAGTCATCTGGGTCTAATACAAATGAGCAGATAGACACAATGTCTGCCTGCGTAGAATCTGTGATGAGCACAAATACATAACGACCATGCTCATTTTTGCTAGAAGCCACTTCACCTAGCAAACTAAGTTCATCTTTTAGGTTAGCAGCGTCTTTGTCGGATATTTCTGGCAAAAATATATGGAAGTGCGTCATACCATTTGCATCGACAACTGCTGCGACTGGCGCAGGTTTTTTTTCTTCCACCACTTTTTCTTCAACAACTGGTGTAGCAACAACTTGAGTCGGTACAGTTTCTGGCGTGTGAGAACCTGGCGTTGCGGCAATGACTAAGCCACCTGCTTCTGAGAGTGATTTCAACATCATTTTCACGTCAGCCACTTGCTCTTGATCGACCTCTGTGGCTAATCTATGGCCATCTACTTCCATTTTTAGCACATCCTTGGCGGCTAAAAACGCATCCACATGTTCGGCAGTGAGCGCCATTTCATTTTTACGGATTTTATCGAGTAGATTTTCTAGCACATGGGTAATTTCAGTCATGTCCATAAAACCAAAAGTCGCAGCGCCACCTTTAATAGAATGGGCTGCGCGAAAAATCGCATTTAAATCTTCGGTATCGGGATCTTCAATTTCAATACCAAGAAGTAAACGCTCAGCTTCAGCTAATAGCTCTTCTGCTTCATCAAAGAAGACCTCGTAAAACTGACTCATATCAATTGTCATTGCTGTACTCCATGTATATATTCACTTTGCCGACAACCTTTGTATGAGCGATTTTTAAATCGCAAACAATTGTCGCTATTAGCCTTGTTACTTTCGCGATTTAAAAATCGCTCCTACCGAATACTTAAGAACCAATGACCTTTTGCACTACTTCAATTAAGCGTTTTGGGTCAAACGGTTTCACTAACCAACCATTGGCGCCTGCAGCTTTACCCTTGGCTTTCATTTCATCGCTTGACTCTGTAGTGAGCATTAAAATTGGCACTTTTTGATATGAACCCAACTCACGCAGATTTTTAATCAGCGTTAAGCCATCCATAATCGGCATGTTTTGGTCAGTCAGCACAAGATCAACGGTCTTCTCTTTTGCTTTATCCAAGCCATCTTGCCCATCAACCGCCTGCACTACATCGTAGCCAGCGGCCTTAAGACTAAATGCCACCATCTGGCGAAGAGAACCTGAGTCATCTACTGCTAGAATTGTTTTTGCCATTTCATTTACTCACTTTGTCGTTGTTAATCTTACTTGTTGTTAAATTTGCTAATTCTTAATAAAGCCGCAGAATCCACGGTTCACTTTTACTAAAATAACTCTATGTCACCTGTTGCCATATCTTTTGACTTAACTGAAGGCCTAGTCCCAGCCGCCAAGTTATGGCTACTGGCATGCAATTTACGATCGACTTCCTCAAGAAAGCTAATCAACTGTTCTTGCTCATTGCCCTCTATGACAGAGTCATCGTGCGTGACTAGTTCTTGTAGCAAGTCTTTTAAGCCATTGACATGATTGACGGTTCTGGTCAGTAACTGACTGGTTAAATCTTGAAATTGCAAACCAGTGATGACTGCATTGACTTCATTCACTATGTTTTGCTTAAAGACTTCAAGCTGCTTAGTTTCTTCATGATTAAAGTGGTGCTGTTCTATTAATGAATCTAATATTTGCTGTTGCTTAGTCACTGAGTCATGCACTGAAATAAAGCTCGCGCTTAAGTCTTCAATCGCCTTATTAAGTAAGTACGTTGTCTGCAATAAATCAGACTCCACGCGAAGCAAGTGTTGTTTACCATGGTCTGAGACATCAGCCAGTAAGTGTCTTAATTTTAATATTGGTAGCGCGTTCATAGACATAATCATGTTCCAATGTGCTGAATTTCATTTGTGTGAATACGAGTAGTTAAACTAATCAATTCGTCTTTTTATTTTTTAGCCCACTTTATGGAGTCTTTATTGCTGTGCCAATATCCGCCGCACTAGAGTCCGAAGGCACATTCACCGCTGCACCATCCTTCAATGCATTTTCTTCAGCCTGTTTGTTCATAATGATGATGCTGATACGTCGATTGGTTGCATCGAATGGGTTTTCTTTGTTGAATAAACTTGCCGATGACAACCCAACCACTCGTAGCAGCTTGGTTTCATCCATACCGCCTGCTACTAACTCTCTTCTTGAAGCGTTAGCGCGATCAGATGAAAGCTCCCAATTGCTATAAGACTTTTCACCATCAGGGTAAGGCGTAGCGTCGGTGTGGCCTGACAGGCTAATTTTGTTTGGCACGTCATTTAAGGTTTTACCTAGCTCTTGCAGAATCTGTTTGGCATAAGGCTGCATATCCGCTTTAGACGAGTTAAACATGGCGCGATTTTGCTCATCGACAATCTGCACACGTAAGCCATCAGAGGTAATATCAAGCAATAACTGGTTTTTAAACTTGCTCAAATTTGGGCTATCTTCAATCGCTTGTTCGATTTTCTTTTTAAGCTCTTCTAATTTCACTTTTTCTGCTTGCTCTAAAGCCTTTTTAACTTCTTCTGCATCAAGCGCTTTTTTCTTACCATCAGGTCCGTCTACTTTTTTAACTTGCCCTGATTTTTTCGTAAAATCCATACCGCCACCACCTTTGATAATGGTGTCACTCGCTCCCATTGATGGGCCCATTAGCACTTGCTTTAGTGGAGTTTTGAAATATTCCGATATACCTTCTTTTTGCGCTTTTGAGGTTGAACCTAACAACCACATCAGCAAAAAAAAAGCCATCATGGCGGTGACAAAGTCGGCGTAAGCAATTTTCCATGCACCACCGTGGTGACCACCACCACCCTTCTTAATCTTTTTTACAATAATCGGTCTTACACGTTCTTCAGCCATTGCATGCTCCGTATTCAGTCACTGTTTTATTGAACAATGTGTTGTGCATTAATTTACTATTTACCTTTAGCTTGTTTAACGTGCGTTTCAAGCTCTTGGAAACCTGGACGCTCTGTTGAGTAAAGAATTTTTCGACCAAATTCGACGGCAATCGCAGGCGCGTAGCCATTTAAGCTAGAAATAAGCGTGACCTTTACCGTGTTGTACATCTTGGTACTTTCTTCTAATTTTTGTTCTAACAAACCAGAAAGTGGGCCTACGAAACCATAAGCCAGTAAAATACCTAAGAACGTACCTACTAGTGCATGACCAATCAAAATACCTAATTCAGTTGGCGGCAAGCTTAAACTTTCCATGGTATGCACTACCCCCATTACCGCTGCCACAATACCGAATGCGGGTAATGCATCACCAAGCTTGGCAATGCAATGTGCTGGTACATGGCCTTCCATATGGTGCGTTTCAATTTCACTTTCCATTAAAGTTTCAATTTGAAAAGCATCCATGTTCCCTGAACCCATCAGACGCAAGTAATCGGTAATAAATTCTGTTAAATGATGATCGTGTAGCAGTTTTGGATATTTGCTAAAAATTGGACTGGCTTCTGGATTTTCAACATCATTTTCAATCGACATCATGCCGTCTTTGCGAATTTTGGCGAGGATCTCGAATAACATCGCCAGCAAATCTAAGTAAAGCGCTTTAGTAAACTTAGAGCCTTTAAATAAGGTAGGCAATGCTTTGGATGTTGCCTTAAGTGCTTTACTGTCATTACCAACAACAAAAGAACCCAATGCCCCACCAAAAATCATGAGCAATTCCAAAGGTTGCCACAGACCACCTAAATGGCCACCGGCCATGGCATAACCGCCAAAGATTGTGCCGCATATAACAACATATCCGATAATGACAAACATACTTGCGTACTCCAGACTTGATCAATAAAAATTACTAGGGTTATGTAATTAGCATCAGAATATCAAGTGATTGAGTAAATCAATCTGTGGAATAAAGGGCTTTTCTTAGGCTTATATTGTGCTTAATACTTAGAACAAAAATAAAGCAATCTGATTAGATATGGCTAGAATAAAGCTAGGAGCTTGATTTAGAAATGGCACTTACATACAGCAAATATTACATAGACTTCGATTGAGATAGGTTAAGCAATTGTCCAAACATAAATATCTGGCTTATTTTGATTACCAGCAATTCGCATAGTTTCTGCAACGCCTGGAATCTCAAACTCAAGGCTAATTAATAGGCTACCAGGGCGCATTTCTTGACTGGCTTTATCCCAAAGCATGCGCATGGCAGCTGGTGATAAATAGGCAAAAATCACATCGTAATTTGCAAAATCTAAGGCTTGGTAATTACCCAATTTAAACGTTGCAGATGACCTACGAAATTTGGCGCGAATAACACTAATCATCCATGGTAATGGCGCAATCTCAACACCTTCAATTTGGCTATCTGGCCTTATCTTAGCCATATACATAGACATATCGCCCAAACCGCTGCCAATGTCTATTAAGCGTAAAGATTTATCTTGCGGAATGATTTTGGCCACTTGCTGCCACACAACTGGTCGAGATGGAAAAAACGGAACTTGAGTGCGAAACGTCGTCCAAAATAAACTCAAGCTAATAATAAAGCCTACGAGATACAACTCGTTTGGAATGTGCCACTGAAACATCGCCCATGCCGTAAGGGGAAAGCATAAGTGTATCCAGCGCCACCAACTTGCCATGCCAGTAATATAAGAAAACGTTGTAGCAACAAGCGCTTGCATAAGTACTAAAGTGAAAATTGAAACACTCAAGCTCACTTCAAAATAAGATATTGCTACAATATTGACTAACCACATTATTGCAGCCACCGTTAGCAAAGCTGCTGCTTGAATTAACAACGCAACCGCAGCTGGTACTAAACGTATCTTAGGCCTAACTATCACTCGTAACTTATTGATAGTTCGTTCTAAAAATGACTTTTTATCTACCGTAGTCTTAGGCTGAGCTTTTTGCTCTAGCCTTTTTTGTATCAAGTCATATTTATTAAGTACTTTTTGCATGATTTTAATTAAAACAATCAGTTAAAAAATTTATTAAGCTGACATTGCGACCACTTTATAAGTTAATTCTTTAGCTTTTTTAGTTTTGCCTGCGCGTGATGGCACATGGCATAAATTACATACATATTTGTGGTTTAAATCATAAGTATTCACTATGAAGCTACCACCACAGCAATTGCAGCTTTGCATTTTCAACATTTTACTTTCAACGAAACGTACTAATGTCCAAGCGCGTGTCATTGATAATACTGGCTCTTCTTCGCCATCTTGCTCTACTTGTTGCAAGTATAGGCTGTAAGCTTTAATGATGGCATGTATGCCTTTTTCATCGGTGTAATCCACCATGAATTTATAAATATTGTAGAAAATTGAAGAGTGAATATTTGGCTGCCAAGTTAAGAACCAATCTGTAGAAAATGGCAACATACCTTTTGGTGGCGATACACCTTTTAACTCTTTATATAATTTAATTAAGCGTTCACGAGATAGCGTAGTTTGAGATTCAAGTAATTGTAATCTCGCGCCTAGCTTGATCATTTTAATGGCTAGTTGAATTTGTTCTGCTTCGTTTACTACACTTTTCTTTTCCATGATATTCCCCTTAACTAAACGATTTTTACCGTAAGTTGATGTGATAATTAATGTGCAATTGTCTCAGCGTTTTGACCTGCCATTAAAACGGCAGCGTGCAAATGAGCCTGTGAACGATCTTTGGTGTAATTGGTTAACATACCTAAAATTGCGCTGTCATCAAAACGGAAGCGTGCTAACATCATGTTGCTGCTGCTGAGTTTTAATAACTGTAAGTTGCTTAAACTTTCAAGTAGGTCTGCAATGTCTTTGGTAATACCCAAACGAAAAATTGCAGTGGCTTTATCTGAGCGGATCAATTGTTGAGCCAACATTAAGTAGTTTAAGTTTGCGTCTTTAATTTCTGCCATCATTTCGAATTCATTCATTTTATTACCCCTAATCATTTTTTATTTGGTTATAAATAATGTGTTGCGCGTATGGGTGTACTTTGAACCTGTTAGGCGTTATCAACAATTGGGGTTTGTCGGTTAATTCGGTAGGATAAGCGGACGTAACCATGTAGGTGTTTGTCTTACAAACACCTACATGGTCTATAATAATACATATAAATCAAACACTTAAAAAAATATATTTGTAAATTTATGTTAAATCTGTAATTGCATTTTTTTAAAATCCTAAAAAATCTCTAAAGTTTTATCAATTTTTACCGTTACTCTCTGCCTCCACATCCATTTCTGCTGCTTCAACACCAACACTTAAGAAATTTGACGGCATTTATTTCAAATTCTTTAATCCTAGTTACAAATAGCTAGAAAACATTTTCGCTTTCATCTAATGATTACTTATCGGCAGCACTTTAGAAAACTTTAGGAAAATTTCAAAAAATAGTATTTATTTTTAATAATTAATTTTAAATTATTGAATTTATTAATAAAAATATATGTAAATATTTCCAATAAGTATCGTAGTTATCACAAAATTCAGCTAAATGTAACGCTAGGCACTTAAGAAAGGGCTGGTTTCACCCTTTTATTCCAAAGATGCATTCGCATCAATTCGCTTGATAATTCATCCCATGGTGTTAACAAAGTAATAAAAATATTTTTACCTGAATATTTTTTACATAAATAGTGAAATGAACAAACTTTAGGAATCGTCATGGCAGAAGACAGCGATTTAGAAAAAACAGAACAGGCCTCCTCCAAGCGTTTAGAAGACGCTCGGAAAGAAGGTGATGTGCCACGCTCTCGTGAGTTGGCAACTGTGACCGTGCTTTTCACCGCTGGCTTAACTATCATGATGATGGGTGGACATCTTAACCAAGCATTAAGAACCACCATGAGTTCAGGCTTACGCTTTGATCGCTCTGCAGCGTTTGACCCAACGGTTTTACTGATGAGAACCGCGGAGTCAATTTATTCTTTATTAACCGCATTTGCGCCGCTAGCATTCACTCTTGTAGCCGTGGCCATTGCTGCACCTATATTGGTAGGTGGCTGGATATTTAGTGGTAAGGCATTTGTACCGCAATTTGGTCGTCTCAACCCTCTTAAAGGTTTGAGCAATATCATTTCTAAAAACTCACTTGCTGAGCTAGTAAAGTCAATCGCAAAAGTAGTGCTCGTTGGCATCGTAGCTTATGTTGTTGTTTCACATGACATGGAACCTATTCTTAGCCTTTCTATGTTGCCGCTGAACGAAAGCATTTCACAGATTGGCAATTTAATGTTGACAGGCTTTTTAACCATCGTTAGCACATTAGTATTTATTGCTGCGATTGACGTGCCTTATCAACTGTATCAATACGCTAACAAGTTAAAAATGACCAAAGAGGAAGTTCGCCAAGAAGCGAAAGAATCAGACGGTAACCCTGAAATTAAAGCCAAAATTCGCCAACAACAGCGTGAAATGGCTAGACGCAGAATGATGTCTGAAATTCCAAATGCAGATGTCGTGATTACCAACCCTACGCACTATGCCGTGGCCATTAAGTACCAAGATGAAGGCATGCGCGCGCCTGTGGTTGTAGCTAAAGGTGCTGATGCTGTCGCGCTTAAGATTCGTGAAATTGCTGGTGAAAACAAAGTGTTGATTATGGAATCACCTAAATTAGCGCGTGCTTTATATACGCATACTGAACTTGGTAACGAAATCCCTGAAGCTTTGTATTCAGCTGTGGCTGAAATATTGGCTTATGTATTCCAAATGCGCATCTTTAAGAAAGATGGCGGTTTTTATCCAGAAATGCCTAATGCGTTAGCAGTGCCTGATGCGCTTGATCCCCACAGTTTATTAGCAGCGCCTGGCGTTGCTGATAATGAAGATGCTGATTTTACTGATACAAGGGCATACATTTAATGAACGCGCTTAAGTTACCACCTTGGATGAATAAACTCGGTAGCCGTAATGTGGCGGCTCCAGCTATTATTATCTTGCTGTTAGCAATGATGATATTGCCATTGCCTGCCGTTATCTTAGACGTATTATTTAGCTTCAATATTGCTATCTCAATCATGGTATTGCTCATCGGCTTGCAAACCAAAAAGGCATTAGATTTTATCGCATTCCCTACTGTGCTACTCATGACAACCATGTTGCGCTTATCGCTCAACGTAGCTTCAACCCGCGTGGTGTTAGCTGAAGGTCATAATGGCCCTGATGCTGCGGGTAAAGTGATTGAAGCGTTTGGCCACTTTCTAATCGGCGGGAACTACACAGTCGGTATCGTGGTTTTCGTGATTTTGACTATCATCAACTTTACCGTAGTGACTAAAGGTGCTGGCCGTATTGCCGAAGTTGGCGCGCGTTTTACTTTAGATGCAATGCCAGGTAAACAAATGGCGATTGATGCTGATTTAAATGCAGGATTGATCGGCGAAGACGAAGCGCGCCGTCGCCGTGCTGAAGTGAGTCAAGAGTCAGAGTTCTACGGCGCCATGGATGGTGCAAGTAAATATGTACGTGGCGACGCCGTTGCGGGCATTATGGTCATCATTATTAACATCGTTGGCGGCTTGGTAGTTGGTATTGTGCAGCATGACTTAGCCTTTGCTGATGCAGTTAAAAACTACACCATGTTGGCCATTGGTGATGGCTTAGTGGCTCAAATTCCATCACTAATTATTTCAGTGGCAGCCGGCGTAGTGGTATCACGCGTGGCTAATAATGAAGATATTGGTGGCCAATTGGTCACACAATTATTTTCTAATTCAAAAGTTGTGTACGTTACTGCTGGCATCATCGGTGGCATGGGCGCTATTCCAGGTATGCCTCACTTTGCATTCTTACTTTTAGCGGCAATATTGGCTGGCATGGCTTACATCATTGATGAACAGAAAAAAACGGCGGATGCTGAGCCAGTCGTTGAGGAGAAAGTTGAAGTGATTTCAGGTGCTGAAGAAGCCACTTGGGATGATGTAACACCTGTAGACTTAATTGGCCTTGAAGTTGGCTACCGTTTAATTCCGTTGGTAGATAAAGCACAAGGTGGCGATTTACTTAAACGTATTAAAGGCCTACGCAAAAAGTTTGCGCAAGAAGTTGGCTTCTTAGCACCTACTGTGCACATTCGCGACAATCTAGAACTCAAGCCTTCTAGCTATAAAATCACGCTTAAAGGTGTGGAGATTGCCAGCGGCGAATCTAATTACGCGCAATTCTTAGCCATTGATCCAGGTATGGTATCTGGCACATTACCTGGCACAGTAACCACTGACCCAGCGTTTGGCTTACCTGCGGTATGGATTGATAGCAATATGAAAGATGAAGCGCAAAACATGGGTTACACCGTGGTGGATGCTGGCACTGTGATTGCAACACACTTGAACCATATTATTTCACTGCATGCTGCTGAATTGCTTGGTCGTCAAGAAGTACAACAATTATTAGACCATATTAGCAAGGACTCGCCTAAATTGGTCGAAGACCTCACGCCAAAACTATTGTCACTTTCAGTGATTCAAAAAGTGTTGCAAAACCTATTGACTGAAGGCGTGCATATTCGCGATATGCGCACTATTGTAGAAACTCTTTCTGAATATGCAACGCAAACGCAAGATACCAGCGAACTCACCGCTGTAGTGCGCGTTCAGCTTGGTCGCGCCATTGTGCAACAGCTATTCCCTACTGGCAATGAAGTCACCGTGATGACGCTAGATAGCAATTTAGAACGCCTATTAACTCAAGCTATGCAAGGTAATGGCCCAGCAGGGTCAGCAATAGAGCCTGGTATGGCAGAAACATTATCAAGACAGGCAGAAACTGCTGCCAAACAACAAGAACAAATGGGCATGACCCCAGTATTGCTGGTGTCAGCGCCACTTCGTGCTGCGTTATCTAAATTCTTACGTCGCGCTGTACCGCATCTTCGTGTGTTGTCACACGACGAATTACCTGATTCAAAAACCATACGTGTCACTAGTCTTATTGGAGGTTCAGCATGAACATAAAACGATTTTTCGGAAAAAACTCACGGGAAGCACTCAGCATGGTGCGTAAAGAACTGGGTGACAATGCAGTGATTCTCTCTAATCGTGCAATGAACGGTGGCAATGAGATCATGGCGTTTAAAGAAGAAGACATGAATGCCATGGTTGCCAGAGATGAAGGTCGCCAGCATGGTTTTCAAGACGAAAGCGTTGCGCACCCCGCGCTCATAGAGCTTATCAACAGAAATACTAACAATCAAATTCAGGCGCCTGCCGTCGACTCTAATTCGCATGTGAGTGAACCTCTCTCACCTGAGCCATTCATTGCAAAAATTGACGATTATGATGCAATCGTTAAGCGCGCTGAAGTTAAAAGAAATCTAGCGATTAATCAAACGATTGAGACTAAACAAGTCTCTGCACAAAAACAGCCTGTAGTGCAAAAACCAGTACAAACTCCAGCAGCGCCACAAGCCACTGCACAAATGACAGAAATGCTCAATGAAATGCGTAATATGCGCAGCGTGATTGAGTCTCAACTCACTGCATTGTCATGGGGAAACATACAACAACGTGACCCCGTTAAATCAAAAATGTTGAGCATGCTACTTTCAGCAGGATTTAGCGCTTCGCTATCAAGACAACTGACTGAAAAAATGCCAGAAAATCTAGATGAAGCTAGAGCTAATAATTGGATTAAATCCATCCTTTCTATCAATCTAAATACGATAGAGAATGAAACTGAAATGCTAGATGAAGGTGGAATATTTGCCCTAATTGGCCCAACTGGTGTAGGCAAAACAACCACTACCGCTAAACTTGCCGCACGCTATGTGATGAAGCATGGTACGCAAAACTTGGGTTTGATTACGACCGATGCTTATCGTATTGGCGGTCATGAGCAACTTCGCATCTATGGCAAAATTCTTGGCGTGATGGTACATGCGGTAAAAGATGAAGCCGACCTCAAAATCGCCCTAAACGAACTAAAAAACAAACATACTATTTTGATTGATACCGTGGGTGTTAGCCAACGTGACCGCATGGTAGCTGAGCAAATCGCAATGCTATCCAGCACCAATATGCCCGTTAAAAAACTGCTATGCCTGAATGCTACTAGCACTGGTGAAACGCTTGCAGATGTCATTAAAGCTTATAAACGCAAAGGCTTAGATGGCTGCATTATCACCAAGCTAGATGAAGCCGCAACCATTGGTAGTGCCTTAGATGTTGTTATTAGAGAAAAACTAAAACTGTTTTATGTGGCAAATGGCCAGCGTGTGCCAGAAGATATTCATGTTGCTAATAAAGCCTATATGATTCAGCACGCACTTAAAGCAAGAGCGGCTAGCAACCAACCATTTCAATTCTTAATGGATGAACTCCCATTCATCATGGGTAACACTGTAGGCAAAAATCAATATGCAGGAGTTAGCCATGTCTAATTTTCATCATGATCAAGCCGCTGGTTTACGCCGCATTATGGCTGCGCCAAAGCCTAGAGTAGTTTCAGTTATTTCTGCCGCAAGCACGCATGACCAACCGCGCATGATGACTAACCTTGCGGCCTCTATCTTTGGCCACGGAAGTGATGTATTGGTGATACATGCCTCCCAAGATTCACGTGAAGTAAAGTATGGTATAGATAAAACACCATCACTTTTCGATGTTGCTTTCAACATGGATAGTGACGCACTTTCCCTATCTGATGCCATCATCAGCACTAACCATGGTTTTAATATTGGTAAGCTGATGCAAAAAAATCAATTTAATATTTCTATTGATAGCGATGAGAGCACACAGACCAATCAGATTTTTGATGAGTTAGCACATCAATATGAAATCGTGCTGGTAGATGCTACTTTGAACAAAGATAACCTATTGCCATTACAAATTCTCAACAATGGCGAAATCATTATTCAATTAACACGTCAGCCAGAATCTATTACCAATGCTTATACACTCATTAAACAAATATGCAGCGAACTTGGCAGACGACCCTTCGGCATTATTGTAGACAACGCGACAGATGCTCAAGCAGAGGTAGTATTCCGCAATATATCGCAAGTTGCACGACGTTTTATGCAAATTGAATTAGAGTTTTTTGGTGCAATTCCAGCTGATGACCATCTTAGCCGTGCGGCAAAACTCGGTCGTTCCGTGATTGATGCATTCCCACTAGCAGGTGCTTCAACCGCTTTTAAGAAAATTGCAAAGCGATTAGATCACAAGCACGACAGTGCCGATGCTACTCACAACGATATGGCATCGATTATTTAGGTTAAAGGTTCACTATGTATACCATTCATGGAAAAAAAGACCAAAAAGACGAGCTGCTGAATAAGCACGCCGTTTTGGTTAAAAAACTAGCTTACCAGCTTAAAGCTAAGCTACCGCCTAGTGTTGAGCTAGACGACTTAATACAAGCTGGCATGATGGGCTTGCTTGACGCGATTAATCGCTATGAAGACACGCATGGTGCGCAATTTGAAACCTATGCGGCACAGCGGATTCGCGGCTCTATGTTAGATGAGTTACGCAGCGCAGACTGGTTGCCACGCAGCGTACGCAAAAATATGCGAGATGTAGAGGTCGCGATAAGCCAGCTTGAACAGCAGTTAGGTAAACCTCCTACAGAAAATGAAGTAGCCAAAAAATTACAGCTATCATTGGACGATTACTACGATATGCTAGGTGACTGTAGCGGCCATCAACTGATTTACTACGAGGATTTTCATGAGTCAGAAAATGGCGAACATTTTCTGGATCGCTTTAACGCCGACCACACCGGTGACCCAATTAAAGCGCTGCTAGAAAGTGACTTCCGCGAAGCCTTGGTCGATGCCATTACCGACTTACCTGAACGTGAAAAAATACTAATGGGGCTGTATTACGAGCAAGAACTTAACTTAAAAGAAATAGGCGCTGTGATGAATGTTTCTGAATCACGTGTTAGCCAATTACATAGCCAAGCAGTCGCTAGATTACGTGCAAATCTAAAAGAGAAATCATGGACTGGAGCAGTTTAGGTGGTTTAATACTTGCCTTAATCGGCATACTATTTGGGCAAGCCATTGAAGGCGGGCAAATTAGCTCACTCATTCAGCCCGCCGCATTCTTAATTGTCATGTGCGGCACTTTTGGCGCGGTATTACTGCAATCTAATACCGCCAGTTTTGTAGCTGGCTTAAAAATGGTGCGCCAAGTATTTTCTACACCAGTAGATGATAGACAAGAACTTGCCAGGCGCGTCATGCTTTGGAGTAACTTCGCTCGCAAAGAAGGTATTTTTATGCTCGAGCCTTATTTGAAAAGAGAAACTGATGCATTCATTCAAAAAGGCCTAAAGCTCATGATAGATGGCACGCCACCAGAAAAAATACGGCAACTCGTTGCCATTGATATGCACTTTTTTGAAATTCAGCAACGCAATGCCGCAAAAATTTGGAATGCCGCAGGCGGATACGCACCCACTGTTGGTATTTTGGGCGCGGTACTTGGCTTGATTCATGTGATGGAGAATTTATCCGACCCTGGCAAACTAGGTAGCGGCATTGCCGTAGCATTTGTTGCCACAATTTACGGTGTAGGTTTAGCTAACTTGGTTTTTCTGCCAATTTCCAACAAGCTTAAAGCCTTAATACAGCATGAGATGATGCGTAGAGAAATGCTATTAAACGCATGGGTTTCTATTGCCAGTGGCGACCATCCAAGGATTGTTGAAGAGCGCTTATTCGCCTATTTACGGTAAGCTATCCAAAAAAATTTAAATACCAGTAGCCATGATAAGAAGAAAACCCATAGATGATGAAGAGGAAAACCCAGACCGCTGGCTGGTTTCTTACGCAGATTTTATCACCCTACTCTTCGCATTCTTTGTCGTGATGTACTCAATTTCATCCGTTAATCAAGGTAAGTACGATGCCTTAATGGCCTCTATGGGCACTGCGTTTACTGGCGCTAGTGCGACAGGCCTTATTAAAATTAACCCTAGCCAAAACTCAACTAGTGATAGCAAACTTAAAGGTCAAAAAATCACACTCATTAAACCATTGCCTCTCGCACATTTATATGAAGAGAAAATGCGTAGAGAGAAAGAATCGATGACCAGCATGGGCATAGACTTATCTAACAAGCTTTCTCCCCTGATTAGTGAAGGTAAAGTGCGAGTGATGCAAAACAATCGCGGCATTCGTATTGATATTAATGACAGTCTTTTGTTCACGCCTGGTTCAGCAGAACTAGCAGCCGCTGCATCAAGTGTTTTAAATGAAGTAGCTTTGATGTTAAAAGATAACGAGCGACTCATTCAGGTGGAAGGTCATACCGATAATATTGCTATTCATAACGACTTATTTTTCTCAAACTGGGAGCTATCTGCAGTGCGCGCTAGTAGCGTAGTGAGAATGTTAAGCGATGCTGGAATTGCTGAGGCTAGATTAAGTGCATTGGGTTTTGGTGCAACTCAGCCTATCACCGAAAATAATACAGAGACTGGTCGTGCTAAGAATCGTCGCGTATCGATTATGATTCTATATCAGTCGCCAAACCAGCAAGATTCTGCACTAGAAATTACACCCAAAGTAACCAGCAAATAAAGTCCGTATTGACGTGTGACTTAATTACTGAGGCTTAAGCAGCACTTCAAACTGTTCAATAGGCACTGGTCTACCGTAGAAATAACCTTGGTAATGCGTGCAACCATTATTGAGTAGCAAACCCTGCTGCTCTTCAGTTTCTACACCTTCAGCGATTACATTCAGATTCAAAGTATGTGCCATCGCAATAATGGTACGTACAATCGCTTGATCACTGCTATCAACAGCAATATCCCGCACAAAAGATTGATCGATTTTAAGCTGATATAGCGGCAAGCGTTTGAGGTATTGTAATGAAGAATAACCAGTACCAAAGTCATCCAATGAGAAGCGTATACCCACCTCTTTGAGCTCATTCATAGTGGTCACTGTATCTTCAATATTATCTAACAACATACTTTCTGTCAGCTCAAGCTTAAGTAACATCGGGTTAATGCCGTAATGTTTAACCGCTTCATGTATCTGACTCACAAAATCAGCCTGCCTGAACTGCTTAGCACTAACGTTGATGGACAAAGTCAGGTCACGCGTGACTGGTTCTAGCTCCCACAGCTTAAGTTGCTTACAAGCAGTTTCTAGCACCCATTGCCCTATCGGTAAAATCAGGCCAGTTTCTTCAGCTAGAGGAATGAAGTGAAATGGTGAAACCAAACCATGTTCAGGATGTAGCCAGCGGATAAGCGCCTCAGCGCCCATCGCTCGCCCAGAAACATCTACCTGAACTTGATAATACAAATGCAACTGGTGCTTATCTAAAGCTTTACGAAGCTCGCGCTCTAGGTCAACGCGCGTATTAATCACTTCTTGCATTTTAGGATCGAAGAATCTTATGGTATTGCGGCCTGCTTTTTTCGCCTGGTACATAGCAATATCTGCATGTTTTAGCAGCTCTTCTTGCGATTGATTATGGTTACTAAATAGCGCTACACCTATACTTGGCGTGCAGTGATACTCGTGTTGACCAAGCTGATATGGCTGATTTAAAGCAGCCAGAATCTTTTCACCAACAGCTTCAACCTGTGTTGCAGCTTCAGTTGCTTCTTCACTTAAATTCTCTAGTAAGACTACATACTCGTCGCCGCCTAAACGGGCAACAGTGTCACCTTCACGCACACAGCTCACCAAGCGCTCTGCCACTTGTTGTAGCAACATATCGCCCACATCATGGCCTAGCGAATCATTTAATGTTTTAAAGTGATCTAGGTCTAAAAATAATACCGCGCCATCTCTGCCTGTACGCGCACTGAACACTAGCGCCTGATTGAGTCTATCCACCATCAATCGCCTATTGGGCAAGCCAGTTAATGGGTCGTAAAAAGCCAGATGCTTAATTTCTTCGGCCGCAGCCTTATTCATGGTGATGTCAGTCAATGTTGCCACATGGTTAGTCACAGCCCCATTCGCATCTTTCACCACAGTCACTGTTAAATGTTGTGGGAAAACCTCACCGTTTTTACGACGGTTATACACCTCGCCTGCCCAATGACCCGTTGCGTGTACACATTCCCACATCGCATCATAAAAGCCTTCGCTATGCTGACTAGAGCTTAAAAGTCGCGGTGTATGACCAACCGCTTCTGCACTGGAATAGCCAGTAATATCGCAGAAGGCTTGGTTTACTTTTAGAATGATATTTTTGGCATCGGTCACCATCATGCCTTCTTGTGATTCAAATGCAATAGAGGCAATTCTAAGGTCGTCTTCAGATTGTTTACGATCAATCGCAATACTTGCTAGATTGGCAGTTTGCTCAATTAAGGTAATATCTGCTTCAGAAGGCGTATGCGGTTGGCGATGATAAATGGCAAAAGTGCCTAACACTTTGCCATTTGGCGCGAAAATAGGTTGCGACCAACAAGCCGCTAAACCAGAACTGGCAGCTAACTCACTATAATTCTCCCAGCAAGGATGCTTAGAAATATCTTCTGCAATGACTCGCCCTTTTATGAATGCTGAGGTTCCACAAGACCCAACATTAGGACCAATTTCTACGCCATCTATGGCCGCATTATAGAAGGTAGGTAAACTAGGTGCAGCCGCATTGGTAAGATGCTTACCCTCTTTATCCAGCAGCAATATGCTGCACAGCATTTCAGGATTAAATTGCTCCACACCCAATACTATGGCTTCTAAAATATTTTGTAGTGTTAAATCTTCAATCAATAGCTCGAGTATATGGCTACGGAAATGCTCAAACATTTCAGCACGCTTACGTTCATTAATATCTCGCGCAAAACCCACCATGCCAACCACATTGCCATCAATGGTGACGGGCGATTTATAGGTTTCAAACCAGATTTTTTGGCCATTAACCTCAGTTAATTCTTCACCAGAAATGGGGTTTCCTTCGCGTAGTATGGTTGCGGCATCTTCTCGATATTTTTTTACTAACCCCTTCGGCAGTACTTCTAAGTCAGACTTGCCCGCAACTTCTTTCTCTGAAGGGAAGCCACATGCTTTTGCAAATGCATTGTTCACTGCTAGGTAACGGTGTTTGCTATCTTTTAACCACACCATAAAGGGGAAGTTATCTAGCAATGAACGCTGGTAACTCTCACGCAACTGCAACACTTGTTCGGCTTGTTTTAGCTGAGTCACGTCTTCTAGCGTAACACGCAATATGGGTTCATCATCGCCGTCATCCATGCGTAAACAGTGCAGATTAGCAATGAATAGTGTTGCATCAGCTCTAGCTAGTTTTATCGATAAAGCGATGTCTTCACCATCTTGCATTGCTTTAATCATCGTAAACTGACGGCGCCAGAAACCTTTATCTTCCTCTGCGACAAACTCTTCAAATCGATGCTGATTAAGGTCTTTTCTTTGCTGCCCGAGCATGGCAGTGACTTTCCAGTTCACTTCGGTAATCATGCCGTGTTTAGTGACAGACAAATAACCAATAGGCGCAAATTCGTACAAATCGACATAACGTTCATGTGATTCCAGCAGCTCAAGCTGCATCCGTTTTACTTTTTCTTCGGCTAGTTTACGTTCGGTGATGTCAATTTGTGTACCAATCATACGTAAAGGCCTGCCATCTTCACTATGACTCACCAGCATGCCGCGACTTAACATCCATTTGTAATGACCGTCTTTACACCTGATTCGATACTCAACCACATAAATCTCAGTTTTACCTTCAAGGTAAGCGTTACCAGTATCCAATACTTGCTGCTGGTCATCAGGATGAATAAGCGCGCGCCACTCATTACGGCTAGGTAAAATTTCACCCTCTTCGTAGCCCAGCATTTCTGCCCAACGCTTAGAATAAATCGCATCGTTGGTCTGCACATTTACATCCCAAACACCATCACCTGAACCTTCAATGGCAAATTTAGATCGATACTCACTCTCAATTAAAGCCTGTTCTGTTTTTTTACGCTCGGTAATATCGACAACTGAACCAACATAGTAATTAACCGTATTATTGGCATCTTTAACTGCCGTAACCGTTAGTTGCTCAGGATAAATATTGCCATTCTTACGCTTATTCCAGACCTCACCACTCCAAGTGCCTGTGTTATTAATGGCCTCCCACATCGCATTATAAAAAGCTGCGTTATGGCGGCCAGAACTGAGCATCCTAGGAGTTTGACCTATAGCCTCCTCAGCGGAATAGCCCGTTGCCTTTGTGAAAGCGGCGTTAACCCTCACTATTTTTCTATTCGCATCAGTAATCATGATACTTTCTTGAGACTCAAAAGCTGTTGCTGCAATACTGAGTGCAATTTCAGATTCTTTACGTTGCGTAATATCTACATGTGTCCCAATCATTCGCAAAGGCTCGCCATCTTCGCTGCGGCTCACCACCATGCCTCTTCCTAGTATCCATTTATAACTGTCATCTTTACATTTCAAACGGTATTCAACGACATAAATTTCCGTTTTGCCATTGAGATAGGCTTGCATAGTCTCGGCAACGAGTTGTTGGTCGTCAGGATGAATGCGAATTTTCCACTCATCATTAGTAGGTAAAATATCGTCTTCTGAATAGCCCTGCATCTCTTTCCAGAGTTTTGAATAGTTTGCTTCATCGGTTTGAATATTCCAATCCCAAACGCCAAAACCAGAGCCTTCAATCGCAAATTTCCAGCGCTCTTCACTTTCTTGTAATTTAAGTTCCAGCTGCTTACGTGAAGAAATATCACTCGCTGTACCCACCATGCGCAAGGCTTTACCAGCACTATTTCGCGTTAATACAATTCCGCGATCTTGTATCCACTTATACTGTCCATTTTTGCACAATGTTCTATATTCGAAATTGAACTGACTAGTCTTACCATCCAAGCAGTTTTGAACAGCCTCAAGCGTAGCCGCTTTATCATCTGGATGTATACGTGACTCCCACTCATCAAGCTTGTTGCTAAGCTCAGTTTCCGTGAAGCCAATTACGTCAAACCAAGTTTTGGAGTATGTAATGGTTCGAGCAATCTCTTCGGTATCCCATAAGCTATCACCAAAACCTTCTATGGCAAATTTCCAACGTGCATCACGCTCTAACAAATCTTGCTGAATTCTTTTCTGCTCTGTCATATCAACAACGTTCACAAAAAAACCATCAACGTGATTATTGTCGTCAAAATTAGGAATGAAATGCACCAAGCCATGCCTTTCACCGTATCCAAGAACCTTGGTTTTAATTTCAAAGTTAACAGTTTCACCGGCTAGTGCCCGCTTAATGTAAGGTTCTTCTTGTGCGTATAAATCTTCACCAACAACTTCTCGCATTGTATGACCGACTATCTGCTCCATCGGCTTAGCAAAAATAACGGTATATGAGTTACTAGCAAAAATATAACGTTGTTGATTGTCTACACGGGATAGCGCTCCACGCATATTATCCATGACCAGATTCAGTTCACGTTCGTTGGCCTCAATTCGCTTAAGCATGACATTAAACTCTTGCGAAGTTTCAGCAATCTCATCGTTTCCCAACGAGTTTGCTCGCACCTTAGTATCACCTAAACCGTATCTGCGGACGGCATCAGCTAAGGCTTGTAAACGGTCGACAATGCTACGCTTAACTGCGGCATCAACCAAAAAGCCTATCAACAAACCAATGGCCAGCACAACGCCTAGTAGTGAATTAACCAGTTGACGTATTGGCGCTAATATTTGGTCTAAGGGTACTAATCTTGTATAGCGCCAATTGAGATAGGGCATCGGAGCGTCTATCGCCAAATATTCATGACCATCAAATGTCACGTGCTTGTCATAGAAATGCACACGCTGAGTAAAATCTTTGTGAAACAAAAGTGTTGCCATTTCAGGCATTTTACTGAGGTCTACTTTAAAAGTATCTGGGAGAGTCTGAAGTTGTTTTTGCCATGGTCCTGCATCGATAAAATTACCTTGCGCATCCCTTAAAAAAGTGAGCTCGCCAGAATAACGCTTACTTTTTTGCATGAGCGTAGGTAGCGCTTTAGTAATATTAAAATCACGCCCAATGGTACCAACCCAGCGGCCGTTAACATCCAAAGGCAATACCGCACTAACAATCCAACCATTTGACACAGGATCTAGTAGCGGAGCAGTCCATCGTAGTTCACGGTTAGGGTTAGAATGCGGATCACCCAACGTTAGCCAAGGTGTTTTGGTGTAATCAGTATCAGCTTTCATCAACGAGACAAAATTTGGGTAGACATGATCGTAAATAATTTCTGTTTTATCTTTTGTGAGTAGCCAAATATTGCCATATGCAGAACTAATCGAAGCACCGTAGATATCCATTAAATGCTTACTTCGCAAATGCAGACTTTTTTGTGCGGCATCTAACACAGCATCTGGCGGCAAAAATACGCCTGATTCAGTCATTCCATCAAATCCGTTTTTCTGGTTACGCCATGCACGATCTGGATCACGCTGAATTAGTCGATCAAATTCAGCAGATTCATTCTGCTTAACTGGTTCTGCTAGTGTTTTTTGGAGTGTGTGTGAAAGTGCTTTTAGATTAAATTCATAATTGAGCAAAACTTGAGTATTGGCATTAACAATCGCTTGCGTTTCATTTGTGAGCGTGGCGGCTTCTTTTTCAAGTAAGTTAGCCTTTAAATAAAAATAAACCCCAACCATTGCAGGGATTATGACTAATGCAACACTGGCCTGCACAATAAGCATGAGTTTGCGACCGACGTTCATCTGTGATATTGATTTCTAAATAAATGTGTTGCGATGAAAAATAATTGATGAGCGAAATTTTCAAAAATTTGCTCAGGTTGATAAGTTTTAAAGGCTAAAGCTGTTGATTGTTTAATGCTTGAAAGTTGCAAACAAAGATGAGGCAGTGAGATAATTTTAAAAAAATCGGATTTAGGAGGAGATAAACAAGTATGGCTTGCCGCCTTAAACATAGGTAGCAACAAAAATCGTAACAAAAATAAGTATTTATTAAAAAACATCCTATCATGCGTAAATACTTACGCACGCCCCAATTATTATTATTTCAATAAAAGATTCATATTTTTTGAACAGCTTAATGCCATCGTGCTACATTTTTAAACATTAGTCAACAAGCTAATTGCAATTGATATAACATCCAATACCAAGCCTATCAGACACCATTAAAGAGCCAGAAAGATTCCAATAAAACTATTAGGCAACTAGTGATGAGCGTGAGCTGGATTGTGATTGCGCTTGACCGTTTTTGCCGTAAACATTGCTATTGGCTGAATGACCTTGCAATTGGTTAAGCAGTTGTTGATTGCGATTGAAATGCTTATTGATGAGTAAGCCATTGAGCCTATTCATTTCTTTAGCTTGGCTGATTAATTTTTGAAAGTGCGCCCATGACTCGAACAAAGAAGGCTTAGCTTGATGTTTCAACCAAGCAGTCATGCCAGATTCATTTGCCTCAAACCCACCTTTAGCCAATATTGCATAACGACTATTCGCAGTTGCACTGATATTTTGTAATAAAAAAGATTTCTCTTCCATCACTGTTTCTATTGCGTCAATATCTGCCATCACTAAGCTTGATTGCTCACGCGTTAAAACTTCTAGCAGATTGCTGACTAACTTTGCATCTTGCTCAAAAGTAATTGCTGAATTAGAAGTTGGTTTGCTCATGATGCCTCTTAAATTCGGCGCGCTAGTTTTTATAGCGAGGATTGCCGTTATTTTTGCGTAGATAACAAATCTTTGACTGAGTTAATCAAACCATCAGCTACTTTTTCTGAATCTACTTTAAATTGACCGTTTGCAATAGCGGATTTGATTGCTTCAACTTTTTCAGTATCAAACACACTACTAGCTTCAACTTTCTTTTCTAGTGATTTCAATTGTGCTGATAAGGGTGATAACGTAACGCTTTCAGCTGATTTTGCCTCCAGCTGTGAAGTTTGAGCATTGCCAGCAGTGGCGTCAGCTTTTGCCGCGCTTGCTTTTCCTGTGCTTGGTTTATCTACGCCAAGACCAGCAGTGTTTTTGATTGAGTCATTAATTTTCATGGCTATTCATCCTTTTCGCTTAAGTTACTTGCGTTGCTTTTAATTACAACTAACGCATTCATATTGCTTTTAACGGCATAGTTTAAGCGAACTTTAATACTTTGTGAGTTTTTTATTGAATCCATTTAAATTAACAAATTAAAACCTGAAATATGTTTTAAAAGCCGACTTCCACTTGGCCACCGTTTCTTGCAATGCCTGTCACCACTTGACCACTAGCGACTTTAACCTGTACCACTTGCCCTTCGTTGGCTTTACCCATGGCTTGACCTTCGGCTGAAACGCTAAAGCCATTACCTTTTGATGTCACCATCACTGTTTGACCATACTGCACGGCAAGCGCTACTTTTAACATTTCTTGCCTTAATACCGTGCCTGCACTCATAGAAATATTCACTGTGCGACCAATCGCTTGTGTTTGATCAGTAAAAACGCCAGCTGGCAATTGGGTTAAGTCTCCTTTTTCAAACATCACGTCTTGGTCAGTCACAATCTGGCCTTGCGCTAAAGGTGACGATGCTACTAAATACTGCGCCATTACATTCACGGTTGCCTGCACATATATAGTCCAAGCATTGGGCGCACCGCAGCGCACGCCAACACTTGTCTTACCCCATGCCCGACTACCTGTTGGCATAAACACTTGTACGTCTGGGCATTGTGCTAGTTTCAAATTAGGGTCTATGGCACCTGCATGCACACTTACTTTGCCTGGATAACCAATTGTTTGTGTTTCTAAAAATTCGGTAATTTTTGATTTTATTGTTGATAAGTTCTGCTTTGCCACTGGGGCAGGCTCTGCAAAGCAAATCGCCGAGAGCATTAAGCTCGCAAAAAAGAAAATTAAGAGTACTGCGGATACACGTATTTGGTTGTTTTCTTCGTACATATCGAACCCCATATCAGATGGTAAAAACTCAATATGTATTCTACGGACTCATCTGCATAGCATAACTTAGAAAAGGGCATGTTTTACCCTTTTACTTTCACAATCAAAGTCACTTTTTTAATTCTAAACTTGCACCTACATATGTTATCGGCAAGCAATGACTTTTCTTTAAATGCTTTTTGAAAAAAGAGATTTGCCGTAATGAAAGGAGTTCATCATGTTGAATAGGTTAGACGAAGCTTTAAGTTTTCACCAAAACGCATTAAGAGTGCGTGGCCAGCGCCAAGAGCTGATTGCAGCGAATATTGCCAATGCGGACACGCCAAATTTTAAAGCGCGTGATATCGACTTTAAGGCCGCCATGCAAAGCGCAGTGGCTGGTATCAACAAAAATGCATTTCAAACTACAAAAACTTCACCATTACATTTAGATGGCACTCCTGCAAGCAACAGCAATACCAGCGCTGCGCCGGGCGAGCCATTGTTTCGCCCGATTATTCAAGGCAGTGTGGATGGCAACACGGTAGATATGGATGTAGAACGCAACCAATTTGCTGACAATGGTATTCGCTACGAAGCGAGCTTAACCCTTATCAATGCCCAGCTAAAACAAATGCTGGCGGCGATACAAGGCTCTTAGAACTTTAGGTTCTTAAATTTTATTTGGATAGGATAAAAAATGTCTCTATTTAACGTGTTTAATATTTCCGGCTCAGCCATGAGTGCGCAATCACAACGCTTAAACGCGGTTGCCAGTAACTTAGCCAACGCTGACAGTGCCACTAGTGCTAACGGCACCCCTTACAAATCCAAGCAAGTTGTATTCAGTGCAATGCCTACAGGCTCACCCGATGCGAGTGGCGTAAAAGTACTGAAAGTAATTGAAGACAATTCACCTGCAAAAGTAGTGTATGACCCAAAGCATCCACTCGCCAACGATAAAGGCTACGTGACCATGCCAAACGTCAACGTGACTGAAGAAATGGTGAATATGATTTCTGCCTCACGCGCTTATCAAAACAACGTTGAGACGATGAATGCCGCTAAAACCATGCTGCTTAAAACACTGACCATAGGACAACAATAAGTTGTCCTAATTAAATAGGACAACAATAGGTTGATCTCGATTAAAGAAGTAAATGAATAGGTAAGAAAAAACTGAAGTTTTAAAATTAAAGGTAAATATGATGACCACTGTACAGACCACCTCAAATACCCCCACTCAAGCCTTGCTTGATAGCGTGAATGGCAAGACAAACTCTGCAAAATCTGCTGTAGACAAACAGCAAGACAGGTTTATGACCTTACTCGTGACGCAGATGAAAAATCAAGATCCATTGAACCCCATGGATAACGCACAGGTAACCAGTCAAATGGCGCAACTTTCGACAGTAACAGGCATTGATAAGCTGAACTCTACTGTGGAATCGCTGATGAGCAATATGCAGACTGGCCAGTCTTATCAGGCCGCCAACATGATTGGTCACAACGTTTTAGTACCTGGTACGGCAGTGAGCACCACGGGAACTGGCGGCTATTTTGGCGTAGATCTGCCCATTGGTGCAGACAAACTTAGCGTGACGATTAAAGATTCTGCAGGGTCAACGATTAGAACATTAAATCTTGGTGCACAAGAGGCTGGCAGCATTCCATTGAAATGGGATGGCTTTGCTGATGATGGTTCAGTTGCAAAAACTGGCAATTATAAATTTGAAATCACAGCGACCACCGCAGGGCAAAGCGTGTCGGCTGATGGTCTTAATTATGCAGAAGTAATGAGTGTTTCAAATAGCACTAGCGGTGTGAAATTGAATTTAAGCAATTCAGCTAGCGTTAGCACCACTGACGTAAAAGAAATTTTCTAAACCGTCAGCCATATTAAAAACATTCAATTTAAAACAATGATTAAATATTTATAACAGGAGAGCACCATGAGTTTTCAACAAGGTTTAAGTGGTCTTAACGCAGCTTCAAAACAATTAGAGGTTATCGGCAACAACGTAGCCAACGCCAACACAGTCGGCTTTAAACAATCTCGCGCAGAGTTTGCAGATGTATTCGCCAACTCGCTTACTGGCGGCGGCGGCACACAAATTGGTATTGGTACTAGTTTATCTACCGTTGCACAGCAATTCACGCAAGGAAATGTGACAAGTACAAACAACTCGTTGGACATTGCAATCAATGGCGGTGGGTTCTTTCGCATGGTGAATAACGGGGCTGTGACTTATTCACGAAATGGCCAGTTTAAGATGGATAAAGATGGCTTTATTGTAGATGCAGCAAGCAAACGTTTGACTGGCTATGCGGCCGACACGGCTGGTACTCTACAAAAAGGTGCGCCAGTTGATCTTAAAATAAACTCGTCGGACTTACAGCCTCAAGCAACGGCCAAAATTGTTGGTCTAGTGAATTTGGATTCACGCAAAGCCACACCGACTGTCACACCATTTGACCCAACCGACCCAACCACTTACAACGATTCTACGGCAGTGACCGTATTTGATAGTTTAGGCAACTCTCATACCTTACAAAGTTTTTTTGTAAAAGGCGCTGCACCTAATGTTTGGCAGGTATTTACAACTGCAGATGGCATCTCTACCACTGCACTACCAACACCAACCGCAACACTGACTTTTCCTGCGACTGGTACAGGCCTTAATCCTACAAGCGTTCCAGCCAGTCCAACTGCTGTAACATTTGCGCCATTAAATCCTCCAATTCCCCCTGCTACGGTCCCAACCGTTCCTACTGGCGCTGCGGCAGTGACCCTAACAATGGATTATTCAGGCAGTACACAATTTGGTTCTAACTTCAGTATCAACAGTCTTGCGCAAGATGGTTACACCTCTGGGCGTTTAGCTGGCTTTAACACTGGTGCAGATGGCACGATTGTTGGTCGCTACAGTAATGGTCAGTCAAGAACATTAGGGCAAGTCGTATTATCTAGCTTTGCTAACCCTAATGGCTTGCAATCACTTGGTGGCAATGCTTGGAGTGAAAGCTCAACCTCTGGCGTACCGCTAGTTGGCGTACCTGGCTCAGGGACATTAGGTGTCATGCAATCTTCAGCGGTTGAAGATTCAAATACTGACCTGACTGCCGAGTTGGTGAATATGATTACCGCACAACGGTATTATCAAGCAAATGCTCAAACCATTAAAACGCAAGATCAGGTTTTACAGACTTTAGTTAACTTACGTTAATAGTGAATAAGAAATAGGAGAGCCGCTATGGATCGCATGATATATACCGCAATGACAGGCGCAAAACACATACTTGAACAGCAAGCAACAACGGCTCATAACTTGGCCAACGTGACGTCTACTGGCTTTAAGGCTCAAGTCGATTCGTTTAGAGCTGTACCTGTGATCAGTGAAGGTTTAGCGACACGTGCATTTGTAGTGGACTCTACCGTAGGCGCAGATTTCAATCCTGGCGCGATTCAATCGACTAATCGTGATTTAGATGTGGCAGTTCAAGGTAAAGGCTGGCTTTCCGTACAACGTACGGATGGCTCTGAAGGCTATACACGCAATGGCTCCTTAAAAGTCAGTGAAAACGGTGTACTGCAAACCGCTTCAGGCTTAACAGTATTGGGCGATGGTGGCCCTATCAGCATTCCGCCTGATGTAGCTGTTTCCATTGGTAAAGACGGCACTGTTTCAACTGTTGCTAACGGCTCTAAACCTGGTCCGACGACTGTTTTAGGCCGTTTAAAACTGGTCAATCCAGCTGAAACAGACTTAGTACGTGCTGAGGATGGCTTATTTGTGACTAGTAATGGCAACCCAGCAGAAGTTGATGCAAACGTGCATGTGGTCGGTGGCGCGCTTGAAAGCAGTAACGTCAACGTGATTGATGCCATGGTATCGATGATTAGTTTAGCAAGACAATTCGAAACACAAATGAAGCTCATGCAAAGTGCTGAGAATAACGCCAATAAAGCCTCTCAACTCCTCAGTTTGAGTTGAGTTAGCTTGGGTTAAGATGGTTTCATAGCATTCGAATATATCAATCAGCGATTATGTAGCCACTCAAAAGCATCTGCTGATTTTTGACCAGAATAAACTGATAAGCGCAACTAACCCAGCTCCGCTGGCAAGTCTTGCTAAAAGGAAATAAAATGATACGCTCACTATGGATTTCAAAAACTGGCCTAGATGCCCAACAAACACAGATGGACGTGATTGCCAATAACTTAGCAAACGTCAGCACCAACGGCTTCAAGCGTTCTCGCGCGGTATTTGAAGATTTACTCTATCAAAACATCCGCCAGCCAGGTGCGCAAACTTCACAGCAAACTCAATTGCCATCTGGCCTGCAACTAGGCACTGGTGTAAGACCTGTAGCGACAGAGCGCATTTTCAGCCAAGGCAACTTGCAGCAAACTAGCAATGACAAAGACGTAGCCATTCAAGGTGCGGGCTTTTTTCAAGTCTTGATGCCTGATGGCACAACCGCTTACACACGTGACGGCTCATTTCAGACAGATAGCCAAGGTCAATTAGTGACTTCTAGCGGCTTTCCTGTTCAACCCGCCATCACCATTCCAGCTACAGCACAAAGTTTTACTGTAGGTCGCGATGGTACGGTTTCAATTACCACTGCTGGCACTGCCGCATCCACTCAAGTTGGCACTTTGCAATTAGCAACGTTTATTAATCCAGCTGGTTTAGCGGGTAAAGGTGAGAACCTATTTGCAGAAACTACCGCCTCTGGTGCTCCTACACAAAATACACCTGGTGCAAATGGCGCTGGTTTGTTGACACAAGGTTATGTTGAAACTTCTAACGTGAACGTGGTGGAAGAATTAGTGAATATGATTCAAACCCAACGCGCCTATGAAATTAATAGTAAAGCCATTACTACGTCAGATCAAATGTTGCAAAAACTGACGCAGATGTAATGTCAATTCAATAAAAATTGATTGATTAGCCTTAAGCAAATAAAGAGTTAAAAATGTTGAATACCAAATATCTTAAAGCGTTTAACGCAGCCCTAAAAAGCTTAGCAGTGGCATCATGCCTAATGGTTAGCGCATGTGCAATTACGCCAGAAAGTATCGTTAAACAACCTATGACGGCAAAGCCAGTCGCTAATACTCCATTGAAAGTTAACAACGGCGGAATATTTAACTCTGCCGCTTACCACCCACTTTTTGAAGACCGCCGACCACGCTATGTGGGTGATATTGTCACCATCAACATCACAGAAAATACCAGCGCTACTAAAGCGGGTGAAAGCTCTGGCAGTAAAGATGGTAAAGCAAATAATTCGATCACCAGTTTATTTGGTCATCCTGTGCCAAAAGCGAGTTTTGCGGGTAGTTCATCAAATTCTTTCAAAGATAAAGCCGATGAAAAATCCAGCAATGTATTTAGCGGCTCAATTACAGTGACTGTGGTTGACGTATTACCCAACGGCAATTTGTCAGTAAGCGGTGAAAAGCAAATATCATTTGATAAAGGTACAGAATTTGTACGTTTTTCAGGTGTAGTCAGCCCAGACAGCATCACCGTGGGCAATTTTGTGCCCTCTAACAAAGTGGCTGATGCGCGAATTGAATATAGAACTAACACCAAAGTGGATGCCGCAAGTATCGCAAGCATGGTGGCACGCTTTTTCCTAAGTATGGGTGCGCTTTAATGATTTATATTTACAAAAAGAAATATTCTAATTTCTGGCGTGACTTTATGTGCGTGTCGTTTTTCATCAGCCTACTATTTATTCAACCAGCACACGCCGAAAGATTAAAAGATTTAGCGACTATTCAGGGCGTTAGAAACAACCAGTTAATTGGTTATGGCTTAGTTGTTGGCTTAGATGGCACAGGCGACCAAACGCCCTACACCGTGCAAAGCATGATTAGCATGATGCAACAAATGGGTGTGAATTTACCTCCTGGCACCAGTGTGCAAATGAAAAATGTCGCTTCAGTCATTATTACGGGTAGCTTGCCAGCTTTTGCTCAGCCCGGTCAAACGTTGGATGTCACTGTTTCATCTATGGGTAGCGCCAAAAGCTTGCGCGGTGGCACGTTACTTATGACACCACTTAAAGGTGCAGATAACCAGATTTACGCCATGGCACAGGGCAACTTAGTAGTTGGCGGTGTTGGTGCTTCTGCTAACGGTAGCCAAACACAAATCAATCACCTTAGCGTGGGCAGAATTTCTGATGGTGCAACAGTAGAACGCTCAATTCCAAATACGATTAACCAAACAGACAATGTCAATTTGGAGCTTAAAGATTCTGATTTTTCTACTGCATCGTTAGTTGTTGATGCAATTAATAAGCGCTTTGGTGCAAATATCGCTTTGGCTCAAGATGGCCGTGTGATTCGGGTACAAGCCCCAGCAAACAGCAACCGCGTTAGTTTTCTTGCTGATTTAGAAAAAATCAATGTTAGTCCTGCAGCTACCACATCAAAAATTATTATGAACGCCCGAACTGGCTCTGTGGTGATGAACCAAGCTGTCACACTAGAAAATTGCGCTGTGTCACATGGTAATTTATCGGTAGTGATTAACACCGACCCTGTGATTAGCCAACCTGGCGCCCTATCAAGTGGTCAAACCGTATCTACAGCGCGCTCACAAATTGAAATTAACAAAGAACCTGGCAAGGTTTTAAAACTCAATAGCGGTGCCAATCTATCAGACGTAGTGAAAGCTCTTAACGCCATTGGCGCAACACCACAAGACCTGCTTGCCATCTTGCAAGCCATGAAAGCTGCTGGCTCTCTACACGCGGACTTGGAGGTTATTTAGCATGATCTCTTTAGTGAATTTAGTATGATTTATGTAGAGAAATTAGCATGATTAATGGTGCAGATTTATCTGGAGGAGTCGCGTTTGATGCCAATGGCCTAAACGGCCTGAAAAACGCTGCCAAAGAGAATTCACCTGAAGCCATTAAAGGCGTTGCCAAACAGTTTGAGGCAATTTTCATGAACATGATGCTAAAAAGCATGCGTGACGCCTCACCGCAGGACAACCCATTTGATAACGAACAAAGCCGTACATTCACTTCGATGCTTGATCAGCAGCTTAGTAGCAACCTAGCCTCAAAAGGGCTAGGACTTGCGGATGTGCTTGCTAGGCAACTGAGTAAAGGTAGCAATCCAGTTAGTAACAGCATGGAACAAGCCGTTACAGATGTTCAGCCTACCTCTGGCTATGGGGCGCAAACTAACCCTATCATCAACAATCCCTTTTCGCCAGCAAGTGACAAGGCGATAGCGAATACACAAGCTTACCAAGCACCTTTAGGAGTTAAAAATACGCCTGCTGAAACCTCGTTAATTAACAATAAGATTGATACAAAACCTTTATCTGATAGCGCTACTGAATTTAAAAATCGTATGGCTAAACATGCTGCGGAAGCAAGCCGCACGACTGGCGTACCTGCGCACTTAATGCTAGGTCAAGCCGCATTAGAAAGTGGCTGGGGTAAACGTGAATTAAAAGCCGCGGATGGTACGCCCAGCAACAACTTATTCGGCATCAAGGCAACAGGCAATTGGGATGGCAAAGTGGTTGAAGCCACGACCACAGAATATATCCATGGCGTAAAGCAAAAACGTATCGAAAAATTCCGTGCTTATGATAGCTATGCAGATTCTTTCAAAGACTTTGCCAACATGATGAGCAACAATCCGCGCTATAACAAAGTAATGGCTAACCTTGATAGCGTGAATGGATACGCACAAGCGATGCAAAATGCAGGCTATGCAACTGACCCAAATTACGCAACTAAGCTAGCCAGCGTAATACAAAAAGCAACACAGTAGATTAATTAATAATATGCATGGCCTAAAGTTTTTGATTTTCTGACCGTCATCATAGTTGTACACAGGTTTTCTAAAGAGTAAATATCATGGCTGACATATTAAGTATAGGAAAAAGCGCACTTGCAGCAGCTCAGGTTGGGCTCAGCACGACTGGTCACAATATTGCTAATGCCTCAACTCCAGGCTATTCAAGACAATCAGTCGTTCAGGCTGCAGCCCAAGCACAAAGCTCAGGTAGTGGCTATATTGGTCAAGGGACCGAGATTGCAAGTGTGACGCGAGCCTTTAATGACATACTCGCCAAGCAAGTAGTCAGTAGCCAAGCCGCCAGTGCTAGTAGCGACATTTACGCTAGTCAACTTAGCAACATTGATAATATGTTGTCTGATGCTTCTGCTGGACTAAATCCAGCCATTTCTGATTTCTTTAGCAGTGTGAGTGATTTAGCTGCGAACCCAAGCGATATACCTAGCAGACAATCCATGCTGTCTTATGCGCAATCTTTGGTTAACCGCTTGCAGAGCACTAGTAGCCGTCTTAATGAAGTACGTAATGACGTGAATACGGAGCTGACAGCGAGTGTCAGCCTAGTCAATACCTACGCCAAACAAATTGCATCGTTAAACAACTCTATTGAAACTGCCATTAGTAGTAACGGCAATACGCCGAACGACCTGATGGATCAGCGCGATCAACTGGTGACGGAGTTAAGCAAACAAATCAAAACTACGGTAGTGCCGCAGGGGCAAGGTAGTTACAATATTTACGTGGGTAATGGCTTGCCCTTGGTGATTGGTAAAAGTCTAATGTCGCTGACTACAGCAAGCTCACCCACTGACCCAACTCGGCTGGAAGTAGCCTATCAATCATCAGGTAAATCTACTGTGCTAGGCGCAAGTAGTTTACCCGGCGGTGCAATCGGTGGCTTGCTTCAATTTAGATCAGAATCATTAGACACTGTACAAAATCAAGTTGGTCAGCTTGCACTCGTGCTTGCCGATACATTTAATACGCAGCATAAACAAGGTATAGATATTAACGGTAATGCTGGCGGTAATTTATTCAATATTGCTACGCCTGTAGTAAGTAGCAATATTAATAACAACCTTGCAAGTAATGCGGTTGTCACCAGCCAGATTGTTGACGCTAGAGCCGTGACTAGCAGCGATTATCGTTTGCAATACGATCCTAATTCTGACCCTGTAAATCCATTCAAAATCACCCGCCTTAGTGATAGCACTGTGCAGAGTTTTAGCGCACTGCCTCAAACCGTGGACGGAGTCAGTTTTAACCTGTCTTCTGGTTCGTTCACTCAGAGCGATGATTTTGTCATACGCCCAACTAGAAATGTAGCAACAACTATTAGCTTAGCCATTACTGACGCCAAAAAATTGGCCATCGGCAGCACCACACTAAGTTCAGTTGCCAATACCACCAATATAGGCACGGCAAGCATTAGTACGCCACCAGCAGGTAGCACCTTAACGGGTACATTGGGGCTTACTTACTCATCTGGTATGCCAGGTACACTTGCGCTTGCACCATCAACACAACCAGTGACGGTGACCGTGGCAGGTGTTCCCACCGTATTTCCACCAGGGTCACCCATCACTTATACCAGTGGTGCAACTATCTCTGTAGGTGGAATGAGTTTTTCCATCACAGGCACGCCGACAAATGGTGATAAATTTACAATATCAGCAAGTGGCCCAAGTGATAACCGTAACGGTTTACTACTTGCAGGCCTACAAACCCAAGGCACACTGAATAACAGCACCACTAGCTATTCAACCGCTTTTGCTGAAATGGTCAACGGTGTAGGCAATAAAACACGTGAGTTAAAAATCACATCTGCAGCTGAATCTAAAGTATTAGAACAAGCCACTACCGCAATGCAATCAGAATCTGGTGTCAACTTGGATGAAGAAGCAACCAACCTGCTACGCTACCAACAGGCCTATCAGGCCGCAGGCAAGATGATGCAAATCGCCTCTCAACTCTTTGATACCTTGTTGCAACTAGGTGGATAGATCAAGCTTAAGGAAAAATCATGCGTATTAGCACCAACACTATCTACCAGTCAGGCATCACTAGAATCAGCAATTTACAATCTGATCAGGCTAAATTACAAGAACAAATTTCTACTGGTCGTCGCATTTCATCACCGTCAGATGACCCTGTAGGGGCGGCACGTGCATTAGAAATTTCATCCGCACAAAGAACCAGTTCTAAATTTGCCGATACACGCCAAACAGCTCAACTGAAATTGAACACACTAGAATCCAACCTAACCAGTGTAACCAACTTACTCGTATCAGCGCAATCCACCCTAGTGAGTGCAGGAAATGGAACATTATCAAATACAGAAAGAGGTTTTATCGGCTCTGAATTAAAAGGTTCCCTTGATGCACTGATTGGCCTTGCGAATACGCAAGATTCATCTGGAAACTATCTCTATGCAGGCTTTAAAACCAGTACTGTACCATTTGTTGCAACACCTACAGGCGCCAACTATGCAGGGGATAGCAACCAACAATTACTGCAAGTAGATACACAGCGCCAAATGGCCATCAACGCAACTGGTGACAATGTATTTCAAGCCAATGGTAACGATGTATTTGCCGCTTTAAACGACATTGTGACATTGCTCAACACCCCCATTACTGATGCGACCACACAAGCCACATACACCGCTGGCTTGGCGACAGCCATAGGTAAGCTTAAAGGTTCAGTAGATAATGTGCTCAATGTCAGAGCTGACGTAGGTGCAAAACTCAATGAAGTTGATAATCTAGACACTGCAGGGGCTGACCGTGCTTTGCAGTACAGCAAGTCACTCTCTAATATACAAGATACCGACTATGCCAGCGCGCTTTCTGATCTTGCAAAACAACAAACCATTATGGAAGCCGCACAAAAGTCATTTGTGCAAACGACTAGCTTATCGCTCTTTAAATTACTCTAGTAGCTTCAGACATTGGTAACAATATTACAAAAATAGTAAACTTAAAAACAAAAAGTCAGCTGCTAGCTGACTTTTTTTGTTTTTAGAAAATATTGATTGGTCGGGACAGCAAGATTCGAACTTGCGACCCCATGCCCCCCAGGCATGTACGCTACCAGGCTGCGCTATGCCCCGAACCGATGTTGCAGCTTACTTACAACAAGGTTGCCATTATATCGTAAAAGGTTAAGGGCAATAAAAGGCTTCAGAAATAAATCTAATCAGTGTATTAAGCTGATTGCACTGGACGTAACAAACTTAAAATTCCTAGTAACTCGGTTTTTACCGAAGTAAAATCAAAATCTTGAGTACTATTTGATGTTGAAGGACTTAAAGTTAAATCTAATTGTTTAGTTGACTGCCCATTATCTGCTTTGATTTCAACTTCATCTGGTCCATCTAGGCGATTGCGCGCACCACTAATAGTAAAACCTTGCTCGTACAATAATTCACGAATACGCCGAATCAGCAGAACTTCATGATGCTGGTAATAGCGACGATTACCACGACGCTTAACAGGTTTAAGTTGAGTAAATTCCTGCTCCCAATATCTAAGCACATGTGGTTTCACACCACAAAGCTCACTCACTTCACCTATAGTAAAGTAGCGCTTTGCTGGTATCGGCGGCAACTGCACTTTTATATTGTGTTCACTCATGCTATTAAACTTTTTTAATCGTCCACTTAGTTAAGGTGATTAGCTTCAACTTTACTTTTTAGTTTTTGGCTTGCGTGAAAGGTTACTACACGACGGGCTGTAATTGGTATTTCTTCACCTGTTTTAGGGTTACGGCCTGGGCGCTCAGATTTTTTGCGCAACTCAAAATTACCAAAGCCTGACAATTTAACGCTGTCACCCGCTTCTAACGCGATTCTAACCTCTTCAAAAAACGCTTCAACCATATCTTTTGCTTCACGCTTATTCAACCCAACTTGCTCATAAAGTAAGTCAGCAAGTTCAGCTTTTGTTAATGTCATAACCACTCCCATTTCATTTCTAGCTTTTGAGCTTTATTTTTAATTGATAGACGCTTTAAATAAACCAATCATTGAGCTGACTAATTTCTTAAGATTGCACCAAAGTCATTTTGCAGTAATTGTAGCAGATTAGTCATGGTTGTGTCGGCATCACTGTCTGTTAAAGTTTTTTGAGTATCGTGCATAAGTACTGATAATGCAAGGCTTTTTTTATTTTCTGCCACACCTTGACCCTGGTATAAATCAAATAATGCCACATCAAGAATCAATGGTATTTTTGCTTTTTTTATAGCGCCAAACACTTCACTAACTGCAATATTTTCGTCCAAAACCACAGCTAAATCACGTCTAACAGCCAGTAATTTTGAAACCTCTTGATACACTGGTATTGCTTGACTAGAGATCGCTTCTAAATCAAGCTCAAATAAGTACGTGCTTCTAGTTAAACTATAGTGTTGTTGCCATTTTGGATGCAACTTACCTAGCCAGCCAATCGCTTTACCATCTTTTAGGATTCGCGCAGTTTGCCCATGGTGCAAAGTAATGTGTTCAGCTTTCTCGTAAGTGAGTTGCGAGCCAGCCAATTTATCTACGTGTGCTTTCACTTCAAAAAAATCTACATCTGCGCTATCAGCCGCCCATTGCTCAGGTTTTGCACTACCATACGCCAAGCCTGATACGCGCGTAGTTTCAATAAATCCTTTGTCATGTAAAGAGTAAACAGCGCCCACTTCAAACAAGAATGCACGGTCTTGTTTACGATTTAAGTTATAAGTTAGGGTATCGAGCAAACCACCCCATAAACTGGTGCGCATCACACTTAAATTACTCGCGATAGGGTTCTGCAATTTGATTGGTGTTGCATTACCTAATAAATCTCGCTCCCATCTTTCATCAACAAAACTGTAGTTTACAACTTCTTGATAGCCTTCTGCAACTAAGCTATCACGCAACTTATTTTGATGAAGTCTTGCTTCAGGCGCAGGCAACATTTGCAAACTAGCGACTGGTGGAATTGCAGGAATGTGGTCATAGCCATGCAAGCGCGCAATTTCTTCAATTAAATCTTCTTCAATATTAATATCGAATCTATAGCTTGGTGGCGCAACGGTGAATGCGCCGCCAACCTCTGTAAATAAAAATCCTAACTGTGCAAGTAGCTGCCCTACTTTGACCTGTTCAAACGAAATGCCAAGCACAGATGCTAATCGCGTCATTCTTAACTTGACTGAATGGCGCACAGGCAATGTATTGATGACTTCTGTCACTTCGCCTGCTTGGCCACCACAGATTTCTAAAATAAGTTTAGTGGCATACTCGAGTGCATTTCTGGTGTTACCAAAATCTACACCTCGCTCAAAACGATAAGAGGAGTCAGTGCTCAAGCCTAGCCTGCGTGCTTTACCAGCGATGGCAGAAGGTACAAAAAAAGCGCTTTCTAAGAAAATCTCAGTGGTTTCATCATCCACTGAAGTTGGCTTACCGCCCATAATGCCAGCAAGTGCCACCGCACCATTCGCATCTGCAATCACTAAATCGTCTGCTTTTAACTCTACAGTTTGGTCATTGAGTAAACTTAAAGGCTCACCTACCTTAGCAAAGCGAACGGTAACATCACCTTTCAACTTAGCCGCATCAAAAGCATGCATAGGCTGCCCTAACTCAAGTAACACATAATTTGTCACATCTACCAAGGCGCTGATGCTACGCAAGCCGCTACGTTCAATACGTTTAACCATCCATGCGGGTGTGCTTGCTTTTGCATTGACGCCACTGATTAAACGGCCGCTATAACGTGGACATGCAGCAGGTTCATTCACTACCACGCTTTTAGTAGTTGGCATCGTTGCTGGTATTGCTACAATATCTTCAAAGCTTGTTTTAGCGCCTGTGATAGCGGCAACATCGCGGGCAATGCCCACCAAGCTTAAGCAATCGCTGCGATTGGGTGTTAGTTTCAATGTGAGTAGATTATCGTCTAAATCTAAATGTTCGCGAATACTTTGACCTACAATTGCACTACTATCTAACTCAAGCAAACCTGTTGCCTCAGCGCTAATACCAAGCTCTTTAGATGAACACATCATGCCGAAAGACTCTACACCGCGCACTTTAGCTTGCTTAATTGAGATACCAGGCAATTCAGCACCAACCATCGCACAAGGCGCAAGTAAACCAGCGCGTGCATTGGGTGCGCCACATACGATTTGCAAAGGCTCAGCTAGCCCCACATCCACTTTGCACACTTGCAAGCGGTCTGCATCAGGATGCTTCTCCGCAGATAAAATCTTAGCCACTACCACTTTGCTAAAGACTGCAGCTACTGGCTGCACCTCTTCAACTTCAAGCCCTGCCATTGTTAAAGCGTGACTAAGTGCCTGACTATCTAAATCAGTATTAACAAGACTACGTAACCAATTTTCTGAAAACTGCATAATGCTTTTGTGACCTTAAGTTTTAGGTTTGTTATTAAGTATATTATTTAAACTGGCTTAGGAAGCGCAAATCATTATTGAAAAAGTGGCGTAAATCGTTAACGCCGTAACGCAGCATGGTTAAACGCTCTACGCCTAAACCAAAGGCAAAACCGCGGTACTTTTCACTATCAAGATTGACATGTTTAAACACTTCAGGATGCACCATACCGCAACCGCCAATCTCTAACCAACCGCCGTTCCAGCTCATATCCATCTCTGCTGAAGGTTCTGTGAATGGGAAAAATGACGGTCTGAAACGCACAGTTAAATCATCACGTTCAAAGAATTTCTGTAAAAAGTCTTGCACCACGCCTTTTAGGTTGGCGAAACTAATGTTTTCATCCACCCACAAACCTTCTACTTGGTGGAACATAGGCGAGTGAGTTGCATCTGAATCCACCCGATAAACACGACCAGGTGCGATGATTTTCAGTGGCGGTGTTTTATTAGTTTTTAGTGCATTTTCCATGTAGCGAATTTGCACTGGTGAGGTATGTGTTCGCAACACATTGGCTTCATCAATATAAAACGTATCGTGCATTGCACGTGCAGGGTGATCTTCAGGAATATTCAGCGCAGTAAAGTTATAGAAATCCGTTTCAATTTCTGGTCCAGTCGCGACTTCAAAACCAATGGAATGAAACAACTCTTCGACACGCTTTAAAGTAAGCGTAACAGGATGCAACCCACCATGCGATTGAGCGCGCGCTGGCAAAGTCACATCAATCGACTCTTGCGCAAGTTGCTTTGCCTGCTCTGCATTTAAAATAGCCTCACGACGTGCGGTTAAAGCTGCCTCGACGCCCTGTTTCACCACATTAATAGCAGCGCCTGCGGCTGGACGCTCTTCGTTACTAAGCTTACCTAACCCTTTTAACGCATCGGTTAGCAGACCTGTTTTACCTAGATATTTAGCTTTTGCTACCTCTAGATCATTCATGGTGGCGCTGCTAGCGAAATCTGCTTGTGCTTCTGAAATTAAATGCGTTAAATCGGCCATATTTATTCTGATCTTTAGATTGACAACGGAATTTAACCGCAATTATTACAATTCATTGATTTTACAGTAAAAAAAAGAGGCCGAAGCCTCTTTTCTTAAACTTATTTACAACTTAAGCGGCTAAAGCTTTTTTTGCCATTTCTACGAATTGGCCAAATGCTGCTTTATCAAATACTGCTAAGTCAGCAAGTACTTTACGATCCACTTCAACTGATGCAATTTTCAAACCATTCATGAAACGGCTATAAGTTAAACCTAATTCACGAGCACCCGCATTAATACGTGCAATCCACAATGTGCGGAATTGACGTTTTTTCTGACGACGGTCACGGTAAGCATATTGACCCGCTTTCATTACCGCTTGCTTAGCAACGCGGTAAACGTTTTTACGACGACCGCGATAACCCTTGGCGGCTTTTAATACTTTCTTGTGTCTAGCACGAGCGATGACACCACGTTTTACTCTAGGCATATCGGTCTCCTTATCGTGTTGGCATCATTGCGCGAACGCGTTTGACGTCTGTTGGTGAGATGATCGCCGTGCCGCGTAGTTTACGCTTTTGCTTGGTGGTCTTTTTTGTAAGGATATGGCGTAAGTGTGAGTGAGTACGTTTCACTTTACCGTTACCCAAGAATTTGAAGCGCTTTTTAGCACCGCTCTTGGTTTTCATTTTTGGCATTTTGTTCTCCTTGAACTTAAGTTATGAGTGCTTAGGCATGCCGTTTAGCCGTATCACTCTAGGGTTTACTACTTCTTTGATTTACTACTTAACTTTCTTATGAGGGCCAAGTACCATCACCATTTGGCGACCTTCCATTTTTGGAAACTGCTCAACTGTCGCCACTTCTTTTGTATCTGCTTCTACACGTCTAAGCAAGGCTAAACCAAACTCTTGGTGGGTAATTTCACGCCCCCTGAAACGTAAGGTGATTTTCGCTTTATCACCGTCTTCAATAAAACGAATAATATTACGCACCTTAATTGCGTAATCACCATCATCTGTACCAGGGCGAAACTTAATTTCTTTTACTTGCACTTGTTTTTGCTTAAGCTTAACTTCGTGCTGCTTCTTGCTTTCGGCATATTTAAACTTGCCGTAATCCATCAATCTGCACACTGGTGGCACCGCATTCGGCGCAATTTCCACTAGGTCAATATCAGCTTCTTCTGCTTTTGCAAAAGCCTCAGCTAACGTCACTATACCCAAAGGCTCGCCTTCTATGCCCACCAAACGAACTTGCGACCCGGTAATGTCGCCATTAATTCGTGTTTCTTTGTCCTGTGCTATATCAAATTCTCCAAATAGTTAAGCCGCGCATTTTCAGAAATCAACTTAAAACCCCACTAAAAATGGCTTTAAGTAAGCTTAAACTTTAGTTTCAATCTCTGCTTTTAAGCGCTCAATTAGCGCTTCAATCGGCATAGAACCTAAGTCTTCGCCTTTTCTGGTACGCACGGCTACATGTCCTGTTTGCATCTCACGCTCACCTGCAACTAGCAAGTAAGGCATCTTCTGCATCGAATGTTCGCGTATTTTATAGGTTATCTTCTCATTTCTCAAGTCAAATTCGCATCTAATGCCATTTTTCTTTAGTATTTCAACTACTTGGCGCACGTAATCTGCCTGATTCTCAGAAATATTAAGCACCATGACCTGTATAGGCGCCAACCAGAGCGGCATTGCACCTGCATAGTTTTCAATCAGAATACCAATGAAACGCTCCATAGAGCCAACAATAGCACGGTGTAACATCACTGGATGTTTACGGCTATTATCTTCAGCCACATATTCAGCGCCTAAGCGCTCTGGCAAGTTGGGGTCTAGCTGAATAGTGCCACATTGCCACAAACGACCTAGAGAGTCTTTAAGTGTAAATTCAATTTTAGGACCATAAAACGCGCCCTCGCCTGGCTGATATTCAAAATCGAGATTGTTTAACTTAAGCGCATTGGCAAGCGAAGTTTCTGCCATATCCCAGTCTGCGTCAGTACCAATGCGCTTTTCAGGGCGTGTAGATAGCTTAACTAACACATCTTTAAAACCAAAGTCACCATAAGCTTTGTATAACATCTTAATAAAATCAGCAACTTCCGCTTCAACCTGCTCTTCAGTACAAAATATATGCGCATCATCCTGCGTGAAGCCGCGTACACGCATTAAGCCATGCAATGAGCCTGATGGCTCGTTACGATGGCATGAACCAAACTCAGCCAAACGTAATGGCAAATCACGGTAACTGTGTAAGCTACTATTGAAAATTTGCACGTGCCCTGGGCAATTCATAGGCTTAACTGCGTAATCACGGCTTTCAGATGAAGTCACAAACATGCCTTCACGGTAGTTTTGCCAATGCCCAGATTTCTCCCAAAGCGTTCTATCCATAATGGTTGGTGTGCGGACTTCTTGATAACTGTAATCGCGGAACATCTTGCGCATGTATTGCTCAACTTCTTGCCAAATGCTCCAACCACGCGGGTGCCAGAACACCATCCCTGGTGCATCGTCTTGCATGTGGAAGTAATCAAGCTGTTTGCCTAATTTGCGATGGTCGCGCTTTTCAGCTTCTTCTAGCTGAAACAAATAGGCTTCTAGCTCTTCTTTATTACGCCATGCCGTACCGTACACACGCTGCAACATCTCGTTATTGCTGTCACCGCGCCAATAAGCACCCGCTAGCTTCATCAATTTGAAGGCTTTTAATTTACCAGTATTGGGTACATGAGGGCCGCGGCAAAGATCGGTAAAGTTACCTTCGGTATACAAAGAAACTTCCTCACCCGCTGGAATGCTGGCAATAATTTCCGCTTTATAATGCTCGCCTATAGATTTGAAATAACTCACAGCCTCATCGCGTGGTAGCACTTTACGTGTCACTTGCTCATCTTTTTTAGCAAGCTCAGTCATTTTCTTTTCGATGGCGATTAAATCTTCAGGTGTAAAAGCGCGCTTGTATGAGAAGTCATAGAAAAAACCATTTTCAATGACTGGGCCAATTGTCACTTGCGCATCTGGGAATAGTTCCTTAACTGCATAAGCCAACAAATGTGCAGTTGAGTGGCGAATTACATCGATGCCCTCTTCGCTTTTATCAGTTATGATGGCAAGATCTGAGTCCTGACTAATCAAATGAGAGATGTCTACCAATACCCCGTTCACTTTACCTGCCAACGCCGCTTTAGCTAAGCCTGCGCCAATATTCATAGCAACATCTGCCACGGTGACAGGTGCATCGAAAGTACGTTCTGAGCCATCAGGCAAGCGAATTACAGGCATATTATTTCCTATCAAATAATAAAAGCCGTTAATTTAACGGCTTTAGCTTTAATTTTCAGTACGTTAAAAATTGGTAGGCAGTACCAGATTCGAACTGGTGACCTCTTGGATGTCGACCAAGCGCTCTAACCAACTGAGCTAACCGCCTATTTTTTGATTTGTTAGTTTGAGTTGCCGCTAAGCAACAATAAACGCAAAACGAGCGAATTTCAAACAGAGCGCGATTTTATCTGATTGTAGACTCTGGTGCAAATAGCAAACGACGTTATGCACAATATATTGTGAGCGTAGTGGTTATTTTAATTCTTTTAAATAATTAAATAGATTAGGACTGGCATAGCCATCTGCTGGAAGGCCTTGTGCTTTTTGGAAAGCCCTCACTGCCTCTTGTGTGCGCGCACCAGGAAAACCATCTGGCTCACCCGAGTCGTATCCAATTGCATTCAGTTGAATTTGCAATGCTTTCATTTGCAAAAACGACAAGGCGCCTAGTTCAGCAAACTGACCACCTAATATATGTGGTTCTCCATTTAGTCGTTTGGCTAACTGCACAACAGAAAGTGCGTAGTTAACTGACCGATTCCAATCCATCACCGCATCGAAGTTCTCAAACACCATAAAAGCTGGGCCGCGCCAGCCTTGAGGCAGAATTATAGCAGCTTGACCAGTGGAATTTGGCAATGAGGGTTTTGCGCCATCGTAATTTGAAGTGCTTGCATCTTCGGCACTAGGTTTATTTGATTTAAAATTAACTTGATGCAGATTTGATTTACTTTTTTTGGTAATAAGTTTTTCGTTAGATTGGAGCGGCTTTGCCTGCGTGTATATTGCCGATGGCTTATAGGCTTGCATAGTGCTAACACCCATCTTAAACCATTCACTCACAGGCTTTCTCAGGCTGTACTGTGCTTTTTGCAACTCAAAATCCGCAGGTAATTGTACCTCCACCATGGCTGGCTCCCCTTTTTGCCAACCAACTTGCGATAAGTAGTTGGCGGCAGAAGAAAATGCATCGGCTGGAGAGTTCACAACATCAATCTTCTTATCTCCATCCCCGTCAACTGCAAAGTTAATAAATGTAGTTGGCATAAATTGCATATTACCGAATGCTCCCGCCCAAGAGCCTATGAACTGCTCTGCATCAGCATTACCTGCATCTATCATGCGCATTGCATCTAGCAACTGGTTACGGAAAAAACTCGCACGTCTCCCGTCACGAGCTAAAGTCGCAAGTGCTGAAAGTGTGTCAATGCGACCTTGATTGCTACCATAATTAGTTTCCATCCCCCAAAACGCGACTAGTAAAGCCTTAGGTACGCCATATT
Source organism: Burkholderiales bacterium (assembly GCA_038327905.1). Taxonomy (GTDB): domain Bacteria; phylum Pseudomonadota; class Gammaproteobacteria; order Burkholderiales; family Methylophilaceae; genus Methylotenera. The sequence continues at coordinate 232,006 of JBBQLN010000001.1, forward strand.
GCGCCTCAACTTTATCTAATAAATCGGCGTGTTGAGTAAGTAACTTGCGGCCTCGTGAGATTTTTAGGGCATCAACACGCCGCTCATAATAGTCTAAAAATGGAATCACGAACTCTGGCTGAGAGCGATCTAACTCTATGATGTTAGGCAATATCTGTATATGGCTAATGGTTGCATAAGCCGTTTTTTCCGTTATGCCTACACCGATTGCTTCTTCCTTTAGCTCATCTAGCCATACACTCAAATCTTCACGCGCAAAAGCGCTGTTAGTATAAATAGTGCAAAAAAAAGTACAAAAGATAATAAATAATTTCATCGTTATTCTGTTGCTGCCTTTAGAGTCTCTGCCAACAAAGCTTGATATCCTGATTTAAAATCAGGATATCGCAAACTAAAACCAGTGCTTAACATCATTTGATTGCTTAAGCGCTTACCGCCTTCAACAACAGGTACTTTAACCTCGATATTTAACTGCATTTGATTGGCTATCCAACTCAGCACATCGTATTGGCTACTTGGCATAGAGTCAGTAACGATAAAACAAGGCTGAATAGAATTATTAGCGAGCACTTCTTTCACTAAAAACACCATAAATGCTGCAGCGTCATCTTTGTGAATGCGGTTAGTCCAGCTATTCTGCATGGGCCAACTGAGTGGATTCTTAGCTAGATTAATCATACGTAAACGCCCTGCACCATAGATGCCAGAAAGCCTTAATATCGTTGTGCCACATGACAGTCTATTTAACAACGCCTCAGCCTCAAGCAAGCGTTCACCGCCAAAATCTGCTGCAACTGCCAAGTTTGACTCATCTAAAAGCAACGCTGTTTTTTGGCCATATACGCGTGTACTCGAGACAAAAAATACGTGTTTTAAGTTCATATTTTCAGATTGAGTTGCTAACACATGTCGAAGACCATCTACGTAATGTGCTTTGTATTGCTCGTCAGTTTGACCATTAGCCGCCACGCAGTAAATGAGAATTTCAGGCATTATTTGCTTAAGGCTGGCTAAGCTTTCAGGCTGTGTAATATCAGCTTGAATGATCTCAACACCATCAATTAGGGTATTACTGCGTCTTACACCCAGCACTTCGATGCCCAGTGAGGATAACCGTGTAGCAACCGTGCCACCTAAATCACCACAGCCTACGATCAACACTTTAGGCATATTTTTACTCACTTTGATTGCAAGAGTTTTGGATGAAGCGCCAAGTATTTTTCTGCTAAAAATAAAGCAATGATAGTTTTACCATCAGTAATTTGACCACTCGCAATCATATCTAAACAATTAGCTAGCGTTTCCTCGTAGACAATAATCGACTCATCTTCATCTCGCCGATGCGGGCCTGCGGCAAGGCCGTAGGCTAGGTAAGCATGTATCACCTCATTAGAATAGCCAATACAAGGATGCTGGTGACCTAATTTTACCCAAGTACTTGCTGTGTAGCCTGTTTCTTCCTCAAGCTCACGCTGACCTGTGACTAATATATATTCTCCAGCATCAATTTTGCCAGCGGGCAATTCAATAAATACCTTATTTAAGGGGTAGCGAAATTGTTTTTCAAGCACAATATTGCCGTTGGGTAGAATCGGCACAACTAATACTGCGCCTGGGTGAGTTACATACTCTCGCACACTGGTGCAGCCATTCGGCAAACGAACTTGGTCACATTTAACCGTGAGCATTGTACCTTTAGCTAAGATTTGTGAATCGATGCAATGTTCTTTTAAATCATGATCTGGTGTCAGCATAAAATAACCTATTGTTACGTGCTATTGCCAAATCCACAGCAATCTAAACAGACGCTGAGCTAAAAGTATCGCACTTTTTAATATCGCCAGTACTTAAGCCTTGGTTAAACCAGTGTGTGCGTTGTGCTGATGTACCGTGCGTAAAGCTATCTGGCACAGCATAGCCTTGAGCTTGTTTTTGCAAGGCATCATCACCAATCGCTGCGGCTGCAGTCATCGCTTCTTCTACATCACCTGCTTCTAAGATACGATCTGCGCCATCCGCACGATTTGCCCAAACGCCAGCATAGCAATCAGCTTGTAACTCTAACCGCACTGAATACTGATTGGATTGCGCCTCACTATGCGCACTTTGACGCGCTTGCTGCACCTTATCTGAAATACCTGTTATGTTTTGAATGTGGTGCCCAACTTCATGCGCAATCACATATGCTTGGGCAAAGTCGCCTGGCGCATGAAAGCGTGTTTTCATCTCATTATAAAAAGCTAAATCAATATAGACTTTTTGGTCACCTGGACAATAAAATGGGCCCATTGCTGCTTGACCAGAACCACAAGCAGTAGGTGTTTGTCCGTTGAACAGCACCAATTTTGGTGCAGGATATTGTTTACCAGAAGCCTCAAAAATTTTACCCCATGTGTCTTCAGTGCTAGCAAGAACCTTTGCCACAAACTTTGCCATAGGATCATCTGCTGGAATTGGTTGAGCCTCGACAGGCGCTTCTTGTTGCATGCCTTGGCCAATATTGAGCACTACCGAAGGATCAACGCCAAAATACATGGCCACAAGCGCGATTGCAATGGTACCAAGGCCTATACTCTTACCACCGATTGGCATACCGCCGCCACTGCCACGTCTATCTTCTACGTTACTACTTTCACGTTCGTCATCTAAGCGCATATATTGAGCCTTTAATACTAGATTGATATTGAATTTGGTGTGTTTGTATTTTGAATGACAAGCAAAAATATACAAGTACTTTTTGTATATTTTTGCTAGATTGATAACAGCATTACCAATTAGCTACTAGCATTTTACGATTATTTACAAATAAGTTATAAGTAATGCGTAAATATTAGACTAATTGAGTTTAACTCAGGCTTCTTGTAATGGCATAGATACAAAGCTCCATTAGCTTCTCTGGCATTAACCCAATCACTAATAAAGACAATGAGTTAATGCCCAATACAATGCGCATATCCATAGGTGCTTCGATTGGATGATGGTCTACAGGGTCATCGAAATACATCATTTTAATTACACGTAAATAGTAGAACGCACCAATCACCGCCATTAATACAGCAAACACAACCAACCATAAGTAGCCAGCTTGCAATGCCGCTTGTAGCACAGAGAATTTTGCATAAAAACCTAAAGTAGGTGGTACACCAGCCATGCTGAACATTACAATTAGCATTAAAAATGCATGCCATGGACTGCGTTGATTCAAGCCTTTCAGGTCATCCAACTTGTCTGCTTCAAAACCTTTGCGTGATAGTAGCAATATAATGCCAAAACCAGCCAAGGTCATTAATACATAGCTCACAATATAGAACATGGCATAGACAAAACCATTCGTGCTCGCGCTCATCAAGCCATACATCATAAAGCCGACATGCGAGATGGTTGAGTAAGCCAACATACGTTTCAAGTTGGTTTGTGCAATAGCCGTGATGTTACCGATGATAATTGACAAGACCGCCATAAACATGAGCATCTGTTGCCAATCGATTGCAAGTGATGGCAATGCTTGTACTAATAGACGAATCACGAATGCAAAGGCTGCCAGTTTAGGTACAGAGCTAATCAGCATGGTCATTGCTGTTGGCGAACCTTCATAAACATCGGGAACCCACATTTGGAATGGCACCGCACCTAGTTTAAAAGCTAATCCTGAAACAATAAACACTAAACCTAAAATCAACACAGAATGTAAGTGATCAGCACCGATTAATGCACCGCTAATTTCAGCAATATTTAGGCTGCCTGTCATGCCATAAATCATGCTCATGCCGTATAGCAACATCCCTGATGCTAATGCACCTAGCACAAAATACTTCATCGCGGCTTCGGTTGCCTTTGCATTATCACGGTCAAGCGCTACTAGTGCATATAAGCTTAATGATAATAGCTCTAAACCGATATACAGCGTCAGCATGCTTTGGCCTGACACCATAATCATCATACCAACGACTGAAAATAACGTTAAGGCATAAAACTCACCACGAAACATATCGCGCTGTTGTAAATATTGACGGCTATAGACAAATATTAATGAGGTACCTAAATAAATCATCAATTTCAATACATCAGACATTGCATCATCAACAAAAGTATTGGTAAATGCATAGCTAACACTTGGAACGTGCGTAGTAAAGGTGATGTAAGCCGCAACCAATAATGTGACTTGGGCTAGTAAGTAAATAACGATGCGATTAGCAGGTTTAAGAAATAAATCTGCCAACAAAATAAACATCGCCATAGATACGATGACAATTTCAGGTAAGGCTGTTATGAGGTCGTAACGAATATTTTCCATGACTTATAGACCTGAAGGCAAACCTACAGGTAGCTTGCTTTGCATTAAATGTGAAAGAAGTTGTGTAACAGTTGCGTTTGTCATATCAGTGAGCGGCTGCGGGTAAATACCTAAAGCTAATACCAATAAGGCTAATATTGCCAAGATCAAGAATTCACGTTGACAAAGATCTTTAAGTGCTGCTACTTTTGCATTAGCAATTTCACCATAAAACACGCGTTTCACCATCCATAAGGTATAAGCTGCACCAAAAATCAATGTGAATGAAGCTAAGAACGCATACCAGAAGTTTTCTTGTATAGCGCCTAAAATCACCATGAACTCACCTACGAAGCCTGATGTTCCAGGCAGGCCACTATTAGCCATGGCAAACAACACTGCAAATGCCGCGAAAGTAGGCATGGTATTAGCCACGCCTCCATAGGACTTGATTTCACGACTATGTATGCGGTCATACAAAACACCCACGCATAAGAACATAGCCGCAGAGATAAAGCCGTGTGACACCATTTGGACTATTGCACCTTCAAGACCTAGGTTATTAAATATGAAAAAGCCTAATGTAACAAAACCCATATGTGAAATAGATGAATAGGCAATAAGTTTTTTCATGTCTTTTTGCACTAAAGCTACCAGCGCGATATAAACAATGGCTATCAATGACAAGGTAATCATAAAGCCTGATAAATAATGAGCCGCATCAGGCGCGATTGGCATTGCAAAGCGTAAGAAGCTATATCCGCCAAGTTTAAGTGCAATCGCAGCCAATACTACAGAACCGCCGGTTGGCGCCTCCACGTGAGCATCTGGCAACCAAGTATGCACTGGCCACATTGGAATTTTTACGGCAAAAGCGGCAAAGAATGCCAAGAAAATCAATATTTGCACATTAAGTGGCATTTGATAATTGTAGAAATCGACAATTTCAAAGCTGTTGGTGTTCATATATAAATAAATGAACGCCACCAACATCAATAACGAACCTAGGAGCGTGTATAAGAAAAACTTAATCGTGGCATACACACGGTTTGGACCGCCCCAAATACCAATGATTAAGAACATTGGTATCAACATCGCTTCCCAGAATACATAGTACAAAATAGCATCTAAGGCACTAAATACGCCTATCATCAAGCCGCTCATAATGAGGAAACTTGCCATGTATTGCGCAACACGTTTCTCTATCACTTGCCATGCGGAAATGATGACTATCACAGTGGTAAAACTTGTGAGCATAATCAATGGAATAGCAATTCCATCAGCACCTAGATGGTAATTAATATGAAAGGCAGGAATCCAGTTAAACCCTTCTTGGAACTGAAAGTCACCATCAGCGAAATTAAAATGTGTATAAAGTGGAATCGTTACCAAAAAGGCTGCTAGACCACCGATAAGTGCAACCCAGCGAGTAGTGTCCGGCTTGTTATCATTTGAGGTAAACAATACCGCGATACCAGCTAATACTGGTACCCAAATAGAGAAGCTTAGAATATGACTAAAAAAGTAGTCGGAACCAAAGTAATTCAACATTTTTATACTTTATTAAAGAATGTGAGCATCAAAAATACACCAATAATCATGGCAAATGCATAGTGATAAATAAGGCCTGTTTGCAACTTGCGTACTACGCCTGAAAGTTTGCCTATCAACTTGGCAGTGCCATTGACCATGGCGCCATCGATAATTTTCACATCACCAATTTGCCAAAGTTTATTACCAATAAAGACTGACCCAGCTGCAAACACTCGTTCGTTAAAGCTATCGAATCCGTATTTGTTCTCTAAAATTTGGTTGATAAAACTAAAACGTTTTTGGATGGTTGCAGGAATATCAGGACGTTTCATGTAAAAGAACCATGCTAAACCAACGCCAGATGCGGCCAAGGCAAATGGTAATGTAATCAAGCTATGAAGTGCCATACCCGTTGCTGAGTGGAAAATTGTATGCCACTGATGAGTAAGATCTTGCATCGCTGGATGTGTAGAAGAATCTATAAAAATCACACCTTTAAAAAAATCTCCAAACTCCATAGGTTCAATTGTTAAGTAACCAATAAACAATGAAGGGATTGCCAATAAAATCAATGGCAGCTTAATTACCCAACCTGGTTCATGTGGGTCATCTGTAGGAGCCAAGCCATCATGGTGATCATGGTCGTCATGCACACCATGTTCATCATCGTGGTGAGAGTCATGCTTTACAACACGCCATTTTTCAGCACCGTGGAATACCAAGAAATACATACGGAAACTATAAAATGCTGTCACGAATACACCTGTCAATACCGCAAAGTAAGCAAAACCACTGCCAGTAATCGTTGAAGCATGGGCTGCTTCAATGATGCTATCTTTTGAATAGAAGCCTGATAAAAACGGTGTGCCAATCAATGCCAACGAGCCAATTAACGAAGTAATCCAAGTCACTGGCATATACTTTTTCAAGTTACCCATATTGCGAATATCTTGATCGTGGTGCATACCCATAATCACAGAACCCGCGCCTAAGAATAGCAAAGCTTTAAAGAATGCATGGGTCATTAAGTGAAATATCGCCACTGAGTAAGCTGACGCGCCTAGCGCGACTGTCATATAGCCTAATTGTGATAGCGTTGAATAAGCGACTACACGTTTAATGTCATTTTGAATAATGCCCAAGAAACCCATAAAAAGTGCTGTAATGCTGCCTATAATCATCACAAAAGAGAGTGCAGTAGAAGACAATTCAAACAACGGTGACATACGTGCCACCATGAAAATACCTGCCGTCACCATCGTTGCTGCATGAATCAACGCTGAAATTGGTGTTGGGCCTTCCATTGAATCTGGCAACCACACATGTAACGGCACTTGCGCTGACTTACCCATCGCGCCTATAAACAACAAGATACAAGTCACGGTCATCAATGACCACTGCGCGTTACCTATGAGATTGATTTGTACATCAGCCATTTGTGGTGCGACTGAAAA
>JBBQLN010000002.1:0-153525 GCA_038327905.1 Burkholderiales bacterium
GATTAATATACTCATGTTCTTGACCTGTCATATATGGCTTGTTGAATGGGATCATAAAAAGTGCTCCAATTTTACTTTCTGTTCTAATTGTGTCATGGGACTTGTGATTTTTCTAAGCTTTTGACATTTGAGTAAAAAGATATTATTCATTTTTTATTCAATTATCATATTAAATAGTAATTATTACCATTTAAAATTTAAGAGATCTCTCCGAATTAACCCATTTGGGCTAATTAAAATAACTTGATTTTGGCAATGGACGTATGTTGCTGCTAAATTGATATGTCTTAGATGTTATGCTGTTGCTACGTATGTTAAAATTGACTACTAAACATGGTGTAGTGGTCTATGCTTTTTTAAAGCATCTTTTAGAACTGCCGAGGCTAAACTATAACCGTTTGGGTGCTTAAAATAAATGTCAAAGATTAGCCCATATGGGTCTTTCGCTAATATTTAGCTGGTCAATTGAGGTGTGTTGTTATTAAATATCAACTACTTGTAACTCTTAGCTGAATCAGCTTGATATTTTGCCGTTTAAGAATGGATTTAAGTTTGGATATTTCGGTAATTCTAGTTAGTTTTAATACGAGGGAGATGACCAAAAAGGCATTGGATGATCTCTTTGCATCGACGGGTAACCTTAAAATGGAAGTTTTTGTGATCGACAATGCTTCCAAAGATCATTCTGCTGAAGCGATCCGTCAAGACTTTCCGAATATTACGCTAATAGAAAATAAACAGAATGTAGGATTCGGGCGAGCCAACAATCAGGCTTTGCCATATATACATGGCAAATATTTGTTACTCCTTAATACAGATGCCTTCGTTCAGCCTGATACTCTTGTAAAGACAATGCAATATATGGATGCCCACCCGAAATGTGGCATGTTAGGGGTTAAATTGCTTGGGCGGGATGGCACGCTTCAGCCGTCATGCCGATATTTTCCTACTGCATGGAATATTTTTCTCGAGAGAACCAACCTTAAGAAAATTTTCAAACAGTCCAGATTGGTGGATGATATGTCCTGGAATCATGCCTCTGTGCGACGCTGTGATTGGGTGCCAGGATGTTATGCCCTGATTCGAAAAGAGGTAATCGATCAGGTCGGCTTATTTGATCCTCGTTATTTTCTGTATTACGAAGAGGTTGACCATTGCTTTGCAGCAAAGCGTGCAGGTTGGGAGGTGGTCTATTATCCCGATACGCCTGTGGTGCATATTGGTGGCGAAAGTGCAAAACATGAAGCTGCCATTTCATCAAGCAGTCAGCAGATTGAGTCGCTACAGATTGAGAGTGAGCTCCTTTATTTTCGAAAAAATCATGGTTTGATTGGCGTGTTAGCCCACTTGCTGCTTAACAGTCTTGCTGACTTAATCCTGTCTCTAAAAAGTCTTATAAAACTAAGACCTCCAGCCATAATATTTTTTAATCTGAAGCGAGCCTTGTTCGTTTGGAAGAAGTTCTTCGGTACACAATTTGCTACAAGCCCGACTCGCTAATTATGAACATGTTCCATAATATTCGAAATGACTTGAAAACCTATCAAGGTGATTTCGGTGCTCAGGGCTTTTGGGTGATGCTTGTCTATCGCTTTGGTCGTTGGCGCTACGGTGTTCGCCCAGCAATTTTACGTAAATTTTTCTCATTAATATACAAGATTCTATATAAATTCATTCAGATTATTACGGGGATTGAGTTGCCGTGTGAGGCTGAAATTGGCAGTAATTTTATTATTGATCACTTCGGGGGCATCGTGGTCAGTGGCTACACTAAAATTGGAGACAATTGTCGAATCCGAAATGGGGTGGTGATCGGGCTCAAGAATATTGAAGAGGTTGGTGCGCCAGAAATTGGCGATAATGTTGATATTGGTGCCGGAGCGAAGGTGCTCGGTAAGATTAAGATAGGAAATAATGTGCTGATTGGAGCCAACGCTGTCGTGATTACTGATGTGCCAGATAACTCAATTGCTGTGGGCGTTCCAGCGGTCATTAAAGTCAGAAATCTAACAAAGTTGAGTGTTGCAGGATGATGAGCGCGCCTAATCGTGTAGGAGTCGTTATTATAGGCCGCAATGAAGGTGACCGACTTATCCGTTGCCTTAAATCTTTAATGGAACAGAGCGCTCAGATTATCTATGTGGATTCTGGATCAACAGATAATTCGGTGAATGAAGCCCGTACCATGGGCGCAGAAGTGGTTTCTTTGGATATGATAAAGCCATTTACTGCAGCACGGGCCAGAAATGAAGGTTATGCGAGGCTAAAAGATATTTATCCGCATGTTGAGTATGTTCAATTTGTGGATGGTGATTGTGAAATGGTAACAGGATGGATTGAGCGTGCAGTCATTTTTAACGACACTCACCCTGATGTGGCGGCCGTCTGCGGGCGTCGACGCGAACGCTATCCCAATAAAACAATTTATAATATGTTGTGCGATATGGAATGGGATACACCGATAGGCGAGGCCATGGCTTGTGGCGGCGATGTCCTGATGCGCGTTGTCGCCTTTGAAAATGTGCATGGTTTTCGTCCCAGTCTGATTGCAGGTGAAGAACCCGAGCTATGCGTTAGGTTACGTGCGGCTGGCTGGAAAGTCTGGCGGTTGAATCAGGAAATGACACTGCATGATGCCGCAATGACACGTTTTAGCCAATGGTGGAGGCGTTCCATGCGGGCGGGTCATGCCTTCGCCGAGGGGGCATACTTACATGGTACTCCTCCAGAGCGCCATTGGGTTGGTGAGGCTCGGCGCTCTTGGGTTTGGGGACTTGTAATACCCGCTATCGCGCTAATGCTTTGTTTGATTAATCTTAAATGGGCAACCCTGTTTTTGCTGATTTATCCGCTTCAGGTGATTAGGTTAGCGATACGTAATGTGAGTCAAGGAAAGCCCTCCTGGATTATGGCTTTTTTTCTTGTGCTTGGAAAATTTCCTGAAATGATCGGGCAAACCAAATTCTACTGGCAGTTGTTATATAGCGGAAAACAGGGTCGATTGATCGAATACAAATGATTTTCCTATGGCTATGAATAATCAAAAATTTGAAAATATTGAGGTTTCAGCGGACGACCCTGACTGGGGGCGTGAAAGGAAAAGTTTCTTTGCATGGGATCCTGCCCGGTCCCTGCTGGCCTGTATTCGTAGCTATCAGTGCTATTCAGTATCACGCAATCCGCTTTCTAGACTGATATGTAAAACGATAGTGTTGCGTCACCGTTTTTGGAGCGTTGTGACGGGAGCGGATATTCCGTTAAACAGCCAGATTGGGGGAGGGCTGTTACTGCCGCATCCCAACGGGATTGTGATTCATCCGGAAGCGGTGATTGGCCCAAACTGTCTGATATTTCAACAAGTCACCATAGGGACACGTTCTGGCAGCAGACCGCCCGTGGTTGGGGGGCACGTCGATATTGGGGCAGGAGCTAAAGTATTAGGCGCTATCATAATAGGAGATCATGCCAACGTGGGTGCGAATGCAGTTGTTCTTAAGGATATCCCTAGTGGGAAAAGTGCGATAGGTATTCCAGCAAAGATCCTTGGAGAACATGAAGTTGTAACTTCTATTTAAACCTGCATTTTGCCTAAAGTGCTTGGCAATTCCAGTCGTTAGATAGCCATTTATCTAACGTTGTTGCCGAACTTTCAACAGAATATTTCCAGATAAATATCTAACCTATTGATACATATAGGGCATTGCTGCTGGCGTGAAATTTGCATTATGTAAGGCGTTAACATATTTTATTTTAAGCGAAATCTTTTTAGCTAACGGTCTCAAAATTTATGCAACTTAGTTATTTATATAAGCAGTATTCCAATCACTTGATTTATCTCAGTCAGGATTGCTGTGTCTTTACTTGTTTTAAAGCAACAACGCTGACCAAGTTATTCAGGGGTAATGCAGTATGATTATCCTTAATTTCCTTTTAATTATAATAGCAACAGTCATTTTAGTCCCTGTTCTGGTGCTATTCACGCAAGCATTGCTTTCAGTGCTATTCGAACTTAAGTCTCGCCAACTTACCATCCGCAGACCCTCCATTGCGGTGATTATTCCTGCACACAATGAGCAGTTGCTAATTCAATCAACGGTTACCTCTGTATTGTCTCAGTTGAATCAAGGCGATCGACTGATTGTTGTCGCGGATAACTGTACGGATGATACTGCTTCCAAAGCCAGAACTGCAGGTGCGAAAGTTGTCGAGCGTTTTAATCAGCAAGCACGCGGCAAAGGCTATGCACTTGATTTTGGAATACGCGCCTGTGCAGAAAATCCTCCGGAAGTCGTCATTATTGTAGATGCTGACTGTCTAATTGGTGCCAAGTCAATATATAAGCTCTCCGCGGCCTGCATGGAAGCCGGTAGACCAGTGCAATCACTCTATCTAATGAAGTCGCCGGATGGAGCGGGTTTAAAGACCCGTATTGCTGAGTTTGCCTGGTTAATTAAAAATCTGGTTAGGCCTACAGGTTTTGCTCTCTGGGGTTTGCCATGTCCGTTAATGGGTTCAGGCATGGCCTTCCTTTGGAAGGATATCAGTTCGGCAGATCTGGCAAGCGGCCATATTGTTGAAGATCTTAAGCTTGGCATCGATTTTTGCCGAGCCGGTAAACCACCACTTTTCCTACCAGAAGCACTTGTGACAAGCACATTTCCTGCAAGTGCAGAAGGGTTAAGCAACCAGCGGACGCGATGGGAGCATGGGCATCTAGGCGTAATTCTGAGTGAAGCGCCTGGCTTATTTGCAGAGGCATTACGTAGCAGAAACCTTAACCTCCTAGCTATGGCGTTTGATTTAATCGTGCCACCGCTGGCGTTGTTAACTTTACTGATTGTGGCTGTTTTTGCTTTGAGCACAGTAATGTATTTTGTCAGTGGATTGATTTTACCCTTATGGATTGCTGGGACTAGCCTTGCTTTGCTAGGACTTGCAGTCATGCTGGCATGGGCTACTTTTGGCCAACAAGTGATTTCACTCGTCAGTTTATGCTATGCCCCCATTTATGCACTAATTAAAATACCTGTCTATTTTAACTTTTTAGTTAAACGTCAGGTGAATTGGGTGCGTTCGAAGAGAGATGAATGATGAATGAAATGATCGGTGAATTAGTCGGTGAAATGAAAGGATGGAAAGTCCGTTGGTATTCGCTTGTTAGAAAAACTCGAGTAGTGAGAGATGATGATGATGAAAAGCTACTTCTAGAGGAATTGGCCACCAACAGCTCACCAAAGGTTGTGGGCTTTGTTAATTCATATGCTATGAATTCAGTAGTGAATAATACTGCTTTTTTTGATGCACTCTGTGCCGCGGACATCCTTTTGAGAGATGGATCAGGTATGGCAATGCTGTTCACACGCCTAGCGATGAAGAAGGGGCTCAACATGAACGGTACAGATTTTATTCCAAAGTTATTGGAATCTTATAGTGGTAGACCAGTAGCTTTCTGGGGTACGGAGGAGCCTTATTTAAGTAATGCCGTATCCCTTGCCCAATCTCAATATGGGGTGGAGGTCGTCTCTTTTCATCACGGATTTGATCCTGAGCAAGTTTATGTAGATTTGGCTGCAAAATTCAAGCCAGATTTGATTGTGCTTGGCATGGGCATGCCAAAACAGGAAAAAATCGCTGCATTGATACGTGATACTCGCGTTCCGGTATTGGTGGTATGTGGCGGAGCTATTATTGATTTTATGGGTAATAAAATTAAACGGGCACCTTTTTGGGTAAGGAAGCTTGGTTGTGAATGGGTATACAGACTGGCTTTGGAACCTAAAAGGCTTTATAAGCGTTATGTGCTAGGTAACCCTGCTTTTATGTTTAGGTTGATGCGGATGCATAGGGTAGCTCAGGCCAATTCATTGGACTAAAAATTAGCTCGAAAGATATGTTTTATCGCATTCAGTTTTCCTCTACATCGAGAGGGAATCACTTTCTGTTAGAATAGCGATATATTTAAAGATTAGAAGGCATTACCAGTATGTATGAAGATTTTTATGGGTTGAAAGAAAAACCATTTACCATTCAGCCCGATCCTGATTTCCTGTTTTTTGGTCGTCGACACAGCATGGCTTATTCCATGCTTGAGTATGGCATTGCCAGTCGTGCTGGATTCAGCGTGATTTGTGGCGAAATCGGATGCGGTAAAACAACATTGGTTCGTCACTTACTTAACAATATTGGTTCAGATGTCAAAGTGGGTATTGTCTATAACACTCATCAGAAGGTGGATGATTTGTTGGGATGGATCATGCTGGCCTTTGAACAACCTTATGCAGGATTGACTGAAATAGAACTTTTTGATGCTTTTCAAAAGTTTTTAATTTCCAGTTATGTTGCCGGACATCGAGTGGTATTAATTGTCGATGAGGCTCAGAATTTGAGTCCTGGAGCGCTTGAATCTTTAAGAATGCTCTCCAACATCAATGCTGATAAAGATCAGCTATTGCAAGTGATTCTGGTTGGGCAACCTGAACTAAGAGAGCTTCTGCGAAGACCGGAGTTGCAGCAGTTTATGCAGCGTGTAGCAGTAGATTTTTTTATCCCGCCTTTGCAATCTTTTGAAGTGGCTAAGTATATCCAGCATCGTTTGACAGTAGCTGGAAGTCAAAGACCATTATTCACAACTCGGGCTATTGAGCTTATTGCCGAAGCCAGTAAGGGTGTTCCTAGGACGATTAATATATTATGTGATATGGCCATGGTGTATGGATTTTCTAGCGGAGCTGAAAAAATCGGTGCCGAGCTGGTCGTTGAACTAATTAAGGATAGAGCTAAATTTGGTGCGCTCGCATAAATAATCTTCAATGCTTTTGAATAACTTTAAATATATGATTCTGGATATCTTATCATGAGCATACTAGTCACTGGTGGGGCTGGTTATATAGGATCTCATACCTGTCTTGAACTATTGAATGCAGGTTTTAATGTGGTTGTGCTGGACAACTTCAGTAATAGCAAGAAGGAATCACTTCATCGTGTAGAAAAGCTAACAGGGCGTTCACTTGTCTTTAAGCAAGGAGATATTCGCGATCGTAGCTGTTTGCAGGAATTATTTTCGCAGCATAAAATTACATCAGTCATTCATTTTGCCGGACATAAATCAGTGGGTGAATCGGTCAGAAAGCCTCTCAGTTATTACGATAATAATGTTTCCGGAAGTGTCATACTTGCTGAGACTATGTCAGAATTTAATGTTAAGCGAATTGTCTTTAGTTCCTCGGCTACAGTTTATGATGTACCCGGCGATTCGCAAATCCCTGAGGACTTCCCGCTAGGGCCAATCAATCCCTATGGCCGATCCAAGTTGATGGTAGAGCAAATTTTTCAAGATCTTTCAGCTTCAGATGATGAATGGAAGATCGCCATTTTGCGTTATTTTAATCCTGTTGGTGCACATGAGAGCGGCCTGATAGGCGAAGACCCGAATGGCATCCCAAATAACTTGATGCCATATATATCACAGGTTGCGGTTGGCAGGCTTTCAGAATTAAGTGTATTTGGTTCAGATTATCCTACGTCTGATGGTACAGGTGTGCGAGATTATATTCATGTGGTAGATTTGGCGCGCGGACATCTGGCAGCTTTACAGGCATTAGAGCGTTGTAATGGATTAATTACAGTCAATTTAGGAACAGGTAAAGGTTGTAGTGTTCTGGAACTGATACGTGCTTTTGAGCAGGCAAGTGGCAAGATAGTACCTTATCGTATTGTAGAGCGCAGGGCTGGAGACTCAGCTACATGCTATGCCGATCCTAGTTTAGCGAAATCATTATTAGGCTGGCAAGCCAAACTTAACATCAACGACATGTGCCGGGACGCTTGGCGTTGGCAATCTAAAAACCCTCAGGGTTATAATGAAACTTTGTAGTTATGTTCAGATATTTTGGACAAATTTTAAAAAAATAAAGGCTAATCTTAGCAAACCGTATTTCTCCAGCCAGTAATATGATGCCAATATTAAGACAGACATTTGTTTTCAGCTAAATTTTAATTTCATCCAATTTTAATAAAGACTGCTACAAATTTCCCACCCATTTTCAATGCTGAGCTAGGCTAGTACTGAGCTAGATTCGATTTTTTGGAGGAGCAAGTTGATGATATTTTATCAACTTGTTAAGTCACGACAGGCACTGCCTCTGGCAAAGGCCCCCTGATATTGGCGCAGGTGCATAAGTGTTGGGTGATATTTATATTGCTGATCATGCATGCATTAGCACTAATGCTGTAATATTATAAATATGTGCCCGCAGAGAATGCTGCTATTGGCGTGGCTGCTACAATTCCGGAATAGATTATGCGTATTGCTTATTTTATCAATCAGTATCCTAAAGTTAGTCATAGTTTTATTCGCAGAGAAATCCTCGCGTTAGAAAGGCAAGGGGTTGAAGTTTTACGTATTGCCCTGCGAGGTTGGGATGAGGTGTTGGTTGATAAAGATGACATTATTGAACAATCAAAAACAAGATTTGTTTTGCAGGAGGGCGTTCTCACGCTTTTAGCTGCGTTGGTTAGGCAGTTTTTTATCAGCCCCATGCGTTTTCTTTCTGCATTTTGGATGGCGTTGAAAATGTCATACAGAGCTGAACGTTCTTTTTATTTCCATCTAATTTACTTAGCTGAGGCTTGTAGAATTTTGCCATGGATAAGAGATTTTGGTACCCAACATGTACATGCACATTTTGGTACAAATTCAGCTGAAGTTGTAATGCTGGCGCGTTTTTTAGGGGCGCCGCCATATAGCTTTACCGTTCATGGACCAGAAGAGTTTGATAAGCCGACATTTATTGGACTGGCTGAAAAAATTAAACATGCGGCATTTGTTGTTGCGATTAGCTCATTTGGACGAAGTCAGTTGTATCGATGGATTAATCATGATCAGTGGCATAAAGTTAAAGTTGTGCATTGTGGCATTGATTCTGATTTTTACCAGAATATCACTACGCAACCGAGAGATAGTAAAAGTTTAGTGTGTGTCGGTAGACTTTGTGAGCAAAAGGGGCAGTTATTATTAATTGAGGCAGTTAGCCAGTTACTTAAAAAAGGTCTAGATTTAGAGTTGGTACTCGCTGGTGATGGTGAAATGCGTAATGATATAGAATCAATGATTGCTACTTACTGTATAGAAGATAAGGTACGCATTACTGGCTGGATTAGTAGCGATGAAGTAAAAAAAGAAATTTTAGCAGCAGGTGCGTTAGTGTTACCAAGCTTTGCAGAGGGTTTGCCCGTAGTGATTATGGAATCGTTAGCATTAAAAAAACCTGTATTGACTACATATGTAGCAGGAATACCCGAATTAGTTTTAGATGGCGAGTGTGGTTGGTTGTTTCCTGCGGGTTCAGTTGAAAGTTTAATGACCGCTATAGAAGCATTTTTAAATACAACACCTGAGAGACTAGTTGAAATGGGTGAAATTGGCTATGAGCGAATATTAAAAGGCCATCAAATTGATAAAGAAGCTGGAAAGTTAGCAGAGTTATTTGGTCAATAGCAATGTTTAGTTTAGTTAAACCTATGATAATAACTCGTAAAACAATTGGTTAAACTACATATCCGCTAGTTATCCAGGTCAACACCAATAATAATTAATTGAACACTTAAGCTAGTATGCGCCCTTACCTGTAAATGCAAAAACGGTGCGCAATAATATTGAAATATCCAGCGATACTGACCAGTTGTTAATGTATTCAATATCCGATTCAACACGCTGAACCATTTGGTCTAAATCTACCGTTTCACCTCTTAGTCCCCTTACTTGAGCAAGGCCTGTGATGCCAGGCTTAATATGATGCCTAGCAAAATAGTCAAAGATTCGTTGAGAGTACTCTTTGTCGTGTTGCAGGGCATGTGGCCGTGGCCCTACTAAAGACATGTCTCCAGTCAATACATTGAATATTTGCGGTAGTTCATCAAGGCTGGTCTTACGAATAAAGGCACCTATACGGGTGATTCTTTTATCGTTTTTCTCAGCCTGCTTTAATTTACCGGCTTCTTCTTGATGAACGTACATACTGCGGAATTTCCAGATCTTGAATGATTTTCCACTCCAGCCAGCACGGTTTTGTCTAAAAAATACAGGTCCTGGACTATCCAGTTTAACAGCTAGTGCAACAAGAAGCAGTATTGGGAAAATTAGTACCAATATGATGACCGATAAAAATTTATCTTCTATAGATTTCAAAAGCATACGCATGCCAACGAGAGGCGTTTCTGAAAGGGTAATCACTGGAATACCAGATATTTCTTTGACACTATGATTGACTAAGCGCAGTGAAAAAATATCTGGAATCCAGTGAATGGCGACATGCTTATCTAATGTATTCGTATAGATATCGCTTAGAGCCCTAGATGATGCTAGAGGCGTAACAACATAAATCATGCTAATGCCATATTGGTCAATCAAGGCCGATAAGTGTTCGATATTTCCTAGTACCATAGGATCAATTTTTCTTCCAGGAGCTTTTCTTCCTGACGATTGTTTTTCATCGCCAGGAAGCTTTACGAAACCGATGACTTGTTCACCAATCCATGGATTGCTCGAAATCTTATGTTGTAGGTAATAAGCTAATTTGCTTTGACCTACAATAATTACTTTTTCATTTTGCTGGGAGTGTAAAATTACCTTTTGATAAATAGTCCTGAAGAGATAGTGCATTATCAATTGCGATATATATCCTAATACAAATATTTTGCCGATTAAACTTCTGGAATATATTTCACTGTGTTTTGTTAAAAATGCGATTACCACAAGGACTAAAAAGGTCAGTGACCATGCTTTTAACAGATTAAACGCTTTCTCTATATAATTTCCATTGCTTCTATAAATTGCAAATCTGTCATATGTTAAAGCCATGATGCCAAGTATCAAAAAAAGCATGCTCATGTAAGGGCTATAAAATCCGCCCATATAATAAGTAGTAAGCGCCCAAGTAGTTCCAATCACGACACTACCATCAAGTAGCTGCTGAAATATGTTGCTTAGGCTGCTACGTCTTTGCAGTATAGTTTTTGTATTGTTTTGTCTATATGCCATTTGGCTTTTCTGTTAGTAAGTAATAATGCTTTCGTCAATTATGATAACTCAATTTATCTTGGGCGAAACGTAAGTTGCAACTGCCTGAGCACGTGATGATACATCAAGTTTACTGAATATTCGTTTTAAGTGATTTTTTACAGTATTTGGACTAATACCAAGAATAATGCTGATTTCATGGTTGGTTTTTCCTAACCTCACCCAGTGAACAATTTCATGTTCTCTGTCACTCAGACCTTGCACGTGGTAGTCGGATAACTCATCATCTACGTCACATTCCAGATTTTCAACTCTTCGTAATGCCGCATCAAGATGTGGCATTAGCATGCCTAAACTTGGAGTAGATAAAGGAAACTCGAATTCTTTGCTCATAAATACATACAAACAATCATTATTGCCACGAATATCACGCAGCCCATAAACTAGAATCGAATTTATCACTGATAATTTATTATTATAAAACTCTGGCAATCCATCGTTATTTTGATCGATAGAAAAATTATTGATACGATACCAGCGCTCATTGTTACTCAGCCATCTTTGATAAAGATCAGCCATCAAGTGGTTTACTTGTCCTGGTGACTCTCTTAAAGACTGCGTTCGAACTCCAGGAATTTTTGAGCAGACATCATAGCTAAGCACTCGTTTACTAAAATCTCCCCACACCGCAATCAAAACATCATGTGGAAAAATATTAGATAAGTCGTCTTGTTGCCATCTAAAAAAATCTAAATGTTTTTTTATTTTATACGAGCGCTGAATAACTTCAATCAACGCATTCCAATTATGCTTTTCTGTTGTTGCTGGCATTTGGCACATCCTATTCAATTTGTGAACATAACCTACGCTGTTATTAATGCAAATTGAATGCCAATAAGGTTTATATTAAATTAATGTTAATAATCAATACTTTAAAATATTACATCAATAGTATATTTAATAAAGTGTCCATATATCGACACTTCTGACTGTTAAGTCGGGAAGTCTGCCACGGCTATATACTATCTGGTGGGTTTACTATCAGCATATTAGTCTTATACTATTATAACTGCACTTACTTCATTGAAATTAGCAAATAAGTGAAAGTTTTTAGTTATTTTTATAAAGTGAATGTGTATTGATCTTAAAGTAAGTTGAGTCTGGTATTCATAACCAAAGAACCTAAGTTATAGTGAGGAGGCAACCAATGGTATTAGCAATTAAATCATTCAAACTAGGTGGCGATTTAGAACAAAATTGGTGGCTTTATCTGGATCACCATGTTGTTTAGAAAAAAGTAGTTAAAGGTTGCAACTAATAAAGAACTTCAGTCGATGCGGATTAATATGCGCCATCTTGACCTTTAATAAGGACCCATATTGTTCTAAAGATGATATAAATATCCTGTCTTAGACTCCAGTAACGCAGATAGTCAATATCGTATTCAATTCGAGCCTGCATTTTATCTAATGTTTCAGTTTCACCACGCAACCCGTTTACCTGAGCCCATCCAGTGATACCTGGTTTTACTTTGTGGCGGATCATATAGCCTTTAATTAATTTACGGTACATTTCATTATGCGCTACGGCGTGCGGTCGGGGGCCAACAATGCTCATATCCCCTTTTAATACGTTAAAGAACTGCGGTAATTCATCTAAAGAAGTTTTTCGTAAAAATGCCCCAAGTCTGGTTACTCGTGAATCATCCTTTTTGGCCTGAGTGAGCTCAATGCCATCCTCAGAAACCGTCATGGTTCTAAACTTGTAAACATTAATGTCTTTGCCATCAAGCCCATAGCGACGCTGTTTGAAAAGAACTTGACCTGGTGATGTAAGCTTGATGCCGATACTTATGACAAGCAGCAGTGGGGTGCACAGAATTAATATGAGAAGAGAGATTAGGATATCCGTGAGACGTTTAAATAAGCTATCAATTCCAGTAAAAGGTGACTCACAAATTGCCATCACTGGTATTCCATCTATTTGCCCCATGCGACCTTGTATTAAGTCGGTTAAAAACAAATCAGGAAGAATATAGACTGACACAGTGGTATCACGCAGTTCATCTAGTAGGTTGACGATCCGAGGCTCAGTAACCATGGGCAGTGATAAATAGACGATATTAATATTATGTTGTTTGACATAGTCAGCAATGTCCGCGAGTTTTCCGAGTATTGGAAAACCATTTTTATTTCCTAAGCGTTCTGGATTTCGATCATCAAAAAACCCGACACAAACTGCAGTTGAATAGATGTTATGGGCGAGTCTTTCTGCAAGCGCTATGCCATGAGCATTCATTCCCGCTACGATAGTTCTTTTTTGTGGACCTTGTAATTTTAATAGAAGAGAAGCACTCGCACGCAAGATAAAAACCGCTAAGATTTGAAGGCTAGGTGTCAGCCATAGCCATATTTTGATCTCCTCGACTGAGAATAGCTTTATGAAACCACTGATAACACCAAAGCCAAGCAACAATCCTGCAAGTAGCGCCCATGAAAATATAATATTTCTGAATATTCTCCAAGAGGACATGTGTATTTTTGAACCACATGGAAATGTAATGTAAAACAGAATCACAGAAAGTATAAGGTAAGGTGGCGTAAGATTGCCATTATGCCAAAATGCTATCCCCCAAAGCGTGAACAGAATAACGCTAGGCTCCAGCAATGATTCGGTATTGTAAAGAATATTGTCGCGAGTGATTGCGATGCTTGCATCCTTGCGGATGGGCGGGATAGGGTGGTGCTTATTCATAAATTGTGAAATGCCTTTTTACTTCTCGTAAGGACCCGAGAATTATAAAATGCCCCTATATTCTTGAAAATTTGATGTAAGTGATTTTATTATTAAAGATAGTTACATCTAGAGTGAGGTCTATATCAATGTTGGTCTCTTATCCCGCTTCACTCAGTCCACGCTCTTAGTCTCACGCGGTATTAAAGTAAACTACAGGTTGGTTGAACCTTTTTATAATTTAGTTTAATTGATATTTTGACATTGATGTCACACTCAATTTCATCATTCTCATACCTGAATAATACCATTCTTTGGACGAACTTACAGTTTAGAGGTAATCCTATCAAAAATATTGAATAAATTTCTCATATTTTGTGCTGGTTTAGTTGAGTATTACAAACACAATTAACTCAGCTTTTTAAACTAGTGTGGTGTCTTTATATATGGGTTTAAAGTGTTTTTCACTTTATTGTTTTCTCATAGTTAGGATGAATTAGTGATTGATTAGTTTAAGAATATGTCGTAGGATATTGAAAATACTGTGATTAAGCTAAATTTTTACTAATTTCATGTTTATATTGTTGTATCAAAAATTATGTTTTTAGGTTATTGAGCAAGTTAAAGTGATTGAGGATTTTAATTTAAATGAAGTTTAAGGTTTATTTTTACGATAAGGACTGCTGCGTTACACCTAACTTTGGCGTGCAATTGCTTTGATCAGACTTTTTTGCCATATATGTGGACTCTAAACTATGCGTAACTCACTAAATAAATTAAAGTTTATTGACTTTAGTAAGTCACAACGGTTGACTTCGATCATATTGTTTTCAGCTTGTCTGTCAGCACTCCTACTATCACCGGCGGCTAAAGCAGACAATGCGGACCCGATAAATTTTGTAGCAGGCATCTCAGAGCAACATGACAACAACTTGTTCCGCGAGTCTGCATCGGAGCGAAGTGACAATATCACTGCTGCTTATGCGGGAGTTCAATTGGATAAACAATATTCAATGCAACGATTTAAGGCTGATTTTACCGTAACAGCCTATCGTTATCAGAAATTCGATCAGCTCGATTTTGTTTCCAAAGATTATGATGCTGCTTGGCTATGGAGTTTGACTCCGTATCTTTCAGGAACACTTTCAGCTGGCCGTAAGCAGCAACTGAATACCTTTGAGGATTACAGAAGTGCTACATCAACATTGGTGAATATCAAAAATATCCGTGTTAATGAAACACAGCATTTTGAAGCTGACTTTTCGCCGCATGGCGTATGGCATCTGCTTGGAGGCGCAACCCGTTCAACTCAAAACAATAGTCAGAGCTTTATTGCCGAAGATAGCTATACAACGAATGCGTTGGATGCAGGAGTTAAATACGATTTCCGCTCAGGCAGTGCAGTCACGCTCATGGGACATGAGCGCCGTGGTAGCTACGATAATCGTTCTCCATCCTTTGATACCAGATTTAATGAATCAGAAGCTGAGGCGAAACTTAGCTGGTTAATTTCAGGAAAATCACAGCTTAATGCACGTGCGGCTTATGTTTCACGTGTTCATGATAATTTTTCCGAACGCGATTATTCAGGGGTTGCGGGTAATTTAAACTATCGCTGGACGCCAGGAGGTAAATTAAGTGTGACTTTATCAGCGTCAAGTGATCTGTCGAGTTATCAGACTGATTACAGCAGTTATACGCGAAATAATACACTGAGCATTTCTCCAGTCTACGCAGTTAGCGACAAAGTTACATTGCGCGCGACAGCAAGTATCTCTAAGCGATCATTCCTTGGGGATGTAGGACCTCCTTCAAGTGAAAGAGTTGATACGAGTAAGTCGCTTAGCTTAGGGGTTGACTGGACCCCTTTACGTAGCATTTCTGTTGGCGCTAGTTTGGCGCGAACTAGTCGAGATTCCAATTATACCGGGCTGGATTTTACTGACACGACGGCTGGTATCAATGCGAACCTTTTATTCTGACCTGAATCAACTTTAAACTATGGGCTGGTTACAGCTTTTTTGAGTTGAGTCTTTAAATTTGACTAAATCAATAGGTTTTTTTTCACTACTTCTTATGTTGTTACATAGCAATGTAATGGCGGCAGAACGTGATAGCATAGCCTCTGCCAAAGCAAGCGTCCTTGGTCCTGATAATGTTGCGCTAGTGATTAATGATGCTGAACCTAATAGCGTTAAAATAGGTGAGTACTATCGTGTAGCACGCAATATTCCTGAGAAAAATATCGTGCATGTTAAAATTACTGGTGGAGCACGAACATTGTCTCTCAGCGAATTTACACGTTTGAAGTGGGAAATCGAAACGCAGCTCAATCCTGCCGAACAAGTGATTTTGCTGGTTTGGACCGCTCCCTATGCCGTGGAGTGCAATTCCATCACTTCTGCACTGACTCTTGGCTTCAATGGTGAGCAGTGCAAAAACACTTGTTCACCAAGCAAGCCCAGCCCTTACTTCAATTCGGCATCCAGAAAGCCGTTTGATGACTATGGAATCCGACTCGCCATGCTTCTGCCAACCGACTCTATTTCAAGTGCAAAAGCACTTATTGATAGGGGTGTGCAAAGTGATGCTGGTGTATTTCGTTCTACTGCATATTACCTATCAACTTCAGATGCAGCTCGTAATAGTCGTGCACGGTTTTTTCCACCCACTGGGCTTAGTATTCCAAGCACCGGACTTGCAGTGATGAGCATAAAATCCGATAAATTAGTTGGTGCTCGCGATGTGATGATCTACCAAACAGGTTTAGCCTGGGTTGATGATTTGGATTCCCTGAATTTTCTACCTGGGGCATTGGCAGATCATCTAACTTCCGTTGGTGGGGATTTGTATGGCAAGGGCCAAATGAGCATCTTACGCTGGTTGGATGCGGGAGCTACAGCGAGTTACGGTACAGTTTCTGAGCCATGTAATTACTGGCAGAAATTCTCGAATCCAGCAGTGCTACTCAAGTGGTATGTTAATGGGGCGACCGCGATTGAAGCATACTGGAAGAGCGTAGCCTGGCCTACTCAAGGACTATTTGTTGGTGAACCTTTAGCGGCTCCTTATGGGCATCAATAAGCAATCTTAGCCAGCGAGCTGCAATGCTGCTGGCTCTTTTGAGCTAATCAACATAATAAATTCTATGATTTTAAATATGTGATAATGATAGACTAATATTTTATTAAGCTTAATTGTTTACTGGGCTGTTTTTTAGATTTTAAGGAATATAAATGTATAACGAAACAAGTACTTTTACTACCACACCACTTAGCCGAATGGGTAAGTTTGCATTGATTGTAGTGATGCTTGGCCTAATAGCTTCATGCGGCAAAAAAAATGGCGAGGAAAAAGCCAGTCAAACCATTGTAAGAATAAATGGTGATGAAATCACCATACACCAACTTAACAATGAACTTCAGCGGGCCAATGTGCAACCAAGTCAGCAGGATGCGGCTGGAAAACAGCTTACGCAGAAACTTGTAGATCGTCAGATTCTTGTTCAAGAAGCGCTTAAAAATAAACTGGATCGTAATCCGCGTGTGATGGACACCATTGAAAATGCAAGGCTACAAATACTTGCTCAAGCCTACCTAGAAGATAAAGTTTCTTCAATTGCTAAGCCTACAGATGCTGAGATAGCTGATTATCATGCAAAACATACGGATATTTTTGCCAATCGCAAGATTTACGTGATGGATGAGGTAGTGTTCGCAGTGGCAGCAGATAAAGCCGCTCAACTGCAGTCTCTAAGTGATTCAGCCAAAACGCTGGATGATGTTAAACAATGGCTGGATGCAAACCAAATTAAGTCCGCTAGAACTCAGACTGCGCACGCGGCAGAAACTCTTCCACCAGAGCTATTGAGTAAGCTCAGTAAAATGACTCTAGGTGAGCTAATTTTTGTTAACGCAAATGGACGCACAGCGGCTGGAAGTATGGTTGAGATCAAAGAGGTACCAATCTCGGAGAATGATGCAAAACCACTAATTGAACGCATACTGTCTGCACAAAAGCGTAAACAGGCAGCAGAAGCTGAAATGACGGGCTTACGAAGTGTCGCCAAGATTGAATATATAAATAAGAAATTTGAACCTACTAAGGATGCTAGTTCTGCTCAGCAAGCTTCCAAGCCTATAGCACCTGCAAACTCCCCTGTTGCTCAGCCTGTTGCACCAATGGAGAGTGCGAAGCCTGCGAGTGAAGGTCAGGCTCAGAGCCACATTGAAAAGGGCTTATCTGGGCTATAAACTGGAAGGAAGGGGATTGTTTGGGATTGATGAATGCCTTTTCTGTTAATATACATGACTAAAAATTATGCTAGGTAACACAATGAAGTACATTCTGATTTGTATCATGACGTTGGTTATGGGTGGATGGTTGCCTGAAGCAACTGCGCAAGAACCTAACTATATTTTGGGTGCAGGTGATGTAGTGAGGATTACTGTGTTCAATAATCCTGAATTAACCCTTGAAACACGGGTTTCAGAGGCTGACTCTATTACCTTCCCATTAATAGGGCAGGTAAAAATAGGCGGGCTTTCTACGATATCTGCTGAAAGAAGAATCGCAGGGATGCTGGAAAAGGGTGGCTTTATTAAAAACCCACAAGTCAATTTACTCGTCATTCAATTCCAAAGTAAGCTAGTTTCTGTGCTCGGCAGTGTCAATAAACCTGGACGTTACCCTTTGGAGCGTACTACAAACCTTGCAGATCTACTTGCGCTCGTCGGAGGCGTAACTTCAGATGGCTCAGATCTGGTTACCATAACCACTGCATCGGGTTCGACCGAATATGATATGCAAAAAATCGTCAGTAGTGCTGGTGGCTTAAAAAGTATTACTCTTTCGGGTGGGGAGGTTGTTTTTGTACATGCGCGAGATATTTCTGTGATGGGTCAGGTGCTCCGTCCTGGGAAATATGCAGTAGTTGGGGGTGTACGCACTGTGGCAGATTTTCTGAGTGTTGCTGGCGGCATTACTCCAACAGGCTCAGATACGATAACTGTGACTACAGTTCGGGATGGCAAAATTAATCGCTTTGATGTAGATGTCGATAGCTTATTTCGCACAGGTGATAATTCAGCCAATATTGAATTAGCGAGTGGTGATAGTATCTATGTGCCTCATGCACCCATGTTTTATATCTACGGTGAAGTGCAACGCCCAGGATCATATCGTATAGAACGCGGCATGAGGTTTGTACAGGCGCTTGCTCAAGGTGGAGGGCTGACAATTCGAGGAACGCAGCGTAACTTTAAAGTAGACCGACACAATACAAAGGGTGAAATTGAAACAATCCATCCTAAACTGAATGACATTGTAAAACAGGATGATGTAATTTATATACAAGAGAGTTTGTTTTAGGAACACACATGAATTTCAAACAGTATTTACTAATCTTGAAGGCTCGATTTTGGATCATACTAATCACGTTGTTATTGATTGTGTGTGCTACGGTCATTGTCAGTTTGTTATTACCTAAAAAATATTCAGCAACAACTTCACTGGTGCTTAACTACAAAGGCATGGATCCCGTCACTGGCGTTGTTCTGCCTGCCCAATTAATGCCTGGCTATATGGCTACACAAGTTGATATTATTACCAGCCGTAATGTTGCACTTAAGGTAGTAAAGCAGCTTAACTTTGCTGAGAGCTCGGCTGCTCAAACTCAATTTTATCAGGCCACTAAGGGGCAGGGTGATATTCACGCTTGGTTTGCCGACAGGTTACTACAAGGACTTGATGTTAAACCTTCACGTGAAAGTAGCGTGCTTGAGATTTCCTTCAATGGTGCAGATCCAGTTTTTGTTTCTACTGTCGCAAATGCTTTCGCCAATGCATATATTGACACTAGTCTCCAGCTTAAAGTTGAGCCGGCGCAAAAAGCTGCAAATTTTTTAGATGAACAAACCAAAGCCTTGCGTGCAAACCTTGAGACTGCACAAACTAAAATGTCTAAATATCAACAGGAAAAAGGAGTGACTAATTTAGTGGGTAGCTTAGATGTTGAAACTACACGTCTTAACGAATTATCTTCCCAACTGGTGATGGCGCAGTCACAAGCTTCCGAATCAAAATTACGCCAGAAAAGTGCTGGTGGCGTGGGGACAGCATCACCAGATATCACTGCAAATCCGATAATACAGAATCTTAAAGTAGAAATTTCTCATTCTGAGTCCAAGCTTTCTGATCTGTCACAACGTGTTGGTTTGAATCACCCGCAATATCTGGCTTCCAAAGCTGAGTTAAATAAGCTTAGAGGTCTGTTACAACAAGAAACACGTAATGTTAGTAGCAGTATTGGCAGCACTGCCAATATATACCAGCAACGTGAGGCTGAACTCAGAACAGCATTAGCTGAACAGAAGATTCGTGTGCTTAAACTTAACTTCTCAAGAGATGAACTCTCTGTTCTACAACGAGATGTTGAAAATGCCCAGCACGCAATGGATACTGCTAGTCAGCGTTTCACCCAAGCAAACATTGAAGGAAATGCCAATCAGACTGATGTCGTGGTGCTTAATCCCGCTACACCACCACAGGGTCCAGCAAGTCCCAAAGTTTTACTTAATATTTTGTTATCTATTATTTTGGGAACTGTCGTAGGGTTGATTTTGGCTCTATTTGTGGAAATGATAGATAGACGCGTTCGAAGCAGAGACGACCTCAGTGAACTTCTCGAAGTACCAATATACTCAATTACAGGGGGTAAGGCTCCAAATAGTAGAAGTAAGCTCCTTACACATTTGTC
Organism: Burkholderiales bacterium; assembly: GCA_038327905.1. Taxonomy (GTDB): domain Bacteria; phylum Pseudomonadota; class Gammaproteobacteria; order Burkholderiales; family Methylophilaceae; genus Methylotenera. Next base: position 20,508 of record JBBQLN010000002.1, read on the forward strand.
ACGCCCTCAGTTGAAGGCGTCATGAGATGGAATCAATGCAAAATAATAATACCGACAATTTGAACTCAGTAATTACAACCAACTCAGCGCGCGTAGGAAAAATTGGCAGATTGTTACTTCAGCTAGGCAAGATAACATCTGAAGATACAGAAAAAATATTGCATATCCAACAAGAGCATGGACTGTTATTCGGCGATGCAGCCATTAAGTTAGGGTTGATTAGTGATGCTGATATTAACCAAGTACTTGCTCTGCAGTTTAACTACCAATACCTGCAGGCTGGGCAAGGTAATTATAGTGATGATCTTGTGGCTGCATATCAGCCTTTTAGTCAGCAAGTAGAAGCCTTGCGCGCATTACGAAGTCAACTTTTGATGAGTTGGTTTAATGAAAACAATAAATCTCTGGCTATCGTCAGTGCCAAGGCTGGTGAGGGCGTTAGTTATCTTGCAGCCAACCTAGCCATTATGTTCTCACAGTTAGGTGAGCGTACACTATTGGTTGATGCCAATATGCGTGATCCTCGTCAGCACAAGATGTTTAATTTGAAAGAAAGTAGAGGGCTTTCAAACATCATTGCTGGTCGCGCAGGCATGGATGTTGTCAGTAAAGTAGAGTTTTTTTCGGATCTCTATGTGCTCGGAGCAGGCACTATTGCACCTAATCCACAGGAATTGCTTAATCGTGCTAGCTTTAGTTATTTTATAGAACAAGCCAACAATCAATATGATGTTGTTATTGTTGATACAGCGCCCGCAACTTCTTCAGCTGATGCGCAAGTAACCGTTGCACGTTGTGGCGGAGCCTTGCTGGTTTCTCGTTTGAACCAAACCCGGGTCTCTGAAGTAACCGAAGTTCGAAATCAGATTGCAGTGACAGGTGCTCGTTTAGTGGGCGCAGTAATTAATGATTTTTAGGATTTTGTAGTGAATAATTCCTTAATAAATCAAGGTAAGTATTTACCAAGTTGGATTGCTGAATGGTGGCCAATCGTATTTGGTCTAATAACCTTATATATACCGACCTATTACAGCCTTTTTACAGGTATTTGGGCTGAAGGTGGCAATCAAGCGCATGGCCCGATTGTGTTAATGGTGGTACTTTTTCTTTTTTGGCAAAATCGCCAATCGTTACGAACTGATGCGCTAACGTCAACTTACCCCATATTAGGGAGCGTCTGTTTTATTTTTGGTTTATTACTTTATATCGTCGGCCATTCGCAAGCTATTTTAATGCTAGAGATTGGTTCGCAGATATTTGTTATCGCAGGCATATTGTTGCTCACCCGTGGAAAGTTGGTCATTAAAGCTTACTGGTTTCCAATATTTTTCATCCTTTTTATGATTCCTCTACCAGGTGTTTTTTTAGATGCGGTCACTATGCCGATGAAAATGGCAGTGTCTTTTGTGGCGGAGCATATTTTATTCTGGTTTGGGTATCCAATTTCTAGAACAGGGGTGATTCTTCAAATTGGACAATTTCAATTACTAGTTGCTGATGCCTGTGCGGGCATGCATACCTTAATTTCACTTGAAGCCTTGGGTTTACTGTATTTAAATTTGGTTAAGCACAACTCATTATTTCGTAATTTGACTTTAGCCATTCTTATTATTCCAATTTCATTTACTGCCAATGTGATTCGTGTCATGGTGCTAACACTTGTGACTTACTATTTTGGCGATGCGGCAGGGCAGGGTTTTGTTCATGGCTTTGCAGGTATGGTGCTATTTATAGTGGCTCTAACCTTAATCATGAGTGTTGATACCATGTTGCAGTTTATTGCGAAACACTGGCAATCTAATGCGAATAGACAATTACAAAAATGAAGTCAATAAATGATAGAAATTTGCTTATTGGCCTAGCGATGGTTTTAGCTTTTTGGGGCGGATTCGCACTAAAACCAACACTACATGTAGCCGATATAAGGCCTAAGTTTAATTTAGAGGCTGATATACCGAAAACATTTGCAGACTGGAAAATAGACGAAACTATTGTGCCAATTCAAGCCGACCCTGAAAGGCTGGCTTTAATCAACAAAATTTATAATCAGACGATTTCTCGCACTTACGTCAATGCCAAAGGTGAAAGAGTAATGCTTTCAATTGCCTATGGTGGAGATCAAAGTGATGCAATGCAAGTGCACCGCCCTGAAGTTTGCTATACAGGCAATGGATTTAGCATGAGCAATTTAACGACCATCAACTTTGATACTGGTTATGGTGTCATCCCCGCAAAAAAAGTATTAGCTACTATGGCTAAAAGAGTAGAGCCTATTACTTATTGGATTACGATTGGTGATTCAGTAGAAAAAAACCCATCTTTAAGAAAACTTCAACTTTTGAAATTTGGACTCACTGGTAAAATACCTGATGGTTTATTGTTTAGAGTATCTAGCATAGGCACGCAAGATAGTCAGTACCCAATTCAGCAAGGTTTTATAAAAATTTTATTGAAAACTGTAACTCCTGAATTTAGAACACGCCTTATTGGCAATCCCACATTTTAAATCTGCCAGATAAATAGCGCATTAACTTCATGAGTCTAGCAAAAAAATCGATTGCCAATTTTATTGGTGGAGTTATCCCCGCAATTGCGTCGCTTCTTACAGTGCCTATTATTGTTGCTCGTTTAGGTGATGTGCAATATGGACTCTTTACATTAGTCACAGCAATTGTCGGGTATTTTGCGCTCATAGATATTAACGTTACTGCTGGCTCAGTTAAATACCTAGCTGAGCACCATGCGCGAAATGAGCAAGATCAATTAAATAAAGTAGTTAGTTTTGGTGGTCTCATCTATTTTGTAATAGGCTTAGTAGGTGGTTTTGGCATATATTTTTTTGCAGATACGCTTGTGACTTCGTTTTTTAACGTACCCCAAAATTTGCACGAAATAGCACGAAAAACATTACAAGTTGCTGCAGTTGCTTTCTTTTTTGGCCAAATGCAGGTTTATCTTTTAAGTGTTCCGCAGGCTTTGCAGCGTTATGATTTAACAGGCAAAGTAGAAAGCTTTTTTGGGGCACTTACTTCAATATCAACAGTGGCTGTTGTGCTGCTGGGTGGCGGTCTGGTTGAAATCATATTTGTGCGACTTTTGCTTAGTGTTATTAATTGCAGTTTATTGCTAAATATAATTAGAAAAATACTCCCAACAATAAAACTAGTTAAGCCTGATAGGTTAACTGTGAATAAACTAGCCTCTTTTAGTGCCTATTCTTATTTAAGTCGTATTGCTGCAATATCTTATGCAAACGGAGATAAATTAATTATAGGCGCACTGCAAAATTTAAATGCGGTATCTCAGTTCGCGGTTCCTTCACTACTCGTTAATAGAGCTGTGGTGCCAATTTATAGGTTAGCTTCGGTTATATTTCCAGCATCGAGTGCATTGGCCGCTAACAATCAGCATGGCGAATTAAAGCGAATGTACTTAGTTAGCTCTCGTTACTATGTTTTTTTACACGCAAGTATGTGTATTTTGCTTTCATTGTTCTCTAGAGAAATACTACATTATTGGGCTGGCCCAGTTTTCGGCCCAAACGCGGCACTAGTTCTTGTATTAGTAGCAACTGCTACTTTTATGGATGCGTTAACAAACTTACCATCATTAGTTAACGATGGGTTAGGAAACCCTCGTAACACAGGCGTATTAGCAGTACTAAGAGCAATATTTGGCTTAGGTTTGTGCTATTTATTTATTAGAAGTTTCGGTTTTGTTGGTGCTGCATGGGCTGAGCTCATTATTTCAACTATATTCTCTTTATTATTTCTCTTTTTTGTTCATGGGCGCTCGGTGCCAATCAATATTTTAGAGCTTTATAAAAATGCATATCAAATTACAGTGATCCCATTAATGCTAATTTTAAGTGTTATTGCATATTTTAGTCACCGAGAAGTGTTGCCGCTATTATTGTTTTTTATTGCTTTATCCGCTTCAGCGATGATGCTATTGACCTATGCATGGTATGTTGTTTGCTTGCCAGAACATCATGAGCCAATAAAAAAATATATAGCCAATATTTTGTTTTCAAATAAGTTTAAAAAGTTTAATGAGTAAAACAATATGAAAATTTTATTGGTGACTGAAGATGTTCCCGTTAGTAAACTTGGGGGTGCTGGCAAGCATGCTGTATTGCTCGGCAATGCATTAATAGAAGCTGGTCATGAAGTTGAGTTGTTAGGAAGTATTAGGCCGTTAGATGCCACTACTAATAATGAGTTTAGAGGTAAGTTGCATACTCTTATTGATATGCGCCATATTGGTTTGAAGCAGGTTGCTTTAGGTATATTTAACCCAATGCGCAAAATATTAATAGCGAATCGCATATGGAAAGCAATTAAAAAGTTACCGTATCAACAGTTTGATGTAATCCATTATCATGGTCACACGGCTGAATTGGGTGGACTAGTACCTAAGCATATTAATTTTGTTCATACATTGCATGATCAGGGCTCAGAATGTATGACCATGTTGCGATTTAAAAATGGTACGCCGTGTAAAGCAACATCTGCCTTTGATTGTGCGGGCTGCGCAACCAAGAGTAAACCCAATTTATTGCAAATGTTAATTAGTGCATCAGCCGTTCAGTTTCACAGGTATTTAGCACGTAAAGCTTTTACAAAACATAAGGCAATTTTCGTGAGTGACTTTTTACAGCAGCGCTTTAAAAGTGTTGTAGCAAACTCAAGCGGCATTAACTCGGTTGCTATACATAACTTTACTGATGTTAAGTCAATACAGCAAATTAGCAGCTCTTTTGATAACCACTATACTAAAAATAAAAAACCAGTTGTATTGTTAGCGGGTCGAGTAGATAAAACAAAAGGCCAGAGAGCATTTTTAGATGCCTTACCAAAAAGCATGTTTGAAAAACTTCAAATTCAAATAGTTGGAGATGGAAAAGATTTACTCTCACTCCAAGATGTATATGCAAAATATGGAGTACAGTTTTTAGGGTTTAAGACTCAAGAAGAGGTTTATGAATTAAACTTGCAGGCAAGTGTATGTGTCGTATCTTCATTATGGGAAGAGGCTTTTGGTACAACTACATTAGAAGCATTGGTTTTAGGTAAGCCAGTACTTGCGCTTAATCGTGGTGCAACTTCTGAGCAAATACAATATTGTGCATACCCAAACCAATTACAACTTTTTGATGACATGCAATCTTTGGCGCATAGTTTATCTAAAATGGATTTTTCAGATAAATTGTACCCAATAAGTTTTAAGTCAGATGTATCAGTGCGATTGCCAGAAATACTTAATGTCTATAAAAATAAAGTGCAAATTAAATAATTAAGTTATGAATGAAGTTATCTCGTATTTAATGAGTTATGGGTTACCTGTATTAGCATTGCTATTGGCGTTAGCTATAGTGGTGCTTGGCATTGGCCTGTCAACATCAATACCTCGATATTTTGTAGTGATTTTTTTGTTTATGATACTGGTTGTTCCACAAGCTAGTAGCTACGGTATGGAAAGTGGCGATATTGGTAATTTTTCAATATTATGGGTAAAGGGTAGCAAAAGTTTTTTCTTTCCTTTTTTTGATATGTTGCTGGCATCTATTTGGTTTTTTGGTGTTGTTATTGGGCAAAAATGGGTTAAAAACTCTATTGATTATTCAAATCCATTATCAAAATGGTATATCGCGTTTGGCTTTATGTTTTTAGGTCATCTAATAGTGACAATGTTCGGCACAAAATCATTATTATATCAATTGGCTGGGGTTGGCGTTATTAATGTTATTAAGCAAGGCATGTTCGTAGCAATTTTATTTGCTACGATAAGAACTGAGCGTGATATTAAGTTGCTATTCAAATTCATTTTAATTTGTTTAGCATTTAATGAGTTTTGGGGGTTGTTTAGATATGCATTTATGGGGGGAGACCCTCAAAACATTTATGAAACTACAGAAAAACTTAACGTTAAAATTACTTTCTTTGACATTAATGAACATATATTAGCCTGCTTAATGATTGGTATTTGCACTTGGAAGTTGCTGGCTGAAAAAATAACGGGATTAGAAAAATTTGCCTACAGCATAATGGGAGCTATGGCATTACTTGTCCCGCTATTAAGTGCAAGGCGCACAGCGCAATTTGGTGTTATGTTAACAATGGCATTGTTATTTATATTGTTGCCTAAAGGGCGGCGTTTTCCAATTATTCTCGTGTTGGCTATTGCATTGCCTATTGGTTTTGCCTCTGTAGCGGGTAGAACTAAAGACCCGACAAAATCTCTTTTAGAAAAAGTGCTACTTGATGTTAAAACTGGAGATGAAGCGGCAGACCCAAGGAAAACTCGTTTTTATGAACTTGAAACCGCATGGAAAACGGTGAAAGAAAACCCTTTTTTCGGTGTGGGGCCTTCTGGTGAGTTTAAGGTTACAAGTGACGTGGGGCTTGAGTACCATAAGGGGAGTTACGGTTTTGTACATAGTGGTTATGGGCATGTATTACTGAAAACAGGATTTGTAGGTCTATTTATTTTTTTAGGAATATATATTATTTTTATTATTAATATCTTTAAGGGCTATAAATCTATACAAGTAAAACACAAAGCTTTATTTGTTGGTTGCCTGAGTGGTCTTGTTTCTTTTGTTCCAACATTACAGGGAGGTACGCCAGTTATTGAGATACGCACTATGCTTGTAACAGGTTTTTTGATGGCAATACCATTAATATTAATTGTGATCGGTAAAAAAAGTGTTCCCAAAGTTGCTGAAGAGCTATTTTTAAATACCGTGCCTATGCCTGAGGCAATTGTTGTTTAAGGTGGATTTATCAATTGTGTTGAGAAAATAATAAGTAATGAAGATATCCATAATCACCGTATGTTTGAATAGCGCTAAAACTATTCTTAAAGCTTTAGAGTCAGTAAAACAACAAACCTATAAAAATATTGAGCTAATCATTGTAGATGGTGTTTCTACCGATGAAACTTTGCAAATAGTGGCTGAATATCAAGATATTGTTACTACAATTGTTTCAGAAAAAGATAAAGGCATTTACGATGCAATGAACAAAGGCATTGCTCTAGCTACTGGTGACATTGTTTTCTTTCTTAATTCTGACGATGCTTTTTATGACTCAACTGTTTTGGCTGATGTGGCAGTACGTTTTGAGCAAATACCAGCTATAGATTTGCTTTATGGCGATGTGGTGTTTGATGATGAAGTTAAGCTGACTAAACGTACTTATTCACATATTAATAAATGCACACTAGAGTTTGAAAGTTTATGCCATCAAGGGGTTTTTGCGCGCCGTGAATTATTTAAAACAGTGGGCGAGTTTAACCTTAAGTTTAAAACCAATGCAGATTATGACTGGCTAATTAGAGTATTTAGAAGTGGCTCAACTTGCACTTGGTTTGACCGAATTATTTCTCTTTTTAGCTTAGGTGGCATGCATGGGCAAGACCCGCTACTTTTAGCTAAAGAGCATAAAGCCGTGCGCTTACAATATATGTCTAAAACCAAGTTATTTTTAGGTGATATTGTGCGTAAATTTAGGCATCGCTATCACCGTCACTTTAAAACTTACCGTTTGGGCGAAGCTGCGCTAAATATTTCTCCCTCTGATTTGCGAGTTACTTTACTATCTCACGGTTTTCAAGCTGAATATGAGCTAGGTTATGCAAATGGTTTGGCTCGTAACGGTGTACAAGTAACTCTAATTGGCTCTGATACAACGTTGGTCGATAGACTTGAACCAACAGTTAATTTAGTAAATTTACGAGGTAGCCAAGACCCAGCAAGGCCGAAGTGGAGCAAAATACTTGGTATGTTGGTTTACTGGATAAAATGCTATCTATATATTTTGTTTAATAGAAATACACCAATTCACGTTATCGGTATGTTTAATGGAAATCCGTGGGTTGCAATTGCTGAAGCATGGTTAACTCGAACACTATCTAAGCATTTTATTTTAACAATTCACGATATATTGCCGCATGATCAACACACATCGCGCAATGCTAAGCTTAATAGAATAGTATTTAAGGCGGCAAACAAGTATGTTGTGCACGCAAAGCCAATGATTGGCGAGTTGTATAAAGATTATGCTATAGATTTAAATAAAATATGTTTTATTGAGCACGGCATGGATAAAATTACTCTGCCAACTATAACCAGTCGCCAAAAAGGGCGTATTTTTTTTGGCATTAAGGATGATAAGCCTTTAGTTTTAATTTTTGGCAACATACTGCATTACAAAGGGACTGATTTATTAATTCAGGCATTTAACCAGCTTGCTCAAAATAGCGATGCACGTCTATTAATAGTAGGCCGTTGTAGAAAAAAATCTTTAAAGCAAGAGCTTCAAGATATGGTCAATATTAGTAAATTTAAAGAAAGAATTATTTGGTACGATGGCTTTTTGCCTGATGAGAATGTAGTTTCAACTTTTCATGCAGCTGATGTTTTGGTCATGCCGTATCGACAGATTTATCAAAGTGGCGTAATTTTTATGTCATTAGCAACAGGATTGCGAACGGTAGTAACTGATGTAGGCGTGCTAAAAAATTACATACAAAAAGACTTTGGCCGCGTAGTACCAGTAGAATCTGTGCCAGCTTTAACGTTAGCTATTGAAGACTTATTGGCAAACCAAATTCCACTACAAAGCTATTTCGAAAGTTTGGCTAAGCCATATTTATGGGTAAATACCGTAAAACCATTACTGCCAGTGTATGCTGATTATCAATAATGATAACTTATCGTTTACAACGTTTCGTTAAAAATAAGACAAGCAATATTAATATATGAAAATGATCTATGGGAATCCAACTAAAACTCTTATTAGAGGCCTTAGGCTCACAAGGAAATTTTTAAGCAAATTAAAGGATACTGATAAGTCCTTTTATGAGGAGTGTACAGCATTAGATTTAGACTCTTGGGATGAGAAAAAACATCCCAATGTACTTTACTCAAAAAAGGCATCAGATATTATTTTTGAAGAGTTAATAAAAGATAAACCTACCATGATAACGAGGTTTGGTACTACGGAATTAAGCACAATAGTTTCGGCTACTACACCCTTCACATTAAAAAATACCGTTCGCTTGGCATCAGGTGACTTATATGTTGCCAATATAGGTATTGATGATAGTGTGGTAGACGGTATTTGCAAATTATCAGGATTTTTTCCAGCAGACCCTCGTTTAGTACAAAAGTTTGTAGAGTTAACAATGAGTGATATTAAATACATTGATATCTTGGCAAGTTGGTGTGTTCAAGAAAAAGCATTGAAAAAAGAATTAGCGTTGGCGACTAAGATTAGATTTCGTGATTTAGAGCCCTATATGCATCAACTCCCTTGGAGCAGGGTATTAAAGGGTAAAAAGGTATTAGTTATTCATCCTTTTACTGAAACGATACAAGAGCAATATAAAAAGAGAAGTTTGTTGTTTGATAACCCTTTAGTTTTACCAGAGTTTGATCTTTTTACCATTAAAGCTGTTCAGTCAATTGCGGGTAGCAAAACGCAGTTTGCAACTTGGTTTGACGCACTTGAAAGTATGAAACAGCAAATAAATATGATAGATTTTGATATCGCCATTATAGGTTGCGGCGCTTATGGCATGCCACTGGCTGCGCATGTAAAACGGATTGGTAAAAAAGCCGTGCATTTAGGTGGGCAAACTCAGCTATTATTTGGTATTAAAGGTAAGCGGTGGGAAACAGGCCATGACAAAATTAAAGCTATGTTTAATGAGCACTGGGTTTACCCATCTGATAATGAAAAACCTAAAAACTTTACCGTAGTCGAAGGCGGTGCATATTGGTAACAAGCACCACAAACAAAATATTTACTTTTCTAAGAGGTGCTTTATATGCAAGGGTTTACCAATACTGTGAAAGATTTATTTCACGCCATACAGCACTTTATTTGGTATATGAAGAGAGGTTTTGGCAAGGTTGATAAAACTATTGTAGAAAATTACTTTATACAAAATAAAGAAAAAAAATTACATATAGGTTGTGGTCAAAATCAGCCTATAGATTGGTTAAATTGTGATCTATACCCATTGAAGAGTAATATTATTCACTTAAACGCTACAGAAACTTTCCCATTTGAAAGTGACACATTTAGCTATGTTTTTAGTGAGCATATGATTGAACATATCCCATATGCTGGCGGAACATTTATGCTAAAAGAATGTTTCCGCGTGTTAAAGAAAGGTGGCAAAATAAGAATTTCTACGCCAAATTTACAAAGCTTTATAAGTTTATACACTGATAAAAAAAGTGAATTACAACTCGAATATATCAAATGGAATACTGATCAGTTTATTTCAAATGCACCTTACTATGATGATGCTTTCGTAATTAATAATTACGTGCGAGCTTGGGGGCACCAGTTTATTTATGATGCAAAAACGCTGCGTAAAGCAATGGAAATAGCGGGATTTACCAATATTAAAAGTTGTGACTTAAACATGAGTGACAGTTCAGCTTTTCGAAATTTAGAAAAAGAAGAAAAAATGCCAGCGGGCTTTTTAAAGCTGGAAAGTTTTACTTTGGAAGCGCTAAAAGCGTAATTTAAGAGTATTTAATGGATAAAAGTACGAGGTGATTAATGAGTACGTTTTACAAATCACCTATTTTTATTTTCACCTTGTCTTTAACATTATTGTTACTGAACATAAAAACCGTTGAAGCTGAAAAAGCAATTAATCTAACAGTTGCAGAGTTAACTAAACCACAGCAACGTCCTCTTGTAGATATTAAAAGCAACCCTAATGGCTTAAGTGTACCAAATACATTTTTAGGCATGCATTTAAACCGTTGGAAAACATCTAAAGCTAAAACTTTTAATGCTGTGTCAGATTATTACCAAGTACAAAATGTATCTGTTGATAACACTAATGGAATAGCTACCGTAACCACACCTAGAGGGCATGGGTTTTATAACTACCGAAAAGGTGTTGCACTAAAACTGTTAGGCGCTGGTGTTAATGGCGCTGACTTTACCTCTAAAGTCAATGGTGGCACAATAGGAACCAATACAACGCCAGGTGCGGCAACATTGGCCGATATGCCAAATAAACTAGGTGTTTTAACCATGCAATATCAGCCTTATGTACCAACATTCGGTTTTGGTGCCGTAAGGTCTCATGGTTCAAATATTGACTGGAAAGGTTTGCATCAAGGGCCAAATTTATACAATGCCGATTTAATGCAAGATTGGGTTAACCGTCATGCGGGCAAAAAGCTGATGTTTACCATGACAGGTACACCTGAATGGTTAGCGGCTTCAAACGTTACAGTTGTATCTAGTGCTGTTTTGAATGGAGTTGCAACCATTACACATCAAGCCGCCCCTATCGGTTTGATACCTGTTGGCACTGGCGTAAAGGTGAGGGGCTCTAGTATTTTGGCGTTAAACGGTGAGTATGTTGTTACTGCTTCTACCACTACTTCGATTAGCTTTACTACTAAGCTCGCTAATACACCAGCAATAGCTGATCCAAATGCAGAAGTTTTAATTTGGGGTAATGGCGGTGGTTATGGTTACAATAACCCGCCAAAAGATATGAATGAGTTAACTAAGTTTACAACTTGGTTAATGACCAATTTTGGTGACAATATTGCTTGGATTGAAGGCCAAAATGAGGCTAACTCTTCTTATTTATGGGACGGTACCTTAAAGCAAAATCAAGGCGGTGGCTCTTGGTGGATGGGCTCACTTACTCAGCTTGGTGAAATGCAAAAAAGAATTTACCAAGCAGCAAAAGCGGTTAAACCAACAGTATTAATTGGTTCGCCAGCCTTAACAGGGCTAACACCAGATCAGCCAATTAACAGATATGCAAAAAACAGATCAAGTGCGTATCAACTTTTAACCGCAAGTGATGGTGCGGGTGGTAAGTTATCTAATTGGATAGATTTTTTACCTTTTCACGTTTACGATTTAGGTGCTAACAATAAATTAGAGCCTAAAAACCATAGGACCATTCATGTGATTGTTGATTATGTTCATGCCGTTTTAAATGAGCCTGCCATTAATAAACCTTACTTACCAATTTATATGAATGAAGGTGGTTTTGAACATTACGGTACTTTTGAGAGTGCTGCTTATAAATACTTTAACTCACTAACATTACAGCAACAGCAAGATGAAATATTTAAACAAGCTGCGATATATGCTGGATATGGTGTAAAGGGTTTTTATCCTTGGGCGTCAGGCTTTTTAGGTGATTTTGAAACTACACCAGAAATAGCAATAGCTTACGATAAAGTTAATAAGCGTATTGCTGGTAAAACAATTAGCCCAGATGCTTGGTTTAATAAAGAAACTGGAGAGATGTTTTTTAAAACTACAGATGGGTATGAAGAGAAAATTCCTTAAAATAAATGAAAATATGTATTGTTAACCTCTATTTTGGTAGAGTTCCTGATTACTTTGATTTGTTCTTGTTGTCTTGCTCAAAAAACAAAAAAATTGATTTTTTGTTTTTTGTCGACTTCGATGTGACGTTTGATGTGCCAACTAATGTAACTTTTGTTAGTTCTACTTTTAGTGAAATAATTAAGTTATTTCAGTCGCATTTTGACTTTAACATTGCGCTAAATTTCCCTTATAAATTAACCGATTTTCAACCGTCAATTGGAGATGTTTTTAAAGATTATTTAAAAGAATATGATTGGTGGGGGCACTGTGATTTTGACATGATATTTGGAGATTTAACTCAAGTTTTAGAGTTGGTGAATCAGTCCAGCTATGACAAAATTTTGCGTCAAGGGCATTTAACTTTATATAAAAATACTGCCACTATAAATCAGGTCTATAGACGTGATTTCTCAAATGAAGATGTTGTGAAGAATCAGAATGGCTTAGACATTCATCGAGCCTATCCGCATGATGGCAAGTATATGAGCCATGAAAATGTTTTGTCATCGGATGGCATATATGCTTTTGATGAGTTTTGGGGTATTGACAGGTTGTTTTATATACTAAATTTATCGGTTTATAGAGAACCGATAATGGCTGATATTTCCTATAAGTCAATGTTTTTGAAAATGACAGCACACCCTAATTTTTTTGGACAATATTTTGTTTGGAGAGACGGAATTCTGATGAGACGCAGTTTGTTAGAAAAAAACAATACTACTGATTCGTATCCATATATTCACTTGCAAAAAAGAAAATTGGCTCAGCATTATGCCTCGTTAAACTCAGATACTGTTGTTGTCATAAATCAGTTTGGTTTTTTTGATTGTACTAAATGGCATAATTACCATTATTTTTTTACAGTTTTGTCTTGTATTCCAAATTTTGCGCAAAAGTATAGATACTATGTTCCTCGCTTAATTAAGCGATTAACAATTTACAAATTTAATTACAAGTAGAACTTTCACATATTGAGGCAAGCCTTGGCTGGAAAGATACTAAGCATGTTGGCATAAGTCTGCAATTGGAAATCCAGCTTCTACTTCTTTTAAAAAACTGGTGATTTGATGCTGTCTATATCTGCTCTACTTCATGTCCCACTCCCAAAAGTGAACTTTATTTCATTTTACATTAGTAGGGAAAGTGGGGAGCAGGTCAAGAATACCTTAAGCTTTTAAATAGTTGGTAATTTTGTTCTTTAGCATTTTGTAAAAAGGCAGTTCAATTTTTTCTGTAAATATAACGGCCAAAAGTATGGCTGTAAATATACTAATTAAATGCCAAGTTACAACTATAGCTATAGGTGCTTTTACAAATACACTAATAACTTTTCCCATAGCAGATAAAACAAACCAATGCATTAGATACAATGAATAAGATGCATCACCTATTCTCATCAGTAGTTTGCCTATTAGCATCTTTGATACTAAATATTTGTTATCTGTACCAATTAAGCCAATAATCAAAAGGGCACCCGTAATAGCCCCACAAAATTGCCTTGTAATAAACGATACATTTTGTAAGTGTTGACTGTCTAAAATATAGCTAGATGTTACAAAGCTTACAATTGCTATCAGCAAAATGAGTTCTGGGTGAGAATAGGTTTTATCTATATATTTATAAACTAATGCACCAATAAAAAACTCCAAATAATATGGGCTAAATAAATAGCCATATAATAATTTAATGTTAAATAAAGCTAATAATATGGCTAAACTAGATACTAGAAGTAGAATTTTCGGTAATTGTCGATTTAAACCAAAGCTAATTATTAGGCTGCATAAGAGGTAAAACAGGGTTTCATGAATAAGTGTCCAACCAACAGCTAGTATAGGTGGGTCTAGTTGTGGAATCATGAAAATAGAGGTTAATAGTTTTAAACCGTCAGTTTGTAAATTTCCTGAAAGATAACCCACATTGAAAACGCCATGAGAAAATAGATATGCCACAACGACAAGGGCTGTAAAGAACCAGTAAGGAGGGAAAATTCGTGTGGCACGGTCTAGTAAGAATCTTAAGCCTGAAGCGGATGTTTTAGGTGATTTAACAACTAATAAACACATTATAAATCCACTAATACAAAAGAATATATCAACGCCAAAGTCTAGGTGATTTAAAAGTGCAGGATACTGAGATGCTCGGAACTGTGCATTACCGCCAACCCAGTAGTTATGCCCTGTGTTTTTTATTGCGAGTGGAGAGTGCCAAATAACTACCAAAATTGCAGCTATTGCACGTAACATCTGCAAGCCATTTATATTTTTCTGCTGATTCAATCTTATTTGCTTACTGTAATGTTAGGCAATTTAACCATATTAATGCAATGCTAGCATTATAATGCTGAGAGTAATTACATTATCCACTAACCATTCAACAACAGACTTTTTATGTCACTTTTAGTCATAGTTACTAATATTCCCGCACCATATCGGATACCAATCTATCAGAAAATATCAAGCCAACTTGGCTTTGATAATTTTTCAGTTATATTTTGTGCAAAAAAAGAGACTAATCGTGATTGGAATTTAGAGCTGCAAAATTTCAGTTATCGCTTTCTTAATGAAAAAGTAACAAGTAAAAATGGTAACTATATTCACAACAACCCCGATGTTTGGGCTGCTTTAAATCAGTTAAATCCAGATGTGGTGATTACAACAGGGTTTAATCCTACTCATTTATATGCGTTTGCATGGGCATTATTGCATCGAAAAATACACATTCCGATGACTGATGGCACAATAGAGTCGGAAAAAAATCTTTCATACTTGCATCGGTTAGTGCGTCGCATTGTTTACAAATTCTCTAGGGCTTTTATTGGCGCAAGTATCGGCTCTATGCGCTTATATTCTGGTTATGGCATATCAACAGAGCGTTTCTTTCAGTCACATTTATGTGCTAATAATGCTGCATTTCACCCTGCTGAAATCACTAGTCGGCCTTATGATTTTATGTTCTGTGGGCGATTTTCGGCAGAAAAAAATCCTTTATTTGCTATAGATGTTGCTAAGGGATGTGCGGTGATGCTCGGGCGCAAGGTGACTTTGCTTGTGCTTGGCTCTGGCGCTATGGAAAGTCAAATGAAAGCCTATGCAGAACGTTGCTCGGCTGAGGTTAGTGTGACTTTTAAAGGTTTTGTTCAGCCAGATTTACTGCCAGAGCTTTATTGCATGGCTAAAATTTTCTTGTTTCCAACCTCTTGGGATCCGTGGGGCGTGGTTGCTAATGAAGCTTGTGCAGCTGGGCAGGTGGTAATAGTTAGTCCGCATGCTGGTGTAGTAGGTGAGTTGGTGATGCATACTGATAATGGTTATGTGTTGCCACTTGAATTACCCGTATGGGTTAACCATGCGACACATTTGCTTACTAATACTGTAGTGCTTAATGAGTTTTCAAAACGTAGCATAGAAATTGTGAAAAAATTTACATATGAAAATGCAGCTCGTGGCGTAATTGAAGCACTAAATTTTACTACATCAAAAAAATCTAAAGGCATTACACCCATATTAACAAGCCACACAGGTATAAAAAAGAAATCTGTGGTGATTGTTCAGCGACGATTAACTGACTATCGAGTACCGCTCTTTAGAGAGCTGCGAAAAATTTTAGCCAAAGATGGTATTGAGTTACGCTTGTTATATGGAGATGCGACTAAAGCTGAGCAAAGCAAGTGTGATAGTGGCGAGATTGTTTGGGCGGAAAAGTTAGAAACGCATTATTTATGGGGCAATAGAATTTGTTTTCAGCCTTTTAATGCAAAAATTAAAGGTGTGGATTTAGTTATAATCACGCAAGAAAATAAGCTGATTTCTAACTTATGGCCATTATTTACTTCGCATCGATATAAACTTGCTTTTTGGGGGCATGGAAAAAATATGCAAAGTGCCGATAATTGGTGGGCTAAAATAAAAGAGGCCGCTAAATATATCACTACAAATAGAGTGGATTGGTGGTTTGTTTATACTGAGGTTAGTTTGAAGCAGGTTGCTCGTTTGGGTTTTGCTGAAAATAAAATCACTAATCTTGAGAATAGCGTAGATACATCATCATTAAAACAATTGTGTGAGTCTGCTACTCATGAGCAGATTAGCGCGATTAAGGCTAGATTAAATCTTGGTGATGGCCCAGTTGGCCTTTATATAGGCTCACTTTACAAAGATAAGCGCTTAGACTTTCTTTTAAATGCTTGTCGCCTCATTGTGCAAGAGGTCCCAGATTTTAAGTTAGTGATTATTGGCGACGGGCCACAGAGATCATTCATTATTGAAGCAGAAGCTGAATACACTTGGTTAAGATATGTAGGGCGGCAAATAGATGGTGATAAAGCGAATTATCTTAAGATGGCAAGCGTGCTTTTAAACCCAGGTTTAGTTGGCTTAGGTATATTGGATGCATTTGCGGCAGGAATTCCGATTGTGACCACAGACTGCGGTTTTCATTCGCCAGAGATTGATTATTTACGTCAAGGAGATAATGGATTAATGACAAAAAATACGTTAGAAGATTATGTTCAAAACGTAGTGCATATTCTAACAGACAGCTCTTTGGCTTCACATTTACATAAAGGGTGTTTAGAGGCCTCTAGTCACTATACTATAGAAAATATGGCAGAAAATTTCCGCGCTGGCATTTTAAAAGCATTGGGTTAACGGTGCGCGTCTTAATTGTTCATAATGTTTATCAACAGCAAGGTGGTGAAGATTCAGTGGTGGATGCTGAAATTGAACTATTGCTGAGTCGTGGCCATGCAGTGGAATTGTATAGTCGGAATAATGATGAAATTAATGCTATGTCGCATTTACAAGTGATTGGCCAGATATTTTGGTCTAGCCGAACGAACACTGATATTGCTGATTTAATCGCTAATTTTCAACCAGATATCATTCACGTTCACAATACTTTTCCGCTTATTTCGGCTTCTCTGTATTGGGTGGCAAGTAAAGCTAGTATTCCAATTATTCAAACATTACATAATTTTAGGTTGCTTTGTCCGCAAGCGATGTTCTTACGCGATGGTAGGCTATGTGAGGATTGTCTTGGTCACGTCCCTTGGCGTGGTGCTGTGCATGGATGCTACCGAGGATCCAAAATGCAAAGTGCGGCGTTAGCAGGGATGTTATCGACTCATCGAGCAATCGGCACATGGCGTAACAAGGTGACGCGATACATTGCACTCAATGAATTTTGTAGACAAAAATTCATTGAAGGTGGTTTGCCAGCTGAACGTATTGTTATTAAACCTAACTTTGTTGATTTTCCGGCGCCTGCAGATATTCCGCGCCAAGGTTTTTTATTTGTTGGCCGCTTGTCAGCTGAAAAGGGTGTTGATGTTCTAGTAGCAGCAATTCAGCAGTTGAATTATGCTGATGTTAGAGTGGCAGGGTCAGGACCTGAGGCTGGTCAATTAGATAATATTGCAGGTTTGCAGGTACTTGGAGCTTTGTCTGGTGATGCTGTGCGAATTGAGATGGGCCAATCTATGGCATTAGTATTACCGAGTATTTGGTATGAAAACTTTCCACGAACATTGGTGGAGGCTTTTGCTTGTGGTTTACCTGTAATTGCCAGTCGCATTGGTGCATTGGCTGAGCTGGTTGAAGATGGTGTTACTGGTTTATTGTTTGAGTCTGGCAATGCCAATGATTTGGCTGCCAAGATGAAGTGGGCTCAGAAGAACCCAGAACAAATGCGCGAAATGGGCCAGAATGCACGCATAAAATATGAGGCAGAATACACGGCCAATCAAAATTACAATCAGCTAATCGCGATTTATCGTGATGCCATTGAAGAATCAAAACTTAAGTTATTAAATGATCTAGGAAATTAGAACAGTCATTGTTATGCCATCATAGTAATGATTGTTCCAATCAAAGCAATCAAGTTTCAAGTGCTCATGTATAGCATCCTAAGATTCCTCCATATTGTGTGTGGCAGCGCACAGACTTGCACTAATCTACAATGTCATTGTAACCTTTGCATAAAATAGTGAAGCAATAAGGGTTACTATGCAATTTAGTAAATTTACTGGCAAATCACATGATTATTAATGGTTAATTTTTTGTTATAGCCTAAAGTATTGAGGTATTATTTGTTAAGCTTTTTAAAAAGAATTCAAATGTCAGTTAGTTTTGAAAAAGGCGCCAGTGTTCTTGGTAGCCATATAAGTGGTCTTTCTTGGGAAGATGCTATCAATAACATTTGCGGTTGGGCGCACAAGCGCGAATCGAGGTATGTAACTCTTTGCAATGTTCATTCTGTGGTAACGGCCCTATTGGATGATAAACACCGTCATGATTTGAATGCTGCCGATATGGCGACTTCTGACGGCATGCCAGTTACTTGGACCTTACGCAAATTAGGGTTTCCTGAGCAGCAGCGTATCAATGGGCCTGACTTGATGTGGAAGTATTGTGAGAAGGCTGAAAGAGTTGGTCAAAAGATTTTCTTTTATGGTAGTACTAATCAGGTACTTGAGCTTTTGGAGAATAAACTAAGGGCAGCTTTTCCAGAACTGCAGATTGTTGGCATGTATTCACCGCCTTTTCGTGAACTTACAGCGGCAGAAGATGATGATGTAGTTGAGCGTCTTAATGCATCTGGTGCTAATGTTGTATTTATTGGTTTAGGCTGCCCACGCCAAGAGGATTGGATGTTTAAACACCGTGGCAAAGTTAATGCTGTGATGATAGGCGTTGGAGCCGCCTTTAATTACCATGCAGGTACCACCAAACGTGCTCCAGTGTGGATGCAGGATAGGGGCCTTGAGTGGTTGCACCGTTTGGCTTCTGATCCTAAACGATTATGGAAACGGTACTTAGTGACCAATACCATTTTCATCTTTGCAATTGCTGCCCAGTTGCTAGGTATCAAGAAATTTAACGACTAAAAAATAAAAATCTATTTTGGTGAGAAAGTAAGGTTATGCTATCTCAACACCATTAGGTACATAGTACCTAATCATCATTCTTGTTATAAAATATCCAACTTAAAGATGCTCGATAATCAGACTTTTGCAAAGGTTGTAAGCTCTACGCCACTCATTTGTATTTACCTGATTGTGGAGTGCATTAATCATAAAGTGTTACTTGGTTTGCGTAACAATCAACCTACCCGCGATTCTGGTTTGTCCTGTGCGGACGAATTGTTAAGAGTGAGCTAATGCGAATTGCACTTTCCCGCATTACTAAGAAACAGCTTCACCTAGATGCTTTCGTTTTAAGTGGTTAGTTAATGGCTATCTTTCTTGGAACCTATGAGTATATTTATGAAGATTGCTTTGCCAGAAATATTGGTGTTTCAACGCACTGTGTGGTGTTAGCTTACAAGATTGTGGTGCCGAGTGATTTTTCCTTACCAAAAGCTGACGAGCAGCATGCTGAGTTAAAGTGGTTGTCTATTCAGGGTGCGCTAGCGTCTGATTAGCTGCATCAGTACACTAAGAATTATTTTTGAGACTTCGGATGAATAAAAGAATAAAAATAGCAGTTGTTGGCACTGGATATGTTGGCCTTTCTTTGGCTGTTCTTCTGGCGCAGAAAAATGAGGTTGTTGCTTTAGATATCGTGCCAGAAAAAGTGGCTATGCTGAATCGTAAAATCTCGCCAATTGAAGATTCTGAGGTTGAAGATTACCTTAAAAATAAATCATTGCACTTTCGAGCCACGCTAGATAAAAAAGACGCTTATGAATGTGCTGATTTTGTGATTGTAGCGACTCCAACAGATTATGATTCAGAAACAAATTACTTTAATACCTCATCTATAGAATCTGTTATCGAAGATATAATTACACTGGCTCCGCATGCCGTAATTATTATTAAATCTACTATTCCAGTTGGCTATACCGCTAATATTCGTGAGAAATTTAATTGCAATAATATAATTTTCTCACCAGAGTTTCTTCGAGAAGGTAAGGCGCTTTACGACAACCTTCACCCATCTAGAATCATTGTTGGTGAAAACTCCGAGCGAGCGCAAGTATTTGCTAATCTGCTGAAAGAAGGCGCGATTAAAACAAATATTCCTGTATTACTGACTGATAGCTCAGAAGCAGAAGCCATTAAACTTTTTGCAAATACTTATTTAGCCATGCGTGTTGCTTATTTTAATGAGCTAGATACCTATGCTGTTACGCGTGGACTAGATACTAAGCAAATTATTGAAGGCGTTGGACTAGATCCACGCATTGGCAATCATTATAATAATCCTTCCTTCGGCTACGGAGGTTACTGTCTGCCAAAGGACACCAAGCAACTTTTGGCAAACTATGACAATGTTCCGCAGAATCTAATTAATGCTGTAGTTCAATCTAATAGCACACGCAAGGACTTCATTGCTGAGAGTATTATCAATCTTAAACCGAATGTGGTTGGTATTTACAGATTAGTCATGAAAAGTGGGTCCGACAATTTTCGTTCGTCAAGCATTCAAGGTATTATGAAGCGGATTAAAGCTAAGGGCATTGAGGTGATTGTCTATGAACCTGCTTTTGATGAGCCAGAGTTCTTTAAATCCAAGGTCATTAAGGATTTGAATGAGTTTAAGCAGAAAGCGGATATCATCGTTTCTAACCGTATGGCCAAGGAATTAGCAGATGTTGAAGCTAAGGTTTTTACTCGAGATCTTTTCGGTAGTGATTAATTAAATGGCTCAATTTTTTTACTGGAATTTCATTTTTTAGTATTGCATTTAGGCAACTTATTATATACAGTGATATTATATGTAATAGTTGGTTTTTTGCTAGATAAGCCTGTATGTGAAGGAGTTTAAAATGATAAAGAAAATTGTTGGTTTGGTAACAGTGCTTGCACTGTCAGTTCCGCTTCAGTCGATGGCAAACATCTACCAAGTTAAAGCCCTCGAGAACTCCACAAGTGGTGGCGTGGGCCTTGCAGTGGCACCATTTACTGTTGGAGACGCATTTACAGTGTCTGTTAACACACTTGATTTATGGAATGCTGGCTCATTGCCGCGTTGGTCAAACGCTGATGGACTTACAGGTCCATTAGCGGCTACTGGTTTAGATGATACTAATGGAGATAATCCTGGTGTTGCTAGTGGTGTAAATATATCTGGTAATTTTGGTAGTTGGAGTCAAGGTGGTTTATCCGCTCCCTATGGCACATTGGTGGGCGAATGGGGTAATACAGTCGGTAATTATTTTGCAATAGGCACTAATTACGCGGGTGTGGCGGCAGACAGCGTTTTGAGATTATATTATTTCGATTCCAATAATGGCGATAATACAGGTAGCATTCAGGTAAATGTAGCTGCCGTGCCAGAACCAGAAACCTATGGCATGATGCTGGTTGGCCTTGGTATTATGGGTTTCATGATTCGTCGCCGTAAGGGTGAGCAAGTCTAATCTGAAGTTATGAATCTTTAAAAAAGGGAGCTCGTGCTCCCTTTTTTATTGCCATCAATATTTGATGGTTATTATATCTAATTCAATGTTTTAAAAATTTCAACGAAAATGTGCCTTGTGATTAATATATCTGTCGTCAAGTGGCGACATTAAAATATCAATAATATCAATAGGTTACAAAAAACACACTTTATTTGTCGGGCTGCAGCGACAAATAGTCAATGCTTTTAATTAGGATAGTTTTTTAACTAATTGATTATATTGATTTAATTTAAGTTGGCATAATAATCGCTTGTGTTACAATGCAATAACTATATATTAACTTAGGGCCATTACTAATGAGGTCAAATCCTAACACAATCCTCCGTCCTGTTTCTACGGGTGTTATGGCCCGATTAGGCTATTGCCTGTTTGAAATAAGTATTTAAGCTATTAAAATCAATGGTATTGTAAGTTTCTATACTAGGTCGAGTATCTGTATCGAAGTGATGTATAGATCTCCATATACTTCTAATCAATTTAGAAAGAAAGAAGGTATTTAAATGAAGAAAACGATCAAATTATTATCATTGGCAATGCCTTTAATAATTGGTATTTATAGTGAAACCGCGAACGCAGCATGGATCAATCTTGGGAACATAGATTCAGGATTCTCGTTCAATCAATCAGTTAGTTTGGATAACAGTGATTATGTCAGTGAGAAGAATATCGCTTCCTACTCTCTAACTTTTAATTTGTCTAACACTCAGACTGTAACGTTCTATGCAGACAACTTCAATTTTACTAAAAGCTCAACCGAGTTCCGTCAGATTGACCTCTTAAATCGAGCATTGAATGTTGAAAATGTACATGATATTAATTATATTACAGGTATAGGTGACTACTATAGTGGATTGGGTGGTCAAGAGCCAAGTTTTTCTTATGAGCTTGGGCCAGGCGAATATCAAGTGAATTATAAGGCTCTAGGTCAAGAACTAGGTTACTACTCAGACCGAGTTGTTGGCGAAGCAGCTCAAGGTCTTGGTAATTATCGATTGGGATTGAATATTGGCGGAGTGTCCCCAAACTTACCGGATGTATCAGCAGTTCCGGAGCCGGAAACTTACGCTATGTTGTTTGCAGGCTTGGCTTTGATTGGGGTAACCACTAGGCGTAAGAGTTAACAGTTAATTTTTAATCTCAAGATTTACCACGGTAATTTATCTTTCCATGCTTTCATGGATACTTTTATACATCAGTTAGCGTCCTGTAAATTGGAGCTATCACGCAATAACTTTCAAATTAAACCCGTTTGTACTAAGCACTGTTAGTGCAAATGGGCCATTTACGCAGAATCTCCTTCACTTTAAGATGAGCCATGTCTTCTGGAAAAGTATGAAGACTGACTTATAACAATCGCATAATGTCATGCGGACTTAAAATAATAGGAGTCAGAAAGTGTATTTGCCCGATATGGTTTACAAGCAAAAGCCTACTATTTGTTTTTCGATTGGTTTAATCTCAGGAATGATAGTAGAGCGCTCAACTTTACTGACGGTGGCTCAGGTATTGTTGTTAATCGCAGCTGCGGCAATAATTCAACTTAGGCAAGTTAGCGTTGCAACAAAGAGTCGCAGGGTGCGCTAGGTATGAACCGTGAATTTATTTCTCTCAAAGAAATCTTTGGTCCTTCAGGGAGTGACAGGCTTCGTTTATTACATGAATCTGATGAAGACGGATATGATGAATTTTATACACTATTCTGGGACTCGCTTACTTTAGGGGGGTGGCAAACAAAAGTTCGACTCACTGGTGAGAACTTCCAGGGGGGGGATGTTTGCCAGCGCTGGATTGCCGACCTGCATAGTATGCAGCCTGAAAACGGCCTTGCCGTAATTTTGGTTGCTGAATCCAATCTTAAGTCTAGCTCGCCATCTCTAGACTACAATTACTCATGGCGGCTTTGGGATATCGTTGAAAATATCGAGGTCGCACGACTTAAAGATTGTTATACTCCATGTGAGAAACTGGTGTATCAGTAATAACAGATACTCAATTAAGCTATCGTCTCAATTTGAGGAACCATACATACAATTAGTGTGTCAAAAAATTATCTAACAAAAATAGACTGCTAGCTATTTATTAAACGCCTTGGCTAAAGTGGGCATACATTTACGTTTGACAAAGGTACTGCAAAAGGCTGTGGTATGAAAATAATCGTCTAACATTTTTCAGCAGCAAGGTGTGGCAATACTTACAATTAGATTCCCCCAACTGGGCTGGATCAGGGGGTGTAAGAGATTTAGTGTAAATAGTCATTTTGCTGGAAACGGCATATTTCCGGAATGGATTAAACATGACCACACAAAAAGCTTTACCCAACGATTTAATTGACAGCCTATTCGCTAATTACAAGAAACTAGAAGACCTGATTGGTGATAATGGGCTGCTAAAGTAGCTCACCAAAGCGCTCGTAGAGCAGGCTTTCCAAGCTGAAATACCTATAAGCCAAACTACTTTTTATTTTTTCTCTTCTTAGTACTGACTACTGATTTTTTACTCATAACACTGGACTTCTTAACTTTAGCGGCTGGCTTTTTCAGTTTAACTACTAGCTTAGCCTCTTTTACTAATGGCTTAGCAATGGCTACTGCTGGTTTACATAGAGGGGGAGTGGGTGGGGCAGAGAGTTCATTAATCGGTCGGCCAGCCTCTTTGACGTAAAGTTGGTTTATCGCCTGAAAAATAGTATCAAGTGGATTATTCTGACAATGATCTAACACAAACATATATCGAGATGTTTTATCTGTCCCTTCAAGATAATTGGCCTTTCCCTGAATGGCAATATTAAGGGCAGAAGCGAAACCGTCAATATATGCAGAATATACATCTGTAGATACTGGATATTCATTAACATCTGATACCATCTTTGAGCACACTCTCTGCCCAAGTCCGTTTATCATGACAGAGCCTTTACTATCTTGAGCATTAACCAATGAAATTCCTTGTGCTAACGAAACGACTAACAAGCTGTTAACAAGAAGTTTACTGACTTTTGTTATCATAGAGAGAGGCCTTTGGCATTGATAAATTCGTAACGCTAATTATACTTATTATCAAATTTAAAATAGGTAATTAATTTTCTCTACTTTCTCAGTATTAAATTTTTGAAACAAAAGATCAATTAAATTGGGTATTATCGTACTATAAAAGCGTTGGCTGATTTGTAGGCTAAAGTTTTGATATGGAGTTTTGTTGTAATGATAAGCGTTGCAACTTATTCCTCTGTTGTTCACTGAAATCTTTATTTTTTAAAAGTAATTTATCAATATGAATATAAAACAACAAACCGTCACTATACAAAATCTGATGGATAGTAGCGGCGTTCGATTTGGTACCAGCGGAGTGCGAGGACTAGTTTCTGAAATGACGCATGAGCTTTGTTTTGCGTATGTTTTGGCTTTCTTGCAAGTAATCGCCGCTAGACCTAGTAGTCGCGTTGCGATAGCGATAGATCTTAGACCAAGCAGTCCAGATATTGCGGCTGCCTGTGCTGCTGCCGCTCACCATTTAGGCGTGCATGTGGTGTTTTGTGGTGCACTTCCAACGCCTGCATTAGCCTATTTCTGCCAAACAGAGGGTATACCTGGCGTTATGGTGACAGGAAGTCATATTCCATTCGACCGTAATGGCATCAAATTTTACAGTGTCAATGGTGAAATCACCAAAGCTGATGAAATCGCTATCAGCAAAAGTATAGTCAACATACCCCATGATGTGCCAAGATCCGTTCTGCTGGAACCGAATCTAACTGCCAGTCAACTCTATATGGATCGCTACCTAAACTTCTTTCCACCGCAATGTCTATCAGGTATGAAACTTGGTTTTTACGAACATTCTAGCGTAGCACGTGAATTGCTAAGTAAAATTCTTGAAACGTTAGGTGCTGAAGTGATTTCCTTAGGGCGTACCGATGTATTTGTGCCTATTGATACAGAGGCCGTGAGTCAAGTGGACATTGACCAAGCAAGACGCTGGGCTGATGAGTTTGACTTTGATGCTATTCTTTCAACTGATGGTGATGCAGACAGGCCACTTATTGGTGATGAAGGGGGGCATTGGCTTCGCGGTGATATTGCAGGCACACTTTGTGCTAAGTACTTGGGTGCGCAGGCTTTAGCCACTCCTGTGAGTTGTAATACAGCAATTGAATTGTGCGGTGCGTTTCCACATATAACACGTACACGTATCGGATCCCCCTATGTGATTGCAGGCATGGAAGAAATGCTTGCTTCTGGCTTAGTGAATGTCGTTGGTTTTGAAGCGAATGGTGGGTTTTTGCTAGGTTCTGCTATAGAGAAAGTTGGAAGAACGCTATATCCATTGATGACTCGAGATGCAGTTTTGCCAATTCTGGCATTGCTTGTCATGGCAAGAGAAAAGGGCTGTAAGTTATCACAATTGTTAGTCGAATTGCCACCACGTTATACTGGGAGCGACCGATTACAATCTTTTCCACTTGAAGACAGTCAACGAATTTTGAAAACTTTGTCAGCTTCTACTGAAGCCATTAATACATTACTTGCCAGCATAGGTGGTAAACCAACACACATTGATCAAACAGATGGCCTACGCATTTTTCTAGACAACACTGAAATCATTCATTTCCGACCTTCTGGTAATGCGCCAGAGCTTCGCTGCTATGCTGAAGCAGCAGGTCAGAAGCGAGCCAACTTTCTGGCAAGCGAGTGTCTGCGCCTGATTCATAACTTTAGCCAGAACAATTAAAATATCCCAATAAATTATTGCTTAGTATTAGTAAGCACCACATAATCCTAACACTAGCTTTTTTGCATATACAAAACCTATGAAAATAATCCCAGTCGTATTATCTGGCGGATCGGGCACTCGTCTGTGGCCTATGTCTCGCGCCGCTTTACCTAAGCAGTTATTGCCTTTGGTTTCTGATCTCTCTATGTTACAGGAGACGCTAGATCGTCTGTCAGGCTGGGTCGAAATTGATGCCCCTATTGTGGTCTGCGGTAACGATCATCGATTTATGGTGGCTGAGCAATTAAGAGAACTAAATATCACAGCAAAATCGATCATGCTAGAGCCAGCAGGGCGTAACACTGCTCCTGCTATTGCGGCTGCCGCAATGATACTTGCTGATGAACCTGAAGTTTTGATGCTAGTTTTACCTGCGGACCATGTGATTCGAGACGTTGCTGCTTTCGAGTTGGCTGTGAAGCGCGCCTCGGTGATTGCGGAAGCTGGACGATTGGTTACTTTTGGCATTCAGCCTAACAGTCCTGAAACTGGATATGGCTATATACAATCAGGTAAGACAATCTCAAATACTGAAGGGTGTTTTGAAGTGAGTCGCTTTGTTGAAAAACCTAATCTAGAAACGGCTGAAAGCTATATCAAAAGCGGAGACTTTTTCTGGAACAGCGGTATGTTTCTTTTTAAACCAAGCGTCTACTTGGCTGAGCTAGCAAAATACAAGCCGCAAATTATCCAGCAAGTTGAATTGGCTATTCAAAACAGCCATCAAGATTTAGATTTCTGTCGGCTAGAAGAAAAAGCCTTTAGTGCATCTCCATCTGATTCAATAGATTATGCGGTGATGGAGAAAACCAGCTTGGCGGCTGTCGTACCTGTAGATATAGGGTGGAGCGATGTGGGCTCATGGACTGCATTATGGGACGTGCAGGCCAGAGATGAAGGTGATAACTACTTACGTGGTGATGTGTTCACCTTAGATGTGCAGGGTTCCCTGATCCGTTCTGAAAGTCGTTTTGTGGCTGCTATTGGCTTAAACGACCTCATTATTGTAGAGACCTCTGATGCAATTTTGGTGGCACATAAAGATTATGCACAGGATGTAAAAAAGGTAGTGGATTACCTTAAACTGAATAATCGTAGCGAACATGAGGAACATTCACGCGTTTTCCGCCCTTGGGGCTGGTATGAGTGCATTGATAACGGTGATCGCTTCAAAGTAAAGCGCATCATGGTTAAACCAGGATGTAAGCTTTCACTTCAGATGCATCATCATCGTGCAGAGCACTGGGTGGTGGTCAGCGGAACCGCGTTAGTAACACGAGATGATTCAGATGAAATTCTTACGGAAAATCAATCTACCTATATTCCGATTGGTGTGAAGCACCGTTTGGAAAATCCAGGTAAGTTGCCATTGCATCTGATTGAAGTGCAATCAGGCGGCTATTTGGGCGAGGATGATATTACTCGGTTTGAAGACAATTATGGTAGGGCATAATCAAGAAATTATTGGTAGTCCTGTTTTCTTCTTGCTTTGAAGGCTTTTACATCGTGTCAAATTATCGAGAAAAAATAATTTGCAACAACACACTCCATTTAATGAATCAATTCTTAAGTCGAACGTTAATATTTTAAGCAGCTCGTTCACCCTAATGGGCTATTGCGAGAGTATTTTTTTAATGTCATATTACGCCTAACGTAAGTAGATTAAATTTTGTTACAAAGGGGAATGAGATGATTAAACATAGCAAATTGAGTACAGCGCTAGCTGTAGCGGTTTTTTTGACAGCTACATCGGCATCAGCGGCCTTAAGCGTCACTATTGGCGGTACTTCGGTTGCAGGTGAAGGTTTAAAATCATCTGTCGCTGGAGCCGTAACAACTGATTTTAATGCAGGCTATCCTCTTTCAGGTTATTTGGGTGGTGGAGTAGTCACTGGTTCACAAGCAGGAGATTGGGCATCACCTCCTGATGATACGTCAAGCTATTTCTCTGTAGGTCCATCGACTTCAACCCCTGGAGAAATTACATTAGCTAGTTTATCTAGTTACTTTGGATACTATGGCGGTTCTCCAGACGGTTACAATGGTATAGCATTTTATAAAGATACAAGCTTAGTTGGTTTATTCACTGGTGCAGACTTGGCGATTGCTGCGGGTATTACTGGTAACGGAGATCAAACGGTTGGTAAATTTTGGAACTTTACTGCTCTGAATTCTGACGATTACTTTAACAGAGTAGTTTTCTCATCAGGTTCAAATGCTTTTGAAACTGACAATCATGCTGTATTAGCAGCAGTACCAGAGCCTGAAACATATGCAATGATGTTAGCTGGTCTTGGTTTAATGGGTTTTGTGTCACGTCGTCGTAAAAATAATCAATCTTAATTTAGTTTAATTTAAGTTTTATTAATGGGAGCTAAGGCTCCCATTTTTTTGTCATATAATCAATCGGACCTAGTCAATAAAATATACAAACATCCCTCACTAGAATAAATTAACTTTGGATTTTATATAGGAAACCATAAGCAAACACTACAACGAACAATAGTTAGTGAGCTATACGTGCTGGCACGTATAGTAAGCACCGCCCAGTATTTCGTAGAATAAAGTTTAAAAGATTCAGATCACAGTTGTTTAGATCAATATAGCCGAGGATTAATCATGAAGTACTGTATGCTTGGTGTGACTTTATATTTTTTGTTGGCTTGCTCAACTCACGACAATGCTTCTAGTACTACTCCAAAGAATATTGCTATTGAAGATAAGGCACGTGTTTGTGCTACTTGCCATGATCCTGACCTCAAAACTGGATTTACAAAGGCGCCGCCACTTACAGGCAGGTCTTATAACGATTTGGTAACGGCGATACAAAAAGTGCGCGACTTCGATGCAGCAGAACCTTCAGTGAGGCATGATTTAAGTGATCGTGATATTCACCTGATTGCAACTTACTTCTCTAGCATTAAGTGATTACGACGAAACCATACTAGATTTATATTACGGACACATTACAACTTAATTTAACATACTATACAACATACCTGAAGTTTCACCCAAAGCCAGCTCTTGTTGCTGGCTTTTTTGTGTCACTAATAATAGTGGGCTTTTTTACGCCATCCTTCTCCTGAACTTGACATTTATATAATTAGTGCATTAGTGCATTAGTGCGTTATTAAATTACCAACGCACTACAGACAAACTGAAAACTGGAAACTGACTCGGCAAATGCAATAAAGTGCACCGAGGAAAACTGAACAACTTCAGTTATCAAAGGACAAATAATCATGGAACAAATACGTAGTAGCGTGAAAGTGGTCGGCTCTAATGGCCAAATTTCACTTGGTAAAGAATTTGCAGGGCGCCAAGTAATAATTGAAGGGCCAGAACAAGGCGTATGGAAAATTCGAACTGCTATGGTAATTCCTGAAAATGAATTATGGATGCATTCACCAAGTGCGAAGATGAGTATCTTAAAGGGAATGCAATACACCCTTAAGAATGCACCAATAGAGACGAGCGACTTTAGCGCTTTATTAAAGGAACTCGAACATGGCAGCGACAAAGAAAGTAAAGATTGATATAAATTATCCAGATTTTTTAGCTAGTTTAGTTAAGATGAAAAAAAAGACCAAGCTCGTGTAATTGATACATTTGAAAAGTTATCTAAAATGGATTGGTCAGAAGTAGAACGAGATAATTCTTTAAATTTGGAAAAAGTTAGTTTAAAACCATTAGGTGGAATTGATGCACTTTATACAATAAGAATTACTCAAAAAATTAGAGTTGTTGTAACTCGACAAGATGATTTTATGAGGTTTATAACAGTATCATCAGATCATGATAGAGTATATGGCAAGAAGTAGTGAAATCAGAAAGCCAGTCTATATCTTGTTTTTGTACGTAACTTAAGTCTTCTAGGTAGCCAGCTCACCGTAGAAAAAATCTCTGCTGCCGAGGTCCAATTTATGCTTGATAATTCAAAGCCTCAGCTTTCACTTTTTAAATAATATTAGCAATAATTGAGATTACGGCGCAACTAGCTTTAAGTGACTTTGGGTGATGCATTGCATGCCATGCTGTGTGGTGCGGGTCACAACCTTCTGATGATTCTGAGAGCCATCCGGTTTTTTACAGATATTATTTTACTGATCAACTGCAACTGCTAATCGATGCAATAATGCAGCATTTAAATATCGCTTAGTTCAATCAAATAGATTCTGCTTGAACTCAGTTGTTCAGGGTCGACTAATTAGTCTTGAGAAGGTTGCTGTTAAGTGAAGTTGCCTTACAATTAATTAATGTACAAATCTAATTTAACATAATATACATTATACGAAGTGAATAATGTATTTTTAATAAGTCCCCTGTGACTAGAAGATTGAAGAAGACCTTGCTGATAAAGCGCGCCATCATGACTTACCTAAGGCAGCGACGGTATTAGAATACGGCGTAAGCAATGATGATGCGCATTGATTTGGCATACCTTATGGCGGTCGTTTACAGAAATTTGTGGAGCCTTAAAATGATTCAACGCACTTATCATTGCTGTTGCAGAATATTGAGAAGCGTAAGTTAATCAAACGTTCCGTTAGTCTAAGTACAGGACAAGTCAAGATTAATCAGGTGCTACCTGAAGGCCCGCCAAAAATAGAAAGTGATTGGTTTCATAGCTACTATGGCCCACAATGGCGTTTACTAATCATTGGCGCCAATCAACTTAGCTCGGTATTAGCAAGCATGGCGCAAGTGCTAGATTTTGATGTGCTTGTATGCGACCCACGTGAAGATATTCGTGCTGAGTGGCATGTTGAAGGCGTTGAGTGGATTTATGAAATGCCTGACGATGCAGTCTTGGAAATTAATCCCGATGCTCATACCGCGATTGTAGCCGTCACCCATGACCCTAAGCTAGATGACATGGCTTTACTTGAGGCACTTAAATCAAACGCATTTTATGTTGGAGCGCTGGGATCAATTAAAAATCAAGTTAAGCGACGTGAGCGTATGCGAATGTTTGACCTCAGTGAATCAGAAATTGCGACATTACACGGACCTGTTGGTCTGCCCATCGGCAGTCGTACGCCCGCTGAAATCGCTATTGCAATACTTGCTGAGCTTATTCAAGTGCGCGCGCGCAACAGTTAAAAGTTACTGCTGAAAATCCAATAGGTAAATATTGCACAGCCTAATGCAAAAGTTATATCTTCAGGATAACGTTTAAGTATGGATCGCGCGCCCTCGTCACCATGTAAACTTTCAAGTTCAGCTCGGTATTTAGCAGAAAATGCAACTGGATGACCGCCCTTTCCTTGATGGGTCGGCACAACGATAGAAGCGCCTTCAGTTAGTCTAGAGGCTACCGCTAGAATAGTTTGAGAATCAATATATGGCATGTCGCCTAAAGCAATTACATACCCGTCATTAGACTCACTAAAACTGCTTGCAAACCTAATAGCTACGGACAGGCTATCCGCCATTTCCGTATCAGAATCACTGCAAAAACACACGTTGAGCCTTCGTCTTGCAGCAAGTCGGCCAGTATTTTATTCTCAGACCTTACCTCTGCAACAGAAGTTGGAGTGGCCTCAATAAGCCTTTTTGCTGCTACCTGTGCTATCAGATAGCCATCTGGTAAGGGCTGCAAAAGTTTGTTAGATGGGCCAAATCTTCGAGAAAAACCTGCTGCTAATAAAATGCCCACCATTTAAAAATTTCTATTTTTTATTAGATTAAAAATTTAAGCGTAATAGCAATACTGCCCTATTCTGCCATATAAATAATACGCATACTCAAAGCATTGCGCATTTAAAATACTGAGTAATATTTAAGCTACATAAGTTAGTATCTTGATGCGATAATATTTCATGGTCTCAGCTCACAGTCAAAACTCCATTTTATTCAAGTCAAATGAACGCGATATTTTCTCGTGGATTGAATCCTCAACAAAGCGATTCTCACCAGCAGACGTCGACTTAATTCGCCAAGCGTGCAACTTGGCCGCCCCGCTCTATAGCGACCACACTGAACTGACAAACACACCACTGCTACTTCATGCACTTGGTTCTGCAAACATTCTTATTGAGATGAATATGGATGCAGAAACTATTGTTGCAACGATTTTGCATGCAGTACCAGAACATTTGTTTGACTGGAAAACAATACTAGAAAGTAGTTTTGGCGACAAGGTTGCTGGCTTGGTAGAAGGCATTTCACGTATGGAGCAAATTCAAGCTTTCAGTGAGATTGAAGGTTTACATAATTCTGAAATAAAAAGTAGCGATTACGCACAGCAGGTTGAGAGTCTACGCAAAATGCTACTTGCTATGGTGCAAGATATCCGTGTTGTATTAATTAAGCTGGCCGAACGCACACAAACTTTACGCTGTTTGTCTGGTGCTAGCGCTAATCAACAAAAGCGAATAGCACATGAGAGTTTGGGGATTTTTGCGCCACTTGCCAATCGCCTAGGGGTTTGGCAAATTAAATGGGAGTTAGAGGATCTTTCTTTACGCTACATAGAGCCGCAGCTCTATAAAGAGGTCGCAAAGATGCTTGACGAGCGCCGCGTCGACCGTGAACAGTACATCGTTGATGTTGTCAGTCAGCTAAAAAATGAGCTAAACCAAGCTGAAATCAAGGGTGAGGTCACAGGTCGACCCAAACATATTTATAGCATCATCAAGAAAATGAAAAGCAAAAAGCTTGATTTTACTGAGCTATATGATGTGCGTGCGGTGAGAATTCTCATTGATGATATTAAAGATTGTTACGCCGTACTTGGGATGATACACAACCTATGGCAACCTATTCCTGGTGAGTTCGACGATTATATCGCGCGCCCTAAGAGCAATAATTACCGTTCACTGCACACTGCTGTCATCGGGCCACGCGGATTGGCACTAGAGGTTCAGATTCGCACCTTTGAAATGCATCAGCATTCTGAACTAGGTGTGGCTGCGCACTGGCGCTATAAGGAAGGTGGTAAATCTGATGCCAAATTCGACGAGAAAGTCGCTTGGCTGCGTCAAATATTGGCATGGAAAGATGAAGTTGCCGACAGTGGTGATCTGCTAGAACAATTCAAAAGTGAGCTGTTCCAAGACAAGGTATACGTGCTGACGCCCCAAGGTAAAGTGATAGATCTTCCTGCAGGCGCTACCCCTATAGACTTTGCCTATACATTGCATACAGACTTAGGCCATCGCACGCGCGGAGCGAAAGTGGATGGGAGCATAGTACCTTTGAATACTAAGCTGAAAAATGGTCAGCGCGTAGAGATTTTAACATCAAAAATTGGCTCACCTAGCCGCGATTGGCTTAGTGCTTCGTTGGGTTTTCTCCAAAGTCCTAGCGCTCGCGCCAAAGTCAGACACTGGTTCAGATACCAACATTTCGAGGAAAATGTAACTCAGGGTCGCTTAAAACTTGATCGCGAGTTGCATCGTGCTGGCATCGGAAATACCAATCTAGAAAAAATAGCACAAAAACTGCAATTCCAGAAACTTGAGGAGTTTCTGGCTGCCATTGGACGAGGAGATGTGAGCGAGCATCAAATTGCGCTTGCCATTCAGGGCGAAGCGACCTCAAAAAAAGAGCAATCGAACAAGCCTATAATCCTTAAACGCACTGCCAGCATAAAATCTGATGGTGAAATTATGATTGAGGGCATAGGAAACCTACAAACAAGCCTAGCAAAATGTTGCAAACCGTTGCCACAGGATGTAATTGTTGGGTACCTCACTCGTGATCATGGCGTAACTATCCACCGCAAGACCTGCACATTCATTGCACGCCTACCAGAACATCGCAGCAACCGTGTTCTTGGTGCTCAATGGGGCGGCTATCAAAGTACCAATATTACGGTGGATATTGAAGTTCAAGCCAATGATCGCCAAGGCTTGTTGCGAGATATCAGTAATTTATTCGTCAATGAAAAGGTTAATGCTATTAAAGTGAATACCATGAGTAGAAACAAGCTGGCACTCATGCAGTTTTCAGTAGAAATTTTGAGGTTAGACCAACTCAAACATCTTATAGCGCTGATAGAGCAGTTGCCAGGTGTTATTAATGCACGACAAATGTAGTAATCTAATGAGTAGGGAATTATTGATGATGAACATCACTTCACATATACGTAAAAAAGCCGAGGATTTTCTCGGCTTTTTCTTTTAATACAAAGTGATTATATGAATATTATCGATTATTAAAAAATGCAATATTCATAGCTTTATCGTTAACAAAAGTAATTTCAGTTTCTTTGTAGGTATGCTTTGGATCATATTTAACTAAGTTTTTGTAGTACCACATTTCCACATTTACACGTTTAGAATCTTTCTCATCAGCACCAACTTTGCCTAAAAAGCCTGAAGCGCCAGCGGGCTTGACTGATTGCTCTTTTTTAAACGGTACACCTAATTTATCAGAAATTACTTTTTTTGTTTTGCCGCTAAAGGTATTAAGAAACTGGTCTTCGGTATAGGTTTTACTAGCAGAAGCTGCATTAACTTGACTAAAACTTGCAGTGACTAACATCGCTGCAGTTAGTAATACTTTGATGGTTTTATTGATGGTGAATTGCATTACTTAAATCTCCTAAACGACTTATAATTATCTCACTTAAAGCATTTTTACGCACTAATAGAACGCCCGTATTTAACGCACACAAACAACTTTCGCTGACTTAATCAGCAAATACTTTTAATCCATCGTATCCCACAAATACATTTTTAGGCAATTGCTCGCTCAAAGCAACGTATTCAAGATCATGCATCATATGAATCAAATAGGTTGAATCTGCTTTTATGAGACCTGCATAGTGCAAGCTTTGTTCCAAATTGATGTGTGTATAGTGCGTTGTGTATCTTAGACAGTCTAATAGCAGCACTTTCAAACCACGCAATAATGCCAATGAATCATCAGGAATACTTGATACATCGGTAAGGTAAGCAATGTCTCCAATTCTATAGCCATAAATATCACTATTTCCGTGTTTCAATGGAATTGGTGTAACCGTTTGATTGAAAATCTGAAATGGTGCGCTGATTGGATGTGTTTTTAGTACGGGTAAATCCCAAAAATTACTCGGTTCACGTAATGTGTAACCAAACTTATCCGCGATATGTTGCATACTATCGTGGCTACCATACAGTGGAATCTGCTTGCGCTGAATTTGACAAAACGCGCGCAAATCATCAATGCCATGTAAATGGTCGGCATGGGTGTGGGTATATAACACCGCATCAACGCTTGACAGGTTTTCTCTAAGGGCTTGCTGACGTAGATCAGGTCCGGTATCGATTAGTATTGATTTGCCATTGTCTAAATGAATAATGCTGGAGCAGCGCGTGCGCTTGTTGCGAAGGTCGTTTGAAGTGCATGTGAGACAGTTGCAGCCTATCATAGGCGTTCCAGCGCTTGAACCTACACCTAACATCGTTAATTGCATAAAAAATTACTCGCAGCTAGCTTGCTACAGCATGCCTAAACAAACGAAAAAAATTATTGGTCGTTGTTTGTGAAACTTCCTCCAGAGAAATACCGCGCAGATAGGCAATCTCTTGGGCCACATGCTTTACGTAACTTGGTTGATTGGTTTTTCCGCGATAAGGCATCGGCGCAAGATAAGGAGAGTCGGTTTCTACCAACATTTTATCTAGTGGAATCTGTCTAGCGACTTCTTTTATGGTAAGGGCATTCTTAAAAGTGACAATGCCAGAAAAAGAAATATAAAAGCCTAACTCAATGGCTTGTAGCGCCACCTCTAGATTTTCAGTAAAACAATGCATTACCCCGCCAACTTGTTGGGCGTTCTCCTCACGCATAATACGCAAAGTGTCTTCAGCTGAATTACGAGTGTGAATAACTAAGGGCTTGCCACAAGCAATAGCAGCGCGAATATGCGTGCGAAAACGTGTACGCTGCCACTCTAAATCACCTGTTAATCTAAAGTAATCTAGACCAGTTTCGCCAATAGCAATAATTTTTGGATGGTTCGCAAGCTTTAGAAGCTCATCAACACTAGGCTCACCAATATTTTCGTAATCTGGATGCACGCCAACTGATGCATAGAAATTATCATTAGTTTCAGCCAAAGCAAGCACTTGAGGAAAGTCTTGCAACGTGACTGATATGCACAACGCATGCCCTACATTGTTTTCTTGCATGGCCTGTTTAATTGCGGGTAGGTTCTCTAAAAGTTCAGGAAAATTAAGGTGGCAGTGTGAATCAACAAGCATGTTCAGTTTTCATAAAATTACTTTTTAATTACATTGTATGCGTTGCACGGGAAGACTTTAGCGCACTTCCAAGTAAGTTTTCTATTTTATTTCTTGCTTCTAAACCACCATCTTTTTCGCTGAACTGTACGCCCACGCCTTGCGGTCTTCCTGCTTGTGCCGTTGGCGTTACCCATATGACATGGCCTACAACTTTTAATTTCATCGGATCATCAATTAAGCTTAACAGCATGAAAACTTCTTCGCCTATCTTGAATGGTTTATTGGTAGGAATAAATAAACCGCCACCTTTCACATAAGGCATGTAAGCGGCATACAACGCCACCTTTTCTTTGATTGCGAGTGATAAAACACCTGGTTTAGGGGTGATAGTGTTATTTTGTGCTAGATCTTCAGCCATTATTCATCTCTACTAATTTTAAATACAGCGTACTTATTAAAGCTTAAGTTATTAAATTAAAAAACCCTAGTATATTCAATAAGCAAACTTTCCATTTGCAATTCATGATTAAGTGGATGCAGTGCCAATTTACGCAACGCTTCTACTTTCTTTTGCAATTGGAACAAGCTGGTCAAGTTTACCTTGTCTGCTAATGCTTGCAAAGCGCTTGTATGCATTGCATGGTAACGTACTTGGCGCGATAGTCGCATTGTCGCAATATCATATAACCATTTCTGCAAAGCAATTATGCCTGATTCTGCTGAGTTAGCAATCAATGTTGGTGCGGCGATATGGGGCTGCAACTTTCTCCCGAGCGCTAATAACCGCCATATTTCATTTAATTGCGAGAATTGCAACTGTTCATTAAACACTTTAATGGGTGAGCCATCTAAATAGGCTAACTGCTCTTTTGCATTTTGTACTCCTTGGTCTTTAAGCCACACTAATGCCTGCGTCTCAGTTGGCATTGGCATGTTTATCTTTTGACAGCGGCTGATAATCGTTGGCAATAATCGTTGTAGTTGATGCGCTACCAAAATAAAAACAACCCCTTCCGCAGGCTCTTCAAGCATTTTCAATAACGCATTGGCAGAAGCTAAATTAAGCGCCTCTGCAGGGTGAACAAGTACAATACGCGCGCCATCACTGCGGTGGCTAGACATGCTTAGGAAGTCACTTAAATCACGAATTTGCGCGACAGAAATTTGTGTTTTTATCTTGGTTTTTTTTGCACTTAATCCTTCTTCCTCTACCTCAGATTCTTGTTCAGGGCTTAGTAAACGGAAATCAGGATGACTTTCTTCCTTAAACCAATAGCAGCTTGAGCAAACACCACAAGCATGGCCTAAATCATCTTGATGCGCACATAAAAGTGCTTGGCTAAGTTCTCGGGCAAAATCATACTTACCAATACCTGTACGGCCATGTAATAACAAAGCATGTGCTTTGCGCTTACTATCTTGATTAACGAGCTGCCAAACTTTAGTTTGCCAAGGGTAAATTTTTACAATTGAAGTCATTTAGTTTATATAAATCATAAAGATGAAATAATATCTTCAACTGATTGTTTAACTTCTTCTAAAAGTCTATTGGCATCAATCACTCTAAATCTACTTGGATTTTCTTTAGCGCGTAGTAAATAAGCATTCCTAATACGTGTAAAGAAATCTGCATTCTCGCGCTCAAACTTATCTGGTTCACGTGCATTGACAAGCCTTTGTATGCTTACTTCGACAGGTACATCAAATAAAATTGTCAAGTCAGGCTGCAAATCACCTTGCACCCATTGTTCTAAAAGTTGAATTTTTCTAGCGTCAACACCTTTTGCACCACATTGATAAGCATAAGTAGCATCGGTAAAGCGGTCAGACAGCACGTAAGCGCCTCTCGCGAGCGCTGGTGCTATGACGCTGGCAATATGCTCTCGTCTTGCGGCAAACATTAATAAAGTTTCAGTTTCAGCATGCATATTTTCATGTAGTAAAAGTTCACGTAGGCGCTCGCCTAAAGCTGTTCCACCTGGCTCTCGAGTAGAAACTACTTCATGCCCACGTGCTTGCAGAGCCGTAATAATGCTAGCGATATGCGTGCTTTTACCAACACCATCCATGCCTTCTAAGGTGATAAATTTAGCTTTAATGTGTTGATTTGTCATAAATATTGCTTATTTTTTTAATTGATACTTCACTACATTGCGGTTGTGTTCTTCCAAACTGTTTGAAAATGCGTGGCTACCATCGCCTTTGCCCACAAAATACAAAGCTTTGGTACTAGCTGGATGCAAAGCGGCTTCAATGGAAGCCAAGCCAGGCATGGCTATTGGCGTTGGAGGCAAGCCATTGCGCGTATAGGTATTATAAGGCGTGTCATTGAGTAAGTCTTTTTTACGGATATTACCTTTATATTGCGCCCCCATACCATAGATAACCGTAGGATCAGTTTGCAACCGCATGCCAATACGCATTCTATTAATAAACACACCTGCAATCATTGGGCGTTCATCAGCTTTTCCTGTTTCTTTTTCGATGATAGAAGCCATAATCAATGCCTGATAACTATTTTTATAAGGTAATCCTGCTGCACGCTTATTCCAAGCATCATCAAGCTTACTTTTCATCGAATCATAGCTACGTTGCAGCATAACGCTATCTGCAGTATTACGGTCAAAGTAATAGGTGTCGGGAAAGAACAAACCTTCTGCTACGGTATAGTCAGAGCCAATTTTTCTTAATATTTCAGTTTCAGAAAGTACGCTAATTGTTTGTTTAACAGAATCATTTTTTTCAAGCTTACTACGCATCTGCATGAATGTGCGACCTTCAATAAACGTTACACTGCCTTGAGTTGCTTTACCATGATTCAGTGAAAGCAATAATTGATAAGGCGTTATATTTCTATTTAAGGTGTAATCACCTGCTTGCAGGTAAGACTCTTTATGCAATACTTTTGCAAGAATAATGAATCTCCATGGCTCACTTAAAACGCCCTGTTCTACCAATTGATTAGCAATGCTTTTAAGACCACTTTTAGCTTGAATAGTCACTTCTTGGCTATTAGGATGCAGCTTTAATGGCGTAATTGCATAATAGGCTAAGCTGCCAGCAAGTATCATTAGCGTCAATAAACTTAGAAGTAACCATCTTTTTATTCGTTTTGTCATGCGTTTAATGCGTCTCTTATTTTTTTAGCTAAGTTTTGTTGTGGCCATTTACGATGACCCACTTTTTTTACAGATAGCGCACCGTATAAGCTGTTGCAGATAATCACTTCATCCGCTAAGGCCATTTTGGCAAACGGCAATGGCATCACCTCTACCTTTAAATTTAAGGTGTTGGCAAGCCAGATAATACGTTGCCTAGTAATACCTGCAACGCCACACAAACTCAAATCTGGTGTGACTAAAAGGTCGTCAAAACGCGCGAATATATTACTCATTGTGCATTCAATAACGTTATCTTGCTGGTCTAACATAAGTCCATCAAACAAGCTTTCATCATGCCATTCCATTCGCGCTAGCACATTCTCTAAGCGGTTCAGGTGTTTGATACCTGCAAGCATCTTTTGTTCAGGCAATCGTATTTCACACATGTGCAAACTGACACCTTTTGTAAGGTTATCAGCTGCATAATGCGGCATTGCTGACTTAATAATCACACGGGTTGGATTAGTAATGGCTGGTGGCGCGTAACCTCGTTCACCCTCACCTCTAGTGACTATAATTTTTGCTACTTCTAACTGACTTTCAGTGATTGAAAATAGCTGTTGCATATCATTCATCAGCAGTTCTGCACTCGGGCAAACAATGCCGATTACCGCACAATCAGCAACTAGCTTTTGGTAATGCAAAGGCCAATGATCAGGCTGCCCATTACGCATCAGCATGGTTCTAAAAACACCATCACCATAAGCGAAACCGCGGTCTAGAGGTGAGATTCTCTGGTTTAAATCTCCATTGATGAGATAAGAGTTTTTACGATTCATAAGCTGTAATTAAACCATAGCAGCCGCCAAATACATAGCAGAAGCTGTTCTACATTATTCAGTATTAGAATAAAAAAGCCTGCGAAAATAAAAATCGCAGGCTTGATATTTGGCTAAGAGGGTAAACCGTTAGCTGTGTTTATATTTTTTAAATACTAAACTACCGTTTGTACCACCAAAACCAAAGTTATTTTTGAGGGCGTAAGTAATTTTCATATCACGCGCAGTATTTGCGCAATAATCTAAATCACACTCTGGGTCTTGATTAAAGATGTTGATGGTGGGCGGGGACACTTGGTTATGTATAGAAAGCACAGTAAATACCGACTCTAAACCACCAGCGCCGCCAAGTAAATGACCTGTCATTGATTTTGTGGAATTAACAACTAGATTGCTTGCATGGTTACCAAATGCTGCTTTAATTGCATTAGTTTCGTTTGAATCACCCAGCGGTGTTGAAGTGCCGTGGGCATTGATGAATTGCACTTCGCTTGGGTCAATACCCGCATTATTCATCGCGTTACGCATCGATCTGCGTGGTCCATCCATATTGGGGGCGGTCATGTGATAAGCATCTGCGCTCATGCCGTAACCACTTAATTCAGCATAAATTTTAGCGCCACGCGCTTTGGCATGCTCGTACTCTTCAAGTACCAAAACACCAGCACCCTCGCCAATCACAAATCCGTCACGATCTTTATCCCATGGGCGGCTTGCCGTTGCTGGATCGTCATTACGGGTAGATAATGCACGTGAAGCTGCGAAGCCACCAACACTCAAACGTGTAATGGCTGCTTCTGCACCGCCTGCAATCATTACATCTGCATCGCCATATTCAATCATGCGCGAAGCATCACCAATCGAGTGCGTACCTGTTGTACAGGCCGTTACAATCGCTACATTAGGGCCTTTTAAGCCAAACATAATCGATAAATTACCAGAAATCATGTTAATGATTGTGCCAGGAATAAAAAAAGGTGAGATTTTAC
Source organism: Burkholderiales bacterium (assembly GCA_038327905.1). Classification (GTDB taxonomy): domain Bacteria; phylum Pseudomonadota; class Gammaproteobacteria; order Burkholderiales; family Methylophilaceae; genus Methylotenera. The sequence goes on from JBBQLN010000002.1 coordinate 62,176, forward strand.
GTGGGCCTGACTCTTGATAAAGAATATCAGTATCTTCAATAAATTGCATACCGCCAATACCAGAGCCAATAGAAACGCCGATGCGCTCTGCATTCTCTTCTGTCACTTCAAGACCGGAGTCTTTGAACGCTTCAATACCAGCAGCTAAGCCAAACTGAATGAATGTATCCATGCGCCTAGCATCTTTAGCTGAAATAAAATCTTCAGCATTGAAGTTTTTAACTTCACCGGCAATGGTTGAAGAAAAAGCACTAGCATCAAACTTGGTAATTTGTGTGATGCCAGATTTACCAGCAATAATGTTATCCCAAGCAGTTTTAACACCAATACCAACAGGTGAAACCACACCAAGACCCGTGACAACGACGCGACGTTTAGACATAAGAAAAGTCTCTTAAAAATGAATAACCCAGAAATCCTTTACAAAAAATGTTAAATGATTTCTGGGTTGTTGAAGCAATTGATAGGTGTTAATTGCTGTAAACAGCTTTATCAACACCTACGTGAATTATTTTAAGTTAGTATTGATGTAATCAATCGCTAATTGAACTGTAGTGATTTTTTCCGCTTCTTCATCTGGAATTTCACAGTCAAACTCCTCTTCCAGCGCCATTACTAGCTCAACGGTATCGAGTGAATCAGCACCTAAATCATCTACAAATGATGATGAATTTTTAACATCAGCTTCATTTGCACCAAGTTGCTCAGTAACAATTTTTTTAACACGTTGTTCGATGTCAGACATCTAAATACCCCTTTAATTAAAAAATAGCTATATATAAAAAATCTATATATAAAAATATAGTACAGCTAAGACAGCATTCTACCAAAACTCAAGCAAAATATAAAAATACTTTTACACCATTAACATGCCACCGTTAACATGAATTGTTTCACCAGTGATATAAGCAGCACTAGGTGAAGCCAGAAATGCTACAGTTGCTGCTATTTCTTTTACGTTACCTAAACGCCCTGCTGGTATACGCGCAAGCATTTTAGTTGTGACTTCTTCAGGTAGTTCAGCAGTCATATCAGTATCAATAAAGCCTGGCGCTACGCAATTCACGGTAATGCCACGGCTACCCACTTCTGCAGCTAATGATTTAGTGAAGCCTGTCATGCCAGCTTTAGCTGCTGCGTAATTGGTTTGACCGGCATTACCCATATGACCCACTACCGATGAAATGCTGATAATACGTCCAGTACGTGCCTTCATCATAGGGCGCAATACAGCTTGACTCATACGGAATACTGAAGTGAGATTGGTGCTAAGTACGTCATCCCAATCTTCATCTTTCATACGCATTAACAGCGTATCGCGAGTAATACCTGCATTATTCACTAAAATGCTGACGTCACCATGTTTTTCGCTAATCGTTTTTAATGCGAATGAAATCTGAGCTGCATCATTTACGTTTAAAGCCATGCCTTCGCCTTTAATGCCAGCGCTTGCAAAAGCGCCAGTAATTGACGTTGCGCCACTTGTCGATGTCGCAGTTCCAATCACCGTAGCACCCTGCTCACCAAGCGCTTGTGCTATCGCCGCACCAATACCACGACTTGCACCTGTAATTAAAGCAATTTGTCCAGTTAACATACTAAGCCCCTGTATATGTTATATTATATCTAATTTTAAATTTATGTTATAGCTGACTTTGCAATTCTATCAAAGCCTCATTTTTAGTTAAAGCTACGCAAGGCAGCTCAGCAACGATACGCTTAGTGAGACCAGCTAACACTTTACCAGGGCCACATTCTGCGGCTTGCATCACGCCTTGTGCATGGATAGCCTGAACGGTTTCAACCCAACGTACTGGACTAAATAACTGGCGCACCAAAGCATCTTTAATCTTGTCTGCATCTTGATATGCAAGCACATCTGCATTTTGTATGACTGAGATTTTTGGCGTGCTTACCGTGACGCTCTTCAAATATTTGGCTAGCTTAACAGCGGCTGGTTTCATCAGTGCACAATGAGATGGCACACTCACAGGCAATGGCAACGCGCGTTTAGCGCCTTTTACTTTAGCGAGTTCCATCCCGCGCTCAACTGCTGCTTTATTGCCGGCAATGACTACTTGACCAGGCGAGTTAAAATTAACAGCTTCTAGCACCTCGTTTTGAGCGGCTTCAGCACACACTTCACGCACAGTAGCGTCATCTAAACCTAAAATTGCCGCCATTGCACCAACACCTGCAGGAACTGCACTCTGCATCACTTCAGCACGGTAACGTACTAAAGGTAAGGCTTCAGCGAATGATAAAGCACCTGATGCAACTAACGCCGTGTATTCACCTAAGCTGTGGCCAGCTAATGCAGATGGAAGTGTATCCGTAGCAGTTTGCCATGCACGCCACGTAGCAACGCCAGCAATCAACATAATAGGTTGAGTATTAGTAGTGTCGTTAATAGCTTCATTCGACTCGGTAGCCATAGTCCAGAAATCTAGGCCTAAAATGTCTGAGGCTTCGGTAAATGTGTCGCGAATAACTGCTGAATCGCCAAAACCATTCATCATGCCTACTGATTGAGAACCTTGACCAGGAAATAAAAATGCAAATTTATTCATAAATTTTTACTATATTCATTGATTGACGATATGAGTTGATATTTTCTCTTGCGCGATTAATACTTGATTAAAGCAGAACCCCAAGTAAACCCACCACCAAAAGCTTCCATTAAAATGATTTCACCACGCTTAATACGTCCATCTCTTACAGCGACATCCAGTGCTAATGGAATAGATGCAGCGGATGTATTGCCATGCTTATCTACCGTGACTACTACGTTATCCATACTCATATCCAACTTTTTAGCAGTCGCTTGCAAAATACGAATGTTCGCTTGATGCGGCACCAACCAATCAATGTCAGATTTTTGCATGCCATTGGCTTCTAGCGTTTCATCCACAATGGCATCCAAAGTATTGACTGCAACTTTAAACACGCCGTTACCTTCCATTACCACGGTATCGCGTCGATTTGGATCTTCGCTACGAGGTACGTGCAACATTTTTTCATAATTTCCATCAGCATGCAAATGAGTAGAAATGATGCCAGGTTCGTCGCTTGCTTGCAGAATAACGGCACCTGCACCATCACCCCACAATATACAATTGCCGCGATTAGTCCAGTCTACAATGCGTGAAAATGTTTCAGCACCAATGACTAACGCGCATTTGGCCGCGCCAGATTTAATAAAGTTATCGGCAGTAGCGATTGCGTAAACAAAACCACTACAAACCGCTTGAATATCGAATGCTGGGCAACCAGCAATATCAAGTTTTTTTTGCAGAATCACCGCGGTACTAGGAAAAATCTTGTCTGGTGTGGTCGTTGCGACAATAATTAAATCAATATCATCTGCTTGAATACCTGCAGATTCAATGGCCTTGCGCGCTGCATGCAAAGCTAAATCACTAGTAAATTCACCATCAGCTACAATGTGACGCTCACGAATACCTGTACGTGAAAAAATCCACTCATCTGTGGTATCAACCATGCTTTCTAACTCAGCATTGCTTAATATTTTTTTCGGCAGATAACTTCCAGTTCCTGCAATTCGTGAATTTGTCATTCGTTGTCCGAGCTATTTGTGTTTGTCATATCAACCTGCTGTGATTGTATGTGCTCTATTTCTAATTGTTCTGTGATACGCTTAAGTACGCCACTGCGAGATTCTTCTACGGCAGTATGAATAGCATTTAAAAAGGCAATGCTATCTGCCCCACCGTGACTTTTTACTACAATACCACGTAAACCTAAAAAACTCGCGCCGTTATAGTTACGTGGATCCATGCGATTTTTAAATGCTTTTAATACGGGCATTGCAACCAAGCCCATAAGCTTCGTTAGCCAATTACGTTTAAATTCTTGGGCAAGAAAACGCCCCATCATTTGTGCTAAGCCTTCAGAGGCTTTTAATGTGATATTGCCGACAAAGCCATCACAAACAACCACATCTGTTGTACTTTTAAAAATATCATTCCCTTCTACGTTGCCATAAAAGTTTAAATGGCTGTTGCGCAACAGCTCAGCGGTTTTTTTAACAACTTCACTACCTTTAATATCTTCTGAGCCAATATTCAGCAAGCCAACTGTTGGGCTTTGTTTATGTTCTACACAAGAAACCAACATGCTACCCATGACGGCAAACTGTAATAGTTGCTCAGGCGTGCAATCAGCATTTGCACCTAAGTCCAATATATAAGTTTTACCTTTTTGGCTAGGGAATATACCTGCAATAGCTGGTCTATCAATACCTGGCAAGGTTTTGAGTACAAAACGTGCCGTTGCCATCAATGCGCCTGTGTTGCCTGCGCTCACGCAAGCTGATGCTTCGCCGCTTTTAACCAAGTTAATGGCAACGCGCATGGAGGAATCTTTTTTATTTTTTAACGCGCTCTGAGGCTGCTCATCCATGGTAACAACTTCGCTAGCATGGTGAATACGTAAACGTGTGCTTGCCGTTGCTTTGCAAGCCTTTAATTCAGCTTCAATAACATCGCTTAGACCAACCAGCACAATATTGAGCTGATCGTCTTCTTTAAGCGCTTTAAGCGCTGCAGGAATTGTGACATGTGGGCCGTGATCACCGCCCATTGCGTCAATTGCGAGAGTTATATCCATTAGCTTTGCTCAGTTGGTAAAAGGCTAAATGCGTTAAACATTAGGTTTGAGAGCTTAGTCAAACTTATTTGCGTGACGCATACACTAACGCCGCACCAGTACTGGAGCGGCGTTAGTGATATTAATGCACTATTTAACAAATCTATGTTTAATCTAAATGTAGACTAAATAAAATTAAATAATGTAGTTATTCGCCTTTTGATGGCATAACTTTGCGACCACGATAGTAGCCGTTAGGGCTGATGTGATGACGCAAATGAGCTTCACCTGTTGTAGGCTCCACTGCTAAAGCTGGGTTAGTTAAAAAGTCGTGTGAACGGTGCATACCGCGTTTAGATGGTGACTTTTTGTTTTGCTGAACTGCCATAATAAAACTCCAATAAAATGATTAAAACATCATCTCAATTACATACAAACTGATGCGCAAATAAATACTTCGCATCGCTAATTTAAGATTACGTAAAACTTCAAGCACATTACTATAATATAAAACCTAGCTTTTGTCAGCTTTTAATACGTATTTAAGACTTAATTAAACCCTTAAGTACCGCAAACGGATTTGGTTTCTCGCCACTTTGCATCGTTAACTCAGTACAACCCTGCTCATGCATAGGGGCGATTGGCATCGCCATGATGATTTCATCTTCAATTAACGCGATTAAATCCATCGCTTTATTTGCCTGCTGCAAGTCGTAATCGTCGCTATTATCAACATCAACCGCCTCCACATCCGCATCACTTACTTCACCGATTAAATAATTAAAATTTAAATTTATATGAAGCGGCAAGGCATTTAAGCAACGCTGACACGCAGTGGTAAGGCTGCACACGATCCTTAACTGTAAAATATGCTGTCCAGCTGAGTCAGTCTTGCCTTGCAGTACGTAGCTAATCAAGCCTGTGTAGCTTATTTTTGTAGGGTTTGTTAAATTTGAAGATTGCATTAACTCTTCCAGCCTAGGGCAATCTTGAAGTGACAACTCTCCTTCTAAACGATCATTTTTTTTCGAAAAAGCAACGTTGTCTATTAGTATTGTGTTCATGCTCATTTTTAGTACTCAAAATTTAGTGTTAGGGATTTAGCAATAAGAATACGCATGTTACAATTGCTGGGTTTGAGTATCAAATTTAAGGGCTGTAACGTGTTCAAAAAAATTCTTGTAGCTAACCGTGGTGAAATCGCAGTGCGTATTGTACGCGCTTGCTCAGAAATGGGCATTAAGTCTGTGGCGATTTATGCGGATGCTGATCGCCAAGCTTTGCATGTAAAAAAAGCAGATGAGGCTTACAACATAGGCGCAGACCCCGTCGCAGGCTATCTAAACGCTCACAATATTGTGAATCTTGCAGTCGCTTCTGGGTGTGATGCGCTCCATCCTGGCTACGGATTTTTGTCTGAAAATCCAGAGTTGGCAGAAATATGCGCACGCCGTGGCATAAAGTTTATCGGACCTAACGCTGCAGTCATTCGTCAAATGGGCGACAAAATTCAAGCCAGAAACGCGATGACAGCCGCAGGTATTCCATGCACCCCAGGAAGCAATGGTAACCTAAAAGATTTAAATGAAGCCGTTGCCTTAGCCGCAAAAATTGGCTATCCAGTGATGTTAAAAGCGACCAACGGTGGTGGTGGGCGTGGTATTCGTCGTTGTGATAGCGAAAAAGAGTTGTTAGGTAATTATGACCGTGTAATTTCAGAGGCAAGCAAGGCTTTCGGTAAGCCTGAAGTGTTCTTAGAAAAATGTGTTGTAGCGCCGCGCCATATTGAAGTGCAAATCTTAGCTGACTCACAAGGTAATGCGATTCACTTGTTTGAACGCGATTGTTCAATTCAACGCCGCAATCAAAAGTTAATTGAAATAGCGCCTTCTCCACAACTAACACAAGCGCAACGTGAGTATATTGGTGGCTTAGCCGTAAAAGCAGCTAAAGCTGTTGGTTACGAAAATGCGGGTACAGTGGAATTTTTGTTAGCCTCCGATAATACGTTCTACTTCATGGAAATGAATACACGCCTGCAAGTTGAGCATACCGTAACAGAAACCATTACTGGTATTGATATTGTGCAAGAGCAAATTCGTGTTGCTTACGGTTTGCCGTTGCAATACGTGCAAAAAGAAGTGCAATTTAGAGGGTATGCGATGGAGTTCCGTATTAACGCGGAAGATCCTAAAAATGACTTTCTACCAAGTTTTGGTAAAATCACACGCTACTACGCGCCAGGGGGGCCAGGTGTACGAATGGATGCTGCGATTTATAGCGGTTACGTGATTCCGCCCTATTACGACTCCATGTGCGCCAAACTGACTGTTTGGGCGCTAGACTGGGAAAGCGTGATTGAACGTGGTCGTCGCGCGTTAGATGATATGTTGATTTATGGTGTAAAAACGACCATTCCGTATTATCAAGAGATTTTAAAGCACAAAGATTTTAGAGATGCTAATTTCAATACCAGCTTCGTTGAGTCACATCCTGAACTCACCAATTATGCAAACGAGATTCCGCCTGAGATGATTGCCGCAGCAATTTCAGCTGCAATCGCTGCACATGAAGGTATTTAGTAATATTTTATTAATAATAAAAACAAATAGTTAAACCTATATTTTAAAGTAAAGAGTTAAATATGAGCAAAACATCAAAAGTACATATCACCGAACTAGTCTTACGAGATGGGCATCAGTCATTAATTGCAACGCGTATGCGCACGGCAGACATGTTACCTATTTGCGCCAAGCTTGATGCTATTGGCTTTTGGTCATTAGAAGCTTGGGGTGGTGCTACCTTTGACGCATGCGTGCGTTTTCTAAAAGAAGACCCATGGGAGCGCCTAGCTAAACTACGTAAAGCCTTGCCAAATAGCCGTATTCAGATGTTATTACGCGGTCAAAATTTACTTGGCTATCGTCATTACTCAGACGATGTTGTGCAAGCATTCGTACAAAAATCTGCTGATAATGGTGTAGATGTGTTCCGTATATTCGACGCAATGAATGACATGCGTAATCTAAAAACTTCTATTGAAGCCGTTAAAAAAGTGGGGAAGCATGCGGAAGGTGCAATTAGTTACACTACCAGCCCAGTGCATGACATTGCTCACTTTGTAGGCTTAGCTAAAGAGCTAGAAGCCATGGGTTGTGACACCATTGCGATTAAAGATATGGCTGGCTTACTAACACCGCAAAGCACGGGCGACTTAGTAAAAGCATTGCGCAGTGCAGTCAATTTGCCAATTCACCTTCACAGCCATGCAACTTCAGGTTTGTCAGCAATGAGCTTCCTGAAAGGTATTGAGGCTGGCGCAACAATTGTAGATACCAGCAATTCATCATTTGGTGAAGGTGCCAGTCACTCTTCTACTGAAAGTATTGTTGCTGCATTGCAAGGCACAGAATACGACACAGGCATTGACTTGCAAGCCTTACAAGAAATTACCGCTTATTTCCGTGAAGTACGTAAAAAATACTGGCAGTATGAAAGCGATTTCACGGGCGTTGATACCCGTGTACTGATCAATCAAGTACCAGGTGGCATGATTTCAAACCTGTCTAATCAGCTGAAAGAACAAGGTGCGCTTGACCGTATGGATGAGGTGCTTGCTGAGATTCCACGAGTGCGTAAAGACCTAGGTTATCCTCCCCTAGTGACACCAACTTCGCAAATCGTTGGTACGCAAGCGGTGTTAAACGTGATGACTGGACAACGCTATAAATCTATCACCAATGAAGTGAAAAATTACTTTTCTGGTCAATATGGCAAATCACCAAGCGCGGTTAATGCTGAAGTTAAGGCATTAGCTATTGGCGATGGTGAAGTAATCACGTGCCGTCCAGCAGATTTGCTCACGCCTGAAATGGCTAAATTGAGCAGTGAAGCAGAGCGTTTTGCAAAGTCTGAAGAAGATGTGTTGACTTACGCGATGTTCCCAGACATTGGTAAAAACTTCTTACAAGAGCGCGCTGCTGGTTCACTAAAACCAGAAGCTTTACTCGACAAAACTGCTGTGAGTGCTTCCGCATCACGTTTTGCGCCTAGTGAATTTAAAGTGACATTGCATGGTGAAACGTTTCACATTAACTTAACGGGTAGTGGCCACGCGGGTGAGGAAAAACGTCCATTCTATGTGTCTATCGACGGCATTGCTGAAGAAGTAATCGTTGAAACATTAAGTGAAATTGAGGTTTCAGGCGGCACTAATAACGGAGGTGGTAAGAAAAAAGCGTCTTCTGGCACAGCTAAAAGCGGGCGCCCACGCCCTTCACATACTGGACACGTCACAACATCAATGCCAGGCACTGTGGTAGCTGTTAAAGTAAAAGCTGGCGATAAAGTCACTGCCGGTGATGGTGTTTTGGTCATCGAAGCGATGAAGATGGAAAATGAAATCCAAGCAGCAACTTCAGGTATTGTGGTTGCTGTTCACGTGGCTAAAGGTGACACAGTGACGCCTGATGAATCGCTACTTGAAATTCAACCTGAATAAATGGTTTGAAATTTAAACCAAAAGCCGACAGAATAGCCTGTCGGCTTTTTATTTATCTATAGAATACTTTAATTAAAAAATGAAACAAACATTAATATTAGCCTCCTCCTCCGAATTCAGGCGCGAGCTTTTACAGAAGCTAGAAATTCCTTTTCGCAGCATTTCACCGCGTGTAGATGAAACTCCGTTAGATAGAGAAAAGCCGCACGAGACCGCATTAAGACTTGCGCAAGTGAAAGCGAGAAAGATTGGTGATGAGTATCCTCACGCTTTAGTGATAGGTTGCGATCAAGTTGCAACGCTAGATGGTGAGCAGTTAGGCAAGCCGCTAAATCACGTTAATGCCACCAAACAGCTACAAAAAATGCGTGGGCGTGAGGTAACTTTTCATAGTGCACTATGCTTATACAACGCGGCTACAGGCAACATGCAGACCGAAGTTGTGCCTTATATCGTACGTTTCAGGCAGTTAAGTGATGAAAAAATCGAAAATTATCTAGTTAAAGAGCAACCCTACCAATGCGCTGGTAGCGCAAAATCTGAAGGATTAGGCATCGCACTGATTGAGCGCATGATAGGTGAGGATCCGAACGCGTTAATAGGACTACCACTCATTAAACTAATTAATATGCTTGAAAATGAAAATGTATCAGTTTTATAAGCGGCTTATAAGTTTAATTAAAATAATTTAACCCCTTTTGCTTGCTGTCACGTTTAATGAATCATAGCGTGTTTAACTTAGCACTCACGCTCATTATTTAAAACATTTTGGAGATTTAATATGTCGTTTAGACACCAGCCAATGAAGCACAAGCTAATCTTACTCGCTACACTTTCTACAATTTATACAGGAGCATTTGCGATGGATTTGGATGAAACGCGCAGCACATTAAACGACCAGCAAAATGTAGCTGTCACCATCTACAACGGCGATTTGGCATTAGTTAAAGATACGCGCCATGTGAAACTCAAAGCAGGCTTAAACGCCCTTGCTTTACGTGATGTAAGTGCGCAAATTAGACCAGAAACTGCGCTATTGCGCAGCATTAATGCGCCTAGCAGCTTGACCTTACTTGAGCAAAATTTTGATTTTGATTTACTTACCCCAGAAAAATTACTTGAAAAGTATGTAGGAAAAACAGTCAGCATAGTAAAAACGCACCCAACCACAGGCGTAGAAACTACGGAAAAAGCAACTGTGCTTTCAGCTAACAATGGCGTTGTGCTGAAAATAGGCAATCACATTGAAACTGGTGTGCCAGGCAGAATTGTCTATGATGACGTTCCAGAAAATCTGCGTGATAGACCAACGTTGGTGACTCAAATCAATAACAAAGGCGCTACAGACCAAATATTAGAGCTTAGCTACCTAACTGGCGGCCTAGGCTGGAAAGCCGATTATGTAGCTGAGTTAAGCCCTAAAGAAGACAGTATTGATTTATCAGGCTGGGTCACGCTCACTAATACCAGTGGTGCAAGTTATAAGAATGCAAAACTGCAATTAGTGGCTGGTGATGTTAATCGTGTTCAGCAAGAGTATCCGCGCGGGGCAATGATGCGTAAAGATGTGATGATGGCTGAAATGGCCGCACCAGCGCCAATGGCAGAAGAATCCTTGCTAGAATATCACCTCTACACGCTTGACCGCCCTACCACCATTGCCGAGAATCAAACCAAGCAAGTCGCACTATTGTCTGCCAGCCAAATTCCTGCGCGTAAAGAGTTGGTTCTTAAGGGTGCAGAATACTATTACACAGCACAATATGGCGATATTGGCACAAAGCTAAAAGTAGGCGTATTTGTTGAGTTTGATAATAACGAAGCCAGCAAGCTAGGCATGCCGCTTCCTAAAGGTATATTGCGTGTGTATAAAAAAGACAACGCTGGCAATGCACAATTTGTGGGTGAAGACCGCATTGACCATACCCCCAAGAATGAAACTGTACGTCTCAAGCTTGGTGAATCTTTTGATGTGACTGCAGATAAAAAACAAACTGCCTTTAAATTATTACCAAACCCTCAAAAAGGTCACAGTGCTTACGAGAGTGCATTTGAGTTTACGCTTAAAAACGCTAAAAAAGAGAAAATGACCGTTGTTGTGCAGGAGCCAATCGGCGGCGACTGGAAAATTATCGATGAAAGCCATCCACACAAAAAAGCCAACAGTAACTTAGCTGTTTGGAAAATTGATGTACCAGCGGAAGGCAAAACCACGCTCACATACAAAGTGCAGACCAAGTACTAGTATTTAGAGTGGCTTTATATGCCCTGCAAGCCTTATAGAATAAGGCTTGCAGGGCATATACTCTAATAAGCATGCGAACTATCGTTTATAGCGAATTAAACTAATGAACATAACTGAGTGATTGACCCATGAAATTAGGTACGCTTTATTTAATCCCCGTCACGTTGGGTGATGACAACATCAGCCGTGTTTTGCCGACTGAGGTGGTCAGTATTACCCAGTTGTTAGAAACCTTTGTGGTTGAAAGTGAAAAATCTGCACGGCACTTTTTAAGCACCATCAAAACTACTAAACCTGTGCGTGAGTTAACTTTAAACTTACTTAATGAGCATACTGAAGATAAATCCTTGCCTGAACTGCTAAAACCACTCTTAGCAGGCCAAGATGTCGGTCTAATGAGCGATGCAGGCTGCCCTGGCGTGGCTGACCCAGGTGCCAAACTAGTTGAATTAGCGCACCAAAAAGGCATACGTGTTGTGCCCTTCGTTGGGCCAAGCTCGATTTTATTGAGCTTAATGGCGTCAGGCTTAAATGGTCAGCAATTTGCGTTTCTAGGTTATTTACCAGTCGATAAAACGCAACGCAATCAAAAGCTAAAAGAAATTGAAAAGCGCTCGCTAACACACAATGAAACCCAACTGTTTATCGAAACCCCTTATCGCAACCAACACATGCTAGAAGCTATATTAAGCGTATGCCAACCCAACACTAGGCTTTGCGTGGCGTGTAATATTAGTTTAAGTGAAGAAATGATTTTGACCAAAACAATTGCTCAATGGAAAAAATTACCCCTACCCGATTTACATAAAAAACCGACGATATTTTTGTTATTGGTTTAAACGCTTAACAGGCGCATAACTGAGTCTATGCACAGGCGTAATTCCATGTGCATTCAACATTTCTAAATGAAATGCCGTTGGGTAACCTTTATGTTTTGCAAAACCGTATTGCGGATAGATTTTATCTAACTCATACAACTCAGCATCTCGTGCTACTTTTGCAAGTATAGAAGCTGCTGAAATGGCTTGTATTTTACTGTCGCCCTTTACTATCGCCTCACATGGCAAGCAAATTTTTGGGCATTTATTGCCATCCACTTGTACCAAATCTGGCGTGATACCAAACTGTGCTTGTATGGCTTCAATTGCGCGCCTCATGGCTAATAAGCTTGCTTGCAGGATATTGATTTCATCGATTTTTTTTGCGCTGCAACTGGCAATCGCCCAAGCAAGCGCGTGCTGCTTGATTTCTACACTTAGTAAATTACGCTTTTTTTCTGAGAGCTTTTTGGAGTCAGCTAAGCCTAAAATAGGGCTTTGAGGATTTAAAATGACCGCTGCCGCATAAACCGCACCAGCTAAAGGCCCACGACCTGCTTCATCTACACCGCAAATTAGCTGTGTCATCATTTAAGGAAAGTATGAGAGTATTGCCGTGGCCGCTTTTTCTGCGGTGTTTTGTTTTAAGCTGAGATGAATCTTAGTAAATTCATCCTTAATCTCGGCAATAAGATTAGCATCACTAATTTGCTTAATGGCTGCTTCTGCAATTTTTTCTGGTGTTGAATCATGTTGCAGTAGCTCAGGTACAACAAATTTTTCTGCCAAGATATTAGGCAAGCCAACATAAGGCTGTAAGCGCATGCGTTTGAGAATTTGCCAGCTTAAGTTAGGCATGCGGTAAGTAATCACCATAGGCTTTTTAAGCAGCGCGGCTTCAAGGGTTGCGGTTCCTGAGGCTACAATCACAACATCTGCTGCTTCCATCGCATCATGTGCATGGCCAAATAATATTTGTATTGGTAGGGAATCAAGCTCATGAAAAATGGCCAATTCAAAAATCTGCCGTGTTTGACGTGTGATTAAAGGCACCAAGAAAATCGCATTTGGATAATCTGCATACATTAATTTAGCCGTTTTTACAAACAAGTCAGCATGCTGTTGCACCTCACTTTGGCGGCTTCCAGGTAACATGGCCACTACTAATGCGCCTGATTTTAACTTCAAGCGTTCACGCGCCCCAGCGACGTCTGGCTGTATGGGTAGCATATCGGCTAGCGGATGCCCTACATAGGTAACAGGGACACCTGCGCCTTGGTATAGCGCTGGTTCGAATGGAAAAAGAGCCAGTATGTGCGATACAGAATGTTTGATTTTCTTAATTCTATTTTTTCGCCAAGCCCAAACTGAGGGACTTACATAATGAATGGCAGTAATGCCCTTATTCTTTAGCTTTTTTTCAAGCCAAAAATTAAAGTCTGGCGCATCAATGCCAATAAATAAATCAATACGGTTAGTTAGGAAATGATTGAGTAACTGACGACGAAGCCTAAGCAGTCCAAATAGATGTTTAATGACCTCTACGTATCCCCGCACTGATAATCGTTCGATTGGAAAAAGCGATTGCGCACCCTCACCCATCATCTTTGGCCCAGCGATGCCTACGAACTCAATATCGGGGCGTTTTAGCTTTAATGCTTGCATCAGGTGACTGCCAAGCAAATCACCTGAAGCTTCTCCAGCAACTATACCTATTCTCACCATGATGACAAACTAACGGACGATGCCGCGCGTTGAAACATTCAAAAAATCAGTCAACAAGCCGATTTCTGGGGTTGTAGCCTGCATAGCAGCAAGCTCAATTTTAGCCTCTTCTAAAGTAAGACTATTGCGATACAAAGCTTTATACGCACGTTTGATTTGCAAGATGCTATTAGCACTAAAGCCTCTACGTTTCAAGCCCTCAGCGTTAATGCCATGCGGTTTGGCGTCATAGCCTGCTGCTGTTACATATGGAGGAATATCTTTGAATACCACTGAACCTACAGCAGTGATGGCATGCGAGCCAACTTTACAAAACTGATGAATTAAGGTGAAGCCACCCAGAATTGCGTGATCTCCAATATTCACGTGGCCAGCCAGAGATGAGTTATTAGCTAAAATTGTATGGCTACCAACATCGCAATCATGCGCAATATGCACATACGCCATAATCCAATTGTCACTACCTATTTTAGTTGTACCTTTATCTTGGATTGTGCCACGATTGAATGTACAAAACTCACGAATAGTATTGTTGTCGCCTATTTCTAATAGCGTTGGTTCATCCCGATATTTTTTATCTTGTGGCGCTTCACCTAGCGAGGAATACTGAAATATATGATTATTCTTTCCAATGGATGTTGGGCCATTAATAATCACATGGCCAGCTACCCGCGTACCTGCATCGATTCTAACATTTGCGCCAATAATCGAATATGGACCAATTTCTACGCTAGAATCAAGCTCTGCCTTGGCGTCAATGATGGCCGTTGAATGGATTTTTGTTGCTGACATCGCTTATTTTTCTTTTTTCTCAATCGTTTTTAAAATACACATCATTTCAGCTTCTGCAACCACCACTCCGTCGACACGTGCCACGCCAGAGTATTTCCATATACCTTTTAAAATACGGTCAATTTTAACGTTTAAAATGACTTGATCTCCTGGAGATACTGGTTTTTTAAAGCGAGCACTATCTATACCAGCAAAATAATAAACTGAGTCATCACCCGGTTTTGCGCCCATTGTTTTGAATGATAATACTGCCGCCGCCTGCGCCATCGCCTCCACAATTAAAACGCCAGGCATAACAGGATGGTGAGGGAAGTGCCCTGGGAAGAATGGTTCATTGATAGTCACATTCTTTAACGCAGTAATTTCCTTACCCAACTCCAATGAAACAATACGGTCTATCAGCACAAAAGGATAACGGTGGGGTAGATGTTCAAGAATTTCATGGATGTCCATGCTGGTAGATTCGATATTAGTGGTCATTATTGCCTCAACTTACTTCTGATAGATGATAACTATACTTAACATAGTACTTAATTATTAGATTTTAACAGAGCCAGTGCCTTTTCAAGCTGTTTAATTTTATCTGACAGGTCGTCAAGATGGCGAATTTTTGCCGCCGTGTTTAGCCATGCTTTATGTGTTTGAAATGGCATCAGCGCTGTATAGGTATCAGCAGAGGATAATGATCGAGTAATCATAGTGCCTGGCGAGATGGTGACATGATCCGCGATCTCCAAATGACCCAATATCATGGCAGCGCCACCAATCTTACAATGTTTACCAATTTTTGCACTTCCTGCTATGCCTGTGCATCCAGCAATTACAGTGTGCGCGCCAATCACACAGTTGTGCCCAATCTGAATGAGGTTATCTAACTTAACACCCTCTTCAATTATCGTATCATCTAATGCGCCGCGATCTACCGTGGTATTGGCGCCTATATCAACATTATCGTGAATTAGCACTCGGCCAACTTGTGGTATTTTTAGCCACTTACCCGCTTCCTCAGCATAGCCAAAGCCATCTGAACCGATGACGGCACCTGAGAATATGTGGCAATTTCCACCAATAACACAATGATGTTTAATCGTAACATTTGGTTCTAAGCGCGTGTTATCGCCAATGGTTACATCATTTTCAATAATGCAGCCACTACCAATAATGACATTATTGCCCAGCATTACATTTGCACCAATGTAGACTAAGGGTGAAATGCTACTTGTCAAAGGAATGCTCGCCGAGGTGTCCACCACGGCGCTAGCAGCTACCCCTAAAACAGTTTCAGCAGTAGGATTTAAATGGGCTGATAACTTAGCAAAGTATGCATAAGGGTTATCTACAATAATTCTTGGAAGTGATGTTAATTCAGCATCTTTCTCTCTTAACACAACAGCACTGCATAGTGAGTCAGCGAGAGATTTTTGATACTTAGCATCATTAATGAAGCAAATGTCACCAAGTTTGGCATTCTGTAGGGAAGAAACTCGCGAAATATTAGTCGTATCATCACCTATAATACGACCGCCTAGTGCATCTGCAATATCACTAAGCGCGTAATTTTTACTCATTACCCTAACCTTAAAAACTACATTTAGTGACTAAAAACTTATTTTATCTTATTTTTTACCTAGCAATTTTAGTACCTTATCAGTAATATCGATTTTATCCGCCGCATAAGCCACGCCGCTATACATCACCAAGTCATAGTTTTCTGCTTTAGCAACAGATTGTACAGCTTTGTTGATGCGGTCTTGTAGGCTACCTAACTCTTCATTCTTACGTAAATTGATATCTTCACGTAGCTCACGCTGCTTACGTTGAAACTCTGTTTTAATGTTTTGCACATCACGCTCTTTGCTGCGACGATCAGCCTCTGTAATGGTTAAACCATCTTTATCAAGAGCAGTTTCTAAGTCTTTAATTTGCTTAGCCATACGATCTAACTCTTGCGAACGAGGACTAAACTCTTTCTCTAATTTTTTACCGCTTTCCGCAGTTTGTGGCGCTTCTTGTAGAATTTTATCTACTTGCACATAGCCAACTTTTAACTCTGCCGATTGCGCAGATAAAGCAAATGTTAACAAGCTAGCTAAAACCAAATTCTTAAAAATATTACTCAATTAAAATCTCCTAAAACAACTGCTTTTTCGATTGTATTATTATGCCACACACTAACAGTCTATTGATTGTGCAATAAAATATTATGCTTAGAATTGAGAGCCAAGTTGGAATTGCAAGCTCTGCGTATTATCAGTAGATTTACTATTCAATGGTTTAGCATACACAAGTTTCAATGGGCCAAATGGTGAAAGCCAGCTAATGCCTACGCCTGTTGAATATCGCAAGTCGCCTAGGCTGTAAGATGAATCGGATCCCCATACGTTTCCTCCATCGACAAAGGCACTAAGCCTAAATTGTCTGGAGTCTTTTAAGCCTGGTATAGGAAAAAATAACTCTGCGTTTCCCAGTAGTCGTTTGGTGCCGCCTACCGCGAAATCTAAACCAGAAACTGGGTCAATGTCCCTAGGTCCTAGAGAGCCGTTGTCATATCCTCGAACAGAGTTTACACCGCCCATAAAGTAGTTTTTAAAGAATGGATAATTTTTATTACCATATGAATCAGCGTAACCTATCTCACCATTTAGCATAAAGGTAAAGTCTTTATAGACGTTTTTGAACCACGCTTGCTTGTAATCAATTTTATAATAATTTAAATCTAATACTGGTAAAGAGATTTCCGCATTTAATTTTTGTAAAACACCATTGTTAGTAAACATGATGCTATCACGCGTGTCGTGAGCCCATCCTGCAGAGGCTACAATTGAGTTGCTCGTGCAGCTTAAATTGCCAGCCCCACAAAAATTTCTGTATTGCAGAGGACTTTGAGCAGTTAAGTCGATAGATGTAAAATCAGCAGCTAGACCGAAACTAACACCATCGCGCTCATTTAATGGTATGCCAAATCGAACACCACCACCATAAGAGGAAGTGTTGTAAGAGGCAACATTCAATGAACTTGTATTTACATCACGACGATAAATATCAAAGCCACGACTGATGCCATCTGGCGTGAAGTAAGGGTCAGTATAAGAAAGGGAATAGGTGGTGTTAACTTTACCAGTATTAATTTGAGCACTCACACGATTGCCAGTGCCCAAAAAGTTATTTTGGTTAACTGTGATACCTAGTACCACACCTTCATTACTCGACAAGCCAGCGCCAAACTGAATGCTACCAGTAGATTTCTCTGTGACGCTGATATTTAGATCCACTTGATCAGTTGTACCAGGTACGCCAGGCGTTTCAACATTCACGTCTGAAAAGAAATCCGTGCGAACTAAACGCTCTTTTGAACGATTAATTTTACTTGAATCATACCAAGCAGACTCTAATTGACGTACTTCACGGCGAACCACTTCATCGCGCGTTCTTGTATTACCTGCAATATTAATGCGTCTAATATATACGCGCTTGCCTGGGTCAACAAAAAAAGTAAAAGCTGCCGTATGCAGTTCTTTATTGATTTCAGGAACAGGATTGACGTTTGAAAAAGCATAGCCATCATTGCTTAATCGGTCACTAATGGCTTTACTAGATTCAGTAATTTTTTCACGACTGAATGTGTCACCTTTTTTAACTGTAATTAGTTGCTGTATTTCAGCATCAGGTACAGTAGTTTCTCCCGCTAACTTCACTTCTGAAATCGTATATTTCTCACCTTCAGTCACGTTGACTGTAATATAAATATCTTTTTTATCTGGAGTAATTGAAACTTGCGTTGAATCAATATTGAATTCAAGATAACCTTTATTCAAGTAAAAAGAGCGAAGGGCTTCAAGATCTGCATTAAGCTTTTGTTTTGAATATTGATCATCTTTATTCCACCAACTCATCCAGTTGGGTGTGGTGAGTAAAAATTCAGCACGTAAATCATCCATACTAAAGGCTTGATTACCTACAATATTGATACTTCGAATTTTTGAAACTGCACCCTCTTCAATATCAAAACGTACCGCAACGCGATTGCGCTCTAATGGTGAAACAACGGATTTAACCGTTGCACCATATTTACCTTGAGATAAATATTGACGCTTAATTTCTTGTTCAGCTCGGTCTAGCTGAGATTTGTCAAAAATCTGGCCTTCGGCGATACCTACTTGCTTCAAGCCTTCTTTCATTTTGTCTGTAGGAAATGATTTGTTACCACTAAGGTCGATTTGCGCAATGGATGAGCGCTCTTGCACAGTGACTACTAAAATATCATTTTCGGCTTCTATCCGCACATCTTTAAAGAAGCCAGTATTGTATAAGGACTTGATGGCTTGCGAGGCAAGATCATCATTCATTACCTCACCCACTTTAACTGGCAAATAAGTAAACACCGTACCTGCTTCAGTGCGTTGCAAGCCTTCCACCCGAATGTCTTTTACAACAAAAGGTTCAAGTGCCAACGCTGAGTTTGCAAACAACCCAGACACCAACAATAGGAAAGACTTAAGTTTAAAACTCTTGAAAGCTCGGTCTGTATTTTTTGAGTGTTTTAATTTTTCTAATGCCATGCAATCAGCCTGTTATCAATCTGTTTATGTCGTTATAAAACGCTAATATCATCATACTACCTAGTAGCAAAAAGCCTATTTTTTGTCCAATATTCAAGGCGAAATCAGAAGTAGGCTTTCCCGTAAAAATTTCTACTACATAATACATCAAATGACCGCCATCTAACACTGGTACAGGTAATAGATTGAGCACACCTATACTTATACTGATGACAGCTAAAAAGCCAATAAAAACCTTTATACCCATTTTTGCACTTTGCTCAGCATAACTTGCAATAGTGACGGGCCCGCTTATACTTTTTAACGAAGTTTGCCCTGTGAGCATTTTGCCTAACATCTTTATAGTAAAGACTGAAATATCCCAAGTTTTTTCAGAGGCTTTAAAAAGTGCTTCTGATGCACTGTAATGCGAAATCACGAATAGTTTATTTTTTTGCGCATCGTCCAATTTAAAAGTAATCCCTATGCGTCCAATAGCTTTGCCGTTTTCTTCTGTACTTTCAGGTTTTACTGAAAAGTGGAGTATTTTAGAATCCCGAACTATCTCTATTTCAATTATTTTATTAGGGCTATTTCTAACCTTTTCAACGAAGTCTTCCCAGTTACTTACTTTGTATTGGTTGATACTTAACACTAAATCATTGGCTTTCAATCCAACCAAGTCAGCTGGGCTTTTTTCAGTGACTTCACCAACTAACGCAGGAATATCTGGCTGATAAATCGTTAAACCTGATGCGGCTAAGATGTCTTTAGAAGCCGCTTCTTGCTCAATGTTGGACAAATCTAACTGATGGATATGAATTTCGTGCTTGCTATTTATCGCTTCAATTTCAACTGAATTTTTTTTTAAAGATTCTTTAAGTAGCACCCAGCTAACTTCTTGCCATGAAGCCACTGCTTTACCGTTAATTTTTTGTATCGTTTCACCGCGTGCAAAACTTGCAATAGCTGCTGGGCTGTGAGTTATCACGTTGCCAATAACTGGCTTCATGCCAACAATGCCCATGCCAAATAATATCCAATATAAACCGATTGCAAGCAGTAGATTGGCGGCAGGACCTGCCAGTACAATAGCAATGCGCTTAGCTACTGATTGCCTATTGAAGGCTCGGCTTAATTCAACTTCAGAATAAGTGACTTCTGGCATGACTACTTCGCTTGAATCTGCGGCAAGCTCTCGCTCATCAAGCATTTTAACGTAACCACCTAATGGGATTGCAGCTATCACTAGTTCAGTCTTATCTTTTCCAAAGGTTTTGGACCATAGCGGCTTACCAAAGCCAATAGAAAACCTTAACACTCTAACCCCACACCACCTAGCAACTTGAAAGTGCCCGTATTCATGCACCGTTACCAATATACTCATGGTGATTAAAAAGGTGAGTATTGTTAGCATAACGCGCTTATTAAGCCTGCCGCTTGCGTTCTTGCCAGCAAATCAACGGCGACCAATTGCTCAATGGATTCAACTTGCTCAATATTTGCTGTGGTCAACACGCGCTCTATGGTCTGTGGAATATCCATAAAACCAATTTTTTCTGCTAAAAAAGCTTCAACAGCAATTTCATTAGCCGCATTTAAAATAGCCGGTGCTGTACCACCTAAATTTAACGCCTCATAGGCAATACGTAAACATGGAAAACGGACTAAATCTGGTGCGCAAAAGTCTAATCGAGCGGTGGTGAGCAAGTCTAAACTACTCACACCGCTAGTAAGTCGCTCTGGATAGCCTAAGCCATAAGCAATCGGCGTGCGCATATCTGGATTACCAAGCTGCGCTAGCACGCTACCATCCACATACTCCACCATGGAGTGAATCACGCTTTGTGGATGTACCACCACATCAATTTGCGCTGGCAAAGCATTAAATAGCCAATGAGCCTCTATCACCTCTAGACCTTTGTTCATCATTGTGGCTGAATCAATAGTAATTTTTGGCCCCATGACCCAATTTGGATGGTTTAATGCTTGCGCACGTGTGACTGATTTAAGTTCGTCAATGCTAGCGTTGCGAAATGGCCCGCCAGATGCGGTTAACAGCACGCGCTTCACACCTAAGCTAACTAAAGTAGCATTCGCTAAGTTTTGCGAACGACCTTGTGGCATTACTTGAAAAATTGCATTATGTTCGCTATCAATAGGTAGCAAGCTTGCACCTCCATCAATCACTGCTTGCATAAATAGATTGCCAGCCATTACTAATGTTTCTTTGTTTGCCAGCAAAATGCGTTTACCCGCTTTCGCGGCGGCCATAGCTGGATGCAAACCTGCAGCACCAACAATAGCGGCCATCACAATGTCGACTTGTTCATGCGCCGAGATTTCATTCAGTGCGGCTTCGCCATGTAGCACGATTGTATTTAAGGCAGCATTTTTCAGCTGTGCATTTAATTCGGTAGCTGCTGCTTCTTGTAACATCACAGCATATTCAGGCTTATGCATCCTGCACAAGTTCAACATAGAGTTAACGTTGCTATTAGCAGCTAAAGCAAATACTTTGAAGCGCTCAGGGTGCTGCGAGATCACGTCTAAAGTCTGCAAGCCTATGGTGCCTGTTGCACCAAGGATTGTTACCTGTTGCATTTGATACCCTACCGATTTAGCGTGCATGTAGCTGAAGATTTGAAAATAAAGGGAAATAGATGTAGAACAATACTAATGGCAAAGTTGGTATCAAACCGTCAATTCTATCTAAAACGCCACCATGGCCTGGCAATAAATGACTGCTATCTTTGACGCCTGCTTGACGTTTCAATAGCGATTCAAATAAATCACCCATGATACTCAGCACTACAATTAGCCATAAGCCTGGAATCAACCATCTTGTGTAATGCAGGTAATGAGAAAGCGCTAAACCGTAAATAGTTGCAGCTAACATTGCACCTGCAACACCTTCCCAAGTTTTTCCAGGACTAATTTCAGGGGCTAGTTTGTGACGACCAAAACGTTTACCAGCAAAATACGCGGCGCTATCAGCTATCCAAACAGTAGCAAGTACGCCTAGCAACAACCAAGGACTTATATTTTGTAAGCCAGTTAATGCCACCCAAGTTGCCATTAAAAGCACTAAACCTAAGCATGCCATGAGCAATTTATGGTTGATTTTCTTCCTTGAAATAAGCCAAATTGGTGAAAACACAATCCAAAATAAAGCAGATAAGCCCAATAAGCTAAATACAATTTCATCGTGATACAAGGCAAATGAAGTATCAATACTGAAAATCAACAACAATCCAATTGCGAGTGCTAGCCCTACATAAATATGCATTTCATGCTTATGCAACTTGATCAGTTTAGACCATTCCCACACGCCAATCAAAGTTGCAGTGAGTGTCAGTAAAGTCCAAACTAGTTTGGAAGCTAAAAACAGCGCTGCTAAAAAACCAATGGTTAAGAAAACAGCAGTAATGACTCTAGTTTTTAGCATATGTAAGATTTTTAATGATTCAGATTAAAACTAATGGTGAGGGGTTAAAGTATCAAGCTGCACTTATATTTTTGATTCCGTCAATTGCTCGCTAGTGCGGCCAAATCTACGCTCACGATTTTGATATGACTGAATCGCTAAATTAAAAGCCGCTTCATTAAAGTCTGGCCATAAAGTATCTGTAAAATATAATTCTGTGTAAGCAAGTTGCCATAACAGAAAATTACTCACTCGTTTTTCGCCTCCAGTGCGTATAAACAAATCTGGTTCTGGCGCATAACTCATGGAAAGATAAGGTGCAAGGTGATCTTCTCTATAAAACCCTGTCAGTTGTGGCGTAGCTAATTGCATTTTATTTACCGCTTGTAGCATATCCCATCGACCGCCGTAGTTAGCCGCAATGGTTAATGTCAAACCTGTATTGTTTGCAGTTAACTGCTCTGATGATTCGATTTGTGCCATTAAATCAGCATCAAAGCGACTTCGGTCACCAATCATAATCAACTTGATATTATTTTGATGTAACTTTGCAACTTCCCGTTTAAGTGCTTGCATGAACAAGCCCATCAAATATGAGACTTCTTCTGTTGGCCTACGCCAGTTCTCACTACTAAAAGCAAATAAGGTTAAGTATTCAATTTTTAGCGTGACGCAATACTTAACTAGATCGCGAACAGTTTCAACACCGCGTTTATGCCCTGCCACTCTAGGTAAGAAACGTTTACGCGCCCAGCGACCGTTCCCATCCATAATCACTGCGATATGCTTAGGAATTTCTGCCGCAGTCGGAATGGTTTGTGTCGTGCTAGTAAAAAATCCCACGTAGACTCCAGTCAATCTTAGCTAAGTTTAACGTAGCTGAATTTTTAAAGTAATGAATAATGTGCAATTATAGCTTCGCTACTTTTTACACAGCCATTAATTCAACTTCTTTAGCTTGCAGCATTTTATCTATTTCTGCTACTGCTTTGTCAGTTGCTTTTTGAACATCCTCTTGTGCACGACGCTCTTCATCTTCAGAGATTTCTTTATCTTTTAATAACTTTTTCAAAGTGTCGTTGGCATCGCGGCGAGCATTGCGCACAGATACTTTAGCACTTTCTGCCTCATTACGAACAATCTTGGTCATGTCTCGACGACGCTCTTCAGTCAGCATAGGCATCGGCACACGTATTAAATCGCCATTAGTAGCAGGATTTAAGCCTAGATCACAATCACGGATAGCCTTTTCCACCTTACCAATCATACTCTTTTCAAAAGGCTGCACATGAATAGTACGCGCATCCCCCAAGTTAACATTAGCTACTTGATTAACCGCAACCATAGAACCGTAATACTCCACCATCACATGATCTAACAAACCTGTATGTGCTCTGCCTGTTCGCACTTTGGCTAAATCAGTTTTCAACGCCTCTAAAGATCGTTGCATTTTTTGATCGACCGTTTTTTTTATATCGTCTAACATTTCTTTCTCCAACTTAATGCTTATAATTTTTCATGTATTTGTGACTATGCGTTACTACAACATTTAAAGCGCTATCGTTATGGCGTGACCATAGTCCCTTCATCTTCACCCATCACTACTTTTTTGAGCGCACCTTGTTTAAATATACTGAACACTGAAATTGGTAGCTTTTGATCTCGACATAACGTAAGCGCGGTTGCATCCATCACTTTAAGATTTTTGTTAATCGCTTCATCAAAGGTAATGGTTTTATAGCGCATCGCTTCTGGGTTGGTTTTCGGATCATCCGTATAAATGCCATCAACTTTAGTTGCTTTAATGACAATTTCCGCATTCATTTCCATGCCACGCAAAGCAGCTGCCGTATCAGTTGTGAAGAATGGGTTGCCTGTGCCGGCGCCAAAAATCACTACGCGCCCTTCTTCCAAATAACGAATAGCTTTACCGCGAATATATGGCTCGGCTACTTGTGCGATGTTTAGTGCGCTTTGTACACGTGCGTTCAAACCGATATTTTTCATGGCATCTTGCAATGCCATGGCGTTCATTACCGTTGCCAACATACCCATATAATCAGCTGTGGCTCTATCCATGCCTTCAGCTGCTGGCGCAACGCCGCGAAATATATTTCCACCACCAATAACAACGGCTACTTGAACCCCTAAATCAACCACCTCTTTCACCTCAGTAACAATTCTAGTAATGGTGGCACGGTTAATACCGTAGGCATCATCACCCATTAAAGCTTCGCCAGATAGTTTAAGTAAGATGCGTTTGTAGGCTGGTGTGGCCATAATATTCCTATTTTTTAAGTTTGCTTATTTAAGCATAAAAACCACTATTTATGGGCAAATTAAGCGCAATTATTCTTAATTTTTTGCTAAAAAAAATGGACTAAGCTGCTCGCTTAGTCCACTGCTTTTGAATCTAGCAATCAATCAAGCAGCATTCTGCAGCCTGATAAATAGAGCTAGACTTATACTTTTGCAGCCGCTGCAACTTCCGCCGCGTAATCTACAACCACTTTCTCAATACCTTCGCCAACAGTAAACATTGTAAATGAGGCTACTGAAGCACCTTTAGATTTAAGCAATTGCTCAATCGTCATTTTGTCATCTTTAACAAAAACTTGGCTTAGCAAAGTCACTTCTTTTAAAAATTTTGCAACCGTACCGTCAGCAATTTTTTCTAACATAGCTTCTGGCTTGCCAGCTTCTTTAGCTTTTTCAATCGCTACGCGACGCTCAGCTTCAATCAAGCTAGCATCAATACCTGAAGCATCAAGTGATTTTGGTTTGGCTGCAGCGATATGCATCGCAATATCTTTAGCTAAATTATCATCACCGCCAACCAAATCCACTAACACACCGATTTTGCTGCCGTGAACATAACTTGCCAATTTACCTTGTGCAGTTGGACGTGCAAAACGACGTGGTGTAATGTTTTCACCAATTTTACCAACTAATTGAGCGCGTGTTTCTTCAACCGTTGCGCCACTCATGGGTAAAGCCGCTACAGCCTGGACATCAGCTGCAGAGCTGTTAGCAATAATGCCCGCTAATTCGTTTACGAAATTTAAAAAATCTTCATTTTTAGCACAGAAATCTGTTTCTGAGTTTACTTCAACCATCGCACCTGTTTTACCATCAGCACTGATTGAAATGCCTACTGTACCTTCAGCGGCTACGCGGCCAGCTGCTTTACTTGCTTTGTTACCAAAACGTACACGAAGAATTTCTTCTGCACGCGTCATTTCGCCTTCAGCTTCAGATAACGCTTTCTTACAATCCATCATAGGCGCATCAGTGCGCTCACGTAATTCTTTTACCATGCTTGCGGTAATTTCAGCCATTTTAAGCTCCTATATTTCATAAGTCACATTAATTTAATGACTTAGTTTATTGATTTTAATATTAATTTATTTTTTTAAAAAGCAAGTAATTCAAATGTGCTCTAAAATTAAAAAAGGGGCTCTTGAGCCCCTTTTAAGACGCAGCTAATTACGCAGCTGCAACTTCAGCAACTTCTGCAGTCTCTTCACTTGCTGATTTAACAAGTTCAGTAATCACAGAGTTACGGCCTTCTAATACAGCATCCGCGATACCACGAGCATACAAGCGAATTGCACGGCTAGAGTCATCGTTACCTGGAATGACAAAAGCTACGCCATCAGGCGAGTTATTTGTATCAACAATACCAATCACTGGAATGCCTAATTTAGCCGCTTCAGTAATTGCACCGCTTTCATGACCAACGTCAATGATGAAAATAGCGTCTGGCAAACCACCCATTTCTTTAATACCACCGATTGAACGCTCTAATTTTTCAATTTCACGTTTGTAGCCTAAAGCTTCTTTCTTACCGAACTTTTCTAAACTACCATCTTCCAACATCACTTCAAAGTCATGAAGACGTTTGATAGATTGTTTAACTGTTTTAAAGTTAGTTAACATACCACCCAACCAGCGGTGATTCACGTAAGCACAGCCAGCACGGCTAGCTTCTTCTTTAACAATATCACGCGCTTGACGTTTTGTACCTACGAATAAGATGCGACCCTTGTTTGCAGCCAATGTACGCACGTGTTTAAGTGCATCTTCAAACAATGGCAATGTTTTTTCAAGGTTAACAATATGGATTTTGTTACGATCGCCGAAAATGAACGGCGCCATTTTTGGATTCCAGTAACGAGTTTGATGGCCGAAGTGAACGCCGGCTTCTAACATATCACGCATAGTGACTGACATAATAATTCTCTTTTCAAAAGGGTTATATATTCATACAACTCCAAAAACACCTTAATTAACAAGCAATTATCTTAAAGTAACCGCTAAAACTGAGGCACCCTTGATTGGGTTGTATGTAAATTTTTAAACTAAAGTTTAAATGTTACATTTTTGCAAATGCATTTCTGCCAAATTGCAAAGGCGAAATAATACCACTAAGCATATGAGTTTACTAGCTTATTACCACGCTTTATTGCTTGCCAATTTAAGTTTGAAGCGTTTGAGCCCCGTTTTTCAAATTCAATTAAATAAAAAAACTAGCAATTCCAAAGTTTGCACCATATTTACGGCTCTTTTTATGGCTTACAAAGTTACTTGCTTAGCGTATGTTGTGAGGTTACTGAAGGAGATTGTAAATGGAAATAACACCCCAAGAGCTTGCCAGCAAAGACATTAACACTTGGACTAACTTTATTATCAATGCGGAAATTCCCGTGTTAAAACATACTGCGCGAGAAATCACGCGTCTGAAAGATGATGAAGACAATCTCAGCGCTCGCGCCATCTCGAGCGCTGTACTGAATGACCCAATGATGGTGTTGAAAGTATTAAGTTTTTCTCAAAAAAATAAAGGTAAAAAGCAACTACAAGATTTAGTGCAGGCTGATCAAGCCATACTAATGATGGGCACAACATCATTTTTTTCGCATCTAATTCCTACAGTGTTAGTAGAAGATGTGCTTAAAACCAACCTACCCGCTTTAATGCATTTACTGCGGCTTATTCGTCGAGCCCATAAAGCAGCTCATTTTGCAGCGGATTGGGCAACCCACTTGGCTGATTTACATGCAGAAGAAGTACGGACAGCCGCATTGCTTCATGATTTATCTGAAATGTTGATGTGGTGCTTTGCCCCAGATAAAATGAATGCAATATGCTACATGCAACTAGCTGACAAAGCGTTACGTAGCGTTGCCGTACAACAAGAAGTGCTAGGTTTTAAATTGTTAGACTTACAAAAAGAGCTAGTCGAAGCTTTTCAGCTACCACCATTACTATCCAAACTAATGCAAGATAGCGCTTCAAATGATCAGCGAGTTCGCAACGTAACGCTTGCGGTTAACCTAGCCCGTCACTCCGCGAACGGCTGGGATGATGCAGCTCTACCCGATGATTACAAAGATATTGCTGAACTTTTACGAATGGATGTTGCTAGAGTCTTGCGCATTGTAGGAGTGCCTGACACTGCGGCCACTAACATTAGTTAGAAATTTAAATGTTGAATAATTGCTATGCTAAAATATGGCTTACTTTCATAAATTAGCAAGCTCATGGCCATCTCGATCAAAAATCAGCAAGATATAGAAAAAATGCGTATCGCGGGCAAACTTGCCTCTGAAGTGCTCGATTTTATTACGCCGCATGTTGTACATGGTGTGACAACAGACGAACTAGATAAACTCTGTCATGACTATATTGTAGACGTACAAAAAGCCATTCCAGCTCCGCTCAACTATGCACCAGATGGCCATAGACCCTATCCAAAATCAATTTGCACTTCGATTAACCAGCAAATCTGTCATGGCGTACCAAGCGACAAGGTGCTTAAGAATGGCGACATACTAAATATTGATATTACTGTCATTAAAGAGGGCTATCATGGTGATACCAGCCGTATGTTTTACGTGGGTGAAGTGACCAATCAAGCCAAGCGTTTGTGTGAGATCACCTATCAAGCGATGTGGCTAGGTATTAGCAAAGTTAAACCAGGAACGACTTTGGGTGATATAGGCTACGCTATTCAGACTTTTACTGAAAAAAGTGGATATAGCGTTGTACGTGAATTTTGTGGGCATGGTATTGGCAAGGTCTTTCATGAAGATCCTCAAGTTTTGCATTACGGCAAGCCTGGCATGGGTGTTGTGCTTAAATCAGGCATGATGTTTACTATCGAACCTATGATTAACGCGGGCAAGCGTGATATTAAGCACATGCCAGATGGTTGGACTATTGTGACTAAAGACCGCAGCTTATCAGCCCAATGGGAGCACACAATTTTAGTCACAGAAACTGGCTATGAAGTGATGACCTTATCATACGGCTCGCCAGCAGCTCCAGAATTTGTTCAAAAACTAGAGCTCAATCAAGCATAGCCTAACAAGATGCTGGTAGACGAACAAAACAGCGCATTAGAAATAGCGAAAGAGTCTGGAATAAACAATATTGCCATTTGGCGGCAATATCTTAAAGATGGCTTTCTCGCTTTAAAAACTGACTTCCTAAAATTACCCAACAACACACGTTTATTTAAGCAACATTGCAAACTAATTGATTGCTTGCTAATCACTATCTGGCAGCAAGCGAGCATTGATAAGCATTGCTGCCTCATCGCAGTAGGCGGCTATGGTCGCGGTGAGCTTTACCCCTACTCGGACATTGATTTACTTTTTTTGTTGCCTGAGCCCATTGATTCACAAAACAACGATGATATTAATGCAAACCTTGAACTGCTAATTGGCTTGTTGTGGGATATTGGTTTGAATGTTGGGCATAGCGTTCGTAGCTTAAATGAATGTATTGATGAAGCAAAAAAAGATATTACGGTAAAAACTAATTTAATCGAATCGCGCTTGCTAGCTGGCGAAGACAATCATTATCAAGATTTTTTGAATGGAATTAATAAGACGCTTGAAAGCCCAGAAGAAATCAACCATTTCTTTGCGACTAAACTCAAAGAGCAAAATACTCGGCATTACAAATTTAACGACACTGCCTACAACTTAGAACCCAATATCAAAGAAAGTCCTGGTGGCCTGCGCGATCTGCACATGATATTTTGGATTGCGCGAAGCCTGCAATTGGCTAACTTACTGCCAAAAACAACAAGCAGTATTTGGTCGCTGCTCACCAAGCAAAATATCATTACATCGCTTGAAGCACGGCAAATTCAGCAACATCAAAGAAATTTGCAATTACTCCGTATACGCCTACATTTCGTCAGCAACCGTCGTGAAGACCGATTATTGTTTGATTTCCAGAATGAGTTAGCTGATTCGCTTGGATACGTAAACACGTCGCGCAAGCGCGCAAGTGAACAGTTGATGCAAAGTTATTATCGAAGCGTAAAATTTATAAGCCTGATGAATGAGATTTTGCTAAAATCTTTTCAGCAAATTATTGCGATTACACCGCCAGTAGTAAAATCTATTAACGCACACTTTGAATCGCACGATCACTTGTTGGAAGCTAAAACAGCGGGACTACTTCAGCAGCAACCCTCAGCAATTTTTGAAGCTTTCTTACTACTACAAAAACATCCTGAACTTAAAGGCATGGGCGCAACACTATTGCGCAACATGCAAAGAGTTAAACGTTTAGTGAATCGTGACTTTAGGCAAAGTTTAGTTAACAAAAAACTATTTATGGAAATTCTCTCACAGCCAAATGGCGTCAATCACGCCCTTCGCGCCATGAATAGATATGAAATTTTAGGGTGCTACATTCCAGCTTTTGGCAAAATTATTGGCCAAATGCAGCATGATTTGTTTCATGTTTATACCGTTGATGAGCATATTCTTAATGTCTTGGCTAATTTAAGACGATTTGCAAAGCCTGAGCTTAAGCATGAGTTTCCGCTATGTAGTAAATTGTTTGCAGAGTTTGATGCCCCACATTTATTATATTTAGCTGCCCTCTTCCACGATATTGCGAAAGGGCGTGGTGGAGATCATTCGACGCTGGGTACTATAGATGCAATTAAGTTTTGCAAATTGCATGGACTAAATAAAGCCGACAGCTCTTTTGTGGCGTGGCTAGTCGCGGCGCATTTACAAATGTCATCCACAGCGCAAAAATCCGACTTATCCGATCCTAGTGTGATTGAAACATTTTCACATTTTGTGCAAGACGAACGTAGGCTGATTGCACTTTACTTACTTACCGTTGCTGACATTCGGGGTACAAGTCCATTAGTATGGAACGCGTGGAAAGCAAGACTTCTTGAAAGCCTCTTTAATGCCACTAAACATGCTTTAGCCAATCAGTTACGTTACGTTCAAGAAGCGATTGCAACTCGTAAATCTGAAGCCTCCACTCGACTCAGTAAGTTTGGCTTAAGTAAGCACTCTTACGAACTTTTATGGGAAAAATTTGGCTCAAATTACTTTATTCGCCATGAAAGTGATGAAATTGCTTGGCATAGCCGTCTTTTAACGCCACACCTGAATACCACACAAGCCATTGTCCGCGCCCGATTAAGTCCTAGCGGTGACGGCATTCAGGTAATGATTTACAGCAAGGATCAAAACGACTTATTCGCGAGGATATGTAACTTTTTTGATCGCATGGGCTATAACATTGTGGAAGCAAAGATTTACACTACCGATCACGCCTATGCTTTAGATAGCTTTATTGTTTTAGATCAATCAGGTAAGTCTGTAAGTTATAGTGGTTTATTAAAGTTTATTGAGGTCGAACTGACGCAAAAACTTGATAAAAATGAGCGGCTAGAACTACCACTTAAAGGCCGTATCAGCCGCCAAGTAAAGCATATGCCTATTTTGGCGCAAGTCACAATTTCACTAGAAGCAGACAGCAAAAATCATAAGTTAGAAATTATTGCTAACGACCGCCCAGGTCTGCTCGCGACTTTAGCGCATCAGTTCTTAATACTGGAAGTTGAACTACATAATGCAAAAATTAATACATTAGGTAATCGCGCTGAAGATACATTTTTAATCTCCGCAAAAAAAGGCCAAAAACTAGATGCTCTACGCATCATCGCGCTGAAAGAAGCGATTATTTCGGAAATTTAACTCTGAAAAGCTAAGCATCTGTTTGGCAATTTATACACCCAAATCAAATGTAATAAAAAAAGCCTTGAATCATCAAGGCTTTTTTATACAACGCTCACACAATTGCAATTATGAGTGTTTGTAGTGTTTTTTCAATTGTTTTGTCACTTCCCAGTTTGATTTCAAACCTTTTGGAAACACAACAAAATCACCTGCTTTAACTACAACAGTTTCGCCACCCACTGGAGTTACGTGAATTTCACCTTCAAGCAAATAAGCACTTTCAGTTGCTGAATCAAAGTTCAATGGAAATTTAGATGGTGCGCAATCCCAGATAGACCAGCTAGAAACGCCTAGTTCTTTTAGTTTTGCTTCTGATGGGTTATGGTCAATGATGATTTGAGTCATTTTTTAATCCTCTATAAAAATGGTGCTATTAAAAAATAAATGCCGCGTAAAGCGGCATTAAAAATTTGGCGGAAGAGGTGAGATTCGAACTCACGGTGGGCTCGCACCCACGACAGTTTTCAAGACTGTAGCATTAAACCGCTCTGCCACTCTTCCTTCATTCTCGCGTCAATTTCAGCGAAAGCAGGATTATAGCAAACAATTTACAATATGGAACCCTCAATCATCAATAATATTTTGTCCTGGGAAAAACACTTCGGTATAACCAAAATCTTTTAAATCTTTAATGCGCATCGGATATAACACGCCATCTAGATGGTCACACTCATGCTGAACTACGCGTGCGTGAAAGTCACTAACTAGCCTATCAATTGTGTTTCCATATTGATCAAAGCCTGAGTAATGCAAACGAAGGTAGCGTGGCACAATGCCGCGTAGGCCTGGTACTGACAAGCACCCTTCCCAACCATCTTCGACATCTTCACCCACTGGCGTAATGACTGGGTTAATAAGTACAGTATATGGTACAGCTTCAGCGTCTGGATAACGTGGATTTTTGCTTTCATCTGAGGATTTTTGACCAAAAATCACTACACGAAAGCTTTCGCCTATCTGTGGCGCGGCAATACCCGCGCCACTCATAGCCTCCATCGTATCTTCTAAATCTTGAATCAAACCATGTAACTCTGGCGTATCAAATTTTTCAACTGGCGCGGCTTTTAGCAACAAGCATGGCTCACCCATGCGTAATACTGGTTTAACTGCCATTTTGTTTAAATCCGTTTTGTTTAACGAGTTGCGCAATAATATTACGAACGCGCAGCATCGTTTGATTCAAATTATCGATCAACTCTTCATATTGAATACCATGCAAACTATCACCACGCCCTGCCGCATGATTGGCTATTGGGCAGATAGCTGCGTAACTAATGCCTAACTCTCTCGCGAGGGCGGCCTCTGGCATACCTGTCATACCCACCATGGTCGCACCATCGCGCTCAAGTCGGTTGATTTCAGCAGCAGTTTCTAATCTTGGTCCTTGCGTAACCGCATATACACCATGCGTTATCAAGGGTTCATTAATGCTTTTGGCTGCTTGCTCCCATTTCGCTCGCAAGTCTGGGCAGTATGGCTCTGTAAAGTCAATGTGTTTTACAGGCAAATCAATACCGTCAAAATAGGTATTTTTACGGCCGTAAGTGTAATCAATAATCTGATGAGGCATTGCAATCACGCCTGGTGATAAGTCCTTATGAATGCCACCCACCGTAGCCACAGCGGCGATTTGAGTCACACCTTGTAAATGTAGTGCTGAAATGTTTGCACGATAATTCACCTCGTGTGGTGGAATGGTATGACCATTGCCATGACGCGCTAGAAATATAACTTCACGCCCGGCAATTTCACCAAATATAAGTGGCTGAGATGGCTCGCCATAAGGCGTGCGCACAATCAAACGCCTTGTGATTTCTAAATTATCTAATTGCGTTAAACCTGTACCGCCAATAATTGCTAACATTACTTACAACCTATCTGTGTCTAAATTTTAGTTATTGCATCGCCACTACTATGGCATGAAAAAACCTTAATTGGCAATCCTGAGAGACCCTCAATTATCTTACATAACATCTGCGAGGATAATTAATTGCAGTTGAATATATATGATTAAATCATCAAGTATTGATAGCAATCGATTTTAATGTAGTGAAAACTTCCGCTTGAATTAACCATTTGCCATTGTTCTGCATCTGCCATTTTGCAGAATAAACTCCAGCTACCAAAACTACACGTTGATTTAAAGAGTATTTACCCACCCATCTACCAAGCTCTTCAGCGCACTCAAATTTTTTACTAACGCTTAAGCCTGTCGTACATCTTCTATAACAAACAATAGAGTCAGAGCGAAAAGATTCTGACCAGCGTCGATGTTGCTCTTGTATGCCTTGCGATTGAACACCGCGACCTGTTAAGACAAAATAGTCTGGGGTAAAGAACGTACAAATAGCATCTACATTTCTATGTAAAATAGCTTCGTTATAACGTTTTCTCGCCAAACAAATATCATGTGTAAGATCAATACTTTTCAAGTGATTTGAATTCAATAAATTAAAACTATTTTTTTCTATGCGCCCAAACGGCAGCCTCGAGCCGACTTGTAAGCTTTAACTTGCTGAGTAAATGTTTGATATGCACTTTGACAGTCGTGTCGCTAATGCCTAATGACCGAGCAATAGTCTTGTTATTTAGCCCATTTGCCAGACACTCAAGAATTTCTCTTTCACGCTCAGTTAACGAGACATCTTCCTCGCTTCTGCTTAAAGAAGGGCTAATTAGCGCATTTTTAAGAATTTCTGTGAGGCTCTCATGTAAAACGGTAATACCTGACATTGCCTTTTTTAAATTATCGCAAAGCTCTTCTGGTTCCATATCTTTTAATAAGTAGCCATCAGCGCCTGTGCGCAAAGCCTCAAGCAAATCGGCTTCTGCGTCTGAAACAGTGAGCACAATGCATTTTGATTCTAGCTTTGCCTCCTTAATACGTGAGAGCGTTTCGATGCCATTCATACCTTTCATGTTTAAGTCAATGAGCACTAAATCTGGCCTCAATTGTTCAACTAACAACAAACCTTCTGCACCAGAAGCCGCTTCACCAATCACAATAAATTCTGGGTCAGCCGAAACCATCTGGCTAACGCCTTTGCGAAACAAAGCATGATCATCGATAATGATGACAGATGTAGGTTTGGTCATATTGTTCTCCATTTTTCTAAGTTCATTTTTACTTATATCTTAAATCAAAATTGATAATCATTTTTTTTGTAGCTATTTTGGATGAAATAACAGTCTGACACGCGTCCCACCAAGCCTTCTTGGGATAATATCAATCGTTCCACCTAAGCAATGTGCACGCTCTGTCATGATTGTTAAGCCGTAATGATGTGGCTTTGTCTTATCAAAAGACACACCTTTACCATCATCATCAACGGTCACAATCACATCGCCTGAAGACTGTAATACCAGTGCAATGGTTACTTTCTCCGCCCCTGAGTGACGCACGATATTAGATAATGCCTCCCTAATCACATGTAGCAAATGAAATTCCTCATTGACACTTAGTCTACATTCTTGCAATCGGTTGTCTAACGTAAAATGAAGGCTAGATCTTTGCGAAAACTCTTCTATGGCCTCTTCTAACACGTGATCCAGCCCGCGAACATCCATCTGCACTCTAAATGTGGTCAGCAACTCTCGCAATTCACGATAGGCGTTATCTAGGCCTTCGCGCATTTCATTGACGATAGTATCTGCGCCAGATTCTTTCAATTGTGCACTAAAGTTAGTCTGCAAACGTGCTATTTGAAACTTCATATAAGAAAGTGACTGCGCTAGAGAGTCATGCAACTCTCGGGCAATCACAGCACGCTCCTCCAATAAAGCCACACGCCGACTCTCCTGCTCTTTGGCTTGAAAACCCATCGACAAGGCAAGCATTTGCGCTGTTACTTCAAATAGCTGTAGCTCAGTGTCTTCAAAGTAATGATTAGCTTCAGTTTCTAACAACAAAATGCCTAACCACCCCGTTGGACTTGGTAAGGGAATTGTAACGCACTGAATACATTGGCCTTGAATCAACTTAGTTTCATGATTCACCAACACTTGATTAACATTCTCATTAAACATACGCTCATCAAAACTGAGCGGCCAGCTGCTTGAAAACAATGCGCGTTGTGCTGATATGCTCGACCCTTTTTCACTAAAAACTAAGGCTACATTACTAACACCTAAGGTGCGCTCTAACGAAAAAAGTGTTTTTTTGAGTGTAAGCTCACTTAGGCCTGAGCTTCCGACCAACTTAGTGAGTTTTAATAGAAAGTCCTGTGAAAGAATCATCTTCCTCATTTTTTCAGTACTGGTTTTATTAACCCACTTGGTCTCTACTTGAATGCCCTCAAGCCTTGCCGCCATCTCAGCGGACAATCTCTCAAGCAACTCAAACTCATCGTCAAATTGCTTATTGCTTCCGCTAAGCATTAAATCGCTAGGGATGACAGCAATGACCTTTCCTAGTCGTTGAATCAAGATATTCCATGATATCAACAAGATAAATGCCCCAATACTGAACACTAGCAACAAACATGCAAGCTGAAGCAATGAAACTAAGGACTGTTTGATTTCAACATCTTTTTCAGTAGTAGAAACAAAGTCATCATAGGCTTTAATCACAGCATATCCCTTCTCAACTAACACCGCCTGCGGCTCCCCATGGACTCTAGCTATGCCGAAGTCATTTCGTTTAGTTAATAAGTTTTTGTATGCACTATCTAGCTTTGTATCTTTTTGGTTTTTTGCCCAGGCATATAAAGTATCTTCAAACTCAATACGATTTTCATTTAGTCGATTAAAAATCTCATCTTTATTGTCAAAATTATTTTCAAGCTGGCTAATAGCGAGCTTCCAAGCGGACTGATCCTGATAAGCGTGATGAATGACAGAAAGATGATCTGGAATATAGTCAAAAAGAAAAAGTGATCCTGACTGCATCAGCAATACAGTTAACATCATTGATACAATAAGGGCATGCAACTTGGCATACAACTTATGCTTTATTACAAAGTTGCGTATTAAATTAGGAATATTCAAAATATTTTGCATATTTTCTCTAGTTCTTTTTATACTCTAATACTGTCTTAATTTAAGCTTAAAATTGGGTATAACTTCATGAGCATATTTATTTTTTCTACTCTCATAATGAGCATTATTTTCTTTGTGGTGCTTGGCTCATGGTACAGCATTCAAGGCCCTTTTTTACTGCACGTTGTGATGTTAATTTCAACTGCAGTTGCTATATTCACTGCAGCAGTAATTATTATCATACAACCTTTGTTTAGCTCAAAAAAAACACGCTCCAATCAAAATTTTAATCAAGAGGCAGCTTGGGGAAGAGAAGTTTCAAGCACACTCTCGTCACCTGCTGCCATGCTCGATGGTTATATCGTTAAATTTATCAATACACCATTTCTGCAAATGCTAGGCATGGCTGATATGGCGGATCAAGTGATCGGCATGCCTTTTACCAATTTGATACATCCAACTGACCATCAAAGTTTTGCGGTACTCAGTGCTGAAGCTTTGACAGGAAAAATCAAAAATGACCCAACAAAAATTCGTTTAGTGTGTGCTGATGGTACAACGCTACCGTCCAATGCCAGCCTCACCCGTATGCGTGAAGATGGTCAAAACAATCTTGCGCTCTTTCAATTCACTCCAGTTTCTGCAATTAGTCCGTTAACCAACGATTTTGAATCTCAATTCAATTACCACTTAATCATTGATAGACTTGAAGAAATCGTTTTTCAACTCAGTGCAGAAGGTAAAATTATCTTCCTAAACCCTGCATGGGAAGAGCTACTTGAGTTCAAAGTTAAAGACTGTTTAAATAAATCTATATTGGACTTTTTCCATCCTGAAGATAAGCCTATGCTTGAAGCTAGACTTAACTCATTAACGCAAGGAAAAAGATCTAAATGCACATTAGAGGCCCGGTTACTCTCGATTCACGGCCACCCCAACTACATAGTCATGCGCGCCAAAACCTCCTCTACCGCTGCTGGTGAAAGAACTAGCGTTATCGGCACTATGACCAACAACCAAAATAATAAAGAGGCAGAAGCAAGCGCATTAGCAAGTCGTCGTGCTTCTAACTCTTTGCTAAGCCACATCCCAGCCTTAGTCTACCGTGGTAGAAATGACCATTTATGGACATTTGAATATGTCAGTGACGGCTGCATAGACCTTACAGGCTATGACCCTCAAGATTTTTTTAACAATGATAATCTTAATTTCAATTTAATCATCCACCCAGAGGACAGAGCTGGCGTATGGGATTCAGTGAACCAGCAACTTGGCCTAAGCGAAAACTTTAAACTTATTTACCGCATTATTACCCGCAAAGGCGAGACTAAACTCGTACAAGAAAATGGACGCGGCATATTTTCCAGCACAGGCGAATTGTTAGCTCTGGAAGGCTTTGTGACCGAAATTCCAGAGCAACAATACAGAGTAAAATCGCTACTTAATTAATAGTAAAAGTAGCGATAAAGATTACTGGGCTTGCGTTCCTACCGTAATAGTTGCGCCGTCATCAAACTTTGAAAGCCACTCAACCATCATAGGGTGGAATTTTGTCATGCCTTTGTATTCTATCAAATCTGGGTGCATCGTTTTTTGAACGCGATGTAAACGCTTTGCCCATCTTGGATAACTAGAGAGGTCTTTTAAACTTATCAAGTAGCAGCGAATACTGAAAACAATGCCATTACTGCGTGGCAATCTAAATAAAGATTGTAGTTCAACGCGAAGATGCACTTTATCTGCAATGTTTTCTGGGTTAACCGTATTACGCTCTGTACCCCATAGTGGATAATTTTCAGGAGAAGTATCCAAGCGCGGATTCACTGTCATTGTCCAATTAAGCCTGCGTACTGGGCTACCCAATTGTAAGTTGAGCAAATACTTAAGCGCTCTATCCATCACACCTAACTCAGTAGCGCGTGGAACAGGCGCATGCCATTCTCTCCATGACATTCCAACATCAAACGCTAATGACCAGTCAGCTTGACTAGTCACAAAACCGCCATCTGCATATAAAGTTTCATCGCGCTGGTCAAGTAATACAAAGTCACCTTGCACTTGGCGGCTCATAAATTCAAACGGATCCATTGGCATGGTAGAAGCATCACCAAATACAAAGCTTTGCTTAATATTTAATGGTTTGTTTTCCCATGTCCAATTTAAGCCATCTTTTTTTAAAGAAAAATGCTCAGGATAATCATTGGAAAGAGCATCCATAGTGAGCTCAACAAAATCCCATTGCGCATCCATCATGTGAGGCAAAATTTTGTATCTACCGCGGTCTAAATCTAGCGTAATCTGCTTATCCAAACACTCCCCAACGTAGTGTTCATCTACATCAAACGTAAATTCGGTATGTGTTCCTGGCTTACCTTTAACATGCGGCTCAATGTTGACCGAGTACATATACTGGTCTTCTGCAAATGGAAACGGAAAGCGTTTAATTGCATCTGGTGAGTTACTGTATTTATAGTCATTGCGAAATGTTTCTTGTTTAAATGCTAGTGCCATTCTGTTCACCTTAATTTTATATTTTCAATATCAAGTGGTTTTAAATACTTAATCAAATCAATCTCTGGTCTTAAAGATCTAACACTAATCGGTCACATCTAGCGCGAGAAACGCAAGGCATAATCTTTTTACCAGAGGCTTTTTCTGCATCAGTTAAAAAATGATCGTGATGCAATAACGCACCATCTGATTCAAGGACATTGAGTTCACAGCGTCCACAAACCCCACCTCTACACAAGTAATCCGCCTCAACACCAGCCGATTCAATGGCTTCCAGCATACTCATTTCTGCAGGCACTCGTATTTCAATATTGGATTTAGCTAGCTGAATTTTGAATGGCTCACCAATACCAGGTGAAAGAAATTGCTCGCTGTGAATATGGTTTTCAGGCCAGCCCAGATTTCTTGCGGTTTCTATGACAGCCACTACCATAGGATTTGGTCCGCAAACATACACATGCGTACCTAAGGGTTGTTTGCTTAACAAGGCATCCAAATCGAGCCGCTCACCTTTGCTGTCAGCATAACAAAGTAATTTATCGTTACAAATTGTCTTTAATTGCTCTGCAAATGCACCATGCTCAGGCGATCTAAACGCATAATGCAACTCAAAGTTAGCGTTTAATCTCTTTAAATCAACAATTTGCGACATAAATGGCGTAATACCAATGCCACCAGCAATCAATATGTGCTTATGCGCTTTTTTTGCTAACGAGAAAAGATTAACTGGATAAGTTATTTGCAGCGAGCTGCCAACCTCAACCTTCTCGTGCATAAACACAGAGCCACCTCTAGACTGCTCTTGTTTTCGCACTGAGATATGATATGTGCCAGGCTCTTCTGGCGAACCCATTAGCGAATAAGGGTTACGATGTACCCTTCCACCCACGTTCATAGATACAACCACATGGCTGCCACCTGAAAACGTAGGAAAAGCTGTGCCATCTTTTTTAACAAAAGTGAAATGTTTAACTTGTGGTGTGACTTGCTCTACGGCTGCCACTTTGACATCAATCATACTCATGGATATATTTCCTCAATTTCTGGTAACTCACCTGGTTCTTCAGCATCTATCATCAAGCCCATGTAGGCACCGAGTCGACGAGAAAAATGGTCGCGAACAAAAAGCATACGGCCACAACCGCCACATTTTCCAATATTTGTGGTTACTCCATGTGTAATTGCTTTGCAATGCACGCAATAAACTGGTCTTGCCAATGTGTCTGTTATCTCTTTCATGATGTCAGCATCTTCAATACCGAATTTATTCGCCTCTTTCGCTACTGACCACATAAAGTCTTCAGAACCTGCAATGTAAAGACGCAACCCCATACACATGGACTTTAAAACGCTATCTAATTTAGCTAAAACTTCTTGATCTGAAGCTAAAACATGCAATTCTTCTGGCACGACTTTTGAAAGTGTTTTTGAATAATCAGACCCTGCATATGGCGTGTATAACACCATAATTGGCTGTTTTGGATGCATCTGCTGGAAAAGCTTTAACGCAGCCATGCCGCCCTGTCCTTGCGCCACCACCAAGTGTGAAGTGGCTTTCTCATGCCATAACAATGAAGTGTAGATGGGCTTACTTCTGATCCAGTAACCACGTTCCATGATTAACCTTTCATACTTTCTGGATTAGTGCGCAAATGCATGGGGTCGTAGAATGGTGTTTGTGCTACTCTAGCTTTACAACTCTGGGCTTTACCAAGCACTTCAACCG
Source organism: Burkholderiales bacterium (assembly GCA_038327905.1). Taxonomy (GTDB): domain Bacteria; phylum Pseudomonadota; class Gammaproteobacteria; order Burkholderiales; family Methylophilaceae; genus Methylotenera. The sequence goes on from JBBQLN010000002.1 coordinate 103,112, forward strand.
CAGTGCCTATTTCCGAATACTCAGGTTTGATATGCGCCATCGCGATAGACAACATCAAAAATTGACTGTAACTACCGCTAGTCACTACACCAATTTCAACGCCATTTTTCATAATTTTTGAGCCTGCCTCTACTGCAGTAGCCGACTGGCAAACAAGTCCAATTTGCTTAACGCGCTCCTTACCTCTTGACTTCAGTACAGCCGCTTTACCTGTGTAATCAGCTTGCTTATTAACATCCACAGCCCAGCCTAGCCCAGCTTCCCACGGCGAAGTATCGCCCTCAGGCATTTCAAATGGGAAGAATTGCAGAGCACCTTCTATACGCGTAAGCTCAAGACAGTTCCATGACACGGGTACAGCGCCGAAAGGTTTTCCTGCCTCAAGGATTTTGTCCCAAATTGCTACAATTTCTTTCGCAGCACTATAAATTTCATAGCCGCGTTCAGCTGCATAGCCACCGCGCCCAATAATCACGTTAATGCCAAATAATGTTGTTTTAACAAAACCAAAATAAGGTAACTCTGACAAAACAATACCTACATGTGGCGTAAGAATTTCGAGAGACTTCGGGCCTTGTAACGACAGCACGTGAGTGTCGTCATCTTTTTGAATTTTAATGTTCTTCCAAGCAGATAATATACGAAGGTTATCTGGGGTTTTACCACTTCCGTGTGACACTTTAAATTCATTGCTACCTAGGCGAATGATCATAATGTCATCGCACAACTCCCCAGCTTCATTCAACTCTGCCGCAATCATGGCAGTATTAACTTTTAGTTTAGATACATCTCTTGCGACCATTGCGTTTAGTACCGCTTCAGCATCGATACCTACAACATCAACAAGGTTAAGTGCAGAAACATCAAACAACCCAGCACAGCTACGAACAGCCACCGTTTCATCGTGAGCATCGGTATTGTAGCTCCATGGAATGGTCATATTATTCCATGTGTCACCATCTAACTTTGATCCAAGTGCCGCGTGCCTAGTGTTAAGAATGGAGTTTCGCATTATTTTCCTTACTTAATTAAAATGTAATTATTGAAATATTGATTACACATTATCGGAATAGAAAAAATGAGAAAATTCTCTTGAAGGTGTACTACTTAAGAGGTAGTCAATGTGGATAGAGAAATATTAACTAGTTTGATGTAAATGGCGTGTAGACTAGATCTTAGTCACACGCCATTTGGTGAGTATAATGCTTAAATTACTATTGTATCTATGCGGCTAATTGGCTGTTGAGCTCTTCTTCAAAATCAAAAATATCTGCAACGATACCGTACTTAGCAATTGTAAAAATAGAAGCGCTTGGGTCAGTATTGACAGCAACAATCGTTGGCACGTGCTTCATACCTGCCATATGCTGAATCGAGCCTGAAATACCTAATGCTACATAAAGCTTGCATGAACCCACTACTTTGCCAGACTGACCAACTTGTCTTGATTTAGGCAACCAGCCAGCATCGGCAATTGGTCGTGAGCAACATAAAGTTGCGCCCGCTGTTTCCGCTAACTCTCTAAACTGTTCAACATTGGTTTCTTCGCCAATGCCACGACCAATAGACATAATAAAATCTACGGTTGTAATATCAATGTCATTACCGCCACCTAATTCAACATAGTCTTTATTTTGGCTACGCGACTGAACCGCAGGCAAATCAAAGTTGGATACAGCTGGGCTGCCTGAGCCTTCTAATGCTTTAAATACGCTGCCACGGATGGTCATAACTACAATGCTTTTACCTGGAAAATCAACTTCTACGTTAACTTTTTGATTATATCCACCACGAGTAGCTACTAAGTCACTACCTTGATATTCAACCATAAACACATCAGTTGCAAATCCATGTCCAGCTTTACTTGCTAGTGTTGCAGCATAGCCAAGCGTATCAACGCTGTGCGCTAACAACACTACAGCAGGCTTTTTAGCCTCTATCAAAGCCATCACTGCCGCTTCATAAACATCAGGATCAAACTCTGATACGGATGCAGGAATAGTTAATATTTCATCCACACCATTCAAAGCTAAACCAGCCGTATATGTCTCAGCTTGGCTGCCAATCACTGCAACGATGACTTTATCATCGGCTGATTTTTTTAAGCCTTGCGCGGCTGAAATGAGCTCAAATGTCACTGGTCGTAACTCGTTACGACGGTGCTCTGCCACTACTAAAATTGTACTCATCATTAAACCCCTTTAAATTCGTTCATTATTTGGATTACTTTAGTGACTTGCTCAGCAATCGTTCCTTCAATCATCTCTGCACGACCTTTAGCCGGAACATAAATGCGACGAACGCGTGACATTGAGTTGCCCGCACCTACATCTGAACCTGATAAGCCAATATCGGACAATGACACTTCTTCAATTGGTTTTGCAGCCGCTTGTTTAATGCCGCGCAATGAAGCGTATCTGGGCTTATTAATACCAAGCTGTATCGTTAATACTGCTGGACAATTAATCTCAACCTCTTGCAACAAACCACCTTCTAATTCGCGACGAATCACAGCACTTTTGTTGCCTGGTTGATATTGCAAATCAGCTACTACTGCCGCATGCGGCCAATTAAGATAGGCTGCTGTTGAAATACCTGTTGAGGCATAGGCTTGGTCTGATGATTGCACACCAGCAAATATCATATCTGGTGATTCTTTCTTGGCAACAGCGGCAAGAATACGGCCGATCGCAATAGCGTCAGAACCTTCAATGCTGTCATCCCACACTCGGATGGCACGATCAGCGCCTTTGGCTAAGCATTTACGCAAACTTTCATCCACGCGATCTGGCCCTACTGAAACCACCACCACTTCGACTTCTGCAGTGCCTGACTCTTTAATCTTCATGGCCTCTTCAAGTGAAAAGTCATCCCACTCGTTCAAGTCATACAAAAGAAAGTCTTCATCGACATCTTTTTCATCCGCACGGATTTCAAAGTCTTCATCTAATGCCGCCACTTGTTTTACCGCAACTAAAATTTTCATACTTTTCTTCTCCTCGAAACTTTTATCTAACCATTTGAACGACTATTAATCCCAACCACTATTTTTTATAAAAACGACTCGCAAAATATCTAAATGCCGTAAATCTAACCTGAAAATCTGGATCAAAACACAAGTGCCATTTATCTTTATCTTTCAATTTACTATTACCCACAAGCATTAGCCGATGTAGGTAGTAAGCATCCTCTAACAAAGGTAACAAAGTCAGTCTTGTTGCACTTTTATTCAAAATAACGCCACGCCGTATATCGTCCTCTACATGCGCTGTTAGCTTTTTCAGCAGCAACTGTGGCGTATGTGGGTTATTAGCCACACCACTCAACACGTCAACCTCTGTATCTCTCGCGAGCTCATCCAACAACTGCTTCGGCGTTCTACGCTGGTACGCAACGGCTGAACGTACCCAATAATCTTCATCTTTAGCCAACGTACGCAATAACTTCACTGGGCATCGAGTGTTTCTTGCCACGCCTCTACGCACGTCTGCATGCCGGTCTTGAGCCAGTTTATCCAACACCCTGTATGAGGCGGCTGGATTACGTGCTAGCTTCTGCCTGACCCAGTTATCTAGGTCGCTCAGTAAGTTAGTCATGCTTTTTGCTGACACATCACTTCTAGAAGCAATCACCCGTCTTACAACATCACTCTTATCGCTGGCTAACAGCTCAATCGCTGATTTCGATGCAGACGGATTAGTAGCCACTGCACATCTAACCGACTTATCTTGATGCCTGCTAAATCTAGTGATTAAATCATTACTTAAACGCTCATCAGCAGCCAGCTGTCGTTGAATCAAAATATTCTTTTCATGCACGGCTTTATCAAGCAAATTTAGCGGGCAATTAATATGCCCAATCGCCGCAGCTTTAACATGCACATCGCCTTTTTCATACAGTTGCTCAAGCAACTCTGAAGAAGTAGATGGATGCTCGCTAATATTTTTTTGCAATGCGTCCAATAACGAACTTGATTCAAACCTATCCAGCAAAATACTTAACACTTCACTATTCGCAGCTAAATTTTTACTCACTGCTAACAAACTCGCTTTATCACTTGCAAGCTGCACAATATTTTTTAGAACACTTAGCGAAGCATGCCTATGTTGTGCAACCAAAATAGTTAAGTTTGAATTACCTTTATTACGCTGGCTTTCAGCAACATAAAGTTTAGATATCGCAAAGGCTGATGTATTCTGATTCTTATCTAGCCTAAGCACTATCGCTTCATCAGAAATGCAACAAAGCGCGTCTAACACAGAGGCTGGCGTATGTTCCCATCGAGCTAGCGCCAAAGCATCTCGGCGCTTACTAAACATCACCTGTTCTAACTTAACTTTATCTTTAGCCGTTGCAATTGCATGAACGGCAGCGGCACTGTATAGGTCGTTAGCTTTTAATGCTAAATCTACTAATGCCGCCGCGCTATCAGGTAACTGCATATCAAGCTGCTACAGTTGTCTCTTCCCAAACTTCATACTCAACACACTCATCAATTAACTCAATCAGTTCACGCACCACAAACTGTCCTTCGAAACCTGATGTTTTGAGTGCATCTTCAAACATCGTTAAATCTTTTGGACACGACACTACAAACACTTGTAGGCCTTCAATTTGCCCAGCCTCTTTCATACGATTTGCTGAAGGCTTTTCAATGCCGACTGGATCAGGAATCCAGATACGCCCACCGCCAGCACCGCAGCAGAATGAGTTGTCACGGTTTCTTCCCATTTCAACTAAATCACAGCCTAATAACTTAATTACTTCACGAGGCGCATCAAACCCTTTGTTATAGCGGCCTAAATGGCAAGGGTCATGGAAAGTCACGCGGTAATCAATTTTCTTTTTAATCTTAACTTGACCAGTTTCAATCAGGCGTTTGACCAAAGTTGTGTAGTGCTCAATTTCAAACTTTCCACCAAAATCAGGATACTCATTACGTATCGTGTTGAACGAGTGTGGATCAGTGGTTACGATAGAGTTAAAGTCACAAGCTTGTAAGGTGCCAATGTTAGATGTGGCTAATAGTTCGTATAAACCCTCCTCACCAACACGGCGCACATCATTACCAGCATTAAGCTCTGCTTCAAACAACAAACCGAAACTCACGCCTGCGCTATGCAATAACCTAGCAAAAGACTGTGTTACTTTCTGATTACGCGGGTCAAAAGATGCGTAGTCACCTACAAACCACAACACATCGACAGGCTCTTTACGCGCGTCTTTAATTTCAAACGGCAACTCTTTAGTCCAAGCTGGTCTTTTACGCTTTGATTCGCCAAAAGAGTTACCTGTTTTATGAATAGTTTGCAGTGTTTTTTCTAGCAAAGGCTCCATTTCACCTGCCTCAACTAAATTACGACGCATCTGCACAATAATTGGCACGTGTTCCACCGCCACTGGGCAAATCTCTACACATGCCAAGCAAGTGCGGCAAGACCAAAGCGTTTCCATAAACACCTGTCCTACATCCTTACCATGAATATCTAGCTCAGCTGCTTTTGGTAACTCTTTAGAACTTAAGGCATGATTTGCAAACTCACGTAGAGAGAGAATGACATCTCTAGGTGACAATGGAGCCCCAACCGCATTGGCTGGGCAAGCTTCTTGGCATCGTCCGCATTTAGTACATGCATCAAGATGCAATAAGTTTTTCCAGGTCAGATCAGTAATTGTCTTGTAACCAGCTGTTTTTTGGTCATCTGGTACTTTCGGCAATCTTTTGCCTGCTAAAGGATCTTTAAACATCAAAGAAGTCGCTGCAGTGAAAATATGTTTAATTTTTGTATACGGAATACATGCAATAAACGTCAATGAAAGTATGCCGTGAAACCACCATAAATATGGACGGAATGCGCCTGCACCTTCAGATGTCATACCAATTGCGTGCATGATTTGAGCGAGCAAAGCACCGACTGGTGACCACATACGATAATCCCACACTGATGGACGATCGCTTAGCCACACTAAACGTGTTGCCTCTAAAATAAAGCCTGTGATGCCGATTAAGATGAATGACCAGAGAAATGCCCAGTCTTCACGACGATATTGGCTGCGATCAAAATCTGGATCGCCTTCTTGTCTATCAACTCTTTTATAGTCCAACTTAGGTAAATGTAGCCATTTACGTCTATACATCATGTAGATTAGGCCGACAATCAAGCCTAAACCAGCTAAATCCAGTACTAGTGAGAATAATAAGTAAAAGTTACCGTACCAAAACTTAACACCAAACAATGGTTCTAGAATGTCATATTCCAGCGTAATGGTTGAGGTTCCGATAAATAACAAAACGAAACCTAAAAATATTAAGCCATGAGCACGCCCTGCACTTTTGTCACGGCGCACTAAGGTGCGATGTGTTGCCATCGTTTTAACCATATCAATAAAACGATGAAACAACTCATTCCATGATCCATCTGGCTTGCCACGGCGATATTTACGTATCTGAACGTAAACACCATAAATGAAAACTGCAATCGCCAAATAACCTATGGCATAGAATAAATGTATCGCCTGTGGCTGAAAGTTTTCAAACAGCACTCGGGTGATTTCTTTAGGATTATCCATTTAGCTTCGCCTATTGATGGGTATTGAGAGTTGTATTTTTAAGAGTGTGTATTTTGCTAAGGCATTTAAGAAAACTTAATTAAGCTCGCCGCAATTAGCTGCGACGAGCCTAATGAGTCAAACCTAAACTTTGTACTCTATCTTGAAGGTGCCACCTGGCATATGCGGTGTTCCCCAAGCCATAGTCTCGCGTTTGTATGGCAACGCTATTTGTGGATCCGCTTCTTCAATCTCACGTGCCACACGGTGACCAGTGAAAGTTGCATCTGCAATTAGGCGTGGCGCTTCTGCATCACCAATCAAATACATACCTTTGATATCATTTGCTGCCCATTCTGATTCACGTGCCTTAAGCTCATTCCATAATGTGCACTCTGAATGACGACCTGTGACTAGAATTAATGAATCAAACTCTAACCAACGATGCGTTGTATTTGCATCGCGAGGTGAAACACCAGGACCGCGGTAAGTACGTCTTGAACCATCGCCCCAAATGTTATAGATTTCAATACGGCCTTTTTCAATTTTTGAACAGAAATGATCACCAATTTCTTCAACATGTAATTCATGCAAACGACGCATCATATTTGGGTACTCAAGCGTGAAGTGCATATAGTTAGCCATGTGCACACCTGAGACTACTGTCACTTCATGACCCGCTGTTGCTAATTTTTCAGCTAAACTTGGCGCCATAAAATAAGTATCGGCATTTAAAATTACAACGCGTTTACCAATTTTCTTTTTACCTTCAAGCACTTGCTCTGGTGTGAGTTGATCTGGTAATGAGGCATCTGCACCCGGGATTGCGTCATGCGTTAAGCAGTTGTTACCATCTGTATTCCATGAAGATCCTGTAGCGATAATGACTTTGTCAGCACCATACTGCAACACCTCGTCCGCAGTGATTGGTTTTTGACCAAGCGCAACTTGACTTTCTTTGTTCTTTTTCACTAGTTTAGTAATTTGTGTTTCACGATAATCACGGTGATAACTCCACTCACCCAAACCTGGCAATGTGGTCACTGAATTTAAATGACCGCCAATTTTTTCAGCCTTGTCATACAAGTGAACAGTGAAGCCTTTTTCCAACAATACACGAGCAGCTTCAGAACCTGATGGGCCAGCACCAACCACAAGAACTGAATCTTTTGATTTGGTTTTAGGGAATTTTTCAGGATGCCATCCACGACGATACTCTTCACCCGCTGTCGCATTTTGCGTACAGATCATTGGAGGACCACCTATTTCCCAGCGAGAGATACAGACATTACAACCGATACAAACGCGAATATCGTCATAACGACCTTGCTCAATTTTTTGCGGCAAGAATGGGTCAGCGATTGAAGGACGTGCGCAACCGATAATATCAGCATAACCTTTAGTGACAATCTCAGTCATTTTTTCAGGATCAACAAAACGACCTACGCCCAACACTGGTTTTTTAGAGACTTGTTTAACAAACTTAGTCCAAGGCACTTGGTGGCCTTGTTGATTAAAGCGTGATGGACCTGCATCTTCGCCCCATTCAGCAATATCACCAATGTCCACATCCCATAAATCGACTAATGGATCTGCAAGCTCTACAAATTTCATACCGTCGACTTCAACTTCGATTTGACCTGGGCCGTATACCGTATCAACGGCGAAACGCGTTGCAATAGCACATTCACTACCAACCGCATGCTTCACTTTTTCCAAGGTCTCTAACCAGAAACGCGCACGATTCTCTAATGAACCACCATATTTATCTGTACGTTTGTTGTAGTAAGGGTTTAAGAATTGGAGTGGTAAGTATGAGTGAGCTCCATACACATAAACAATATCAAAACCAGCATCTCGTGAGCGTTTAGCGGCATCCACATAATATTGCTGAACTTGAGCGATGTCGCTTAAGTCCATTTCTTTACAATAGGTTAAAGTTTCAAATTCTGAAGCGTATTGGCTTGGTCCACGAGGTGTTGCACGTGACTCCATATTTGGTGCGTGTGCACCGCCGTACCATAGTTCCACACCAGCTAAAGCGCCATATTTATGCACTTCATCAGTCATGGCTTTGAGGTTGCGTACATCGCCTTCATCCCAAATACGCGCTGACAAACGATGCGTATCGTCTGATTCTGGGTGAATAGAGCAATATTCAGTGTTCATTGCTGCCCAACCACCTTCAGCCTTCATTGAACGGTGCGCTGCTTGGAAGCCTGGTTTATCAGAGCCAGCACCAATACAATGCGGAACTTGATAAAAACGATTGCGTAAAGTTTTTGGGCCTATTTGAATGGGTTCAAACAGAATGTCATGTTTTGGATCACGTGCCATATTACTCTCCGATGTGTTTAGAAATTAACTGTATAGCTATTCTCAATGTGATGGGCTATGTAAACAATTACCCTCATGGCTTACTACTTAGGTGTTACTAAAAAGTATGGCATTAAAATGAAAATAGCGAGCGGACAAAATGCCCGCTCGCTATTAAGTCAATATTAGAAATTAACTAAATCTAGTGATAATTACAGGCTATGTAAATACCAAACCAATGCAATACCTGCAGCTAATGCAATATATGGTAGAACACCAGCTCTATTGGCCACGCCATCTTCATGCTCATCTAGATGCATATCCTCTAACATTTGTTTAGGGAACACGCCTTTATCCTGAATATAGTGACGATAAACGAATACTGGAAGAATAAGTGATGCAAATATCAAGCCTACCTTCAATGTACCAGCACCCCATACGTCAGCACCCAAACCCATAATACCCAGATTTACGAAACCAAGTATGCCACCTAAAATTAGTAGTAGTGTTGGCGCTTTATATGGACGCTCCCATTTTGGTCTGTCAATACGATGAATCCAACCAGAGTTAAGATTAAGGAAGTTGAAAATGATATAGCCCACGTTCGATGCTGCAAGAATAAATACATAATCTGACATCATCAATAGCAGTAAATTGAAGCAAAGATCTGTCCACATTGCCCTTGTAGGTGCACCATGGTCATTCACATGAGACAAATACTTAGGTAACCATCCATCAACTGAAGCTTGGTATAAAGTACGTGAAGAGCCTGCCATTGAAGTCATGATAGATAACATCAGTGCAAGCACCATCATAATCACCATCACATTCGCAACGAAAGCACCGCCACCCACAATATCTGAGAATGCTGCTGCAACACCCATACCACTATAGATAGAAGCTTCTAACATACCATCATAAACCGCTGGGCTAGTCACAACACCCGCTGCATCTACCACAGCTGGAGTCACCATGTGACCTAAACCTAAATGACTTTGGAAAGCAATCGGCACTAGTGTAAATACAGCCACGCAAAGCAGACCTGAGTAGAAAATAGCCTTAAAAGTATCTGTTTTCGGGTTTCTGAATTCACGTGTATAGCAAACTGCAGTTTCAAAACCGTAAGTTGACCAAGCCGCAATAAAGAGACCTCCTGCCATCAATTTCCAGCCTTCTATACCCCACACACCATCAATCACATTACCAGCTGCATCATGTGCAAGTGGTGCTAGTGGGAAAAAGTTGGCTTGTGCAATATCGCCCGTCATTAGCGGCACCAATCCAATTAACATCAATGGAATCAATGCAATCACGCCAAGAATCATGGTTGTTTTAGCTGAACGTAAAATCCCGCCATGCTGAACGGCAAATACTGACAACAGAACAGCCGCGCCTACAATAAACGTTGCGTTTATTCTCAGCACCAGCCCATCTTTGACCATACCTAGATCAAGCAAGGTAATCTGCCAAGTGTTGATTACGGCATCAGGCGCAAACAAGGCACTGAGCATGTAGCCTGCTGCAAGCCCGGAGCCAATCGCTAATACTGGCGACCAAGCAAACCAATTACACCAAACTGAAACAGGAGCAATAAACTTACTATACTTAACCCATGCAACCGCACCATAGATTGAAGCACCGCCAGACTTATGTGGAAACAAACCTGCAATTTCCGCATAAGTAAACGCTTGAATAAAACCAAAAGCGATGGAAATCGCCCAAATCATCCATGCTGGTTTACCTACCGTTGCTGCAATAGCGCCAATTGAAAACAAGACAAGTGCAGGAACGCCACTCGCCACCCAGAATGCACCTTGCCAACCAATCTTTCTATGTAACGTTGCATTTTGCGCTGCAACATTGTCCGAAAGATCAGCTGAAATTGCATCAACCGAAGAATTTACACTCAATTTAAGTCCCCTTTTATAAAATTCCCAATACAACCCCCATACTGATTAAGGGATTGCCCACCTGGGTGAAGCAATTAAAGTCGTCTGTACCGCCAACTAATAAAACAAGTACGGAGTTTAAAAAAACTTGCCGCATTGGTTTACATTTGAAGGCAATCACAAGTTGAGTACAATTCTCATAACGGATTACTCTTAAAGTAGTAGTTTGCCAAACACTAGGCACAGTTCATTGTGCGCTATATTTTCCCCAGCCAAATACTTCTTAAGTCTTACACCTTCAAGATAGTGTTTATTCACAACCTCACTGTTTACTATACGTTTAGTATGCAGTTAAACAAAAGTCTAACGAAAAGCGAACAATGACAAACATTCAACCATCTAATAGTGAACCTGCGAATAAGTCGCTGTATCATCTCGTAGGTGGCGAAGCTGGCGTTTTTAACTTAGTAAAAGTATTTTACGACATCGTAGAAACGGAGCCGCTTGGTCACAAATTACACTTATTACATCTGCGTGGTAACGGCTTGCCTCACTCGCGTGTTGAACAATTCAACTTTCTTTCAGGATTCCTAGGTGGGCCAAAATTGTATGTAGAAAAACATGGCCACTCAAATATCAGAACGATGCACGAACACGTTGAAATTAATGTTGAGTCAAAAGATATATGGCTAACGTGCATGTCAATGGCGATTGATCAAGTTGGTCTAGACACGTCAATAAAAAATAAACTTATGAATAATTTCACCGCCGCGGCAGAGCGCCTTGTGAATAGGTCTGATTAACTTAGCAATCTACAAGAAAGTATCTAATGTACGAGGCTAACCTAAGTCAAGCTTTACACAAACACTATGCCAGAAATCAACGCTGGGGCTTTATGTGGGCGCTCTGGACGGCCATTCTATGGGGTGCTTGGTATGTACCAGGCACAGCACTTTGGTCTGAACATCCCTATGTAGATATTTCAGCCGATCAGCAATCTTTGAGACTAGCTGCCACAGCAGTAATGACGTGGATTCACGCCATTACCGTATTTTTCTTTTTACTGATATGGAATATGGCCTTAGGTAAAGTCAAAGATTATGGTCGAACCATGGTACGTTTTAGCAAAATTTCCAAGTGGTATGCCCTCGCCTCACTTTGTGGCGGCCCGTTAGCCATCTTTGGCTCTTATATGGCAATGGGCTTTATTGGGCCAGTGTTTGCTGCTATCTCATCATTATTCTACCCAGTGATTGGCGCAATCATCGCCAGACTTTGGTACAAAGAAAAAATCTCGAAACTCGCTGCTATTGGCATGTGCATCATTATTTTTGGTGGCATGGTGATATATGGTCCAAGTCTATTTGGTGAAATGGATGCAAGCAACCCTAATGCATGGTTAGGCTATTTAGGTGGCATTATGTCTGCGATTGGTTGGGGCACAGAAGGCGCAGTCGCAGGGCGAGCAATGGATGTGTCTGACCCGGATGTTGGTATACATTGCCGCTTCTCATTTGAAATACTATTTTGGGGCTTACTTATATTACCTTTTCTTGCCACATTCACTGATTTACCCATCAAAGCCTTGATCGTTGATACCTTTACACATAGCAAAGCCATGTTATGGATAATACTTGCTGCAGCTTGTCACGCTTATTGTTACACGGCTTTTTATAAGAGTTTTAGTTTAATTGGTGTTGGCCGTGGCGAGGCTATAGGCAACTTATATGCAGTTTTTGCACTGATTTTTATCGCTGCTTTTACGCTGCAACTACCTCAATGGTATTTCATCGTAGGTTTAATTCTGACGGTATTAGGTAGCTTTGTGATGTTCAGTGAACCAGTTGAATCAGTTGCAGCACTTCGTGATAACAGCGATACCAACGCATATTCTTAAGGCATATTGATGAAACTACACCAAAAAGGATTTCTATTAGTCGCCATCTCCCAGTCTAGTGGAATTTGGGAACAACAACTGATTGAAAAAGTATTTACTGAGTACAACGAGTCTGGTGATTTCAGAGAAAAAACCTTACGAATTGCTTTAGATGAATTAGCCGCTGCTGGGTTAATAAAGCGCATTGAAAATAAACTTGAAACAATCAATGGTAAAGAAAAATTGCTATTTAAATACCAAATTTCAGATTTTGGAATAACGAGAATGGTCGACACAGGACTATTGTTACCGTAACAATTTAAGGAACAACAATGAGTAATTTTTGGGGTTATGCAGGCGCAGACACTTTAGCAATATTAGTAATTGGTGGAGTGAGTTTTATTTGTTTTATTTGCGCCAGAATATTTGTATCCAACTATGGTGAATAATCTACAAAATATTGCTTAAGAGCAATCTCAGTAAGCTGCATCTCGTTACAACCTACCCAAATCCCAATTTACTTGGGATTTTAGCTTTTTCAGCCATCAGAAGGCATTTCATCGCTTCAGGCCTTCGCATTATCGGCACATCAATCTCTTAACTTTCATGTTAGTAGACGTAACTACTAAGTTTAGTTGAGCGTCAATTTATAACATCTCCGTTTGTACAACGCTTAACGTTAATTTTAACGTCTAAAAAAAGCCACTTGATCAATATGCTCCTAGCAATTCAAGCCTAGTTCATAAGGACTAAGTCTTAGTTAGTATTGTTTGGTATAGCCATTAAGAGCAATGTGTTAGTTATGTTTTTTATAAAAAAACGTACTTAATCACTTTTGATTTTTACTTATTAACGCTTGGAGATATGACATGAAAATAGTTTCGTTTGGAAAATTTGGTAGCCCTAACTCTGCACCTATTACAGATGATCTAGGTGGTTGGATACCTGCTGAAGGCAAGCCTACGATGAAAACTTGGATAGAACATGCGCCTGCTGATGGTAAGTTCTTAACAGGCTTCTGGGAAGCAACTCCTGGCACGTACCAAGTGACTTACAACGCAGATGAGATGGTGCATATGTTTAAGGGTAAAGCTACGCTTACCAACGCTGCTGGTGAGTCAAAAACTTATGTTGGTGGTGACAGCTTTTTTGTTGAAGCTGGATTTAAGGGCACTTGGAAAACGATTGAAACCGTCCAAAAAATATTTGCAATCAGAATTGGACAAGATGTAGCTGCTCCTTTTGGGGATTGAGCTACACCTTTAAGCAACGCTAAAAAATCGATCTAAGAGCGCGCTAGGCATCATCAAACCTAGCGCAGTTTAAAGAATTTTAATATTGGAGATTTAGATTATGGCAAGAGATCCAAGATTTGATATTTTATTTACCCCCGTTAAGATAGGCTCTAAAACTATTCGTAACCGGTTTTACCAAGTCCCGCATTGTAATGGCGCAGGTACTAACTCCCCTGGCATGAATATGGCTCACCGTGGCATTAAAGCGGAAGGCGGCTGGGGCGCAGTGAATACAGAACAATGCTCTATTCACCCGGAGTGCGATGACACGTTGAGAATTACGGCACGTATTTGGGATCAGGGCGATATGCGCAACTTGAGCGCAATGGTTGATCATGTACACAGTCACGGCTCCCTTGCTGGATGTGAGCTTTTCTACGGCGGCCCTCATGCACCAGGCCTTGAGTCACGCACCATATCGCGTGGTCCTAGCCAATACAACTCAGACTTTGCTACTGTACCAAACTGCCCAGGGTTCACTTATAACCACGAAGCAGATAAAGACGAACTCCTCAGACTTCAGCAACAATATGTTGATGCAGCGCTACGTGCAAGAGATGTAGGCTTCGATCTTGTAAACGTTTATGGCGCTCATGCCTATGGCCCTATGCAATGGCTTAACCCCTACTACAACCGTCGTACGGATGAGTATGGAGGAAGCTTCGCAAATCGTGCTCGCTTCTGGGTAGAAACCCTAGAAAAAATTCGTCGCGCATGTGGAGATGATATTGCACTAGTGACTCGCTGCGCAGTAGATACGCTGTACGGTGGTAAAGGTGTCGAAATTGGTGAAGACGGCCTTAAATTTATTGAATTAGCTTCACCCTACCTAGATTTGTGGGACGTGAATATTGGTGATATTACAGAATGGGGCGAGGATGCAGGCCCTTCTCGCTTCTATCAAACTGGTCATGAAAACGACTGGATTCGTCACATTAAGCAAGCTACAAATAAACCTGTAGTGGGCGTTGGTAGATATTACGATCCAGAAAAAATGCTGCAAGTGGTTAACTCAGGCATCATCGACATTATTGGCGCAGCACGTCCATCAATTGCTGACCCATGGCTACCACGCAAGATTGATGAAGGTCGCGTTGATGACATTCGTACATGCATAGGCTGTAATGTTTGTATCTCACGCTGGGAAATGGGTGGCGTACCATTTATCTGTACTCAAAATGCAACCGCTGGTGAAGAGTATCGCCGTGGTTGGCATCCTGAAAAGTTTGAACCAGCAAAATCAGACAAGGACGTGTTAGTAGTTGGTGCTGGCCCAGCAGGTTCTGAATGTGCGCGAGTGCTAATGGAACGTGGCTATACTGTGCATTTGGTAGACGCAAGAGAGAAAATTGGCGGATACGTGAATGAAGTTGCAACATTGCCAGGTCTTGGGGAGTGGAGCTATCACCGTGACTACCGTGAAACACAACTTAACAAACTAGTTAAGAAAAACAAGAGTTGTCAAATTGCACTTGGTGGCAAACCAATGACTGCAGATGACATCTTGAATTACGGTGCATCGCGTGTGGTAATCGCTACAGGCGCCAAATGGAGCACTACAGGTGTAAATCACCGCACACATGATTCCATTCATGGTGCAGACGCTAGCTTGCCCTATATTTTGACTCCAGAACAAGTATTTGAAGGTAAAAAAGCGATAGGCAAACGTGTGATGATTATCAATTACGATGCATATTACACAGCACCTAGCTTGGCAGAAAAATTTGCTCGTGCAGGTCATGATGTAACAGTTGCAACGGTTTGCCCGCTAGGTGCGTATATGGACTTTACCCTTGAAGGTGCAAATATGCAGCGCTTAATTCATGAACTCGGTATTAAAGTGATTGGTGAAACTGGTTGCTCAAAAATCGAGAATGGTCGCGTTGAGCTATTCCACATTTGGGGCGATGGCTATAAGCGTGAGTTCAAAGGTACAGGCCAATTACCACGTAAAGAAAACACATCGCATGAATGGCACGAGTGCGATACAGTGATTTTAGTGACTTCAAGAAAATCTGAAGACAAACTTTACCGTGAGTTAAAAACTCGTAAATCTGAGTGGGAAAAGAATGGCATTACAGATGTATTTGTTATTGGCGATGCGGAAGCACCAAGGATTATTGCTGACGCAACATTCGATGGTCACAGACTGGCACGTGAGATTGAAGATGCAGATCCTCAGCATCAAAAACCTTACAAACGTGAACAAAAAGTTTGGGGTATTGCATACAACCCTAACGAAAATCCAGACTTGGAATGGCGCTTGTAGTTAAGCTTTAAATAAAGTTAGTTAAATTAAAAGGGCAACGTAAAGTTGCCCTTTTAATTTAACCTAAAACTTGTGAAGTTTTCGTTCTATCTACCTGTTCCAGTATCTAGACCATGCTTTACTGCAAACACCGCAGCTTGCAACCTACTTGTGAGCTTAAGTTTGCGAAGAATACCTTGAATATGTATCTTGATAGTTGATTCGGCTAAGTCTAATTCTTGAGCAATTTCTTTATTGCTTAAGCCACGCGCTAATATAACAATAACATCACGTTCACGCTCAGTGAGCTTATTCAACTTTAGTGAGGGCTGAGATTTTTTAGGTTGATTTCTGACGAAATTAAGATAACAGTCTAAGCAATTGTTAGTTGTGGAAGGTGAATTTTGAGGTGGCTCTGACATGACATCAACTAACTCCTCTTGATATTATAAATATTGACTGCAAATAGCCGAATTACTCTATTAGATCGAACTTAATCTGATAGCTAATAATTACACTAATCTTTGGCTAGCGATCTAATGTTGCTAGTGATTAAATGATTATAAATTAAGCCTCAGAAGCAATAAACTCTGCGACTTCTAAGCCAAACCCAGCCATGCTCGGCATCTTACGAGGCTCGGCCATTAGGCGCATTTTTACCACTCCCAAATCTCGTAATATCTGCGCACCAATCCCATAATCTTTAAGCGTATATTGATTGTTAATTGGTTGGCCTGCTGATTTGATTGCATGGATGATATCCTCACTTTTCTCTTCTCGTCTTAACATCACAATAACGCCAGCACCAGCATTACTAATCTGCTCCATGGCATGCGGCAAACTCCAGCTATGATTTTTGCTGTTAGCATCAAGTAAATCTATAACTGTTAGTGGCTCATGCACTCTAACCAGTACGCTTTGATTGGCGTTTATATGACCCTTTACAAGCGCCAAATGCGTTTCGTTGGCAGCAGTATCGTTAAACGCAATTAACTTGAAATCACCGTAAGCTGTTTCAATGTTGCGCTCTGCTACTCTAGTCACCAAACGCTCAGTCTGGCTTCTATAGTTAATTAAGTCGGCAATCGTACCCACTTTTAAATCATGCTTCGCTGCAAACTCAAGCAAATCTGGCAGTCTTGCCATTTCACCATTATCTTTCAATATTTCACATATCACTGAAGCTGGCTCAAGATCCGCAAGCTTGGCAATATCGCAGCCTGCCTCAGTATGACCAGCTCTTACCAACACACCGCCCTTTTGTGCGATTAATGGAAAAACATGACCAGGACTGACAATGTTCATCGGTCGAGCATTCACATCTACAGCAACTTGAATGGTGTGTGCTCTATCTGCAGCTGAAATACCCGTAGTCACCCCTTCAGCAGCTTCAATTGAAACGGTGAAGTTTGTACCCATTTTGGTACCGTTATTGGTCACCATAGGTTCAAGGTTGAGCTGTTTACCACGCTCCTCTGTCAACGTAAGACAAATTAAGCCGCGCCCATGCTTAGCCATAAAGTTAATATCTGCTGGCGTCACAAACTGTGCCGCCATCACTAAATCGCCTTCATTCTCACGGTCTTCATCATCCAATAGCACTACCATGCGACCTTGGCGCATTTCTTCAATAATCTCAATCATTGGGCTAATAGATACAGTACGATTTTCTAGCACTTCAAAAGAAGGTAGTGTTTTTACTTGTTCTAAATAGTTTAGGTTAACAATGGTATTCATCATTTACTCACAATAGCTATTTTCGCTAGAAACACATGGACTTGCAGAATCAGTCTCATGCTTATTGGTAGGCTTGTCTGCAACAGTTACGTTTTGCTCACTTGATATACAGGCATATGCAGAATGGTTGTGTATAGACTCAAAATTTTCACATTCAATCGTGTAACTTTTCACACGAGGCTCATTTTTAAATACGGTTGCAATATCTCGCACCATATCTTCTACAAATTTTGGATTATCGTAAGCCAACTCAGTCACGTATTTTTCGTCTGGTCGTTTGAGCAAGCCGTATAGCTCAGAAGAAGCTTGTGCTTCAACCATCTTAATCATATCTTCAAGCCATATGAACTCATTTAAGGCAATGGTGATGGTGACATGAGAGCGCTGATTGTGTGCGCCATAAGCAGAAATTTTCTTAGAGCATGGGCAAAGACTCGTTACTGGAATTAATATCTTTACTTTAACGTCATGTTTGCCATTTTTAATTTCACCAATCAAGGTCACTTCATAATCGAGTAAGCTTTTTACACCAGAAACAGGTGCTGATTTATTAATAAAATACGGAAAAGTCATTTCGATATAGCCCGACTTAGCTTCTAATCTAGTGGCCATTTCTTGCAAAATACACTTGAAACTCTCTACAGATATTTCACGGTCATTTTCATTAAGTATCTCGACAAAGCGAGACATATGCGTACCTTTAAAATGCTTTGGCAAATGCACATACATATTAAACATTGCTACCGTGTGCTGAGCACTGCCGGCCTTATCTTTTACAATCGCTGGATGGCGTATGCCGCGGATGCCTACTTTATCAATCGCTAGTTGGCGAGTGTCGGCTAAGTTTTGTACATCTTGCAAAGAAAAATCTAGCGGCAAATTCATTTGTATTTACTTCCTAAAATTACATTATTCAAACCAATAGTTTGAATAATGTGCTGTGATGCAATTCATAAACACTTTAAAAAGAAGGAGGCAAGTGCAAACTCACTAGTAAACCACTTACCTCCTTTAAGGTTGCTGCTCAACGTAAGGTTAGGAGATGACATATCGTCAAACTTACGTAATACATTCTCATTCTTGGCGGCAATCTAAACAATTCTCTTTAAGTACTACTACCATTTAGGTAGGTGCATTTCAAAACTTTTAATGTTTGAATAATGCTATTTATTGAATATCTCTTGACGATATTTCGCCCAATAATAGGCATCCAATACAGAAATTGCATAAATGAAAATTCCACCCGCTAACTTTCCCACCATTGAAATATTTGGCTGTGCCAAGTTAAAGGTAATAAGTCCGAGAATAATCATAAAGAGCGCCATAAAAAATCCTCGCTTAGGCGCGTTATTGAGTACCTGCCCCATGCCTGGAAGTAAAATAGCGACAAGTAATACTAGTTTTGCATCTAAAGGCTTTACTAATGGTGCGTTATCATGGGTAGTCATAAATTTCCTTATTTAAGCTGCCTGCATTTTTTGTGTGGTCACTGAATATTCTATCGTTCTGCGTAATTCAACTGCTTGTTTGAGTATTTTCTCAACTAATTTTTCTGAAATAGGTGTGTTTTCGTAAATCGCATTTCGCATGATGAGGTATTCGCCACGCTCAGCTTGTTTAACCATATAGGTTAATCTAGTTAAACTGGGGGTGACTAATAATTCCTTCATATTTACATCTAAAAACAGATTAGGAATCAACGAGTTAATTAAAGCTAAATCAACGGCTTGATGCTGATATTTAAGAATGGCATGTTGTGGCCAGCTTGTTGGAATATTTAAGTTTCCATTCCATTGCCACGAAGGACTGTAAAACTCATTATTTGACGGTCTAACAATATAATCTAGCGTGCCATGACTCATTGTTTTTGCTTCAATCTTAACCAATAGCCACAATGGCGGAACTTTTCTCCAACCTAGCGTATCTTCTACAACACTCAGTGATACCTTGTAACCATCAAAGTCTCCCTCAAGTATAGGTAAGTTTGCTTTATCCAAACGTTGCTGGGATTTTGTTAGCAGTGTTGAGCAATCATCAAAAATATGACTTCTAGAATCTGACCTGTAAAGTACGGTGTGATTATACTTGCGGTACAGAATTACCATCATCACAACGCTTAAAGCTAAAACGACACTATTCATATTGAGCCTTAATTGGCAGCGATTTTAATCGCTGCCAGGTTATTTACTTTAAAAACTCAAGCTTAATAGCCTTTTGGGCGAGGCCAAGGCATTGTGAATTGATCTGCACGTTTTACGAACTTATAACGACGTAACACGAACCAAATCGAAGCCAAGATATAGAACGCCATGATTGATAACAGAGAAGCACCATAACCCAAAAATGTTGCAAAATAAGTTGCAGTACATAAGGTTAACAATGTAATCGCTGGAATCGGATGGAATGGATGAATATAACCACGGTGTATCGAACCTAATGGCCACATTTTTCTGAATTTAATCATATTAAATGTCATAAAGGTATAACCAAGCAAGCCTGATAGGATAGAGAACGTGATCACTTGATCCAACAATCCAGTAAAGGCAAACGAAATCGCGATTGGCACTAAAAACAGTACTGAGCGATAAGGCGTGCGATATTTAGGATGGATAGCACCAAAAAACACCGGCATATAACGGTCACGACCTAATGAGAACCAAGCACGTGATGCGTCGTTGATACAACCGTTTGCTGAAGCAGTCGCCGCAAAAGCTGTAGCTACAAATAACATCAACTGCAACTGGCTACTACCTAACAAGGTTGCCGCATCGTACATAGGTGTAACTGCCTGGCCTAAGTATTGCCAAGGCATTAAACCAGTGGCTACAAACCATGTAATCGTTGCAGCGACTAACAAAGTCATCATGCCGCCCATCGTACCAAGTGGAATTGAACGACCTGCTGAGCGCACTTCTTCTGCCGCCTGACAAGTACCTTCAATACCCAAGTAATACCACATACCAAATTGTAGTGAAGCAACCACGCCAATCCAACCATAGGGCAAGTCTGTGAGTAAGCCCTGATGTTGAAGTACTACACCGTTGTTAAGTGGGTCTACTGCTAGAAATAACACGATTAATGAAGCAAAGGCAAGAAATGTAATCACCAAGTTTAGCGTCAAGGTCGCAAACACACCACGGTAGTTAAGCCATGCCAAAAAGGCCACAGTTAAGACTACAAACGGCTTGGTATCGAGGTTGGCATATCCCATCACCTCTGCCCCTGACTTCATTAGGTCGCCTACTACCAGCGCATCAGCAGCACATAGCATGGTGTAGGCCATCACTAAGTACAAGCCAACGTTAAACGCCATTAGAGGGCCAATAATATGCTTAGCTTGCGTATATTGACCACCTGCAGCTGCAACCGTTGAAGTGACTTCAGAGTCGATCATCGCGACACAGGTATATAACAAACCAATGACCCAACAAGCAATAAGCGAAGCGTAAGCACCGCCCTTACCTACTGTAAAGTTCCAACCCATAAACTCACCCACCAACACGATACCAACACCTAAAGCCCATATATGAAATGGGTTAAGTACTTTAAGCATGGCAATGGGCTTACTACTACCTTTAATTTTTTCGCTAGCCATTATGCATTCTCCTCTTCCATATGAACGCCGTGAACGACATCGTCTTCGCCACCCTCTCGCGAACTCATTAAATATTCTTCGTCATATTGCGAAGAAATCATAAATGCATCTACTACCATCCAAACTAACATGACCGCTGATATGCTCCATGCTGCGTACACCAGAATATCCCAAAATTGCATGATATTTCTCCCCTTAAAGTGAGCAACTAATTGTTATCGAATTTTTCTCTAATAACTTCGCGGTATTCTTTATCTGACACCTTCAACATAAAAGTGAAGTAGCCAGCCACCACAAGTATGGTAATAATCAACATCATTGGATCAATGCTGTAATCGAATCTGCTGTTAATTAAAACAGC
This sequence comes from Burkholderiales bacterium, assembly GCA_038327905.1. Classification (GTDB taxonomy): domain Bacteria; phylum Pseudomonadota; class Gammaproteobacteria; order Burkholderiales; family Methylophilaceae; genus Methylotenera. The sequence continues at coordinate 124,978 of JBBQLN010000002.1, forward strand.
CGCTTTTTCTGGGTCATAACCAAGCTTTACCCATTGCTGTTGCTGTATCTCATTTTGTCCAAGCGATTCCCAACTGACATGCACAGCTGCAGCAGCGGTTGCTGCAGCAGCATCTGCTTTGGCTTCTGCTTTAAATAGCAATGGCACCATTAGGCTGGCGTAAACCAATACTAGAACTAAAATAGTGTCAAAAATTTGACCTAACATGCCCTGTTTCGGCGGGCTATAGTTTGCTTTCATAGTTTTCTCCTAGCGTTTAATTTTAGCGGCGCGGTTAGCGTCTAAGTGGTGAAGGTCTAAACCATAGATAAAGTCTTTATCTTCCTTAAAGTGCTTGGTCATCGCATAAACTGACGCTGTATTAAACAACATCAACATAAAGCTAGCGACATAGAGTACTAAGCGAATGTTTTCATCTTTCACTATGCCAAGAATAGCGATTAGTACAAAGATCACGGCAGCCCACAACAATGCCACATCGAACCAAGCCATGATGCAGTCTCGCAGATACATATCATTCATTCTTTTTTTATTATCATCTCTCATTACACTCTCCTCATATTTTTTATAAATTGGATTACTTGTGGAATAGAACGTGTGAAAAAAATCTATTGTAATTACGATTACCCTAGTCACCAAAAAGGTAGGCTAATTAAATAGCGACGAAAGCCTAATAATGAAGCACTACCTATAGGCGAAAAAAATGCAGCCATGGTTAAGCCGCACAAATAAAAAGTGAGGGTATGCGCGTTCAATATGAATGTTTTTTCTATTTCAGTTCGGTAGTTGGAGGACGAATCCGCCTTCAAGTAGAAATAATTACTCATCACACATACCCTCATAAAAACCCAAATGAATGGGTAGGGAAACTGTTAGAAAACAATCAGAATTTAGTAACTCCTGGAATCCAATTTGTACCAGCTAAAGGCACTTGCGCCATAGCTGAAGCTTCTATTGTTAGTGCTACCAAATCTTCTGGTTCTAAATTATGCAAATGTGATTTACCGCAAGCACGTGCAACCACTTGTGCTTCCATCGTCATCACCGCAATATAGTTAGCCAAACGATGTCCTGCTTTGATAGGATCAACACGTTTCATCAACTCAGGATCTTGCGTAGTAATACCAGCAGGATCTTTACCTTCATGCCAGTCATCATAAGCACCAGCAGTAGTACCAAGCTTGTTGTATTCAGCTTCTAAATGCGGATCATTGTCACCTAGTGCAATTAATGCAGCCGTACCAATGGCTACTGCATCAGCGCCTAAAGCAATCGCTTTCGCTACATCTGCACCGTTGCGAATACCGCCAGAAACAATCAACTGAACGCTATCTTTACCATTGCGATAAACACCCAAATCTTGCAATGCTTTCACTGCTGGGCGAATAGCGGCCAAAATTGGCAAACCTACATGCTCAATAAACACTTCTTGAGTAGCTGCAGTACCGCCTTGCATGCCGTCTAGCACCACCACATCTGCACCAGCCTTCACAGCAAGTGCCACATCAAAGTAAGGACGTGTTGCACCGATTTTTACGTAGATTGGTTTTTCCCAGTCAGTGATTTCACGTAGCTCAGCGATTTTGATTTCCAAATCATCTGGACCAGTCCAGTCTGGATGACGGCAAGATGAACGTTGGTCGATACCTTCTGGCAAACAACGCATTTTTGCTACACGCTTAGTAATTTTTTGACCAAGCAACATACCACCACCACCTGGTTTAGCGCCTTGACCAATCACCAGTTCAATCGCATCAGCTTTGCGCAAGTCGTCTGGATTCATGCCATAACGTGAAGGTAGGTATTGATACACTAGCGTTGTAGAGTGACCACGTTCTTCTTGTGTCATACCACCGTCACCAGTTGTTGTACTGGTACCAGCAGCTGTTGCACCACGACCTAATGATTCTTTAGCCGGACCAGACAAAGAACCGAAACTCATACCAGCAATCGTCACTGGCGTTCTTAAATGAATTGGTTTTTTAGCATGGCGTGTACCCAAAACTACATCAGTACCACATTTTTCACGATAGCCTTCTAATGGATAACGGCTAACTGATGCACCAAGGAATAGCAAATCATCAAAGTGTGGCAATTTACGTTTCGAGCCTGCACCACGAATATCATAGATACCCGTTGCGGCTGCACGTCTGATTTCAGAGTTAGTGTATTCATCAAACGTTGCAGAATAACGCGGCGTAGTTTGAGGAATTTTATGTACTTCTTTTGATTTATCGTCACTCATTTTAGTATGCTCCTGCATTATCAACATGGAAGTGGTACAAGGTACGCGCAGAGCCATATTGCTTAAAGCTATCTGGGCTCACATCCGCATGACCTGATTTTTTCAACAAATCAGCTAGAATTTGCTTATCTTCCGCATTCATTGTTTTTTCTTCGCAATCCGCACCTAGGCTTTTGACCTTACCGCGAACAAACAGCTTAGCTTCATAGATTGAGTCACCTAGACCATCACCAGCATCACCTAAGATAACAAAGTTACCTGCTTGTGCCATGAAAGCGGAGAAACTACCTACAGAACCGCCAACGACAATATCCACACCTTTCATCGCAATGCCGCAACGCAAACCTGCATCACCATCAATGATGAGTAAACCACCATTAGCCGTTGCACCAGCTGCGTTTGAAGCGAAACCTTTCACATGCACAACACCAGACATCATGTTTTCAGCGACACCACTACCAGCACTACCTTCAATAGTCACTTTAGCGATTTGATTCATGCCCGCTGCGTAATAACCTGCATGGCCTTTAATCGTCACATCTACATCAGCTTTTAAGCCAACGGCTATGTTATGTGCGCCATTTGGATTCTCAATGACCACTTTATTCCCATTTAGACTACCAGCATCGCCATGAAGGAATAGATTCACTTCACGTAGTGGTTTGGCATCTAAGTCAAATTTTAGAGTTTCCATACATACATCTCCTTAGGTGAAGGCTCGAACACCTTCGCGTTTTTAATATCTGGCAAATGGGCTAATGAGCGGAACTCAGAAGCAATTGCTACGTAATCATCATGCTCAGCAATAATCGCTGGTTTACAACCGTATGGGTCGCGCACTAAAGCGAGCTCAGTACTTGTACCCATTAACAATGTGTAAAAACCATCAAGCTCTTCAAAACCATGATTCAATGCAGTTTTAAGATCATCACCTTCACGCATACGCCATTGCAAAAAGCGGCAAGCAGCTTCGGTATCGTTGTCTGTTTCAAACTCGATGCCTTCTTTCTCAAGTTTACGACGTAGGCTATGTGCGTTTGATAAAGAACCGTTGTGCACTAAACACCAGTCTTCACCAGCAGTAAATGGGTGCGCATGCGCAGGCGTAATCGCAGATTCAGTTGCCATACGTGTATGACCAACTAAGTGTGTACCTTTGAAGTTTTTAAAGTCGTAGCGATCAGCCACTTGTTGTGGTGTTCCTACGTCTTTATAGATGTCCATTAACTGGCCAACAGACAACAAATGCAATTGTGGATAATGTTCTTTTAACCATTTTTTTACTGTTGCTGGAGTTAATGTTGTTGTTAACACCGCATGATTTTCTTTTGGCTCAACTTTAGCTTTCACGCTAAGATGGGCTTCAAAATCATGGCCTAATTTAGTCCAGTTAAAGTCTGACGTACCTGAATACAAGCTGAATTTTCTCGCATCAGCTGCCACAGGTGCCGTAAACATTGCCATACCCGCTGAGTCAGGTCCGCGCTCAGTCATGCCAATTAGCATAGGCATCATGAGCTCACCAATTGAGTCACGCAATTTGGGATTTCTTACTAATAATCCTACAATTCCACACATACTTTTCTCCTTACAAATGTAGTTAAATTTTGCTTTTACAATAAAACCAGTAAATAAAATCTAGAAAAAATCAACGTAACGATTAATTTCCCAATCAGATACATGGCGCTGATACTCCATTGATTCAGCACGTTTAATTTTGATAAACTCTTCAGATAGTGAATCACCTAATGCATCACGAATAACTTGGTTACTTTCGAGTTGATCGATAGCTTCACCAAGGCTTTGAGGCAATATGCCAATCCCTTGCTCACGCATTTGTGCTGCTGACAAATCGAATAAGTTGATTGAATGCCCAGCACCTGGATGCAACTCTCGTTTAACACCATCAAGACCTGCCGCGATTACTGCCGCCGTTGCCAAGTATGGGTTGCAGCTGCCATCTGGTAAGCGCAACTCTAAGCGGCCGTAAGGAATTCGAACCATCGTTGAACGGTTGTTGTTACCGTATGAAATATAGGCTGGTGCCCAAGTTGACCCAGTAAGTGACTGACTTACAACCAAACGCTTGTAAGAGTTCACGGTTGGGCAAGCTAGTGCAGTAATTGCTGGTGCATGTGCAAGTACGCCACCCATAAAGTGATAGGCTAATTTTGATAAACCATGGCCTGTTGTATCGCTATCGTCATGGAATAAGCTTTTCTTGCCATCGCCAATCGACATGTGCATATGCATACCATTACCTGGGCGATTAGCAAATGGTTTAGGCATGAATGAACAAATCATTCCTAGCTCATTAGCAATATGGCTGGCTGCCATTTTGAACATCAAGTAATCATCTGCACTTTTTAAGCAGTCTGCATAGGTATAATTGATTTCAAACTGACCATTTGCATCTTCATGATCGATTTGATAAATATCTAAACCTGCGGCGATTAGCGTGTCTGTTAAACGCTCTAAAAATTCAGATTGTTTAGTCATACTCTTGTAGTCATAGCATGGCTTAACTAAAGTATCTGAAGCGTCATGTGGGTGTATTGCACCCTTTTCATCTTTGCGTAATAAAGAGAATTCTGGCTCTAGACCTGTATACAGAATCCAACCATTTTTAGCCAAGCGGTCAGTTTGCGCTTTGAGCACCACTCGCGAATCGTGGCCATATGGTTTTTCATTTACATGACCATCACAAATAATACGGGCATATCCAGGCTGCCAAGGCATTAATGTCAACGTTGATAGATCACCAACTGCCATGTAATCTGGGCCATTGGGCGCAATACCCATACCCCAAATTGCACCACCAGCGAAACCCGCACCACCCTTGAGAATGCTACCAATATGTTCTGCGGGAACTGACTTAACTTTTGCAACACCGTGAATATCGACAAACTGCGCTAATACGTACTTAACACTATTGTCTTTTAGAAACTTTTTTGCTTCGTCTAACGTTTTCATTTACTTCTCCCTGAAAATTCAATGTATCTACATTAATAAAATGTATCCGCATCACCCTTAAATTAAGTCATCTCCAACAATTTCTCAAAACTAGCTTTATTTTTAAATACAAGCTCTTGTTCTGACACTAAACTCCAGTTTTATTACTAAGAGTTCTGATACTGAGTAAGCCCCACTGCGCCGCCACCTAGTTCTGTAGCAATTTCTATTAAAACTTCCCACATATATGGTCCGTAAGTGCCATCACACCAAACACGATAAACTGGCTCACCATTGAGTGTTTGTCGTATCACTGTTGCTGAAATACCAGCCACTTGCGTCATGATGAGGTCTTTAGCAGCGAGTGATTTATCACGTAAATCGAGTGAACAAATTTCAGAAAACAAGTTAAGTGCTTCACTGCCGCTAACGATAAAAGCTGCATCTGCACGAGGCACTTTGTAAACACTTGCTGCACGCGCCTTATCACTTTCTAATCTGCTGCAAGCACTGCCACCTAACTGGTCTTCAATTAAAAACTCGCTAGAACCAAGGCGTAACACCAATGTTTTTTGTTCGCAGGTTGTCCATGAGTTTGGCGTAGTTGGAATCGCTATTCCGCGTTCAAGTAACCATTGCGTTGCATTAGGGCCTTTTACGCCGTATCTTTGCAAGCAACTAATATCAGCAACACCGAGTACTTTTTTTCTAGCACCTTCAATGGCCACACCTGCAAATTCCACAGCGGTGTTCATGCCATTAATGACTTCCCATTTAGCTGACTCTTTAAGTTGAGCATGTACTACAGGTGATGTTTCGATGATTTTTTTAACGTCAAACTGTTGCATATCATGCTCCCTTTAAAGTCTTAATGAATGGGCTTTTAACCACGGTTGCAGCCACTAATGAGCCACTATCAGTACGAATTTGAAAGACTGAGCCCACTTCTTTTTTATCCGGTGATACGTAGGCGAAACCAATGCAACGGTCGATATATTTGCTGTAACTTATACTTGTCACACGTCCTAAAATATTGCGCCCATCAACCACTAGATTACAATCCATTGGCATTTCGCCTTTAAAGTTGTCAGCCAGTACAAAAGGTACCAATTGTTTTCTTAATGGTCGTTTAGCTAAAATCACTAGACTTCTTTGGCCAATAAAATAAGGTTTGTTCATTTTTATTGCCCATTCAGCACCAATCTCAAATGGGTTAGTTAAACCATCGGTATCAATACCCGGCATCGGATGCCCCATTTCAAGGCGTAACAAGCGTTGCGTGTCACTGCCAAATGGACGTAAATCATGCTTTTTGCCCGCTTGCATCAAGGCATTCCAAATATGTGGAATTTGCGCCATTGGTGCATGCAACTCATAGCCATTATCTGCCACGAAGGCCACTCTAATCATGCGTGCTTCTACACCTGCTACTTGGCTTTCACGTACACTGCTCATTGGAAATGACTCGAAAGAAAGGTCAAAGTCAGTGAGTGTTGAAAGAATTTCGCGAGCTGCTGGCCCAGCAATATTGATAGCACCAAATGCACCAGTCACATTGACTAAACCTAGATTAAGTTGCCAAATTTGTTGTGATCGTTGCATTTCACGATAAACAGCGGCTGCATTAGATGTACCGATTGAAAGATAAAATAAGTCATCTGCAAGTCGACTTGCAATACCGTCATCAGCTATCACGCCAGAATCATCAAGCAACATTACATAGCGACATGAACCCACTTTTTGGTCTGTGTATTCGCCTGTGAAAAAACGCTCTAAGAATAAAGCTGCATCTGGACCATGAATCTCAATTTTGCCAAAAGAGCTACCATCGATAATGCCCGCTGTTTTACGAACTGCAAGCGCTTCTGTTTGAATAGCGTCTTCTTTAGACTGACCAGCCGCAGGGTAATAAGCTGCACGTTTCCAAGCGCCAATATCGGTAAACACTGCGCCATTGGCTTGATGCCAATCATGCAAGGATGTCAAACGATGAGAATGGAATCCGCGTCCACCTAGATGCCCAATCGGTGTTGGGTGGAAGAATGGTCTTGATGTCGTTGTGCCAATTTTCTCCACTGGCAAGCCACGAATTTTAGCTAAGATACGAATCGCATTCATATTAGAATGCTTACCTTGGCTAGGACCCATACCTACCGTAGTAAAGCGCTTCATTAACTCAATATTATCGAAGCCTTCCTTAGCCGCGTTTACAAAGTCTTTAATTTGAATATCTTCATCAAAATCGACAAAGTTTTTACCTTTAGGGTGAGGCACCATCGGATAAGGATGACTTGGAGAAGCGCCGACGTGCTTCTCAGCTTGATTTTGTGGTGCTTGCAAGCCTAAGTGACGAATAGCGTCATGTGCTGCACGAACCCCATCACGCACACGTTGTTCAAGTTCAAAAATACCATTCACTTTGCCTGCTGCAAACATACCATTAGGTAAACGACTTGGCACAAATTGCTCTACGCCATAGTCAAACTGCATACCTGTACCCGCTTGATACAACAATGCGCCTGCTGGCGCCCAGCCCGCACTCATAGAAATACCATCACACTCAAGCGTGAATTTGTTATCTGTCAATGCTACATTTTGCTTGTCGTCATAAGCACATATCACTGCACCTCGAACACCCAACTTATCTGAAGAAGCTAGCGCCTCATAGACACAGTGCCCCGCATACACTTTGATACCACGTTTTACAAGTTCAGCGGCGCTATTAGCATTTCCTGCTGAACGCATATCCACTAAGGCAGCAATCTTGGTACCCGCTTGCAATAAATCTAAAGCAACGCGATAACCGTAATCATTGGCTGTCACTACAACACCGTTATTAAATGGTTTAACTGCGTAGCGGTAAATTAAGCGCTGTGCGGCAGAGCCTAGCATTACGCCTGGTAAGTCGTTGTATCTAAACACAGGTGGTTGCTCAAAAGCGCCACTAGCAACAATCACAGCTTTAGCACGTACTTTATTGATACCGCTTTCGCCTACAATTGGGATAAGGTGGTCAGGGTAATAACCAGCAGCATAAGCGCTAGCTATCACTTTAATATTAGGTAGACTTGCAACCTTGCTCAGTAAGCCATCTAATTGCGTCACTGATTTGGAATCAGCAGCGCGGTTATAGCCTAAGCTACCACCAAGTTGACGGTTTTCATCCACAATTGTTACTTCTAAGCCAGCCTCAGCTGCTGTAAGCGCCGCAGTTAAGCCTGTTGGACCCGCACCAACGACCAATACATCACAATGTGAGTGTGTTTTACGTTTTAAAATACGAGGGTAATTAAAGTTTACAACCCCTAAACCTGCTGCATTACGAATTACATTTTCCCACAATGGAAATAAACGGCGAGGTGTATGAAAAGCCTTGTAGTAGAAACCTACTGGTAACAAAGGTGAAATAGAGTCGATATAGCTATTTTTATCCTTTTTAACACCACCTTTGGTATTCACTGCAAATAGCGCCATACCCTCTTTAACGGTTACAACATCACCGCGCATATTGGTATCTACACCGTCTGTCACTAGCACGTTAACATCGTGATTAGCAAAACTTAGTACGCCACGCGCACGATGATATTTAAAGCTACGACCTAATACTTTTTGACCAGCCGCCCACAATGCACTGCTAATAGTATCGCCTTCAAATGCTGAAAATGCTTCACCTTCAAAAGTGAAATTGATTTTCTTATCACGGTTAACCCACTCTCCGGTCTGTTTGGGTGTACGGAAAATCATTTGCCTTCCTCCTGCGTTGTATTGTTTTGACCGGCTAGATAAGTGCGAGAGACAACATCTGTAAGCGTATTGCGCTCTGCAATAAACCATGTACCGCTTGGTGAGTGATACCACCACTCTTTTTTATCGCCTGGCGCACCGCTGCGGTTATGTACAAATGCAGCCCATTCTGCATCACTGCAGGTATCTTGATCTGGCGCTTGACGATATTCGCCACCAAAAATAAATTCGCTTAGTGGTCTTGTTCCATTCATTGGACAGGTGAGTAATTTCATTTCATATTCCTCTGATTATTTAACTCGCGTGAAGTAAGCCACTAATGGCCAACTGACGCAGCTCCTTTTTCCCCAGTCAGTTCGTAGTCTTCAAAACGTGACAAGCGGAATGAGTGAATTAAATCGGGGGCGCTATCATTTGCGATGGTTTGTGCCATGGTTTTGCCACTAATAGGCGTAGCTTTGAAGCCCCAAGTACCCCAACCAGCATCAATATAAAAACCTTCTATTGGTGTTTTGCCCATAATCGGCGCGAAGTCTGGCGTCATATCTGCCATACCCGCCCATTGACGCACTACTTTAATGTTTGATAGGAATGGGAACATATCTAGCATGTGTGAAGTTAAGCCTTCAACAAAATCAAGCGTAGAGCGCGTTTGATGCACTTCATATGGATCTAATGAAGAGCCCATCACCAACTCGCCACGAGAAGACTGGCTCACATACACATGCAGGCTACCAGACACTAAGATGGTGTCTAAGAATGGTTTCATTGGCTCTGTAACACATGCCTGTAATGGATGAATAACGATCGGTGTTTCAAGATCGACCATTTCAGTAATACGTGGCGTAAAGCCCGCAACTGCAGATAACACTTGTTTAGTCTCGATATAACCTTTGTTAGTCTTAACGCCACTGACTTTGCCATTTTTAACATCAATACCAAGCACTTCAGTATTTTGGTAAATTTCGGCACCTAAACGGTCTGCGCCACGGGCATAACCCCAAGCCACACCATCATGGCGAGCAACTGAACCAGGTGCATGAAATAAGGCACCTAAAATTGGCGCTTGACCGCTACAGCTTAAATCTAGCTGGGGGCAAGCTTTAGCAATTTCATCAGGGCCAACTACACGGCTTTCAACGCCTACATGCTTGTTTACTTCAGCACGCCATCTCATGGTACGCATGGCTGACTCAGTGTGAGCAAGGGTGAAGTGTCCGCGTGTTGAGTAGAAAAGATTTAAATCTAATTCTTCAGAAAGACCTTCATAGATCTTAACGCTGGCATCGTAAAAATTGACGCCTTCTGGTGTAAGGTAGTTTGAACGAACGATAGTGGTATTACGTCCTGTATTACCACCGCCGATGTAACCTTTTTCAAGTACACATACATTAGTAATACCGTGGTCTTTAGCCAAGTAATAAGCAGCTGCCAAACCATGTCCGCCACCGCCTATAATCACTACATCGTAGGATTTCTTAGGCGTCTCATGCGCTTTAAAAAAGCGTGGTGCTGGATGCTCTTTTGACAGTGCGAATTTAAGTAATCTTAAGGGCATTTCTTAACTCCATGAAACCTAATTATTAATCGAAAAATTACGACTTCGTTGCCACGCATTAAGTTTCATTAATTTTTAATCTGTATGAAACTTTGTTAACGTATTAAGCCATACGAGAATATTGCATGTCAATAGGTAAATGAAACTTTTTTAATTGTTATGAAACTTATGATAAAGTAATATTATGTTTACTATATATATATATATGAGCAAGTTAGCTTTATTGGAAATTAGGTAGCACTACCAAAGTGGTAGTTTGCAGAGACATAAAGGACAAGAAAGTTATGAATAAAACCTATCATTTTTGCAGCGGTAATTCACCGATGCTTATCTCTATGCCACACGTTGGAACTGGCATGCCTAAAGCGCTTGAAGGCAGGCTAACATCTGAAGGTAAGCTGCTACCAGACGTTGATTGGCATTTACCTATCTTATATGACATGGCAAAAGACTTTGATATTTCGGTTATCTCAGCAGAATATGCGCGTTACGTTATTGATCTAAACCGATCACCCGAAAATACTTCACTTTACCCTGGACAGGATGTGACAGGCTTATGCCCCATTGACACCTTTGCCAAAAAGTCAATCTATCTTGAGGGGAAGCAACCAGATGAAAAAGAGATAAAAGCGCGCATTGAGCAATATTGGCAGCCCTACCATGAAAAACTAGCAGCTGAGCTTAAAAGAATACACGCTATACATGGCGTGGCTATACTATGGGATGCGCATTCAATTGCATCGCATGTGCCGAGATTCTTTGCTGGTCAATTACCAGACCTAAATTTTGGTACTGCAGATTCAACTTCTTGTGATATTTCATTGCAAGATGCTCTCGCAACGACTTTGAGTGAATCGACGCATGCCAAGCATTTTAGCCATGTATTTAATGGCCGCTTTAAAGGTGGCTTTATTACTAGGCACTACGGAGTACCAAGCATTAACATACATGCAATACAGTTAGAGATGAGCCAATGTATTTATATGGAGGAAAGCCCTCCATATAAATACGATGTAGCACTGGCGCTAAAAGTCAAACCGCTTTTAGCAGAGTTGTTTGAAACTTGCCTAAAATGGGCAAGTAACCACAAGTAGCCTAAGCCTTAACTTAAAGCTTACCGTCCAATCCCATTTGGTAATACTTATGGGTAATCTTGTCTTGATTTTCTAGCAGCCAATCAATATCTGGCTTATTATTCATAGCCTTATGGATAGCCATTGCCGTAGCCTTGCGATGAATATCAAATAAAATCTTATGGTCTAGATTTTCATCTTTAGTGACCATCGGATTTAGCCAAACTGAAACAATAATACCTAAATCATTTGCCCGCTCTTTAGGAATGTCACCTGCACGCACTGCATCTAAAACACCATTAGCGATAGCAGCTTGCACGGTACCCATTAAAATATTGGTATATTTTGTTTCTTTAACAGTCACTTTACTCACCATCAATGTGACAGGTCGCACTTGAACATCTGTATTCAGAATTGCGAAAACTCTTGTATGACCAGCCACTTGATCACCAGTCAATGTCGCAATAGCCGTTCCTACTGGTCCATCTAGTTCACCAATAATAATTTCTGGTTCCGCTGCCGTACCTGGAGGGCCTCCTGCAACCAAGGCTTCACCTGTACGCATGACTATTCTTTCACTCATATTTATCTCCTAAAAAATTTGCTTTGCAATTAGCAAAATTGAAACTTACATTTGAATTATATTTATTCTACATTAACAATTGTTATCTTAGTGAAACTTTATAGCTAAATTCACACTATATTCTGCAACTTTATTGCGTATTCAGAATTATTTTACTAGTACAGTTAACTCTCTAGTAAAATCAGACTAACAATAAGTTACGGATTTTTATATGGCTGCAAAAAAAGAAACTGAAGACTTTAAAGTAGATGATCGCAATAAATCACTAGGACGACACTTAGGTACAACAATTCGTCAATTGAGGTTAGATCACAACTTAACAATAGCTGACGTATCAGAACGCGCAGGCATCAGCCGTGGTATGTTAAGTAAGATAGAGAACAGCTTAGCTGCCACAAGCCTAGAAACACTAGAACAGCTTGCTAACGCACTAGGTGTTACATTATCCAAACTTTTCCAGAACTATAACCTACCTCTGGGTGCCGCTCAACTTGTAAAAAAAGGGGAAGGCATGGAAGTTGTCAGAAGAGGAACGCGTGTAGGCCACACCTACCAGCTACTTGCTTATGACCAAGGCCCACATAAAACCTTTGAGCCATTCTTAATCACACTTGAAGATTCATGCGAAGAATTTCCAGCTTTTGAGCATCCAGGTGAGGAGTTTCTCTACATGCTTGAGGGTGAGTTGGAATATCGAGTGGGAAAAGATACTTTTGTATTAACAAGCGGCGACTCCCTTACTTTTCAAGGTGAGATTCCTCACCGCCCAGAAAACCTTATCAAAACGCCCATTAAATTTCTAGCCATCATTCATTACGATGCACCTGATCAAAATCATACAGACGAGTAAGCTGCATACATAAATGATTACTGACATCACTTACACTGTTGCTAATATTGCAGACATTGATGATTTAGTCAGTTTGTTATCAGATTTATTTACGATTGAAAAAGACTTTAGCCCAGATTTATCTAAACAAAAAAAAGGGCTTGAGCTAATTATCAAAAATCGTAACACTGCGACTGTTCAAGTAGCTAAGAATGCTGTGGGTAAAGTAGTTGGTATGGTCACAGCGCAATTAGTTATTTCCACTGCACAAGGCGCTGCCTCAGCATGGATTGAAGACATGGTCATTCACTCATCTTATCGCGGTCGTGGAATAGGCAAGAAACTGCTTCAACGAACTTTAGATTGGGCAAAAGCAAATGGTGCAACACGAGCGCAACTTTTGGTAGATATTGAGAATAGTGAAGCGTTAGCTTATTACGATCACTTACATTGGGAATCTACGCAATTAAACGCGCGTAGATTTTTTCTATAGTTAATAAAAATAGCGTCTGCAATACTTTTGAATGTATTGCAGACATCTGATCTTTACAAAAAACTAGAGCGGCACGCGTTGGCCACAGAAGAAGCCAATTGCATGGTCTGGTGTTTCGAACTTGATATTACTTCCTGATGGGAAATAAAGTACATCACCAACAGTTGCAGTTACTTTTTGGCCAGTATCATCAGAAATAATAAATGTACCTTCCACAACAATTTTCATCTCTTCATAGTCGTAGCTATAGTTCAGAGCATTACCTTTTTCTAAGCGGAAGAAACCAGCACAAATGCGTTTATCCGCATCTGCAGATATAAATGTGTCACCAAGCCAAGCAGGAACACCAGCTACATTCATCGATGGCTGAGAATCTTTAATAGCCTGTTTTTTGTATTGAAACGGTTTTGAACTCATAACACTTCTCCTTGAGGGGTTGATTGACTAAGTCGTATTTAATATCAACACCTCTAATCTCACAATTACACCTAAGGTGTACTCATAAAGAAGGATAAAACTTGGCTAAGCAATTACTTAGACTAGGTATTTAAATCAGCCAATATCAGCTTTATAGGCTTCATGCATGACGAAAAATATTCAGGTTTATGGCATACTCACGCCATGACAGCTAAGCACTCACCTAACATCCATAGTGATCACAGTATGGTCAATAATAATTTGGAATTGGCAAACAGCCATTACGAGAACTTCCCTGTCGCCTCCGTTTTTTTACCGCAATGTTTACGTGAGCCTATAGGCTTAATCTACAGCTTCGCTCGTCAAGCGGATGACTTTGCCGATGAAGGTGAATTAAGCATCGAGCAGCGTTTAGATTTACTGAACAGCTTTCGTCATGAATTAGAGTTATTACAAGCATACATCAAACCAAAATCGAGTTTCTTCAGTGAATTAGGCGCCATGATTAAGGAAAAAAAGCTGCCTTATGAGCCATTTAATGATTTGCTTGATGCGTTTAGCCAAGATGTCATTAAAACACGCTATACGGATTATGACGAAGTCCTAGATTACTGCACACGTTCGGCTAATCCGATTGGCAGGTTGCTATTAAATCTTTACGGGCAATCTAACACAGCTAATCTCCAACTTTCCGACAATATCTGCACGGCCTTACAAATCATCAATTTCTTACAAGATATTGCGATTGATTTTAAGAAAAACGACGGCAAACAACGTATTTATTTATGCCAAGACGAAATGGCGGCGTTCAATATAACCGAATCACAAATTCAAGACTTTATCGATGGTAAGCAGGAGGTCGATGAAAACTGGCAACAATTTATTTTATTCAACTTACATCGGGTAAACGCCCTACTTTACTCAGGCAAACCGCTTGGGCGCATTTTAACAGGTCGTATTGGCTTTGAAATGCGCATGATTATTGCTGGTGGTGAGCGCATTATTGCCAAGATAAATAAAGTGAATGGTGATATATTCAACTTTAGGCCAACGCTCAATTATGGTGACTGGTTGATAGTATTTTTAAAAGCGCTGATGAAAGTATAAGAAAGATAATGACGCCACAGCAATATTGTGAAGAAAAAACCGCTAAAAGCGGCTCAAGCTTCTATTACAGCTTTATGTTTTTACCTAAAGACAGGCGCGAGGCGATCACCGCGCTTTATGCATTTTGCCGTGAAGTAGACGATATTGTAGATGAATGCACTGACTTTGCCATTGCTCAAACCAAGCTTAACTGGTGGCGCACTGAGATTGAAAGTCTATATCAAGATAAACCACAGCATCCCGTTTCTAAAGCATTAGCAAAGCCAATCAAAACTTATCACCTTGATGCTGAACACTTTATTGAAATTATTGATGGCATGGAGATGGACTTAAAGTTCAATCGCTATGAAGACTTCAAACAGTTGCAGCTCTACTGCTATCGTGTTGCCAGTGTAGTTGGCTTGCTTACTGCGCAGATTTTTGGTTTTAAAAATCGAAAAACGCTCAAATATGCAAATGATTTAGGCATGGCATTCCAGTTGACCAATATCATCCGCGATGTAGGCGAAGACGCACGCCGTAACCGCATTTACTTACCTTTAGATGAGCTAGCACAATTCAATGTCACCGAAGACGATATTTTGCATAGTCGTGAATCTGATGCCGTCAAAAATCTGTTAGATCATCAAATTGAACGGGCTGAGTCCTATTACGACCGCGCCCTTCGTGAGCTACCAACAGAAGACCGTAAAAACCAGCGTGTAGGCTTAATGATGGCCGCCATCTATCGCACATTGCTACGCGAAATTAAAGCCGACGGTGCTGAAAAAGTATTAAATTCGCGCACTTCGCTGGGCGCACTTCGCAAGCTTTTTCTAGCCTTTAAGGTATGGTTAAAAACTTAATCTAATGGGTATTTCAAACACTCAAGTTGCCATTATTGGTGGTGGCTGTGCTGGATTAAGTGCAGCAGCAGCTTTAATTGAAAAAGGTTTTCAAGTCACGCTATTTGAGGCCAGCTCTCAGCTTGGTGGGCGTGCACGTACAGTCTTAGTTGAGAATAATAGCTTGATGCACCTACTAGATAATGGGCAACATATCTTGTTAGGTGCCTATCGCGAGACTTTAGCCTTACTACGAAAAGTTGGTGTGGATGAAGAAGAAATGTTTATGCGCGTACCATTGCAAATCAACATGCATTCACCCTCTGTTGGATCTGTATTTTCATTAAAATCAGCAAACTACCTACCCAGTCCATTGAATATGTTGGTTGGGCTTATTGCATGCAAAGAGCTAAGTATTTCCGAACTCATTGCGGCCATTAAATTTATGGTTCACTTGAAAAGTACACGCTTCCAAATCGTTGGTGACAAAGCCTTAGAGCAATTCCTAATCGAGCACAAACAACCCGCCAAACTCATCACTATGCTGTGGGAGCCTTTATGCCTCGCGGCGCTAAACACGCCTATTGCCATTGCTAGCACTCAGATTTTCTTGAATGTATTAAATGACAGCTTCTCAAATGATTCTTTAACGTCACGTAAAAAAAATAGCGACTTTTTATTACCAAGATTAGATTTATCAAAAATCATCGCAAATCCAATCGCTCATTACATAGAACAAAATGGCGGAAAAATTAAACTGAATAGACGTATTCGCCACCTTGAGCTTGAAGGGGATGGCTTTAACTTAACTACTCGCGATGGCAGAGAGTTTTTTAGCCACGTAGTTATCGCAGTTCCAGCTGCAAGAGTCGATAAGCTTATAGAAGCAATACCCAAACTACAAAATGTATACAAACAAGTGCAAAGTTACGGCTACCAACCTATCTACACTATCTACTTGCAATACCCAGCTGATTTCAAATTACCTAGTGTAATGACTGGCCTTTCTGGCACTTTAGGACAATGGGTATTTGATAGAGGTCAGCTATGTAATCAACAAGGCTTGCTGGCCGTGATCGTTAGCGCTACTGGTACACATCAATTGTTAAGTCAAGATGCATTGGCATTAGAAGTTGCCAATGAGATACACCAGGCTTTTCCTGGTACTCCGAAACCACTCTGGCACAAAGTAATTGCTGAAAAGCGCGCAACGTTTTCATGTGGTCCAAATCTAGCAAGGCCAACCAACAAGACGCTTCAACCAAGATTATATTTAGCGGGTGATTACACTTACGCAGATTATCCAGCGACCATAGAAGGTGCGATTAGGAGTGGGATTGCTTGCTCGAATTTAATTGCTAACAACTTAGACTAAATATCACCAGTATAGCTATTCCTATCTATTTCTGAGCTGATTTAACGCTTGCTCTAATCGCTCCACTGCAATCACTTCCATACCAGCAATTTTAGTTTTTGGTGCATTGGCTTTAGGTACAATCGCCTTGGTGAAACCTAACTTCGCTGCTTCTTTTAACCTTACCTGACCACCTTGCACGGGTCGCACTTCACCCGCTAAACCAACCTCACCAAACACTATAAGTTTATTGTCCAATGGCTTGTTTTTTAAAGAAGAAACTATAGATAGTATGACCGCTAAATCCACTGCTGGTTCAGCAATCTTGACACCGCCTACAGCATTGATAAACACATCTTGGTCAAAACATGGGATGCCTGCATGGCGATGTAAAACCGCTAATAACATCGCTAAACGGTTTTGCTCCAAGCCCACACATAATCGTTTTGGGCTAGGCGCGTGACTCTCATCGACTAACGCTTGAATTTCAATTAATAAAGGGCGTGTGCCTTCCATAGTCACGGTAATACAGCTACCTGCCACTTCACCTTCGTGATGCGATAAAAATAATGCTGACGGATTAGATACCTCTCGCAAGCCATGCTCGGTCATGGCAAACACACCCAGTTCATTGACTGCACCAAAACGGTTCTTAAATGCGCGTATCAACCTAAAGGATGAGTTTTGGTCACCTTCAAAATACAAAACAGTATCCACTATATGCTCTAATACCCTTGGCCCTGCTAGAGATCCCTCTTTAGTCACATGACCGACCAATATCACAGTAATACCTAATTGCTTAGCCAATCGTGTTAGTTGCGCCGAACATTCGCGCACTTGCGCCACAGAGCCTGGTGCAGACTGCAATGCTTCTGAATAAACCGTTTGAATAGAATCAATGACTGCAATATTGGGTTTATGCGTTTGCAAAGTCGCTAAAATCTTCTCAAGGTTGATTTCAGCTAAAAGCTCCACTTCGCTTGCATCAAGCCCTAAGCGCTTGGCACGCATAGCTATTTGTTGCGGAGATTCCTCACCGCTCACGTAAATGGCTTGGCTGGTTTTGCCTAAATGACATAAAACTTGTAACAGCAACGTCGATTTACCGATACCTGGGTCGCCACCAATCAACACCACCCCGCCCTCTACCAAGCCACCACCTAGTACGCGGTCAAACTCACTAATTCCAGTTGGTTTACGCGCGATATCAGCTGCTTTAATACTGCTTATTTTTTGTAAGGTACTACTTTGTGTTAAACCCTCAAACTTATTGGAATAACGATTGGTTGAGGTGCTACTTTCTTCTATGCTCTCAACTAGCGTGTTCCAAGCCAAGCAACTTGGGCACTGACCTTGCCACTTAGGCTCGCTAGCGCCACATTCTGTGCAACTGTAGATGGTTTTAGCTTTTGCCACACTAGCCTTTAGTATTCATCTGTCATATGGTTACTGCCAGCATAACTTTCAAAGCGCGTATGTTGACCCATGAATGTCAGTCTGACACGCCCTATCGGACCATTACGCTGTTTTGCAATAATAATCTCTGCCGTGCCTTTATCTGGGCTATCTGGGTTATACACTTCATCGCGATAAATAAATAAAATCACGTCGGCATCCTGCTCAATCGCACCAGATTCACGCAAGTCGCTCATCACAGGGCGTTTATCAGGGCGTTGTTCAACACTTCTGTTCAGCTGTGAAAGTGCGACTACAGGGCAATCTAACTCTTTAGCTAACGCTTTGAGTGAGCGTGAGATTTCAGAAATCTCAGTAGCTCGGTTTTCACCCTGTCTACCTGCTGGCGCTGCCATTAATTGCAAGTAGTCGATGACGATTAAACCTAACTTGCCAGTTTGGCGATGCAACCTACGTGCTCTTGCACGCACGTCAAAACTGCTTAAACCAGCGCCTTCATCAATAAAAATAGGTGCTTCGTTTAACTTACCTAATGCGGTCGTGAGTTTTTCCCAATCTTCATCTTCGAGGTTACCATTACGCATGCGGTGTTGATCTAAGCGCCCTACTGAGCCAATCATACGCATCGCGAGTTGCGTGCCGCCCATTTCCATAGAAAAGACCGCAACAGGCAATTTAGTATCAAGCGCCACATTCTCTGCAATGTTCAATGAAAATGCAGTTTTACCCATCGAAGGTCGACCAGCAACAATAATTAAATCGCCACCTTGCATACCTGAAGTCATCGCATCAAGGTCGGTAAAGCCTGTAGGCACCCCAGTTACGTCCGAAGGATTGTCTCTAGAGTATAGATAGTCAATACGATCAGCCACTTGTGGAAGTAGAATCTTAATATCAACAAAGCCTTGGCTACTCTTTTTTCCGCCTTCAGCAATCTGAAATATTTTAGCTTCAGCTTCATCTAGCAACTGCTCAGCATTGCGGCCATTCGGTAAATAGGCGCTTTCGGCAATGCCAGAACCAACTACGACTAATTGGCGCATCACAGCACGTTCATGAACAATTTCTGCATAGCGTCTGATATTTGCTGCAGTCGGCGTGCTTTGTGCCAGAGCGCCAAGATAAGCAATGCCACCAACGCCAGAAAGTTCGGCTGTACTCTCTAATGACTCAGCAACTGTGACGATATCAGCAGGTCGGTTATGCTCAACCAGCTTAGCAATATGCATAAATATTGCTTTATGGTCATGTCGATAAAAATCATTCGGCGATAAAATGTCTGCAACTTTATCTAAAGCTTCATTTTCAAGCAGTAAAGAGCCAATCACTGATTGCTCAGCTTCGACGGAATGTGGGGGGATTTTTAACGCATCTAATTGTTGGTCAGCCATGGCGTAATTATACGCAATAACGCCGAATGGTTAGTAGACAAAAATTAAATTTAGTCTGCGCTTAATGTGGTTGTGACTTTAACGCTATTATTTTCTTTAACTAACTCTAGCGTGTCTTCACCACCAGCCATCTGAATAGTGATGCTTACATGCGTTTTATCTATCCACGTGTATTTGATCCAGGTTTCTTTATCATCAAAATTTTCTTTTAAATCCTTGTTTGGTAAAACTTTCTGCATCAAGCTGTAACCAGAACCATTACCTGAAGCTGCTTGTGTATTGGCTACTGTTGCATAAGCTTGCGCCAAAGAGTCAGTATGATAATAACATACGGTAACCTCGCCATCCTCCATTGCGCTACCAGTTGAAGGCCGACATTCTGGTTTTCCAGCAAGTTTAATAGCTTTCGAATTAGAAGTTGTTGAAGCCTCTTGTGAGTCACATGCCACCAAAAATACTGTAGCAGTTAAACCTAATATTGATTTATATAAACAATGTTTTATTGCAAACTGATTAGCTAACATTTATGTGACTCTCAATAAATATGATTTAGAAATAATAATGCAATAAAAAAGGCCACCGAAGTAGCCTTTTTTAATTCAAACACTTGAGATTTTCAAGTATTAGTTAATTACGCTTCACCAACTACCGTTACTGTAATATCTACAACAACATCATGGTGCAATGCAACCGTAACAACGTGGTCACCGATTGTTTTCAATGGGCCATTTGGTAAACGTACCAATGCTTTAGTCACTTCAAAACCCTGTGCAACTAGAGAGTCAGCAATATCGCCGTTTGTTACTGAACCAAATAGACGACCATCAACACCCGCTTTTTGAGCTACTGTAATTGTGAATGAAGCTAATTTTTCACCACGCGCTTGCGCAGCAGCAAGGATTGCAGCTTGTTGTTTTTCTAACTCAACGCGGCGAGCAGCGATTTCAGCTTTGTTAGCCTCAGTCGCGCGTTTTGCTTTACCTTGTGGAATTAAAAAGTTACGGCCGTAACCATCTTTAACTTTAACGATATCACCTAAATTACCTAGGTTACCTACTTTTTCTAATAAAATAATTTGCATGGTAGCCTCCGATTATTGGTGTTTATCTGTGTATGGAAGCAAAGCCAAGAAACGAGCAAGCTTAACAGCTGTCGTTAATTGACGTTGATAACGCGCTTTAGTGCCCGTCATACGTGCTGGAATAATTTTTGCATTTTCTGAGATGAAATCTTTCAATAGATCTACATCTTTGTAATCAACTTCTTTGATGCCTTCTGCTGAAAAACGGCAGTAACGGCGGCGTTTGTACATTTCTCTTGCCATTTGAATACTCCTAAATACTATCTATATGGTTAATGTGCATCACCAGTTGTGTGCTTTTAAGGCTGCGTTTGGCTAAAAAACCACTCGCTTGAATATGTGAGCCTATTGCTAAGCCTTTTAATGCTAAATCACCTAAGGCAACCGCATTCACTTCACATTCCACCTTACGCTTCATGCCAGCTTCAACTTGCTCTGAAACATGACGCAATACAACACTTAACAACGGTATGCCTGCTGGCGTGTAACGAAGCGGCTCAATCTGCACAACTTCTGCTTGCAACACCAGTTTATTCACTTGTTTTACTAATTAAGCTGCAGAAGCCTCTGTTGCAGCTTCAGCTGGCGCGGCTACTGGCGCTGCATCACGGCTTAATACTGATCTAGATTTTTCTTCTTTCATCATTGGTGATGGTGCTGTTACAGCAGTTTTCTTAGACATTAACAAGTGACGTAAAACAGCATCATTGAATTTAAAGCCGTGCTCAAGCTCAGCTAAAACTTCAAGATTGCACTCAATGTTCATTAACACATAGTGTGCTTTGTGGATTTTTTGGATTGGGTATGCAAGTTGACGGCGACCCCAGTCTTCTAGACGGTGAACTGCACCGCCGCTAGCTGTGATAAGCGTACGGTAACGCTCAATCATCGCTGGCACTTGTTCGCTTTGGTCCGGATGGACGATAAACACTAGTTCATAATGTCTCATTAATGCTCCTTATGGATTATAGCCACCTGCAAAATGCCTTATTTTCATAAAACATTGCAATTAAACTGATGCAGTGTGACAAGGTTAAATTGTATTTGCCTGATAAGACTACCAAGCAAGCGCGCGATTATAGACAAAAGTAATGAACTAATCAAATAATATTAACGAAATCAAACATTAAATTACTGTACAACTTAGAAAGTTGTACAGTTATAAAACCCCTTATGCGCAAAGCAGTGAGTAAATCTTGGTCTATCGTTATATTGACTATAACGTTTATAGTCATCTTGAGCCGCCAAATGTAACACGCAACCCCGCCATTCATCAGAGTCTTTTTGATAGCCTAACTTATCACACGCGGGACCATAAACCTCTATCATCTGCTCAACTTCACGTTGCTGCCTTGCAGCAAGCTCAGCAGGTGTGCTCACGCAACCAAGCATAAATACCACTACAAATATCAAATAAATGGGGTCAGACACGATTAATTTTCCAAAAGTTAAAATTATGCGCAAGCTTACCGCGCTTTGTCATCCCTAATCAACCGTAACATATAATACAGCTTAGCAATAACCGCCAAATAATATTGGCTACCGAGTCTGACTATCAGTTTTTTTAGAACGCATTTATCCTACACTATAAACACTATAGGCGGCATAGTTAGTCACTATTCAATCAGGTCTGGCATCTCTGCCCCATAAAACTTAACTCTAAGCTTTTTCAATTGATCTCTAAAATCAGCAGCTTTCTCAAACTCGAGGTTTTTAGCGGCATCATGCATCGCTTTTTCTAGGCGCTTCATTTCTTTAGCGATTTGTTTTTCGCTTAACGATTCATAGTTTGCTTGATCTTGCAGCACCTTACGCTCGCGGAGCGCCTCATCTTTATCATAAACGCCATCAATAATATCCTTAATGCGTTTCGTAATACCTTTAGGCACTATGCCGTTAGCGGCATTAAAGGCTAGCTGAACCCCTCTTCTTCTTTCGGTTTCATCCATCGCAGCTTTCATACTGCGGGTGATTTTATTGGCATAAAAAATCACTTGGCCGTTTAGGTTACGGGCTGCACGACCTGAGGTCTGAATTAAACTGCGCTCTGAGCGTAAGAAGCCTTCTTTATCAGCATCTAACACCGCAACAAGCGATACTTCTGGGATATCTAAACCTTCACGTAATAAGTTGATACCTACCAGCACATCAAACTCGCCAAGCCGTAAATCGCGAATAATCTCAACGCGCTCTACTGTGTCAATATCACTATGCAAATAACGCACTTTTACGCCATGCTCGCTCAAGTAATCGGTTAAATCTTCTGACATCCGCTTAGTTAGCGTGGTTGCTAGCACCCGCTCGCCAACGGCTACGCGAAGCTTGATTTCACCGAGTAAGTCATCTACCTGCGTATCTGCAGGTTTAACAGTAATTTGTGGGTCAACCAAACCAGTTGGGCGTGCAATCATCTCCACCACTTGCTGCTGATGATTGGCTTCGTATTCTGAAGGCGTGGCTGATACAAAAACGCACTGGCGCATGATGCGCTCAAACTCTTCAAATTTGAGTGGACGATTATCCAGCGCAGAGGGCAAACGCCAGCCGTAATCGACTAAATTTTCTTTACGTGAGCGATCACCTTTATACATAGCGCCAATTTGCGGCACCGTGACATGGCTCTCATCAATAATCATCAGCGCATTATCTGGCAAATAATCAATTAAGGTGGGTGGCGGATCGCCCGGATTGCCTCCAGATAAATGGCGCGAGTAGTTTTCAATACCTTTACAAAAGCCTATCTCGTTCAACATTTCAAGGTCAAAGCGTGTGCGTTGTTCAATACGTGCAGCTTCTACCAATTTACCCGTTTTAATGTAAAAATCTACACGGTCTTTCAACTCGTGTTTTATTTTTTCCATGGCGCGAATAGTGGTTTCACGGGGCGTGACGTAGTGGCTTGATGGATAAACCGTGTAGCGCGGAATCTTGTTAAATATTTGTCCTGTTAATGGATCAAATAAGGTGATGCTTTCAATTTCATCATCAAACATGGAAATGCGCACGGCAGTTTCGTTATTTTCCGCTGGGAATACATCAATCACGTCGCCACGCACCCGAAAAGTGCCGCGCGAAAAATCGAACTCGTTACGGTCGTACTGCATACCCACCAAGCGAGAAATCATATCGCGCTGGGCTATTTTCTCGCCTTGCTGCACATGCAACACCATACCGTGATAGTCCGTTGGGTCGCCAATCCCGTATATCGCTGAAACAGTCGCAACGATAATGCTGTCTTCGCGCTCCAATAGCGCCTTAGTCGCTGAAAGCCGCATTTGTTCTATATGTTCATTAATACTAGAATCTTTTTCAATGAATAAGTCGCGCGAAGGCACGTAAGCTTCGGGCTGATAATAATCGTAATAAGATACAAAATATTCAACCGAGTTATTTGGGAAAAACTCTCTAAACTCACTGTATAGCTGCGCAGCCAATGTTTTATTAGGTGCCATCACAATGGCTGGGCGACCTGTGCGGGCGATTACATTGGCCATGGTGTAAGTTTTACCAGAACCAGTGACGCCGAGTAAAGTTTGAAATTTCAAGCCATCTTGAATACCTTGAGTGAGCTTGTCTATGGCTTGCGGCTGGTCACCAGCTGGCTGAAATGGCTGATTTAACTGATATTTACTATTTGGAAAGGTAACAAACACATTAGTCTTCATTGAATTTAACAGTTAATTTTAACAGTATATTTATTGATAATAGCGAATAATTAGTTTGTAACTTATTGAGAACTTTGCAAGATTATTACAGTCATTTAACAAACAGCTTCACTAAATAAACTGTGTTACAAGAAAATATAATTAATAAACTACCACCTAAACTAAGTCATGATTGGGAATTACTATGCCTAGATTCACTCAGCGATTCATTCTGCTGGCAGCGCTATTAGCCTTTGCACAAAATGCACTAGCAGTTGACCAAGAGAAAATGTTAAATGCATTGCAAACAGTGGTAATGGTTCGTGGCTACAATGATACAGGTGGCATGTCTTATGGGTCTGGCGTAGTTGTTGCTCAAAACAAGGTAATATCCAACTGTCATATATTTCGCAGTACCAAACAACCATGGGTGGCGCATGGCGAAGACACATACGACGTATATTCTGTGCAGGCAGATAGATGGCATGACTTATGTTTATTAACTACATCAAACTTACCATTCAAACCAGCTACTATCATTAACAATCATGATTTAAAGCGTGGTCAGGACATCATGTCAATTGGCCACTCAAATGGTGCTCCATCGCCGCTAACCTCTGCAGGCATCATCAACAGCACCTATAACTTTGATGGTGGTCGTGTGATTAAAAGCAATGCAGCTTTCCGCATGGGTGCTAGTGGTAGTGGTATTTTTGATACAGAAGGCAACTTGCTTGGCATCAATACATTTAAAACGCCTGGCAGGCAAGCATATTTTTACTCTCTGCCTATCGAATGGCTAGCTGATATTGAGAAACTCCCCGTTGAGACCACATTTCCAATAAAAGGCAAAGCATTTTGGGAAGAAGACGACGATAAAAAACCATTTTTCATGCAAGTTGCACTACCAGAAATCTATGAAGATTGGTCTAAACTCGCTGCAGTTGCTCAAAATTGGATCAATGCAGAACCGAAAAACTCTAATGCATGGTATGAGCTAGGTCTTGCACAAGAAAACATGAAAAAACTAGACGAAGCAAAAACTGCGTATACCCAATCTGTAGCGCTTGATGCTACAAATACCGATTCTATGTTTAGGCTCGGTGCCATTGCGCAAGTTGCAGGTGACAAAATGGCGATGCATGATATTAATGTAACAATTTCAAATATTGATAAAAACTTAGCTCAAGAATATAGCCAAATGCTCGGCTGCAAAATGGAATGTTGAATCAGCCATCAAGTATTAAATATTTAAGATCAATAAATATAGGGCAATTTCTGCCCTA
The DNA here is from genome assembly GCA_038327905.1 of Burkholderiales bacterium. GTDB lineage: Bacteria > Pseudomonadota > Gammaproteobacteria > Burkholderiales > Methylophilaceae > Methylotenera. Next base: position 150,975 of record JBBQLN010000002.1, read on the forward strand.
TAATTTACCAGCTCACTTAAATTAAAGTTCGAAATGACTACTCGCTAAATAACTGAATACTCCAGAATACTAAAAAGCCAGCAAACAGCCATAGGGTTGAAGATGGTTTTTCTTCAATCTCGTGCGCTTCGATTAGCAATTCATCAGTTACTAAATACAGTAAGGCAGCTACACCAAACGCTAGTATCGCGCTAACACTGGATACTGAAGCTCCTTTTAATAGAAAGTACCCTAGGAACGTGCAACCCAGGACGACAAAAGCTAATAAAGAAGTCATGATTGCTACTCGCCAACCTTTAATCTTTTCAGAAACCAATGACAAACCTAAAAAAAGCAACTCAACAGATAAGCCCAATGCCAATACTAAGCCAGTATTGGCACCTGCTGCAAAACCAGCACCAATAATAAAACCATCTACAGCAATATCTATAAAAGTCGCGATGATTAAGCCATAATTCCATTGCTCACTCTTGCTCAAATGCTCAGTTGCGGTCTCCAATTTTATTGACCAAATCTTCATGGCATACATCACCAATCCACCAAGGGTAAATGAACCAATTAAAATCCAGCCAGGTGCGTGCTCTCGACCTAACTCAGGCAAAACCTCAACAGCCAGAGCTGCCAACACAACACCTGCAGCAAAGTGTTGAATCAAACTACGTGTGTGATGAGATGGATTCCAAATCACTGCCAACAGACCACCAAACATGGAAACAACAGCGGGAATTGCCATAGAAAGATACATATTATTCATGGATTTTATTCAGTTCTTTTATTTTAAATTAAATAATAAGCTCAACGACAAATTGTACGCTTTGATTCTTAAGCCCAGCTTAAGATAAAACCAATAAAAGTAAAGTAATTAATTAAAGAGAAAATCTGACACAGATTTTCGCAACTACGTGATAACTCAAGATAAATTATTCCTAAATTACATTTTTATGCGTAAAATAGCGCCCATTCAATTAATTGCAAAAGTTTGTTTTAAGGAAGCATATTTTGTCATCAGCAGCTCATCAGGCGTCCGTTTTATCTAAACGTGTACAGGCTATCAAAGAATCCCCTACTCTAGCCATCACTGCAAAAGCAGGAAAATACAAAGCCGAAGGTCGTCCTATTATTGGACTAGCAGCTGGTGAACCAGATTTCGATACGCCTCAGCATATTAAAGATGCCGCGAAAACTGCTATTGATAATGGCTTTACAAAATATACCCCTGTATCAGGCATCCCTGGGCTGAAAAAAGCTATCGTCAATAAGTTTAAGAATGAAAATGGTTTTGAATATGCGTTAAACGAGGTCATTGTGGGTGTTGGCGGAAAACAAACTATTTTCAACCTATGTTTAGCCGTGCTAAATAAAGGTGATGAGGTGATTATTCCTGCGCCTTATTGGGTGTCTTATGCAGATATTGCATTGGTTGCTGAAGCCACACCAGTGATTATTGAGTGCGGTATTGAACAAGGTTTTAAATTGCTGCCAGCTCAACTTGAAGCAGCAATCACAGCAAAAACCAAAATCTTCATGATTAACTCACCTTCAAATCCAACTGGCGCAGTATATAGTTTAAGTGAATTAAAAGCCTTGGGTGAAGTGTTGCTTAAACATCCACATGTGCTGGTAGCAACAGACGACATGTATGAACACGTGAATTTAACTGGTGATAAGTTTTACAACATACTTAATGCAACCCCTGCATTAAAAGACCGCTGTATTGTGCTTAATGGTGTTTCTAAAGCTTACTCTATGACAGGCTGGCGTATTGGCTATGCCGCCGGCCCTGCTTACATCATTAAAGCGATGGAAATCTTACAATCGCAATCAACAAGCAACGCAACTTCAATATCGCAAGTGGCAGCTCAAGCCGCGCTTGAAGGCTCGCAAGACTGCATTACCCCGATGGTTACAGCATTTAAAGAGCGTCATACCTACGTGGTCAACCGTTTCAACACAATGCCAGGCCTAAGCTGTTTAATGGCAGGTGGTGCATTCTATGCTTTTCCAGATGCGCGTGGCGCAATTGCTAAGCTGCACAAAGCGGGCAAAATTAATGCCGCAACAGACATGGCATTAGCTGAATACTTACTAGAACAATTTGACGTAGCTATTGTGCCTGGCTCTGCATTCGGTGCTGAGGGCTATTTCCGCATTTCTTTCGCTACTTCTATGGAAAATTTGCGTACTGCGCTCGATAGAATAGAAAAAGCGCTGAATATTTAAAAAAAGGCATTTTGACGTTGACCAAGTACCGCTAAGCCATTAATATAGCGGCTTCACAAAATCAAAGGCTTGTGAAGCAATAGAAGTAGCAACAAAAACCGAATATTCCTCGATAGCTCAGTCGGTAGAGCAACGGACTGTTAATCCGTGTGTCCCTGGTTCGAGCCCAGGTCGAGGAGCCAGATACCTAAAGCCTCACAGCGATGTGAGGCTTTTCTGTTTCTAGCGCACCGTAGCCAAATCGTAACCAGCAAACACCGAATCAAGTCGTGCAGCAGCGCTAGCCAGTTGTTCTGGTGCTAGGTGAGCATATCTTTCCACCATCGCCCCA
>JBBQLN010000003.1:0-151062 GCA_038327905.1 Burkholderiales bacterium
TCATGATTACAAAGGTTGGACTGCATCCTCAATTGCAGAGGAAAAACAATACAATCCTCGATTAGCTGGAAAAACAGAAGCTGAATATATTGCCATCATGAATTCACTCAATTTACCCAATCCGAAAATGATGGATATTGCAGTTCCTGCTAATCTAGCCTGCGGAAAGAAGCTTTAGTATAAGTAGGTTAAGCACTAAAAAATTAGCTTATATCTACTAAAATAAACATTAATGAGATGACTGTTAGTTCTTTTAAGTTACTTTTTACCCTAACCAGTCGGCCGAGCAGGACGGGCTTGCAGCCAAACATCTGGTGTAGACTTGTTGGCGCTCGCTGAATTTTGATCAGATAAGCGTAATCATGCTCATTTACAATTAACAATTAAATTCCAGCTCTGCAATTTATAGCATCCTGTCTCTAGAGGTGAGCTGCAGTCAAATGATCAGAAAGTTAGTGGTTTCCAAACAGATTGCAGCTTATTGGTAAGCTTGCATATAGCATTCATATTGAGTGTGATTAGGAAAATCGCAGCTTATGCCTAATGACTATGTGCTAAATAGCAACTATTGCCTACTATTCATCGCAAGTTACAGTCTTTCTGTTTGGCGTAACCTTTTGATTTTATTAAATGTGGAATCGCAGCTTGTGCTTCACCCTACATAAAAGTAAAGGACTGTTGTTTTCAAGTTATGACTTAAGCGTAATATTGAATAACAAAGTTGAGTCGCTTCGTAAAGAAGTCGAGCAACTTGAACGAAACCGATTGTTGAATACATCTCAAACAGATTTAATAAACTATTTAGTTGAGAAGTTTGCTGTTACACCAGTATCGTTATACAAAGAAAATATGTATGTTGAAGAATCAGAAGTTCAAGTTGATGTTCGTTATGATTCAATGCGTTGGATAGATGATAAAAGTCGACCAGTATTAGTTCCAGGACAACAAATACGAGTAAAAATCCCTTTTGATGGTGAGGAGCAGCTGTTTTATTGTGCTAGTAATCAACGCTCCTCTAACCCTCCTAGAGCTAGGGTTGTTAATAATGAAGTTATTATTACCTTTGAAATGCCAAACGATGCTCCAAGAGATTTAAAGCCAGAAATTGACTCTTTAATTGCTAATATAGAACAACATTTGAATTGGCAGTTAGGGATGATAAATATCCATAACTCTATTCTAAGTCAACATGCGGGAGAAGTTATTAACAATAGGCGCGAGCGGTTGCTAGCAAATAGTAGTCGAATTAGTTCGTTAGGTATTCCAGTAAAAGTTCGCGAGGATGCACCTAAAACTTATATTTCACCAGAAATACGCAAAAAGGTAGTGCCAACTTTGCCTGAGGCTTCATCAGTACCTTTTGAACCAGAGCCAACTTTAGGCCTAGAATTATACGAACACATTTTGACCGTAATACAAAATATGGCTTTAGTTATGGAAAGGAGCCCAAGCTCTTTTATAAAAATGGACGAAGAGTCTCTTCGTCAGCATTTTCTTGTTCAATTAAATGGACAGTTCGAAGGAAAAGCTACAGGCGAAACATTTAATGTTGAAGGTAAAACAGATATTTTATTAAAAGAGAATAGCAAGAATGTTTTTATCGGAGAATGTAAGTTTTGGAAAGGTCAAAAGGGATTTTCAGAAACCATAGACCAACTGCTGGGCTATACAGCATGGAGAGATAGTAAAACAGCAATTTTAATATTTAATCGCGGAACGGAGATGACTAAAGTTTTGACTGCCATGAAAGCCGCAGTTAAACAGCATCCTAATTTTAAGCGAGAAGTTTCCAGTTACACTCACGAAACTGGTGGGCGTTATATTTTTCATAACAAAAATGACTCAAATAGAGAGTTTTTGTTAACAGTAATAGTTTTTGATGTGCCAAATTAGCCAAGTAGGCAGGGTAACTTTTCCCCAATGCGTAGTATTTTTCAATATTCACCATTCTCTTTCGCCAGTTGGCGAGTTCTTTTTTTGGCTTGGCCAAAAGAAAAAATCAAAGAATACCCGCAAGGGGCATCCCCAACCTCGCTAAGTGCTAAAGCACTAAGTCAGTTGTGAAAGGCTACACCCTACCGATTGTTTCCTACATTTAGCTAAACGTTGGGCGGTAAGCTAAAACTCGCTTCGCTCGAACTGTCGCTTGCCGAAAGCTCACAACATTTAGCAAGATGTAGGCGCTATAGAAGGGGATGTTAAAGTCACAGGTGGTTGATTCATCGTCGCTTGTTTACTCTACAAAGCTCTCAAACTCCGTCATTCTGAGTGAAACGAAGAATCCAGTATTTTTAAAGTAATTTTAAACCTAGATTCTTCCCCACGCTTAGAATGACAGTTTGTGCAGCGTGGCTAAAAAAATTGAAGAATTAAGTTTGGCGACCAAAGGAAGTTGCAGCGACTCGCCGATTAAATTGGTTGAGCCTGCATAGTGCAGTTTATGTTCTGCAGAACCGCACTAAACTATCTTGTTCTATCAGTGAATCAATTAACTTTTTCATGCTCAAAATTATAAGTAATGTTTATTTAAGGTGTTATTTTGAAATTGGGCATATTATTTGGATTCATCATTTTATTGTTTGCGAACCTTGCCATGGCGACTGAAGAGCCCAAATTCACGATAGTAGAAAAATCTGGCGCATTTGAGTTGCGTGCTTATGCACCTAGGGTGGTGGCTGAAACTTTGGTCGATGGCTCCTTAGATGATGCTTCTAGCGCGGGCTTTAAGCTGGTCGCGGGTTATATTTTTGGCGATAATACATCGCGCACAGGTAGCAGCGAAAAAATCAGTATGACGGCGCCTGTGACCATGGCGCCAAAAGCTGGTAAAACCGCATCAGAAAAGATTAGCATGACAGCGCCAGTGACAATGCAACAATCCGCAGGTCAATGGCGTATGTATTTTGTGATGCCTAGCCAATATACTTTAAGCACTTTGCCAGTGCCCAATAATGCTGCGGTGACTTTGCGAGAGATTCCAGAAAGCCGAGTTGCTGTGCTGCGTTTTTCTGGTTTAGCTGGAGAAGAAAAAACTGCTAAAAAAACTGCCGAGCTGTTAGCTTGGCTAAAAAGCAAAAACATTACGCCCATCGGCACGGCTGAACTTGCGCGTTACAATCCGCCGTGGACTTTGCCATTTTTACGCCGTAATGAGGTGATGGTTGCCTATTAAATAATATGCGCCTCATTGCCGTGGCTACATTAACGCTATGGCACACCAATGACTTTTAAATACTCTTCTAGTGTAATAGCTAGATTTTCTAGTGAGTTTTTGGCTTTGGTTAAATCAGCTTCACTTTCTAAATGTAGTCTATCTAGTAGCGATTTATGCTCTTCAATCGCTTTCACATGTTCATTAAATTTGTGATCTTTTGATTCGTTTGCCATGATGCTTTTCCTCTTTTTTTACTGTTAAATTTTACTGCTTTGTAATTTCATCATACGCCAACTTATGTAATTTTTTTCAGAGGCGTTTCTGCTGCAACTACATCACGATAAAGGTGCCAAGTGGCATGGCCAACGATAGGCATGGCAATAATGAAGCCAACGAAATGTGTTGCAAAGCCAAAGCCGACGAGTACCACAATGCAGAATCCCCAAAGTAGCATAGTGAGTGGGTTTGTAGTGCAGGCTACAATGCTGGCTAGGGCTGCGGTAATAGCATCCGTTCTGCGGTCAGCCATTAAGGGTACCGCTACTACGCTAATGGCAAATACAAAGGCTGCAAATATTCCACCGACTACAAAATAGACAATTGCAAACGTTGGTTGTTTTAGGGAGATTACACTCAAAACGACATCGGATAATGATGGAAAAACACCATTCTCAAAAAAGAGTGCAAAAATTACGAGCGACGCGCGTGCCCAGATGAGCAGAACAGCGACCAAAAGCCCTGCAAAAAGACCAACATTAAGAATATTTGGGCGCCAAGCCAACATACTAGGGATAAGCTTTGGTTTTTCGCCTAGTTCAATTTGCCGACTGAGATCATAAAGACCCATCGCCAGAAATGGCCCTAGAAGGAGAAATCCAGTAAGTAGGCCTGAAAACAATCCAGAAGTTTCAGAAAGTACGACTTGCATGACCCAGCCTGCGATAGCGAAGAACGCGCCATAGAATAAGCTAGAAAAACCAGCTCGGCTTGTGTCTCTAACGCCTGCATGAAGCCAATCGAGAATGATGCTGGGCTTAACTTGGCGTATTACCGGAAAAGCGTTTGCGGTGCTTTGTAACTCTTCATCACTCATGGGTTAATTCTTTTTAATTTTAACTTTCTATTTTAGGAAAGTAAGCCAAGTTAATTATGCCGTAATTTTCTTTCATATGTAAATTAGATTGCAAAAATCAACGGCTATTGAATCGCGGTTTCGCATCATTTGATGGTAAATGTAGCTGAGTGTTTTAGCGCATTTGATGCAATTTTTTAGTTAATAAATGTTGTAATGTTGACTGCGAGGCTGCTTCTCAGTATAGTGCCGGCCTTCGGCGTGTAGCGTAGCCTGGTAGCGCGCCTGCTTTGGGAGCAGGATGTCGGGAGTTCGAATCTCTCCACGCCGACCAGATTTAAATAGCTTTACCTCATTGGTGGCAAACCCCAATGAACAAAAAAGGAGCTTAGGCTCCTTTTTTGTTTGTGTCGCTAGGGGATATTTTTAATGCGAATGGTGGCGTTTCATGCCATTGAATTTTAGCGAGTGAAAAATCATAATCGGCAATGGTATGCAATGCGCCACCAATTTCAGCAGAGTTGTAACACATTAAGCTTATTCTTTTCACTTTAAAGCGCACAGCGTTTGCTGCTGTAAAGCTATCTAGCTTAATACTCACGGTGTTACTTGACCATGCGTCCGCATAAAGGCCAACGGTGATATGCGGAATGTATTGATCATGTTGATTCTGTGGCATGCCTAAGTTGAGGCATTTATTTAAGCTAGCAATGTTGTTGCTATCGTCTTTTATATGAAAGAACGGTGCAGATGAAAAGCTGGCTAAGGTGCCTATTTCAATCTCAAATGGCGTTAACTTGAGTTGGCTTAGATTGTCTATATGATCTTCGAAATGATTAACGTCAAAATCGTCAGCTTGCTCAGCTTTATCACTCAAAAAGCCACACACGCTTAGCGTGATATGAGGCTGACGTGCATAGTTTTCTAAAAGTAGCCCAGTAAGCTGCTGCTGAGCCGCCTGCACTTGCTGACGTACTTCTGGCGTATCTGCATCAATCGCCCAAATGGCATAACGCGGCCTGCCCTGATGCCATTCGTGAAAGTCACGATCGATGTTTTTTGTGGTTTTAGCGTGCTTAATAAAGTGAGTGCGCGCATAAGTTTGGTCATTCATATCGATTTCGTTCTGCTTAATGCTAGTGATATGCCATTGTAATTTGCATCACGCTAAAATTGCTTATTGTATTTAAAGGCACTAATATCCTACTAACTCAGTCAGGATTAGCACGATGGAAACTTCCCCAGTATTAGCGCCAAATGATTTTGGTTTTAAGTTTGATAATAGTTATTTGCAACTGCCTGCTATTTTTTATAGAAAACAATTGCCGACAGCGGTTAAAACCCCTCAAATTACAATTTTTAATGATGCGCTAGGCTTGGCACTTGGACTGAATGTGGCACTTTTAAAAACGCAAGGCGCGGATGGTTTGTCTGGCAATGCGCTTTTTAAAGGCTCTGAGCCTATTGCGCAGGCTTATGCAGGGCATCAGTTCGGACATTTCAATGTGTTGGGTGACGGGCGTGCAATCTTATTAGGCGAGCATATTGCGTCAAACAAGCAGCGTGTAGATATTCAGCTAAAAGGTTCTGGAAGAACGCCTTTCTCTCGCTCGGGTGATGGCCGTGCCGCATTGGCGCCTATGTTGCGTGAATATGTGATGAGCGAGTCGATGCAAGCGTTAGGTATTCCAACCACACGCAGCCTTGCGGTGACTACAACTGGCGAGCCTGTCTATCGAGATGGCGCTTCGGCAGGCGCTGTGCTCACACGCGTGGCGGCTAGTCATCTGCGTGTGGGTACATTTCAATTTGCGGCGTCCACTAAGAGCCTGCAACAACTGCGAGCTTTAGCTGATTATGCGATTAATCGACATTTTCCTGAGATTCTAAATGCTGAAAACAAATATCTTGATTTGCTGAAGCAGGTAGTCGCTTTGCAGGCTTCACTGATAGCTAAGTGGATGCAGATTGGGTTTATTCATGGGGTGATGAATACCGATAATATGAGTATTTGCGGCGAAACCATTGACTATGGCCCATGTGCATTTATGAATACTTATCTGCCTGAAACAGTATTTAGCTCGATTGATACGGGTGGGCGTTATGCCTTTGGAAATCAGCCCAATATCGCGCATTGGAATTTAATCAGGCTGGCAGAAACATTACTTGCGTTGATTGATGACTCAGAAGAAAAAGCAATTACGCTAGCTACAGAATGCTTAAATGCATATCCAACACAGTTTTTTGATTTTTGGCTTGCGGGTATGCGCAAGAAGCTGGGAATTTTTAATGAAGAGACCGCGGACACTAAGCTAGCAGAAGACTTACTGATGTACATGCAAAAGAATAAAGCCGACTACACCAATACGTTTAGATGGTTAGCTACTGAAGCAATTGAAGCAACGACGTTGTATCAGGATGCAGGCTTTAGAACTTGGCTAGAACAATGGAAAGCGCGCTTGGCTAGGCAAACGCAAACCTTTGAGGAAAGCAAAGCATTAATGCATAGCGCCAACCCAAAGGTAATCCCGCGTAATCACTTAGTTGAAGAGGCTCTGAGTGCAGCGGCAGAAAGTGACGACATGACTTTATTTAATGATTTGTTATCAGTGCTGTCTGACCCGTACGCAGATTTGAATCACCATGATAAATATACCCAAGCGCCAGATGCTGCATTTGAGAGGCAATATAAAACTTTTTGCGGCACTTAAATGTTGAGCGCATTCTTCATGCTAACGCTTTTAAAGCGTCAGTAATCATTTGAGTGTCAGTTGGTCGCACGACTCGGTTTACTTCTGTGCCGTCTTTTAACAAAATCAACGTAGGCCAGAGTTTTACGGCGTAACTGCGCCCAAGCCGCTGACCCTTGCCGTCTTCAATTTTAATATGCGTGACTAAGGGGTGTTGCGCCAAAGCCGAGGAAATGATTGGCTGTGCCGCTTGGCAGTAACTGCACCAAGACGCCCCAAATTCAATCACAGCATCACCTTTTAATTGGTCTAGGTCAGCTCTTTCCATTTTACTTTCTTGATTCATGGCAACTTATTCATTTATGGAAATTATTATGCAAATTTTCTTATATTATTACATTTTTAAACAATGACTTTTGCCGAATTTTAAGTATAATTCGCCTCCAGTAAAACGCCGGATTAGCTCAGTTGGTAGAGCAGCGCACTTGTAATGCGAAGGTCGTCAGTTCGATTCCGACATCCGGCACCACATGCATGCAACCTAAATTTGGACTCTGCATTGTAGCCATCATGTCTTTATCACTCCCCACTGGCCTCACAAAAGCACTCTCACTTAAACAACCGTATGCTTGGCTTATAGCTAACGGCTATCTGCTAGTTGATGACCGTACTTGGGGAACTGCTTATCGTGGGCCAATATTGATTCATGCCAGCAAAGGTTTGTATGAGCAATATTATGACTTTATCAAATCGAATACTAATATTCCGTTGCCTAGTAAAGACAAGCTTGAATATGGTGGCGTAGTTGGCGTTGCAAAATTAATACTTTGTAGCAGACCAGGAGAATTGCCAGAAGGCATTAGCCGCGAACAACGCGCGCACTTTGGTGGAGTTCATCAAGAATACTTTGGCTTTCTATTTGAACAGGCGACACCTTTGCCTTTGATACCCTGCCCTGGCAAGCTTGGTATTTTTGATATTGATGTAGACGCACTATTAGCGGCACCCCCCGCTGCACAGTCTGAATTGTTTTAGGCATCAGTACGGCGGCACAAATTGAATAAATTGACGCCTAAGTGATTGACGGCTAGGGTAAATAAAGCTAAATTTCACGCGGTTAACTTATTGATTATTTTACTTCTTTAGCAAAGCCCAATTAAGCACCATGATTAACCCCATCACCGATATTCACTCCGTTTCTGAAGCCATTCGAGATGCAGTTGCCCCCGTTTTTTTGCTTACCGGTATAGGCTCTATACTGGGGGTGTTGATTGGGCGTTTAGGGCGCTCTATAGACCGTGCGCGTGTATTACATGAAATGCCCAGTGAAAAGCGCAAAAAACTGAAAGTTGAATTGATTATTATTGTTAGGCGCACCAAATGGTTAAGGCGTGCCATTGGGTTAGCCACACTAGCGGCTTTGTGCGTATGCGTTTCTATTGCCGCTTTATTCATATCAGTGGAAACAGGCTTTAAAATGCCGCATATTGTTTTACTGGCATTTATCTCGTCTATGTTTTCGATCATTTTGGCTTTACTGTGTTTTTTACGTGAAATTGTTCTGGCCTCGCGCGAGGTGATATACCCGTTTACGCACGAAGATTAATTGACTAATTTAAACTAAGCAGGCACCGACTATGTTCACTCTCCCTTCCACGTGGAATATTGTTATTTCCACTATCGTATTTATCATTGCTGCGTGGTATTTGCACCGCCTGCTAGATAGTCATGGTATGCCTAAAGGGATGACGCGCGGCCTGCTGGTGTTTGTTTTGGCATATACGATTTCTTGGGCGTCTGGTACGTTGGTAGATTGGTCGCGTGAAAAAATGTATGGCCCTGAGCCAGTGTCAGAAGCGCAAAAACAATTGGATGAGGCGCTTAACGTATTAAAGGAAAGTGGCATCACCCCGCCTTAAGTTTGAAAAACTACTAGAAATTACAAATTATTTTTAATTTATTCAATCATGCTTGGAAAAATTCCGAAATATCATGTAATATGCGCACCTCGTTAGTCAGGCAGGGTGCTTAGCTCAGTTGGTAGAGCGTCGCCCTTACAAGGCGAATGTCGGCGGTTCGACCCCGTCAGCACCCACCAAAAATCCTGCAAGTGTGACTATCGTATTGCTTGTTGTTGATTGATGAGCGAGCGCGTTTAATTACGTTTTTGTCAAAAAAACGTACCGTTTTTGGAGTGGTAGTTCAGTTGGTTAGAATACCTGCCTGTCACGCAGGGGGTCGCGGGTTCGAGTCCCGTCCGCTCCGCCAATATGTAAAAATCCTTATAAGTCAATAGCTTATAAGGATTTTTCTTTTTAGTCAGGTAGCAAATTATGTTAAAAATCCCAGTCTATGCCAGAAATGGTGTCTGTTAGTTCAATATCCATATCAATCAATAGTAAGTTGTGGCATGCTGCATCGACATTGGCTCGCAGGACATCTTCTTTACAAGTATAACGAATAAATCTTCGTACATTTTGCAAGTTAAAGTGTTTTAAATACGTTTAATTGTTGTTGTAATTACCAAAAATTGGGTGTATAAAATCACTGTAGTCTTGAATTTGTAATTGATTTGAATAACCTTAAACGGAGGCACTTATCGATTGTTCTGTAGTTCAATTTCTATAGCATGACCTGCGCCATTCAGTTGGTATAATCGGCATCCCAACAGCCGAAAAATAACGCCGCTAACATGCGGCGTTATTATTTTTTAGGCGCAAACTTTTCAAAAATCAGCGTAAGATTGTTATCAAGCTGAAACTCTCAGTCAAAACTAATCAAACTAAAGATGCACGCACGCTACAAACATAAAAAACCCTTTCTGCATCGTAGCCGAGAATTTTTAGGTGCCCCCATTCATGCAGTAGCACATCATAAGCGTGGCATAGGTCTGCAGTTTGCGCGCTTTCGAGCTGCAGGTTTAGGCGCTTTATCGGCATTTTTGGCAGTACTTGGTCCTGGTTTGCTAGCAGGGCTTTCGGATGATGACCCTGCAGGCATCACCACTTACTCTGTGCTCGGCGCTGACCACGGTTATCAATTACTTTGGATTATCCCTGCTTCAACAGTTTTACTTATTCAGTTTCACATGATTGCGGTGCGCATAGGCGCGGCGACTGGAAAGGGTTTTGTCGGTATCATTCGCGAGCGTTGGGGGTTTGGCTGGGGTTACTTTGCCGTGATTGGTTTGCTGTTTGCAAACTTTGGTACGATCTGCGCTGAGTATGCGGGCATATCGGCGGCAGGCTCGCTGATTGGTATTCCTTCGTGGGTGAGCGCGCCAGTTGCAGGTGTGCTGATTTCATTGGTAGTGGTGCTGGGTTCATTTCATAAAGTAGAGCGTATTCTGCTGATTGTGTCTTCAACGCTCGCGCTTTATATTATTGACGGTATTTTAGCTAAACCAGATTGGTCACAAGTCTGGCACAATTCGATTGTGCCACACATGCCTACCAATCAATTGGGTTGGGTAGCGCTTGCTGCCACGCTAGGCACTACGCTGGCCCCTTGGGGATTAGCATTTATTCAATCTTATGCGGTAGATAAAAAAATTACTGTCGCCAATTTGCGTTGGGAACGTGTCGATGTGCTGATAGGCTCGGTACTCACGGGAGTGATTGGCCTTGCAATCGCTGTGGCATGCGCCGCAACGCTCAATCGTGTTGGCGTGCATATCAATGACGCGAAAGATGCGGCCATTGCTTTGAAACCACTTGCGGGCTCTTTTGCAACCGTATTATTTGGTGCTGGCTTATTAGGTGCATCGTTGTTGGCCGCCGCTATTGTGCCGCTGGCAACCGCTTATTCCATTGCAGAGGGCATAGGCGCACCTGCTTCCTTGGATTTGGATTCTAAACATTTTCAATTGTTTTATGCCGCTTTTATTGGTTTAACTGTAGCGGCGGTGAGTGTCGTTTCACTACCCAATTTGCCATTGATTCCACTGATTTATACCAGCCAAGTGGTGAACGCCGTGATGCTGCCCTTGCATGTGGTTGCACTTTATTTGCTGGCAAGTAACGTTGATATTATGGGCGATGCGAGAATAGGCCAAAAATCTAGAGTTGCCAGCTGGGTGAGTATCGCATTGATTGTTGCATGCATAGCTGCGCTAGTGTTGAGCTGGGTGCGCTCTTTTTAGGGCGCTTTTTAATGTTTTTCAGAGATTTTATTTTCTAGGACCTAGAAAATCTGGCTTTCCAAGCTCTACGCCATTATGGCGCAATATGTTGTAGGCAGTCGTCACATGAAAATACACGTTAGGATTGACCCAGTTTAATAAGTAATCTTGGCCTGTAAATTTTAAATCGACTTTACGCACAGTAATCGTCACTTCGCGTGACTCACTGCCTTCCATTTGCGCAGGTTTTACCGTTTCAATAAATGCAATAGTTTTGGCGATGCGTGCTTGCAGTTCGGCAAAAGTGGTTTCGTTGTCTTCATATTTTGGCACTTCAAGCCCTGCTAAACGTGCAGCTGCGCCTTTGCTCATATCCGTAGCAATTTGTACTTGGCGAGTAAGTGGATACATATCAGGAGAAAGGCGTGCATTAAGAAAAATCGAGTGCTCAATTTTCTTGGTATCTGCATGCGCTTCACCTATTTTCAGAATATTGGCAAGGTTGCGCAAGGTGCGCGTAAATGCTGGAATCGTAGCGTCATACATACTTAACATGGTGATTTCCTAAAAATAAAGAGTTTGAATTAGGTGTAAATCATACGCTTAACTTTAGTCAATTTTTTATTTTCTTTGATTAAAATCAAAGTGATTGAGTAGTCTCACCACTATTATTTAATTTCTACTGAGGGTAGTATGTACATACAAAGCTATTAGCAGAACATGATGTTGGTCAATTTGATGTTTCGTTGGTAAAGGAGATTACAAGATGGACTTTCTAGGTTGGCAAGGTATAGCATGGCTTGTTGGCATTATAGTGGTGATTGGGCTCGTACTATTTGGATTTTCTAGAGTAGTAAAGTCATAATTAGACAATACTAAAGAGCTGAGGCGTTGGTGTCGCGGCTCCTTTTGTTTTGGTGTTACTTCTTAGCAAAATAATCACCCTAATTTTACGCATCAGCCTATGATGAAGCTACGTATAACGTTAGGAGAAATATCATGGCCAAAGGTCAAATTAAAAGTAACAAAGAAACCAAAAAACCCAAGAAAAGCAAAGAGGTTGTCGTGCCTTCAGGTTCTGTTATTCCAACAAAATCTAGCACCCTCAAAAAGTAGAGTCAGATTCGTACCTGTAGATTAAGTGCAGATGTTACCCTTTAGTCTGCAGGTATAACGCAAAAAAAGCAATTTTAGGCTAGACTTTAGTGCGCCTCTTGAAAAGTCACTTCCTCAACATGATAGTAGTGATCTTCATACCAAACAGTCCAATCCTCCGCACTGTGTATTGCTATATCACGTTGTGAGTGCTCACTCACTAAGTTGTTTTCTTCATCTACGACTTGATAAACAATCATTTTACACCTCGCGTATAAGCTACATCTAGAGACTTCCTAATTTTGATAATTTGCATGTTGTTACTATTACATCGGCAATCTTGAGCACAACTTTAGTATTCATTGATGCTTGAGCTTGTAAGTAAACAATAGCAAACGATTGTAGTAATCAATTCAAAGAAAACGAGCTGATTACTCGTTCAATTTAAGGGTGTATAAAAACCCCGCTACGCATGGTTAATGCGAAGCGGGTTTTTAGAGTGAGACTAAGTTAATCTAAATTTACTTTTATTCTTTCACTGAAGGTGGACCTTTAAAGCGTTTCTTTTCACCAAATGCGAACCAGAATACGGCCATTACAACCAACATTGCAATAGTTAAGTAGAAAACTTTTTGGTTAGGCGCTTGCATACCCACATAGGCTAGCAGTGAGCCACCTAATACGGCAAGCACTCCAATAGGTTTTGAGAGCCCACCAAGGCTAAATGGGCCCTTGTGAGTCCAAGTTTTGCCTTCAGCCAATAAGCCGGCTGCGGTAGGCATCACATAAGATATATACAAGAATACCGCTGAGCCTGTAGCCAATATAATGAATGCATCACCATACAAAGTAGCTGCAATCGCTAAAATAGCAGATGTCCAAGTAGCGTTGACTGGCGTTTTTGATTTGCCATGCACTTTGCGTAACGATTTTGAGAAAGGCAAACCACCATCACGAGAGAAAGCAAACATCATGCGTGAGCAAGAAGTTAGGCAAGCCAAGCCACAAAGAAAGTTAGATACAAAAATACCAATAGACAAGATGATGCGCACAGGGTCTGGCAGTTGATGCAGTAATGCATCAAAGAAGGTATAACCTTGTTTCACACCCTCGGTTAGGTCTGGCATGACCAATACAAAAGTACATACCATAATAAAACCAAAAATTGCAGAGTAAATAACCGCATTAATGATGCCTTTTGGCACATTGTTTGCAGCATCGCGTGTTTCTTCTGAGGTATGTGCAGATGCATCAAAGCCAGTAATAGTGTAGGTTACAAACAATAGGCCACTTAAAAATGGTAATAAAAAGCCCTCCTGTGTTGGCCATACACTTCCTTCTTTTCCAGTAAAGTTGGTGAAAGTAATTAACTTGGAAAAATCTAAAGGCGTGGCCGTGAATGCCAACAGAGAAACTACAAGTGCAGTTGCAACAGTAAAAATTAAATAGCCAGAAATGTCAGTCAGTTTGGTGGTGAGCTTAGGAAAGCTTGCATTCAAAATGGCTTGAATAATAGTTATGACAGCAATAAATCCAATTTGAAAGGCTTGGCCCATGCTCTCAGGAGCAATACCTAGCATTGGCGCAATAAGCGTTTTGAAGAAGGGGTCATAAACACCAAAGTTAACTGAAGCCACCACAAATATCAGGCCGAGTAAGTTAAACCAAGCAGTCACCCAGCCGTAAGCTTTGCCGCCTAAAATAGAACCCCAATGATACAAACCACCAGCAGTAGGATAGCTAGAAGCAATTTGTGCCATCGCTAATGCCACAATGAGCGCAAACAATCCACCGACAGGCCAACCAACTCCCATTGCAAATCCACCGCCAGCGCCAAGACCTTGGTTGAATGCACTAATGCCCCCCGCTAAAATACAGATAATTGAAAAAGAAATTGCAAAATTAGAGAATCCACCCATGTGTCGGTGCAACTCTTGTTCGTACCCCATTTTCTTTAGTTCGGCGGCATCTTGCTCCGCTGCAGTTGCATGTTTTGTTCCACTCATTTTTATCCCCTTATTCTAATTTTGAAAAACTAAAAGACTGATAAATGTTGCTAAATACATATTTTAAGTTATTACTCAAACAGTAAAGCTGGTGTGGCTAAATCGTAAAACAATGTTGCGTAGCTAGTATAGATTTAAATTGGCGCAATGCAAGTACCAGTTTTTAATAAATATTAAGTACCAATTGAGGAGTTTGAATTTTTTAATTCAATAGGTTAATTAGGCGTAAGCCTTCACAAAAATCCTGCTTGCAGCTTTCTAAAAAATAGTCGCATAATGCAAGTATCAAATGAAACATCACATGCGTTAAAGGTGAAATGAATCATGAGCTACAGCTACATAGCAGGCACGCATACTTATCAGTTTGCAGATTTAAAAACCGTCATGGCAAAAGCCACTCCCGCTCGTTCGGGCGACTATCTGGCTGGTGTAGCGGCAGAAACTTATGCAGAGCGCATGGCAGCTAGAATGTGTTTAGCACAAGTGCCACTCAAGCGGTTTTTAGAAGAGTTGCTCATTCCATATGAAGCTGATGAGGTCACTCGTTTAATTATAGATACTCATGACCAGCAAGCTTTTGCTGAAATTAGCCATTTAACGGTAAGTGATTTTCGTGATTGGCTGCTTTCGGATGTGGCTGATACGGCTACTTTAAAACGTGTCGCAAAAGGAATTACTCCTGAAATGGCAGCGGCGGTGAGCAAACTCATGCGCAACCAAGATTTGATTCTGGTCGCCAAAAAATGTAGCGTGATTACCACTTTTAGAAATACTATCGGTTTGCCAGGCCATATTTCTGTGCGCTTGCAACCTAATCACCCGACAGATGATGCGCGCGGCATCGCTGCCTCTATGCTGGATGGTTTACTGTATGGCGCTGGTGACGCGGTGATTGGCATTAACCCTGCGACTGATAGCTTGCCCGCGCTGATGGATTTATATTATTTGGTAGATGACGTCATCAATCAATACAATATCCCTACGCAGTCTTGCATCCTTACACATGTCACCAACCAGATTCAGCTAATTGAGCGCGGCGCGCCTGTGGACTTAGTGTTTCAGTCAATTGCTGGCACCGAAAAAGCCAATAAAAGTTTTGGTATCGACATTGCCTTGCTTAAAGAAGCGCAATCTGCCGCGCTGTCACTTAATCGCGGTACGGTGAAAAATGAGTTTGGCGAGAGTAATGTCATGTATTTTGAAACAGGCCAAGGTTCAGCGCTCTCTGCCAATGCCAATTTTGGCGTAGACCAACAAACCTGCGAAGCGCGTGCTTACGCAGTTGCGCGACATTTATCACCATTACTTACGAATACCGTGGTTGGTTTTATCGGCCCTGAATATTTATATGATGGCAAACAGATTATTCGTGCTGGTTTAGAAGACCACTTCTGTGGAAAGCTGTTAGGCGTGCCTTTGGGTTGCGATGTTTGCTATACCAACCATGCCGAGGCTGACCAAGATGATATGGATACGCTGATGACGCTACTTGCTACCGCAGGCCTGACCTTCATTATGGGCATTCCAGGCGCTGATGACATTATGCTTAACTATCAGACCACATCGTTCCATGACGCGCTTTATTTGCGTAAGGTATTAGGCTTGCGAGCCGCACCAGAGTTTGAGCGCTGGTTGAAAGCCATGAATATTATGGATGCCTATGGACAAGTGCAGCCCATTACTAACATACACCACATGTTGCAAAACATGCCTAAACACTTACTTAGCGCGGCTTAGATTATGACAATCAAACAAGATAGCATTATAAAAGCAGACCCTTGGCAGCAGCTTAAAAACTTTACGCGCGCTCGAATTGCCATTGGCCGAGTCGGCAGCAGTTTGCCTACTAGTGAGGTGCTGGATTTTGGGTTAGCACATGCAATGGCGCGTGATGCGGTACATTTAGCTTTAGATATCGAAGCGCTAGAAGCTGATATTAAGCAGCAGCAGTTTACGACCGTACGCGCTAAGAGCATGGCGCCAGACCGTGCAAGCTACTTGTTACGTCCTGATTGGGGTCGTAGGTTACATGAGCAAAGTTTGATGCAGTTACAAAACAGTAGCCAGACTAAACCGATTGATTTTCTAATTGTAGTTGGGGATGGCTTGTCTTCGCTGGCAGTATCGCGCCATGTTGCGCCTCTGCTTGCGGAAATTCACAACTTTTTACCTAGTGATTGGTATACGGGTCATGTGGTCATTGCCAGTCAAGCACGCGTGGCGATTGGCGATGAAATTGGACAAGCGCTTAATGCCAAAATGGTCGCCATGCTTATTGGCGAGCGCCCAGGTTTAAGCTCGCCAGATAGTTTGGGTATTTACCTTACATACAACCCAAAATTGGGTTTAAGCGATGCCGACCGTAATTGCATTTCTAATGTGCGGCCAGAAGGCTTGCAATATGCCGCTGCGGCAAAAAAATTACTTTGGTTAGCTAAAGAAGCCATGCGGCTTAAAGTCACAGGCGTGTCTTTAAAAGACGAGAGTGATATGCAAGAAATTGAGCAGAAGACTAATCCTGCGCTGAGGTCTGATTAAGTTGATTTAATACATCTGGGTAATTTTTGTATTTTTCTTTAGCGGCACTCAATTCTTTGTCTATGTCACCGCATTTTAGTTTATCCATTTCCGCATTTACCTCTTTATCTCGATCACTATTGTCACCATTAAATTCACCAGCAAAGTGATTGCAAGCTTCAACCCTTTCAATGAGTAGTTTTATTTCATTTTTATTTGTTTCAGATGAGCTTGATGAACATGTGCTTGTGAGCAAACTGAGTAAAAGTAAGATAAATAACTTCATGTTTAACGGGTACATTTTTAATTGGAGCATCCATAAATGTAAATGTGACCAGCTTTTGCAAGCCCAACCCAACCGTGATTATTGGTCATTGGAAAAGCATCATAAAAACTGAGTGTTTGAAATTCTTGCTGAGTAGCCCACCAAGTTTTGGCTATGGCTGGCGATAAATAACTTCCATTTTTTGCTAACTCATCGATTGGTAAAGGTGTAAGTGACGCTTCCCACAAAGGAATGTCTTGCGGAGAAACATTAATTGCATAGAAGCTACAGTAGTCGTTAGGGCCTAGTCCGCCTAAGTTACCAATGGCCTCCTGAAAAAAATGCGCGTCTAATATTTTATCAAGCGGTATTTCTTTAGCTTTGTTTGGTTGGGCTAATGGTTTTTGTAAAAGCGCGGAGATTTTAGTGACACGTTCTGCAGTAGTGCCCGTCACTTCATAATATGGAGACTCTTTAGAGCATCCACTGATGACAACCAAGAACGCTAAAGTGAGATATTTAAGCATTATTTACTTATTTTTCTATGAATGAGTGTGGTTTTAATTGTCGAGAGTCAAATCCATATCAGGATTCAGTATAATTTATTGAGTAGATTAGATTTATCAATTAAGCGCATAGAATATAATTTTAAAATATGCAATGCAACAGATTGTGGACATTAAGGTTGAACACTCAAAATTATGCCAAAACTAATTAAATACTTCTTATTATTGATGCTTGTTTTTTCTATCACGTCACAAGCCGTCGAGAAAAGTGAACAGATTGTCATTTCAGCCGATAAGGCGGGACTTTGGGGCGCAAAAGATGCTAAGGGCGCCACCCTAGTTGCTTACAAATATAGCTATGTCCGCGAGTTGAGTGATGGTTATTTTATTGTTGGACTAACAACTAAAAACAAGGCCAGCGCTGAACCAAACGATTATGGCGTAGTGGATTCACATAGCAAGCTTATTATTCCCATCCAATATTCTGGAATCGATTACGACAGAGATTTTAAGCGCTTTAAAGTCAGGCTAGATGTCACTGAAAACGTTGCTCAAACTAGCAAGTTTGGTTTTTTTGATGCGCATGGTAAAGAGGTTATTCCTGTTATTTACGACTATATGGAACGTATTTCTAATAATGGAGACGAGCCAGTCAATCTCGTCAAATTAAAAGACAAATACGGCTATATCAATCTCATCACCGGGAAATTGATGATTCCAGTTGAGTACGATAGATTGTCGATAGGGTCACTCAATACCGATGCGCAAGGTAACGGTATTGCTGTGGCAGCTAAACACAATAAATACGGGATTATCTCTACCAATGGGGCCGTAGTTGTGCCTTTTGAGTTTGACGGCATTGGTGATGTTGAGTCTTTATATGGCATCGCATCAGGTGCAAGCTTGGCAGAAAAAGACGGAAAGTTGGTGCTATTAGAGTTTGATAAAGGCAAATACTTAGGCACTTCGGAGGCGCCTAATATTTATAGCTCAAAATTTGCACCGCATCCAGCCGCATCCATCAACCCAAAGCCGTTTGATGGCTTATATAAAGCTGAAGATTATCCTACGATGAAGTCGGCCTGGGATGCTTGGAAGCAAAACCAATTACGCTGGGTGGCGATGCCCTCCATACAAATTAATGGTGACTTAGCTTATGTGGCTTTTGGACAGATTGTTGCAGCTGATAGATTAGGTTTTCAACCTAATGAAATGGGTGCTACTAAACAAAAAGCTGGCTTCACCATTACTACAGATTTTTACGACGAGAAAAAAAGAGAAATATTAATACTAAGTTCTTGAGCTTTACCCAAAGTGGCGATGTGATGGTATGCAGTGAGTGCGAGGGCTTGAATTTACCTGCCCGCTGGCGCTTAGTGAAAAGTGACAAGCCGCAAGAGTTTGCTGGAATTGGCGTTGCAATTAAGCGACTGATGCCATCTGATGAAATGATTCTAGTGCTAGACGTGCTTGCCAATGGACCTGCGGCTAAAGCTGGCTTAAAAGCTGGTGATAATATTGTGAGCATCGACGGTGTGCCAGTGAATCAATATGTGACGATAGAGGATGCAACTAAAGTTTTACGTGGCCCAGTAGATACCAAAGTTAAGCTGAAATACTACCGTGGCGGCAGAGCATTTGTCACAGAAATACAGCGTGGATTGGTGAAATATAATTAAAATTAAATCATGCGATTGAGATATTTGGGTAGATTTTATGGCAAATTTTAAGTGGCTGTTAATAACGCTTGCGATGATGGTAGGTGTATTCTCGCCATGGCAATATCAAGTAGTCGCTTTGGTAGCTTTGCTCATGGGATATGCGGCTTGCTTCAGCTTGCAATGGAAACTATTTCAATTATCGTTAGCTTATTTATACGGCGGCCTAGCCACTGGCTTAGGCTTAAAAATTCTCATACTCAATATATCCCATCATCAGTTTATTTTGATGGTTATTCAGCCCTTGCTGGCTTGGCTAGTGTTGCGCATATTCTTCTATGCCGTTGAAACGCAATATACCTTGTGGCCAAATGAGGCGGTAGCGCAGTTGAGGGCAGAGGGTAATGTTGAAGCTCAAGCCAGTGGTGACGACACATGGCAACCACCTGCACGTGATGGCACATCAGCTTGGTCGGGCGATAGCTCAGACAAAGCCTCGCTTCCAGATAATGATGGTCTTTACATGCGTTACGACTTTTTCTGCACAGGTGAAATTGCCATGGGTGGCCCGACTTATGGTGATGTCGTATTTAGCAACAAGTGTGCTTTTACTGGGGTTGGCCCCTCTATCGCTATGTCTGAGGATGGTCAATATGCTGCCATGACATTGCCTTCGCGCAATCAATGGGGTGTAATGTTGGTCGATTTGCTTCATAAAAAAGCCTATCAACCGAAAGAAGGTAGTAGTTTTTGGGAAATCGACAGCTTTAAAAATGGCGTAGTATATGGTCGCTTTTCGCCACTGACCTCAAACACTAAAATGCAGACAAATATCCAAGAGCTCATTGCTGCTGCAGAAGAAATGCCGCTAGTGCAGGACGATGGTTGGTGGGTGTTAGATTACCCTGAGCGTAAGCCTTTCCCAAAATATCATGTAGTGATGGTGCAAAGTAAGCGCTGCACGCATAAAGTAACGTTTGTGCCAGATTTAAAACCACATTCGATTAACCCTTACGCGCGTATGCAGCATCCCAAATACATCGTGCTGGTGGATGATGTTTTGCTGAATGTAGAGGTGAGTTACCCTTATGCCGTGTGGATAGATGGTGTTGATAATAGCAAGGTGCAAGATGGTCGATTTTTGAAAATCTCAGCTCAGCTGTATGATTTTAGAGACGCGGTGCATGATGTATTTAATGCAAGTAGTCCAGCCACACTAAACATAGCGCCATTAGATGAAATGACCAATGTTTCATTAGGAGATTTTAGCGATGCTGGTCATGGCGTGATGGCGGCTCAAGGCATTGTCTTACCAAGGTCTACTAGCTTTAGCGAAGCAGAATATGAATCTTATAGCACTACCCATCCTTGGGATGCAGACGAGGCCGACTACTGGAATGGGCAAGGCAAGAAGCAAACGCGGTCCCGCACACGGGTTGAAACTCATATGCAATATCTGGTTGACTTGCCAAAATATAGCGATGTTCAATCCATGCGGCTTTGCACGGAGGTTCGAATTATAAATCGTGCAAACTCAACTTATTCAGCAAAATTAAATCCCGTGGGCGGCAAGAGTATAGGTTCGCATTACAGTGCTTATGCGTTAACTACTTCGTGCGGTATCAATATGCAAGAAGTGACGCACGAAGCAACTTGGTCGCATTGCGGCCGCTATTTGGCCGTGGTGTTTTTTGAAGCGCCACCGCAAGTGCCTCAACGCATTGCGATTATTGATTTTGAAACGGCTACAGTGAAAGAGTTGGCTGCACATTATGCATTGCCAAGCTTTATCTGGTTTGATAAAAATATGTTGGAATTTAGCCATGTGATAGGCGTAAACGAGACAATTACTTACGGCATTGGCAAAAATAGTACGCATACAGCTAAACGCCTGACGGATGCAAAATATGCGGGTAATGCTTATGACTTTCTTATAAATAGCCTGCCTGTTAGAGTGAGTGCACTAGAAAAAATCGCTGAAGAGAAAAAAACGAGTAAAGGTTACGCAGGCGCTAGTGTGAATAAAGTTGCACAACATGTGATTTTATTTGCACCAGATTTTGATGTGCCTATGCTGCAACCTCCTGCAGAAGTAAAAAGTAACTAGCTCGCAAAATGTTAACGCTACTCAATAAATTCAAGTATATATTCATACTACTCTGCGGATTCACGCCGCTTGCCACTAGCCCCTTTGCAAGTAAAGAGGCTTGGCAACAATATCAAAGCCAATTTTGGCCGACAACCTATGGTGTTTTAAGTGATGTAGCGATTACTTACTTTGAAAAAGGTGGGTATTTACGTTTGATTTATGTGTACAACTTAAATGATGAGTTGCATGTGCGCCAGATAGAAGAGCGTGTAAATAAAAGCTACAAATTAAATGTGGTAAAGCCACGCTGGAACGGCTACTTAATAGGGCAGCATATTAAAGTCTTTTATTCGCCAACGCAGCCTGATGTGAGTTTTTAACGTTTGAACAAGTACATAGTTTATTTGCTGTGTTTGCTATTTCTGCATTTCTTTTTATAGGGGGTGGTTTGGTGACCGCTGTGGCGATTTCAGGGCTTAGAGAGAAGCCATTAAAAAAAGTGACTGGATAAAAGATTTAGCATTATTTGCTTGAGGCTTGTAAATCTATGGAAAAAAATAAAACCATCTATATGGGTAGCTTATTACTGGGCATTTGCACCGCAGGCGTTACTTTATTCGGCCTAGGTTTACTCAATGGTTGGTGGCTACAAAGTACATTTAATGATTTGAGCAATCTGGTTTTTATACTTATGGTGTTAGCGCTTGTATTAGCTATATTGTTGATTGCAGCTCTAATTGTTACCGTTGCCAATCTTAAACATCATGCACCAGTAAAAGCGCACTTGTATGTTTGGGGTCCTGTTTTATTAACGCTTTTGGCATTTATGATAATGAGTGAAATTAAAGCGTCTAAAAAAGAGGCTTTCGGGCAAAGTCACCCTAATATTCAAGAGCTACATATTAATTTATCGAGTAAGACTTTATGGATAACGGAACCAGAAGAAAACGTCTTAGATAAATCATCCTATGAATTTGTGAATACTATTAGATACGCTGGCAGTGACCGCATGCTGGCTTACAGTGGCTCAAGATTGTCAGCATCATTTAAGGATATGTCAATTTATTCAAGCGAAACGGAGTCTGCAGATCATCGAGTGGTGCTGACCTTGCCCGTGGTTCAACCCCAGACATATCCTGATCTTTCAAAAATTATTCGTAAAGTGTCCGAGTCAAGTGCTTACTACACACCCACAGAAGCGTCACTTTTGATTTATTTGTACTATTACTACAATGACCGTGTAGAGGTGGTCCCAGCGCTTAATCTGTCTGGAAGTGACAGTATGGCGCTATGGGGAGTTGATGTTCCTGTAGTGCAAGTGCATCTCGCCAATCTACAGCCACAAAGGATTGCAAGACTGGAGGTTGATCATCAGGCATTGGCGCTGCCAACTGTTTGGCCTGAGGAAAATAATCCAAATGAATGTAGAGATCGCACTTTTTCTGGATTTATCATGAGCCCTTTAACGGCGCCAATAAGAGTACGTTGGCAATTTGAGGAGCCAAATCCTCAGTGGCATGAAGCAATGGTCACCACTCCTCAACTTCCTGCGCAAAAGAGTAAACCAGATTGGAAAGCCCGTGAAACTGAAGTTTTTCTTTATTTTCAGAAAGATGGCTCAGTGTCATCACAATGGCAACAGGTGGTCACATTAAAAAGCGGCAAGCTAGGTATTAGAACAACAGAAATTTTACCTCAATTATTAGCCCCTGCTCCTTGTGGTGCGGCAGAAGATAATTGGGCGGATGAAGTTGTGCGTTTGAAGCAATAGTATATTGTCGATTTAAAATCCAAAGTTCATTTTTTCGGCTGTTTTATTCGGCTTGTAAAAGTCAGGTGCTAACTTAACAGTTTGCAGCCATGCCAGTAGAGCCAACTTCATGCGGGGTGCGTTGAAGCTATCTGTTTTTGCATCAGGCATTAGCAATATTGAGCCTACCACTTTCGCTTTTTGTATTTGCTCGATGTCATGTTTTGTAAGCTCAATTATTTTCGGTGCGTTGCTAGCACAAATATTTGTAAGTGAAACTTTACCCGTTTTAGCTGAGCCGTATGATAGCAAGGCATCAAGAGTCAGCATGCGTGACATCATTATGTCGTCAATCTCATCGGCGTATGGAAACATAGTAAAGATGTTGCCATTTCTCTCTGAAATTTGAGGGCACCATTGTTGAGCCTCTTGAATCATAGCGGTAGAAATATGCATTTTTCCAATAGGAACACTTTTAAATTCTGATCTATATTTCGCGAGAGCATCATTATCTTTAGAACCTACTAGCCAGTTGTTTGCGTCTTCAAATAGCTTCTGTGCTTTTGCCTTATCTCCAGTGGATTGGGCTACGATCGCATCAATCGCTAATTGACGCGCTTTGTCAGTTCCACGAATATTGTCGTGGTTGGCTTTTGCCAGCAAGTTGAACTTGGCTGCTAGACTGTACTCTTTGAGGCCTATTAGTTTTTCTGCAAGATTGAGCGATACGCCACCGTCTTTGAATGCCTTGGTTTGAGGAAGCAAGCTAATAGCCTGGTCTGTCCATAGGTTAATAAACTCAGGCGTCACATTAAATGTACCGATTACTTCATCCAGCATATTTAAAATGGCGATGATACGATATTCTTTGGGTGTGCCTGACTTTCCAGTAGTAGAGTTTTTTGCATTATTCGCGAGTAAATCTGTTTTTTTATCCACAATCAATGGCGCTGTTGAATTGAGTAACTCTGTGCCTCCCGCTGCTGAAGCTTTAAGCATTTGTGAGATAAGGTCATCAGCGAATTGCTCATAAAAACTCTCGCATTGATTGCCCTTTTTATTTTTGGCAGTGGGGAGATTGCTGACTTGTTTAATCAATGCAATTCTTTGAAGCGGCGTACTATCTATACTTTTATTCAGAATTATTGCCGCGGACTGCCAATCACAAGTTTCAGTTCTTTTCGTAGAGCCAATTATTGTGGTCCTAACGGATTGGGCCGTTGCTGAGCCAACTTCTGCCACATCGCCACGTGCATCGCTAATGCCCGTATAAACAGCACCCTCAACAATAAAGTGAATGTAATAAGTCTGTGGAAGCCCTCCGTTACCCTCGTAGTTATCAATCAAGCGCATTTGAGTTATATAAGAGAATTGGCCAGACTGTATTTTCGGCCTTGCAGCAAAGTCATTGATTTTGTTTGTTGATTTTAAAGTGGCGGTATAGCCTTGGCTGTCCGTGTTGCCATAAATCACATTGGACGCTTTACCATTGTCGTCATAAGCAATCAAATGGTAGGGCTTATTTCCCCAAGCTTGCTGAGTGACGGGGTCTAGAATCTGAACATGTAAAATATAGGCGCCTTGCCCTATTGTTTTGTCAGGAGCCACATCCCTAAACTCCTCGGTTGCCAATACATTTAGCGTAAACATTAAGTTGAAAATAATGCTGATTAGAACATACCTGAAGGCGAACATCATTGAGAGACCATTTTGTTTTATGTTAATTTCCATCGTGAGTTAGTATAGTACTTAAGTCTGCACTCTCTCTAAGGTGTCGATTAATATTTTATTTGACAATACAATATCTACTTAATGAACACAAAACTTTATTATCAAGTGGCTACGCCGATATTATTGCTAATCGTATCCTTTTGGTGGGGTGAGGGTGGCGGTGGAATTGAGGCAATAATGTTGGCGTGTATTGCCGCTTTGCTTGTGAGTAGTATCGTATTTTTTACTCAGTTCAAGCGGGTGTTTAAAGTGTTTGCATATCTGATTCTAAGCACTTTATTCATTACTGCGTTTATCGCTGGTCGAGCTTCAAACGGACGTGCTTTTAATGAATGTGTGGAACATGGCGATGATGCTAGAGTGCTGCTTCAAAATTATCATCAAGCGCATCAAAAGTACCCATCCACGCTGAGGATATTCAATAAAGTGCCATGTAATCGTATTTTGCATCCCAGCATTTTGAATTACCAATTGACTAAGCAAGGCTATCAACTTTATTTTGGCGATGCATTGGTGTTATTTATGGCAACTGAATCTCAGCCATTTGAAGCGCATAAGTAATTTGTAAGCAAAAGTTTTTGCTGGGTTTATTGGAGAGTTTTGCATGCCATGCATCAAGGTTTATCCGATCAAGCGACCAGTGGCGCCATTAAGGTAGCGCTGACCGAGGTTGTTAATTTAGTCATACAAAACTGGCCTGCAAATACCTAATGGCTGCGGTGAGCTAATTGTTGTTGTGAATTAGTGCAGTTGATGCAGCTCTAACTTTCTAAGTTTTGGCGCTACTTTTGCTGTCAGCGCGGCAATACCCAATGTCATCACACCACCAAATACTACTGATGGCACTAAGCCTAGTATACGCGCCGCTAACCCTGATTCAAAAGCACCAAGTTCGTTGGATGAACCAATGAAAATGCCATTAATTGATGAGACGCGGCCACGCATTGCATCGGGTGTAGCCAGTTGCAATATGGTGGTGCGCATTACTACCGAAACGCCATCAAAAATACCTGAAAGTACCAGCATGATACCTGCAACCCAAATATAGGTCGTTAAGCCAAAGCCAATGATACATAGGCCAAACCCTGCAACTGATGCTAATAACCAACGCCCTGCGTGGAGATTGATTGGATTTCTAGATAACCAGATGCCCGTCATAATAGAACCTATAGCTGGCGCAGATCTTAATATTCCAAGCGCTTCTGGGCCATAATGATAAATGTCATGGATAAAGGCTGGTAGCATTGCCACCGCGCCGCCAAAAAGCACGGCAAACATATCGAGTGAAAGCGCTCCCCAAATAATTTGATTACTAAACACAAAGCGTAAGCCTTGGCCTATGCTTGCGAATACTGGCGGGCTGTCTAATGGCGCAGGTGGCTCATCTATTTTAATTGACCACATCGCGGTTGCAGCGGCTACACATAATGCGGTTGCGATTGCGTAAGCGAACGTTTTACTTGCAAAGCCAACCAGCAGGCCACCTATCGCAGGGCCAAGAATTAGCCCTGCTTGAAAGACTGAGCTGCCGATGGCTGATGCTCGAGCATATTCTTCACGCGGCAAGATAATGGCGAACAAAGTATTGTAACTAGGTGCAATAAACGCACGTTCTATGCCTGTGAGCATAATTGAGCCGTAAATCCAGTAACTGGCGGTTTCTTTACTACCTATTAAGCCTATAGTCAGCAAGGTGAGCGATAGCGCATTAATACCTAAAGTTGCCGCGGCAACACCACCAAAAAAGCGGCGTGAGCAGTAGTGATCAACCGCGTGCCCTGCAAATAATGCACAGGTAAAATATGGAATCACTTCAGCTAAACCAATGAGGCCAAGCGCAAGTGTATCGTGGGTGATTTCATAAATGTGCCAGCCAACCGCCACCGCCATGATTTGGTAAGCCAATACCATAAGTACACGAAAAGATAATAGTTTAAGAAAAGCGTGATGATGGCGAGTGAAGATGTGCATAAATGAATTTATAACATTAAAACAATTTTGAGATTAAAAATGTGTAAAATAATTGCCAGTGCTAAAATATCAAACAGTGCTGTGAATAAGGCAGTAAGGCTATGTAAATAGCCCGATGAGTCGTCATTGACCTAGTGTGACTCTGCCGATATAGATTAGGCGCACTGCACTAACTTTAGGCTGATTTATAAAAATGCTATTTTGGCACACGCCACAAATACCAGCTAGCAACTGTGCGATAAGGGCTCCAAGATTGGCCAATTTCAGTGATTTCTTTGCGTTTGGGTGCAGCGTCTAGTTTTTTGAGTCGCTTATAACCTTGCACAATTCCAAAGTCATCGGCAGGCAGTATATCCATGCGCGCCATAGTAAACATCAATAACATTTCAACCGTCCAGCGGCCTATGCCTTTAAGCGTCACTAAACGCTGAATTAAGTCTTCATCGGCTATGGACTCTGCATTAACTCGATTGGGTACTAGCCCTGAAATAGCGCCTTCTGCAATGCCAATTATCGTTTCAATTTTACGTGCAGAAAAGCCGCAAGCTCTCAAACTATCAAATTCTGTCGCTAATAGTTCAGATGGCGATGGAAAAGCATCACCATAAATATTCAGTAATCTCTTGATAATCGCATCGCCCGCTTTGGCGTGCAATTGCTGATAAGCCACTGCGCGGATTAAGGCTTCATATGGCTCACGCGCTGGCTTTGGTTCAAATTGACATACACCAACAGTCTCAATTAGCTGCGTCCAATCTGCATCTAAATTGGCTAGATAGTCTGTGGCTTCTTGAAAATGGAGAGTCTTTATAAACATTTATTTATTCTTGCGCTGAATCAAGAGTGTAGATTGATAATCAAGTTATTATTATCCATGTAATTGTCTTAACTTAATTAAGTAAAACTCACAAAAATTTTAGGTCGAAACTCTATAAAACGCTATGCAAATCCAAATTAATAAACCCGATCCAGCTAGTGTAAATAAACTTGCACTATTTAATCTTGGCTTTCGACCATTTTTTTTAGGGGCGAGTATTTTTTCCGTTGTTTCAATGGCTGCATGGATGCTTGTTTATTTCTCATATATTTCTATCAGCGTTGAGAATATTTCTATTAGCCAGTGGCATGCACATGAGATGCTGTATGGCTATGGCATGGCCGTAGTTGCAGGGTTTTTACTCACTGCGGTTAAAAACTGGACAGGCTTGCCGACCATAACTGGCAAGCCGTTAATGGGGCTATTTGCACTTTGGTGTGCAGCTCGAGTGTTATTTTTATCTGGTGCTGCTCTATTGCCATGGGCTGCAAGCGCAGACTTATTGTTTGGCTTAATGTTAATTGTTGCGATTGCTATACCTATCGTTAAAGCTAAGCAGTGGAGTCAGCTAGCCGTTGTTAGTAAGGTTGTTTTATTATGGATTGGCAATCTAGTTTTTTATCTTGGCTGCTTTGGCATACTGACAAGCGGTATGCAATTTGCCATTAATGGCGCTATTTTATTATTTATTAGCTTAATTCTAATGATAGGCCGACGCGTTATTCCGTTTTTTATAGAACGAGGTATAGAAGGCAAGGTACAGCTAAAACAATATAAATGGCTAGACATCAGCATATTGGTGTTTTTTGTTGCGTTATTTATCAATGCAATTTTTATACAAAACCCTTTTTTAACAACTCTGTTTGCTTGGACTTTATTTGCATTAAACGGTTACAGGCTATTTAACTGGCATACTGCGGCGATATGGCGTGTGCCTTTATTATGGAGTTTGTATTTATCAGCTTGGTTTATTAATGTTGGATTTTTCTTTTACGGATTACAAGCCATATACACCAGCATATCTATTCTGACTTTACATATTTTCACGATTGGTGGCGTTGGTTTAATGACACTGAGCATGATGTCGCGCGTGGCTTTAGGCCACAGTGGACGAGACATTAAAAAGCCTTCTCGTTGGATAGGGTTAGCTTTTGCTGGTTTAGTAGGTAGCGTGGTATTTCGTGCCATCGTGCCAGAGTTCGCATCACAGTTTTATACTAGCTGGATGCTAGTGGCGGCTATTTTATGGATATTAAGTTTCGCAATTTTTGTGGTGATTTATGCGCCAATTTTGCTAAAACCAAGAGCTGATGGAGCATTCGGTTAAGCATTGATAATGCAGGTAATTTAGCGCTTTTAAGGTACTATCTGCCTTCGCTTAATCAATCAACATTACTCACTCATGCAAAAAGAAGTTAAAGAAAAGCCTAATTACGCCATTGTAGCTGCCGTTCAAATTCCAAGTGTGACAGACATTGAGTTTGAAGCATCACTAAACGAGTTACGTGAGCTAGCAAAAACATTGGGCTTTACTGTAGTTAAAACCTTTGTGCAGAAGCGCACAGGCTATGATGTGACGGCTTACCTTGGCGCAGGCAAGCGGCAGGAAATTCGCGATTATGTGAAGAATGAGTACGAAATCACCGAGATTGATGACGTTGCGGCTGACTTGGGCGGCTTAAATTTGGGTGATGTAGAAATCAACACACTTTTGGTTGATCACGAAATTTCGCCCTCACAAGCGCGTAATCTTGAGCTTGAAGTGGGTTGCGTGGTGATGGATCGCACCATGGTGATTCTAGAGATCTTTCACCGTAATGCGCGTTCTCGTGCTGCACGTGCACAAGTTGAGATTGCTCGCCTTGGCTATATGGCGCCACGTATGCGTGAAGCGGCAAAGTTGGCTGGCTCACAAGGGCGGCAACGTAGTGGTGAAGGTGGTCGCGGCGCAGGTGAGTCACAAACCGAATTGGATAGACGTAAAATTCGTGATCGTATTGCCGAACTGCAACTTGAAATTGTCGCAATGGATGCGGAGCGCAAAACGCAGCGTGCCAGACGCCAAGAACGCCAAGGGATTGCAGGCATCGCCTTGGTGGGTTATACCAATGCAGGTAAATCAACCTTAATGCGCGCGTTGACTGGCAGCGATGTGTTAGTGGCGAATAAACTGTTTGCCACACTAGATACCACAGTACGCTCACTTTATCCTGAAAGCGTGCCGCGGATACTCGTCAGTGATACAGTAGGTTTTATTAAAAACTTGCCACACGGTCTGGTTGCATCGTTTAAATCAACGCTTGATGAAGCCTTAGACGCCTCATTACTACTACACGTGGTTGAT
The DNA here is from genome assembly GCA_038327905.1 of Burkholderiales bacterium. Lineage (GTDB taxonomy): Bacteria > Pseudomonadota > Gammaproteobacteria > Burkholderiales > Methylophilaceae > Methylotenera. Next base: position 29,786 of record JBBQLN010000003.1, read on the forward strand.
GCAAGTGACCCTGGTTTTGTGCGTCAACTTGAAGTGACAAATGAAGTGCTAGAGGAAATTGGCGCTGATGTTGTGCCGCGCCTGCGAGTTTTCAACAAAATTGACTATGTAGGTGACGCGGTTGCGCAAGCTGAATGCGAAGCAACCCTGCGCACAAAGTACCCAGATTGCATCGTGATGAGTGCGCGTAACCCCGACGATGTGGCTAAGTTGCACCGGACTATCGTTGCATTTTTTCAGCAAGATTTGATTGAGGCGGAGCTTTTTCTGCCTTGGACTGCACAGCAGTGGCGCGGAAAAATCTATGCTAGCTGCCAAGTGTTGGCTGAGCGCTCAGACAATGACGGTGCTTTTTTAACAGTTCGTGGCGAAGCCGAAGCTATTAGCAAGTTGCGTGAGCAACTGCAAGAGAGTCTCATAGACTAATTACTTAGATGATTAGTCATCTGAAAATCAAAAAAGCTGCGCCACACATCAGATTAGACTAGTGTAGTCACACTAATCACTTTTAAATGCTCAAACTGACAAGCTTGGTAATAAAGACTTGAACCAACACTTAGATTTATAATCCATTCATTATTGTTAATTAAATAACAAGGCTAAATGATGAGATTTCAATCACTAAGTAAATTATTGCTTCCTATGATGATGAGTCAGCTCGTCGCCATTCAATCCGCATCAGCAGATCCATCCCCAGAGCTGGTCTACAATCTAAAAGGTACGATTGTTAAGGTGCATACTGTCACTAAAACTGGCAGGCAGGGTAGTGGCTCAGGCGTGGTAGTAGCGGAAAATTTAGTGGCAACCAATTGCCATGTGCTAGCAAATTCAATAGGTAGCAATATTACAGCCAAGGGTGAAACCTATATACCTGAAGGGGTGCGAGCTGATTGGAAGCACGATGTATGCATACTCCGTTTTCAATATTTGCCCTTAAAGCCAGCAACTTTTGCTGATGAAGACCCACTCATTTATGAAACTACAACGTTTTCAGTTGGCTTTCCAGGCGGAGCGGCCAAACCACTCACGACAGTAGGAAAGATTAAAGCCTTATACGCAATGGACGATAGTTATATTATTCGCACATCAGCATCGTTTCAAATGGGGGCAAGTGGAAGCCCATTGTTTAACGAGCAAGGTAAACTGATTGGTTTAAATACTGTTAAAAGTCCAGGCATGAATGCCTATTACTACAATGTGCCTGCTAAGTGGATTAAAGATGCAATGGCCTTGCCTGAAACTGACAAAGTGATTGAAACTGACTCTGCATTTTGGGATGCGCCTCTGGAAAAACGCCCATATTGGATGCAGGTAGTGCTACCAATGCAAGCAGGCAAATGGCAAGATTTACTGGTGGTTGCCAATGAGTGGAAGCAGCATGAACCGAACGAGCCTGAAGCTATTTATTATGATGCGTTGGCACAATATAATTTAGGTGCGGTGGAAAAAGCCAAAACAGAATTTAAACGCGTTTTAGCACTTAATCCACACCATACCTCTAGCGTTTTAGCACTTGCTAAGATTGCACAAGAGCAAGATGCGCAGCTTGAGCTGAAAGATTTGAGTCGCATGCTAAGCGCGCTTGATGAAGATGCGCTTGAACAGTTATACCCCGTAGAAAAAGCAGCAGATAAATAGGTGAGTTAATCCTGCGGCATTTTAAGGGTGTTGATAAAGTGCAAATGTCAGAAGTTGATTTTAATGGGTTGCAGAGTCATCATTAAATCGAACTGAATTTCCACCACCATCTTTGGCTTTATACATAGCAGCGTCAGCCCATTTAATTAGGTCAACTTGGCTGGTGTGGTCTTTAACAAAAACTACGGCGCCAATGCTTGCAGTGCAGTTGTGCGCTATTGCCTTATCTTTATGCCCTGCATGAGTGACTGTCAGTAAATATGGCTTAGATAGAGTTTCTAGTATCTTTTGAGCCACTAATTTAGTTTCTAAAACTGACTCAGCTTTATCAAGGCTTAATCCACTCAATATCACAACAAACTCATCCCCACCAAGCCTTGCAACTGTGTCAACTTCTCTAATGCAGCCTTTTAGGCGGTTGGCAACTTCGATCAACAGTAAATCACCAGTTTGATGCCCATGTGTGTCATTGATAGGTTTAAAATTGTCTAGGTCTATAAACATCACTGCACCGAAATATCCACTACGCTTACTACTTGAAATGGCATTGGCTAACCTGTCACCTAACAGACGCCTATTGGGGAGCTGGGTTAACGTGTCATAAAAAGCAAAATTTTGCACTCGCACTTCCATATTTTTACGCTCAGTAATGTCTGTATGCGTTCCACACATGCGAGTCGCTTTGTTATTAACATCCCTTGATACCACTTGCGCTTGATCCAGTATCCACTTGTATTCACCATTTTTTGAGCGCATACGGTATTCAAGTATATGCGTTGCTGAGCGGCCTTCAATATTGTCTTGGATTGATTGCCATGCCATTTCTCTATCGTCGGGATGAATAAAGTCCTCCCATTGCTTGACTGAAAGTTCAATATCACTCAATTGATAGCCTAAAATTTCTGCCCAACGCTCATTTCTAATCACAACGTTTTTGTTAATATCCCAATCCCAAAATCCAAGTTGACTGGCTTTTAAAACTAACAGCAGTCTTTGCTCGCTTGTGTGCAGTGCAGCTTCAGATTTTTTATACTCCTCAACTTGTATCAGGCTTGCCTGAGCGGTTTTTAGTTCTTCATAGGCATGTAAACGGTCATAGACTTCTTTAGTCGTATTGAGAAGGCGGGGGTATTTTTAGTGCTTGAGGGGTAATGTAGACTAGCGCAATGGCGGTAATCACTGAAACCGCTGCTGTAATAGCTTTCATACTCGCGTCTATCCAGTAGATGGGATTCCAAAGAGTTACAATACCAAGTAAATGTGTTGTGCCGCAAGAAAGAATAAATGCGCTAAATAGCAAGAAAATTCCACGAAAGTGTACGTCTTTTCTACGCCAGACAAAGTAAGTTAAAGTTAACGGAATCGAGTAGTAAGCCAGCACAATTGCTGCGTCAGATATTACATATAACCACAAAAGACTGGGTGACCAGTTAATGCAGTATCCATGTGGCAGTAAGTTGCTTGTATTCAGTAATGTTGACATGATTAAATTCCAAAAACAAAACTAGTAGCAGTGTGGCTTAAGGCTGCCGTTCGAATTCGCCAATTAGCGCCTGTCGCTTAAGTCGTTTTTATGGTTACTAGTCATATCTGTTGTGTACTCACTGGAAGTAGGAACGACTTGGCAAGTAAGCTGTATAGTTATGATTTAATTTAAACAACTTGCAACAATGGTTTAAATTTTATGTATATATAGCATTTTATCGGCAGTTCTGCTAATTAATTTAAGGTGTTCCAATCAAACGTCCATCATTTGCAAAAAGCTGGACTTGTTAATATGTCGAAATGCTCAATCTGTTGCCTTAGATAAACTATATTTTCTAGATGTACTTAATGTGTTATTAAAGGATATTTGTATGGATTTGTTTGACAGTCTTCAGCCAAACAAATTGGAAATCGTTAAAGATGCTTTTTTGTTAAAAAGCTATGCGTTGGTGAATAAGATGTCGCTATTGATTGATTTGGCGGAGATTGTTAGACAAGCGCCCTTGCGACATATGATGACAAAAATGGGCTTTGCAATGTCAGCAGCTATGACAAATTGTGGCCAGTTTGGCTGGGTGAGTGACCGTCAAGGTTATCGGTATACTATGAAAGATCCAGTCACTAACAAGCCTTGGCCATTGATGCCTATTAGTTTTCAGCAGCTTGCTACTTTGGCGGCTGCTGAAGCTGGTTTTGATAATTTTCAAGCTGATGCTTGTTTAATTAATCAATACCAAGTTGGCGCAAGTATGGGCTTACATCAGGATAAAAATGAGTTAGATTTAAATCAGCCTATCGTCAGTGTTTCTTTGGGAATACCCGCAGTATTTCAATTTGGCGGCTTAAAAAGAACTGATAAAACTCTCAAAATTCCACTAGTGCATAGTGATGTTGTGGTGTGGGGCGGTCAGTCTCGACTTAATTTTCACGCAATAGCGCCACTGAAAATGAACACGCACCCTGTTTTGGGTGCGTATCGTTACAACCTTACTTTTCGAAAAGCGGGCTAAATTAAAGTTTTAATGCAGCTTTGATACGCTTAAATGTTTGCGTAACAATGTTGCCATCAAGTTGATAATGTTTGTGCAAGGCTTGCTTTACTTCCCAAGTAACCTTAGTACCCGCTGGGAAAGTCACTAAGTCACCTTTGCCAAATTTAGCAACAGTGCCACAGCATGTGGTGACCACGCACTCACCTTCTAAAATATAAGCAATTTCTTGCTCAGGGAATGTCCAAGGAAAAGAAGAAACTTCTTTCTGCCAAGTTGGCCATTTGCTTACATTAAGCGCATCTAAGGCTGACTGTGTAGGATTGTGTTCTACAGTGATCTCTTTAACAGGTGTTTGTTTCATGCTGGATCCTTTTATATTTCAGTAAAATTCAATCCGCTATTTTAGCGTATTACAGCCAAATGATGATGCGCAGAGTGCATAAGTAGTAAAATAGACGTTTTAATACTATTTATTTTTTTATATGCGCATTAGTTTAGAAGAAGCCACTGCGAGACTTCGTAATGGAGAAGTTGTCGCGATTCCAACCGAGACTGTTTACGGCTTAGCGGCGGATGCCAGCAATGATGTTGCCTTGCAAAAAATATTTACAACTAAGCAGCGCCCGGCTGACCACCCTCTAATCGTGCATATTGCTGATATGAGTCAAGTTGCTGATTGGGTCACTGATTTTCCTAATGTTGCAGTGTTGCTTGCTAATGCTTTTTGGCCAGGCCCGCTAACACTGGTTTTGCCAGCAAAAAATAATGTTTCAACGATAGTGCGTGGCGGTGAGTCAACCATCGCGTTGCGGGTGCCTAATCATCCTGTTGCATTGGCGCTTTTAAAGTTAAGTCGCTTGAGTGTTGCCGCACCCTCAGCCAACTTATTCACGCAACTTAGCCCAACTACTGCCGCGCATGTGGAGTTGGGTCTGGGCAAGGATATGCCTGTGTTAGATGGCGGAGCGTGCCAAGTGGGCATTGAGTCAACGATAGTCAGCGTAGCCGCTAATGGCGAATGGCAGTTATTGCGCCCAGGTATGATTAGTGAGGCAGACATTGAGCAAGTTGCAGGCCAGCCGCAGCAGGCAAAGACACGGCTAACCGATGAACAATCAACGCCTATTCAAACGCCTAAAGTGCCAGGTCAGCACGCATTACATTACTCTCCACGCACGCCTTTAACGCTATTTAAAGATAAAACTGCGCTTATCGACGAGAGTAAGGCATTGCAGTCAGCTGGTAAAAGCTGCGCAGCTTTATTAATAGGTTCTGGAGTTAGCCCAAATTGCCAAGTGATACAGTTGGAAAGTCAGCCTGACGCAGTTGCTGAACAATTGTATGGCGCATTGCATAATTTGGACGCATTAAAAGTGGATAGATTGTTAGTCGAGCTCCCACCAAACACACCGCTATGGGCAGCTGTGTTTGATAGATTAAGTCGAGCTGGGTTTAGTGAGATTAACTAGTTGGGACTTACTTTTTAAACAAATCACCTAGTTTAGGCAGTAAGTTTTTCACATCAACAGGCAAAGCGCCGCTTGGAATTTTATTGGCCAACTCACTATTTAGGCGATTTAGCGCTTCCTGTTGCAATAAATCTAATAAGTTATCGTATTTACCGTTAAAAAACACGTTTGGAACTTGTTTTAACAAACCAAATTGTTGCACCATTTGCAGCGCGTTAGCTGGAGAGAAGGCGGCTTGGTTTGGTCCAACTTCCACCTGTTTACCTTGGTTATTTTCAAGGTAAGTTGCGCCCTGAAACACTTTGTTATAAGTACCAGGCTCAGCGCCTTTTTTGTTATCGTCCAACACCGCAACTTCAAAATCCGTACCTCTAATACCTATCGTGGCCGTCGGCGTACTAAACTTTACTTTTTGTGGATTCTTTTTACCTATTGCCCCAGTGACTGAACGAAAACCGCCCTTTAATAACTTAATAAAGACATTGTCACTACTGCTATCTTTATTATCAAAATGATAATTTGTAATTGTCATATTTGAGTTCGGACGCACCGCGAACACTGAGCCATCTGTCGTGCGCAACAGTAGCTCTGTGTCGTTACCCGTGGTGATTTGGTCGCCTTGAAACACTTCTGATTTAACTGATAAAGTTTTTTGGCCGCCATTGCTGACAACTTGCGCATTACCCTGCATACGTTCGACAGTTCCGGCAAGCTCACTAGCAAAACTAGCGTTAGACGAGGCAAGCAGGGCGAAGCCTAGCGTAAGTAGTAGATATTTTTTGAACACAATGTAGCCTTTAGTATTTAATTGGTGGTTAAATAATCAGCTTAGAATCATAAGCGAGTTTGAAGCTGATTATATATTTTAGGTATTAAAGTGTATATCAATGCATTATCATTTCATACATTGTATCTAATGCATACAAAAGCGCATGTGCAAGATTGAGGTTGACGATAAGTAATAGAAAATTATATAGGTTCAAATATGACAAAAAAATTAAAGCAGTTTCTAATTGTGGCTGGTCTGGTTGCAATGCAGCCATCTTGTAGTTCTTATAGTTTGAATCCTTTTAATTCAGGCGTAAAAGTGCAATCACGTGTGCCACAAAATGCAATAGCTTATGAATGCGAAAGTGGCAACCAGTTTTATGTACGTATGCAAAATAATGGCAATGATGCTTGGCTTATTTACCCTGATCATGAAGTAAACCTGACTAACTCTGCGGATAATAAAAATCGTTATATCAGTGGTGTCATTACGCTATTGATCAATGGTGATGCAACAACGTTGAACGACGGTGAAAAAATTGCTTACGTGGCGTGCAAACCTCAGCCTAAGAAGTAATGCTTTACTAATTTACTATGGTTTAACGCTTGCAAGTCGCATTAAAAGAGCGTAATTTTGTAGTTCTTTGTATTAACTGTGGAGTTTTACCATGGATAATAAATACGGTTTAGGCAGCTCTAAAGTTGCTACAGAGCATCACGAAACACATCGAAAATCACCTGCAGTGCAAGCGGTGCACTGTAAATTTTGCGGTAGCAAGGACTTGGTATTAAGTCCAACGCTTTATGATCATCGATGCGCGCAATGTGGTGAATTGCAGCATGACGTTCCTCAAGGTTACTCCACTGGTAGAAGTAGTGATTTCTAGCTGAACTAGATCATTAGCTGAGCTTTTTGCTTTTAATAATACGTTTTAAAGGTTTTTTTGCTCAAATTGATCAAAAAAGCAAAATATAATATTAAATTACAAAAGTTTTAACGATTTCAGCCGTTAAAAGTTCTATAATCTTGCGTACAAAAACACCCTTTCCATTAAACAACTCCAAAAGAGAAGATAAATGTCTACACAAAATGCTGATATTGGCCTAGTTGGCCTAGCTGTCATGGGCCAAAACTTGGCTCTAAATATTGCCGATCACGGTTACACCATTGCGGTTTACAACCGCGATTCTAAAAAAATGGTGAACTTCATTGAAGAATGTAAAAAGAATGAGCCATCACACGAACGTGTTGTAGGCCATGCTGATTTAGCTTCATTTGTTTTAAGCATCAAACGTCCACGTAAAATCATTTTGTTAGTTAAAGCGGGTAGCGCAACAGACGTTACGATTAACGCTTTATTACCTTTCTTAGAGCAAGGCGATATCATCATTGATGGTGGTAACTCATTGTGGACAGATACTATCCGCCGTGAAAAAGAGCTGGCTGTTAAAGGTATTGACTTCATCGGTTCTGGCGTTTCAGGTGGTGAAACTGGCGCACGTTTCGGTCCTTCATTAATGCCATCAGGTACACGTAAAGCATGGGCAAGTTTAGAGCCAATTTGGCGCGACATCGCAGCTAAAGTAGATGCTAAAACAGGCGAGCCTATGGAAGGCGGTACACCTGGTAAGCCGGTGGTTGGCGGTTTCTCATGTGCTGAGTACATCGGCCCAGACGGTGCTGGTCACTATGTGAAAATGGTGCACAACGGTATTGAATATATCGACATGCAATTAATTTGCGAAGCTTACTGGTTAATGAAGAACTTGCTAGGCATGCCAGCCAATGAAATTGGTAAAGTATTTGAAGAGTGGAACAAAGGCGAGCTATCAAGCTTCTTGATTGAAATTACCGCTGATATTCTGCAACAAAAAGATCCAATGGGTCCTGGTTTCTTGGTAGACAAGATTCTTGATACAGCAGGTCAAAAAGGTACTGGTCAATGGACTGCAGCAAACGCGCTTGAATTAGGTTCACCAGCAAACGCGATTGCTGCGGCAGTTTATGCGCGTGCGCTTTCAAGCTTAAAAGAAGAGCGTGTTGAAGCTAGCAAAATACTAAAAGGCCCAGCAATTAAAGTTGAAGGTGACAAAAAAGCAATTATCGAAGCGATTAAAAACGCGTTGTATTGCTCAAAAATCTGTGCTTACGCGCAAGGTTTCCAATTGATTGATAAAGCGCAAGTGGCATACAACTGGAAATTGAACTTCGGTGAAATTGCTCAAATCTGGCGCGGTGGTTGTATTATTCGCGCACGTTTCTTGCAAAAAATCACTGATGCTTATGCATTGAACTCACGTTTGAAAAACTTGATGTTAGATCCATACTTCACGAAAGCCATGAACGATGGTCAAGAAGGCTGGCGTAAAGTGATCGCCTTGGCAATCACAAACGGTATTCCTGCACAAGGTTTTGCGGCCGCGATAGCCTATTATGATGGTTACCGCAGTGCGGTGTTGCCAGCTAACTTGCTACAAGGTCAACGTGACTACTTTGGTGCGCACACGTATGAGCGTACTGACAAACCACGTGGTGAGTTTTTCCATTTGGATTGGCCAGAAGCGGGTCGCCCACAATTAGAAATCTAAACGTTAGACTTTAATTCAGTGATCTAAAAAGGGCAGAATTTCTGCCCTTTTTTATTGCCTAACATTTTGTTAGGTTGATGAAGTACGACTTGTGGCTTTTAAGCTCAGCAATATACTAATACCCAACACAGTAATAACCACTGCTAGTGAAACAGCAACAGGTATCTTAAACCACTCCACAATCAACATTTTGGTGCCGACAAACATTAGCACTAAAGCCAATCCATATTTGAGCAAGTGAAATCTATCTGCCATATCTGCCAATAAAAAGTACAACGCACGTAAACCTAGAATCGCAAAAATATTGGAAGTGAATACGATGAATGGATCGCTAGTAATGGCAAAAATGGCGGGAATACTGTCCATTGCAAAAATAACGTCAGAGAACTCAACAAGCACTAGCACTAAAAACATAGGCGTAAACCAGCGAACACCATTTTTAGTAATCCAGAATTTATCACCGTGATAGTCCTCAGTAATACGCATATGGCGACGTAGCCAGCTGAGTAATGGGTTTTGCGCCAAGTTTGGCTCTTGGTCTGCAAACACAAACATCTTGATGCCAGTGATCAGTAAAAATGCGCCAAATACATAAAGCACCCAGTGAAACTCGGCAATTAGCCAAGCGCCAAGTAGTATCATCAATGCCCGCAGCACAATTGCACCTAGTACGCCATACACTAGCACGCGCTTTTGATATTCAATTGGCACGGCAAAGTATGAAAAAAGCATGACGAACACAAAAATATTGTCCATTGCTAGCGTTTTTTCTAGCAAGTAGCCTGTAAGGTATTCCATTGTTTTGGCATCAGCTATAGCCCGTCCTGAGGTGTGGTCTAACCATGCCCATAACGCGCCACCAAACAACAAGGCGAGTGAAAACCAAATGCCAGACCAAACGAGTGCTTCTTTAGCGCTGACTTTATGGGCGCCTTTTCGGCCTAATGCGAACATGTCTATCGCTAACATAGCAACAACAAATAGCCCAAAACCTGACCACATCCACCATGTTCCAATTGATTGTATTTCACCCATTTTTTGCTTTCTAAAATTATTTGTACTAAGTTTTTTGTGAGTTCTGCTGCTCGTTATTTATTAATACTTCTTCATCAAGGTGTGCGGTCCACTCGCGCCAAACTGCCCAAACAACTGACAGCACAATTGGCCCGATAAATAGGCCAACCAAGCCAAACGCAAGTAACCCACCTAACACGCCAAATAACACTAATAAAAATGGTATAGGGCTAATACTGCTAATAAATAGCGGCCTAAGCACATTATCTAGCTGGCTAACGATGGCTACACCCCAAATCCATACGCCAATAGCCGCGCCTGTTTCACCTTGCAACAATAACAAGAATCCTGCAGCACCCCAAGCCAACGGCGTACCAAATGGGATAAGCGCTAATATCATGGTTAATATGCCAAACATTACAGGTGATGTTAAGCCCGCAACCCAATAGCCAAGGCCAGCCACTATGCCTTGTACTAGCGCGGTAAGTAAAATGCCATAGACTACAGCGCGAGTAGTGGTGCCTGCAGCGTGTAAATAGTCATTAACATGCGCGCCGATAAATCGCTCCAATACGTGACGCAATTCACGTACTATGCGAGCACCATCACGAAAGAAGAAAAATATAATAACAACAACAAATATCATTTTTGCCAAGCTTTTGCCTACGCCGCCTGCAAGCATGCTTAGGTCGGCTGTATGTGCAGCAAGCCAAGTTTTAAAAATTAATGAGGCGCCATTGGGATTGGCGGCTAAATGTGCCTGCTGTTGAACTAACCACTCACCTAGCCAAGGTAGGCTGCGAAGTCTATCTGGCACTGGTGGCGGATTCGCTAAAAACGATTGAAGTGCTGGAAACAAATGTCCAAGCTCTTGTTGTGCCAGCCAGATTAACCAAATGAGTGGTAAAAATAATGTTAGCGCTAACAATCCAGTAGCTAAAAAGGCGGCTAATGTATCTTTATTGTTACATCCGCGCCTAATTCTTTCAGCCACTGGCCATGATGCATAAGCCAAAACACTTGCCCAAGCGATTGGTGCAAGAAACGGTGCAACAACCATAGACGCGAGTGCAACTAAGCCGCCTAATGCCAGCCATGGCACAAGGCGACGACTAAATTTAGTTTTAGCATTTAGCACTAATTCAAACCTTACTTACTTTTAGTACCATGGCTGCCACCAGCAATTCTGTCCATCAGCGCAAACATCACACCAGAAAATACTAGCGTTAAGTGAATACCCACCAACCAAGCAAGCTGTTGGTTGCCGTTAGGCTCGGCTAATACTTGTTTTACATTAATAAAGTATTTAAGCAACTCAATTCCAGAAATCGCTACGATAGAACCGATGAGCTTTAGTTTTAAGTCAGAAAATCCAACATGTCCCATCCATTCAGGGCGATCTTCATTATCACCGGTGTCAATTTTAGAGACAAAGTTCTCATAGCCCGCAAAGATGATAATCAGCAGTAAGTTTGCGACCAGCGTAATATCTACTAGCGTTAAAATTCCTAATAATGCTGCACCACTATCCCCATTAAATACCGTGGGTACTAGAGCGAAAAATGCCTTACCAAACTTAACCAATAGCAAGGCAATGCCCGCAATTAAGCCTAAGTAAAAAGGCACTAGCAGCCAGCGGCTTCCGAACATAAAATGCTCTAAGAACAACTCAATACGTTTTATTTTCATTTTTTATCTCAATCTTTATGAATTGTTGCGCAATGCAGTGATACGCTCTGACAGGTCTGGGTGGCTTGAAAATAAGCGCTTGAAGCCGCTAGCTCCGTTACCAGAAATGCCTGAAGCAGCCATTTGTTTAGGTAAGGCAGAGGGTTCGTGTTCTGATTGTAAACGCTCTAAAGCAGCGATCATCTTTTTGGTACTCGATAATTTAGCAGCACCAGCATCTGCGCGAAACTCGCGTTGGCGTGAGAACCACATGACGATAATGGAAGCCAATACGCCCAATAATAGTTCTGCAATAATCATTGTGACAAAGAACGCAGGGCCTGACCCTTTTTCAGTTTTGAAAACAAGTTTGTCTACCGCATAGCCTATGACGCGTGATAGAAACATTACAAAGGTATTGATCACGCCTTGAATTAAAGTCAGCGTGACCATATCGCCATTCGCTATGTGCGAAACTTCGTGCGCTAGCACGGCTTCAGCTTCATCTTTACTCATTTTGTTAAGTAAGCCAGTTGAAACTGCTACTAAGGAGCTGTTTTTAGTCATGCCTGTTGCAAAGGCGTTAACTTCAGGGGAGTCAAATACCGCCACTTCTGGCATCTTGATACCCACCATGTCCGCCTGTGCACGCACGGTTTTAATCAGCCAAGTTTCCGTAGCCGTGCGCGGCTCTTTGATGACCACTGCGCCAGACATACGTTTGGCTGACCACTTAGACATTGCTAGTGAGATAAATGCACCACCAAAACCCATGATGGCGGCAAAAGCGAGTAGATTCTTTAAGTCTAAGCCATTAGCATTTAGATACGGCTCAACCCCCAATAAGCGCATGGTGACTGAAAGTGCTAACATAATGGCGATGTTAGTGGCTAGAAAATAAAAAATGCGCTTCATAAAACCCTCCATAAATAATAGTCACACTTTGCACGAAGCAAACTGGGGCAGGTCTTTTAACCATAAATACCAAGACGAAATGCTGGATTATAAGACCAACCCCAGAGATGCCATCAGCATCGTGCAACATCTGTTGCAGCTACTTAAAGTTAATAGAGAAACTGGTTGACAACACGTGATTCATGCGATCATTAGTACTAGTTCGAACATATTGATTAAGGTAACCCATTTCTACTTTTGTCTTACCAGTTATCGCATAAGAAAAGCCTGCAAATAGACGATTCTGGTCAAAACCACTTCGCGCACCCCAGTCTGTACTGTTGAGGTTAATGAAAATTTCATCCGACACGACTGCACTCAAACTCGGCGCGCTGTCAAAAGGGCGTGCCAACCTTAACGTCTGCCGCAAACGGTACCCTGTGTCTTCGCCATTTTCTAACCAGCGTTGCTCTAATCTAGTACGAGATGTAATGGCAACTCCATTTATAGGAGAAAAATTATAGATATATTGTTGCCATAGCCTATTTTCATCAACAGTAGCGCGATTAACAGGGTGGCTAGTAACATGGGCATACCCTAGCCAAATACTACTGGCATCGGTTAGTTTGTAATTAACTGCAGGGCGGATAATTAACTGATCAAATTGCTCGCCCTCTTCACGCCAGCGGGGCTGTATCTCTGCATACCAACGCCAACGCTCAACAGGAGTATCCCCTTGTGCGCTAAAGTTCAGCCAAAGGCGTCCATCTTCTTCGGTATCTGCAGACGCAACCAAGGGAAAGATGCCAGCTAAGGCGGGGAAAAAAGAAATCAGCAGCCACTTTTTATTCATTTTTATACTCATTCATAGAAACCTATTTTGTCAAAAAATAATTTAACAAATTAGTAATTCTTTTATTGAAACAATCACAGCTAGTTGGGCACTTATCTTAATTTATTGCCCAACAATAGCATCAGCTAATTTAATAGGTTGCGCAGTATATCTTTTACTTGTCTGTGTAAGGTAGTGAGGAGTGGTGCACTACAATACGTAAGTTGCCAGCATCATCTTTCACGTATGTCCAAGTTTTGTCAACGGTGGTGACTTTACCATCTTTGTTGGTTACCATCACATTACCCATGCTGGTCGCTGAGTCGCTATCGATGAAAATCCCTGCGTTTTGAGCTTCGCATTTCGTCCAACCTTTCAACGCAAAGCCTTTGTCTTGTGGGTAAGTAGGGTCACCACCAACAAAATAAGATAAAGCACCAGCGCGAGTAGTCCGGAAAGTTTGTGGGGTGACGGTGAGCGTAGGTTTAAACAGCACAGCGCCCATTTGATATCCATAAGCACTATCAATCACTTTTTCAGCAAGTGCCTTAGCCGCTGGCTGACCATCTTTTGCGTAAGTATTACTAATATCAACTAAAGCTTGGCACCAAGCTTTTTGCGCACCGATGACTTCAGCTTCGGTGATAGCTTTATGAATCACAGTAACAGCAGGAGAAGCGGAAGCAGCATTATCAGCAGTAGCTGCGGCTGACATTGTTAAGCCTGCTAATGCAAGGCCTGATAGAGATAAGTATAGAGATTTCATGATTTTATCCTTAATAATAATTTCTAGTTAAAAGTTGTTTTGAACCAATTTAAAATTTTTGGCATGGCTCGTGCCAAATTTGTTATAACAAATCTTCGTTTTGTGTAGCGGCTTTCTCATGTGAAAACTCACGCGTCTTTTCTAATCGCCTTGTAAGCGTACGCTCGCATCGGTCACTCGCACGATCAATCGCTACATATAAATCAGCTTCAGTGTCTTCAATGACAATGCTACTGTGTCCAGCTAGTGCTAAATTAATCTGACATTTTTTATCTACTCCACCACGCGGCCCGTTGATGTCAGCTAGACTGATACGAGCATGCGTAATATGCTTATCATTTCTATCTAGTGCGAACTGCATACGGCGTGTGGCGTAATCACGGATTCCGTCTGTTAATGAAAAGCCGTTTGTTTGAATATCAAGTTGCATCCTAATCTCCTAAAGTAAGCATTAACGTGCCGCTATACTAGATGATTAAACAAATCGTAAAAATAAAGGTTATACTGATTGATAATTCGTAAAAAACTGATGATTGGCTAAATTATGTTGAATTACAAGCAATTGAATTATTTTTGGCAGGTGGCGCGCGCTGGAAGTATCGTCCGTGCTAGCGAGCAGCTTGACCTAACACCACAAACCCTTAGTGGTCAAATAGGGTTGCTGGAGGCCTCTCTCGAAGCGACACTGTTTAAACGTGTTGGTCGCGGCTTAGAGCTCACAGAAATTGGCCGTTTAGCGTTATCTTATGCCGATGAGATTTTTGAAATAGGCGCAGAGATGGAGCAAGCGCTGAGTGGCGGCACAGTAAAACAAGTAGCCACTTTTCGAGTGGGTATAGCGGATGTCATGCCTAAATCAATGGTTTACCGTTTACTTGCGCCAGCGATGACGCTTAGTGAGCCGATAAAAATCATTTGTAGAGAAGGTAAGTTGGAAAATTTACTAGGCGATTTAGCCATACATCGCCTAGATTTGGTGTTGTCGGATAGACCGATGCCTACGCAGTTAGACGTCAAAGGCGATAACTACAAACTCGGTGAATGCGGCATCAGCTTTTTTGCCACCTCGACACTGGCGGAAAAGTACAGTGAAGGCTTTCCCGCAAGCTTGAATCACGCGCCATTATTAGTACCAAGTGTAGAGACGGCAATGCGCGCTAAGTTAATGAGTTGGTTTGATGCGCAGCGCATACGTCCACTAATTGTAGGGGAGTTTGACGATAGCGCTTTGATGAAAGCTTTTGGTCAGGCAGGCATTGGTATTTTTATGGCGCCTTCGGTCATCGCGAAAGAAATTTCACAGCAATACGGGGTTGTTGAGCTTGGTAAGACAGAAGAAGTACAAGACTACTTTTACGCCATTTCAGTTGAACGGCGTTTTGACCATCCAGCCGTCGCGGCAATCCGCGATGCGGCCAGACAAGCGCTTTTTACAAATTAACTGTTCGATTAATTACATTGTTCGGCTGAATAAATTTAAAGCTAATTGGTAGCCAATCATGGCTGTCTGCGCATCATAACGCTTATCACCATCTCGCATAAACGCGTGCTCGGCATTAAATTCATGCCAAGTAAAGGTGAGATTGGCTGCGTTGAATTTAGCTTGAATATCGGCACGCGCAGGGGTTGGAATGTATGGGTCTTGTCTGCCCCAAATCATGAGTAACTCGCCGTTAATTTCATTGAGGCGATCCATACTGTGTTGACCCGGTTGATTCGGGATGAGCTGGCTATTTAAGTCAGTAGCATAAAAACACGCAGTGGCTTTTACTTCAGGTTGCAAGGCCGCGCGAAAGGCTAAATGTCCGCCTATGCAAAAGCCCATGGCGCCGATATTGCCATCAAACCACGGTTGTTGTTTGGCAAAGTCTATCATTGCTACGTTGTCAGAGTCATAGCTCTGCACATCTTTTTTAGTTTTATCAGCATTGCCTTTATCACGGCCAGCATCATCGTAACCAAGCACGGTACCAATCGGGTTAAGTTCATGAAAAACCTCTGGCACCAGCACAACATAGCCGTGACTAGCAATGATACGAGCCGCACTGGCGATGGGATCTGTTTGCTGAAAAATCTCTGAATAAAATAAGATGGTCGGATATTGCTTATCACCTAGAGGGCGATGAATATAAGTACGCATCACACCTGTGGCAGTGTTGATGTCCGCAGTTTGGCCTTGAATTTTCATTGCTTGCTTTCTAATTGAGCTTAAATAAAATAATTACGTTATTGTACAACGCAACTAGTTGCAAGGCGATTAAGCAACAACGCTATTAAGCGTTATTAAATATTAGTAAGTTTGCAAATAAGGTGAGCTAAACGCAGTCGCAAGATGATGCTATGAGTCGCTCAAGACTGTTAACTTTGTTAGGCGTTACATCGTTAGACTTGTCAAGCTCTTTGATAGTGGCTTTACTTAGAATGGTAGGTGCAACATCCACGCGCTTGGTAGAGGCTAAATCTTGAGTTGTTGATTGCATGGTACTTTTTCCTTTTGGGAGTTAAATCTTCTGAAATTTTGTTTCAGACTGGATTATATTTAATAAAAATTACAATATTGCTTACTTAGTTAATCGTTGTGAGCCTTAAGTTCAACAAACATTCACACTAACGCGCACCTTTAACATTAGGATGACAGCGAATTAATTTAGATAAGGTTTGCTAAGCACACTACTATTTTCGTAAAATAGGGTTTTATATTCAGTTATCTACTATTTGGCTAACGGCATTAAATTAAATTTCTTTAATGCGCGTGCTAAATTTTTTTAAGCGCTATTATCTACAATGCAACTTATCATCAATGGTAAACCCCGTAGTTTTGAGGCAACAAGTTTCAGTGTTGCCAATTTGGTCACCACGCTAGAGTTAGAAGGCAAGCGGCTTGCTATTGAATGCAATGGTGAAATCGTTCCACGTAGTCAGTTTGCAGTTACGCATCTGGCAGATGGTGACAAATTAGAAATTGTTGGCGCGGTAGGTGGCGGTTAATAGCAGGCATCAAAACCGATATTTGTGACCATTGAAGAAATGAAAAAGGAATTAAAACTTGTCAGACTTATTAAAAATTGCAGGTAAAACATACAGCTCAAGATTATTAGTGGGTACAGGTAAGTATCAAGACTTTACACAAACACGAGCGGCCATTGATGCAAGTGGAGCAGAGATTATTACGGTGGCGATACGCCGCACCAATATTGGCCAAAACGCTGGTGAACCTTCACTTTTGGAATTTTTGCCTCCAGAAGAGTTTACTTATTTGCCAAATACGGCAGGTTGTTATTCCGCGGATGACGCAGTTCGTACACTACGTTTAGCACGCGAGTTGTTAGATGGTCATAAATTAGTAAAGTTAGAGGTATTGGGTGACCCAAACACGCTTTACCCTAATATGACTGAAACACTTGCTGCCGCTAAAAGCCTTGTAAAAGATGGTTTTGATGTGATGGTGTATTGCTCTGATGACCCAATTATTGCTAAACAGTTAGAAGAAATTGGTTGTTGCGCTGTCATGCCGCTGGCATCGTTGATTGGTTCAGGCATGGGTATTTTAAATCCATGGAATCTACAAATTATTATCGCTAATGCGCAAATACCAGTGCTAGTGGATGCTGGCGTGGGCACGGCTTCTGATGCAGCAATTGCCATGGAGTTAGGTTGCCAAGGCGTGCTGATGAACACCGCTATTGCTGCTGCACGCGACCCTGTGTTAATGGCCTCTGCGATGAAAAAAGCTGTGCAAGCGGGTAGGGAAGCTTATCTTGCAGGCCGTATGCCTAAAAAACTATATTCAGCTAGCCCAAGCTCGCCGGCTGAAGGTTTGATTGCAAAATGACCACGGACAAGCATTATGAATGTACCGTGATAGTTGTGGCGGAATTTCTTCCTGATCAATCTGATATTGAGCGCAATCGCTATGCTTTTGCATATCACGTTAAAATTACTAATACAGGCAATGTGCCCGCACAGCTTATTAGCCGACATTGGATAATTCAAGAAGCGGATGGTGAGTTGCAAGAAGTAAAAGGCTTAGGTGTGATTGGTGAACAGCCATTTTTGAAGTCTAGTGAGCATTTCGAATATACTAGCGGCACAGTGTTGAATACGCCTATGGGAGAGATGCGAGGGACTTATCAAATGGTAGCTGAAGATGGCAAGTCGTTTGATGCAATCATCCCAATTTTTATTTTGGCAATGCCCAGAGTGCTTCATTAGCACCATTTCCAAAGTGATGGCAATCAATTGATAAAAAAAATAACAATACTTTTTTGGGTAATAGCATTTTGCAGCTTAACCTCATGTGCCAATAAAAATTTAAAGGCATCGCCACCTGCTAAAGCAAGTGTAAAGTGTGACTGTGACACTAAAAAAAATGTGGTAAAAAGTAGTGAGAAATGCCCAGAGTTAGCACCTGTTCAGCTCACAGAGCCTGATAAACAAACAACAGAAGTAAAAAAAATTGAAATTAAAACCTCTGATGCAAAAATATCAGACTACGGCTTGTTAAAGCCTGCACAATGGCAAGAAGTGGATGGCTTAGGACAGAACAAACGGGACTTATCTGATTTAAATCTTTCTTGGCCGGCTTGGATGCAAAGTTGCAGCACTTTAATCAACAAGCCAATGTGGCAAAAAACCTGCAATGCTGCAATCCAACTAAATAATCAAACCGCAAATAAGCCTGGCTCAGAAGCTATTCTTGCGTATTTAAAGCAAAATTTTTCTGTGTACAAAGCGACCAATGCTGATGGCACTGATGATGGTTTGATTACAGGCTATTACGAGCCAATACTAAAAGGCAGTCGCTTTAAATCTGCTAAATATCCCAATCCTTTATATCAAACGCCTAATGATTTGGTAACGGTTGAGTTAGACAGCTTGTTTCCAGAGCTTAAATATAAGCGTGTTCGTGGCAGGTTAGTCGGGAATAAATTAGTGCCTTATTATAATCGTGCTGACATTGAATCAGATGCCGCGCCATTAAAGGGGCGTGAATTTATTTACATTGATGACATCATCGATGTTTTCTATTTACAAGTACAAGGCTCAGGGCTGGTGCAGTTGGAAAGTGGCGAGCAAATACACGTTGGTTATGCAGATCAAAATGGCCTGACTTATAACTCGATTGGACGCTTGTTGATAGAACGTGGCGAACTAACAATGGCCAATGCCTCAATGAATGGTATAAAAAATTGGGTGCGTAATAATCCGACTAAGCTACGAGAACTGCTCAATAGTAACCCAAGCTATGTGTTCTTTAGAGAGCTTCCCGCTGGCTTACCAGGGCCTCTTGGTGCTTTAGGCGTGCCGATTCTAGGCGAACGTGTTGTTGCCATCGACCCTAAATATATACCATTAGGTGCACCTGTGTTTTTATCAACCACTGAACCGAATAGCACTAAGCCACTTAATCGTTTGATGATGGCGCAAGATACGGGTGGTGCGATTAAAGGTGGGGTTCGTGCAGACTTCTATTGGGGTGATGGCAACGAAGCAGGCGCTAAAGCTGGTGCGATGAAGCAAACTGGAAAGATTTGGGTATTCTTACCCAAAGAATTCGTCATTAAATAGTACTTATCATTAGTTTTGAAAAATAAAAAAGGGTGCAAAAAGCACCCTTTTGCGTAAGCCTGAGCTTATTAATTCAAACTATTTATTCATTACGTACATTGTTACTTCAAAACCAAAACGCATTTCAGTTGCTGCTGGTGTAGTCCACATAATAGTTCTCCTTTTTAGTTTAATGTCGTTTCGCATTTCTACATTACGTGTCAACACTATATGCCTGTATTTAATTAATAGAATGATCAGAGTCATGAATGCAAGCTAGTGAAATTCATGAGTCTATTTATGCGAGCCTAGCATATAGCGCAGTGACTAGTTATACTCATGTAACTTAATTAATAACAATAAACAAAAAGTGATTTAACTATGTACAAATATACTGCTGTCTTTTTAGCCTTTATTTCTCTAAATGCTCATGCCGAAATTAGTATGGATTGTGGCTCAGATGAGCCGAAAAATATTGCGAAATTTCCTAGTAAGGCAAAACGCTTAACGTCTCAAGTGCTGCAAGTGAACACTGCGCACACTAAGCTCATCTTTAAAGATAAGCCACCTGATGATGATGGCTTTCCAACGCTTAGATGGCAGTATTGCGGATATAATGTGGCATTAAAAATGCACTTGGTACGTAAAGATGCGGATGCTATTTTCTCGGGTGTGCTGGTGGACGATACCACAGCCAAGCAAATGCCAGCAGGGCAAGATGTCATATTTACTGATGATGCAAAACTTTATGCAGCATTTGTGCAGCCTGATGGATTGGATGGTCGTGAGTTATATATTTATAAACGAGATGGCACTTTGTTATGGCAAGGGTATGATTTTATCGAAGGTGAAAAAGACCATATTCTTGCGTACTTTGATGAGAATTATCTGCACTGGAATAAAAAGAGCCAATTGCAAGGGATGGCTATGTGTTTTACTAATAAAAAGTTTGGCTTAGTCACCTTAACTGAGCAAGGGAATGGTCATTGGGCTTGGTTGCCAAAAGTGCAATGTAAGCCTTAAGTTTGTTAATTATGAAGTCAATTCAGAGCCTATTTTAGGACGTTGTATTTGCTGGCATTTGTCTTTAGGTAACTTATCTTCAGTCCAGTATTTCATTTCAGAAAGCTTGCTATTCCGCCAATAGAAGCCGAATAAATGGTGTGTTTCATTGAATATACATTCATAGACTTTGTTGTTATATTCAGTCTCATCAGTGACTAACCAACCTTTTTCATTTAAGCCGTATTCCCTTGCTACGCCCCAAATGCTATTGCCAACGTAGGATTGACGTGTTCCTAAATCAGTGGTTTCATAGCGATCATACGGAGGATTAATTGAAAATGCACTTTGCCAAAGCGGTACATAACCAAAGAAAAAATCCCAAGACTTTACTCTTTCATGCGTGTAGTCATCAAATATAGGTTTTCCATCAGGAAAACTGGCTTGAGACCATAATCTAGCTTCAAACGAGATTGGAAAGAAATATAAAACCAGCAGGCAAGCAATAAACGAGTATTTGAAATAATGAGTATTTTTCTTGAAGTCAAATAATGCAGTCAACCACAGCGGCAGTATGAGCAAAGTAAGCATGAGTAAGGCTAGCCCTAAATCTTTAGGCTCAAAACCAAGGCCGCTATCAAGAAAAATCATACTGCCTTGACTGCTTGCTTGCATGAACATGCAGATTGATACAGCAAAAATTAGGGATGAAAATATAATGTTAAGTAAAAGGTATTTTTTCATGATTAGAGTCCTAGTTATTTTTTTGCTTAGGGCGCATTGCTCTAAATGTGCGTACTAGCCATGCCAATCCTATAAAAAATAAACTAAGTACAACAGTAACAGGCCACGGTGCAAGACTAGTCTTTTCTAGATGAAGAGCCGCGCCATCTCTTAATTTTTCAGGCAAAGGGTTAGGCGTGGTTGGTATGATCTTCCATTGACTTCGGTCAGCAGGCGCTTGCTGCATATATTGGTCAAAGCCATAGACAGGGGCTAAACCAAACGCACGGCTAGAGGGGGTTTGTGGAATCCGCACAAAGTAAATTGCTTCAATATCTTCACCAATTTGACGCATGAAAGGTGTGGTTGGGTTATGGTCTGTGTAAAGTTTTCTTGACCATTGGTTGGCACCTACTAAGAGATCTTCACCAATGGCATCAAATGCTACTGCTGGGAAAAGGCGCGTGGTTTCAGTGTTTAGATAGTCGTAATTCGAGCGACCTTTTGTTAAGCTCAACTCAGTGGCAACTCCATAAAAATAAGCTGCTGTGGCTTTAAGTTGACTTTCAACGCCGCGCATCGGAACGTTCCAACCTAGTGCTCTGAGCGTATCAATGCTTATGCCAGTGCAGTTGTTACGTGAGTGGTCATAGACAAAATCATTGCGATAAAAATGGTTGTAAATACGGTTGGTAATCGCCTGAAATTGCTTAGGCACGGTATCACTTTTAAGTACTGCAACCAGCATATAGGATGGGCGATAAAAACTTTGGCCGCTATTAAGATCAGCTAAGTATTTATCCATCGGTGTAACGCCTGCAATAATGCCTTTTTCGCTATTCGAGGCAGGATTGTAATAGTTATTCACCAACCAACGCGAGTAATTGCCATCTGCTTCCATGCGGCCTGTCACTACAGCAAAATGTCCGCCACGTGCTTCATCGTCATCGCCTTGTGCGCCATTCAGCATAAATGCGAGTACGGCCTTGCCAGCCACTGCTTTTGCCGCATTGGGTGACTTCTCCCACAGCAGTCGGCTTTCGTAGGCGCTTTTGGCGCCGCCATTTTCATATTGAACTAGGCTTTTTAAAGTTTCATTTCCCTTCAAAGCATTAAGGTTTGCGTTGGGTTCAATTTTAAAATCAAGTGGCCAAATAGTGCGCGCTGTAAACCCTTTATCGGTTAATTCTCCGCGTAGTCTTACATCACGTTTTTTGAAAAATTGTAAGGTGCTGTCATTCCAATATGAGAGGTTAGTCGGAATCTTATCAGCAATGAAAAATGGGCTGACTAAGCGTAACGGTTCAGTCAGCATAGTGCCATTGTCATTCAGCCTAGCTTGTGGAATCACATACTGCGAACCTAGCCATATCAAAGGCGGCAAAGCTTTGTCGTTTTGATCTCTAACTGCATCTTGCAGACTAAAAGCTGATTTTGAAAATCCTGCGATTGGCATGCCTTTTTTAGGTGCGGCAATTAGCTCTTTCTCAAAATACCAACTTGCTTGCGCTATGGTGGCACAGTCTTGGCATTGGCCTTTGGTGATTGTAAAGTTGTTAGCAGAGTAAAGGCCGAGCAAACCATCTTCAGTTGCCAAAATGGCATTGGCTTGGGTGTTTAGACTTAAGAGCATAAGTGTTGCGGCGATTAGCCTAGATGTATTTTTTTTCATTCGTAAAAGCAATTGGATTAATTAGCGGGCTTGTATTTTGAACAGGTTCTTTTTATAAATCGTTGTATTGACTAACGCTTAATCCAAGCGATAAATGTTTTGAAGTACTCGGGTTGGCGAATGCACAAATAGATGGTGACTAATACATTGAGCATTGCGGTGGCTAGAAACAATTGAGGAATATTAAGACCCTTGCCAAATATAAATATAGAAAAGCCCGCCGAAACCACCATAAACAAGGCATTTAAAATATTGTTAGCGGCAATGACGCGCGACTGATGACTTTTTTCAGCACGCGTTTGAATTAAAGCATAAAGCGGTACGATATAAAGACCACCAAAAAAGCCGATTAAGGCAATATCTGCAAGTAAGCGCCAGCGCGCTAAAGCCGCATGGTTAAAGCTATATACATCAGGGTTATAGGCATGGCTGTAGGTGATGAAAGATTTGAAATCGAACATCGATTTATTATTCACTGTTTCATGCAAGTAGCTACTAGAAAAGTATAAATCCGCACCAAACAGTGTGAGACCAATCGCGCCAAATACGACTAAACCAATTTCCACTCTACCTTTTGATAGCTTTTCGCACATCAGTGAACCAATACCAATGCCGATAGAGAAGATAGAAAGTAATAAAATAAAGACACTCTCATCACCCAACAAAATGCCTTTCGCAAAGTTAGGAAATTGCGCCAATAAAGTTGCACCATAAAACCAGAACCAAGAAATACCTACGATAGCCAGCCAAATGGTTTGATCAGCCCAAATAAATTTAACATTTTTGATGGTTTCGGTAACCGGGTTCCAGTTAATTTTAAGCTTTGGGTCTGCAGCGGGTGATTCTGGTATGCCTTGGCTGCTAAAGTAGCCTAAAAAGCCGATAGTGATAATAGCGATGCTGGTAAACAGCTCATGGTGTGCAACGGTGGCAAGCGATGCACCTAGAACTTGGCCTAATAAAATCGCCACAAAGCTGCCCATTTCCACCATACCATTGCCGCCAACGAGTTCAGTTTCTTTTAGATGCTGGGGCAAGTAAGCATATTTAACTGGGCCAAATATCGTTGAATGCATGCCCATCATGAATAAAGCAGCGGCTAACAGCCAAATGTTGTGCATAAAAAATCCTGCACTGGCAAACACCATAATCCAAATTTCAAATACTTTTACATAGCGAATGATTTGTGATTTTTCGAATTTATCGGCGATTTGCCCTGCGGTAGCTGAGAATAAAAAGAACGGCAGAATAAATAAGCCTGGCAATAAAGTGGCGAGCGTTGCCCCGTCAATGCTACTGAGTGTTGCCGCGTGAAAAGCTACCAGCGTAATCAGCGCTGTTTTAAATACATTGTCGTTAAATGCACCTAAGAACTGCGTAAAAAAGAATGGGCGAAAACGCTGTTCTTTCATTAAGGTGAATTGATTGCTCATAAATTGATCCCTATTTTATTGTTATTATTAGCGTACATTTAATGGGAGGTATTTATTCTTTCGCATCAGTTTTGAGTAACGAAAATGCCATGCCAGCTAACAGCAATACGCCTAACAACAAACCACCCCAAAGCAACCAGCGCTTGTAATCGATAGGTGCAACCCATGTATTAGTGACTTGTTCAGTTGCAGTGTTGTTAGTACTCACTTCTAATGTAAGACCTGATTTAGCTAGCGCTTGTATTTTTTCTATCTTGTAATCAGGAATCAAACTGGCGATAGAAACATTGTTGACGATGCCTGGTTTTTCACCTACTTGCAGCGTAAAGGGCGCTTGTCCGCGTGCGTTCCACACCACGGTCGATGGCAACCAGCCTAAAGATAAACTTGGGTTCTCGGCACCAATGCCGCCACTTGATAGATTGAACTGTAGGCGCCAATAGCGGGCGACAGTTGGCGATAAAGCCACATCTGGGCTAGTAAAATTTTTGCCTTGTTGCATCAAGCGATACACTGATGCCGTGGTGAGGTATGCCCAAGGCTCGTTAGTATTGTTGCGCACTTGAATCGTGGTATTGGTAATGGTGTTGTTTTGCGGCAATTTTATTTGCAAATAACTCGCAGGGAAATGCCCCGCAGATTCAAAATCAATGTTCACTAAGCCTTTTTTAGTATCTTCGCTGCGTTCTAAAAATTGAATAGTTTGCAGTACTAATTGTGGTGCGATGCTTTGCACTTTGCTGTATTCCGCATTAGCCTTTGTGAGGTTGAAACTAGTGCTATTTGGCCCAGTGGTGCGAACTTGTATATAACGTGCTTCGGTTGGGCTATCCAGTGAAATGGTATTTTGTAAAATGCTACTATTTTCATTACTGGTTTTAAGCAATACCGCATTGCCTGCATGCGACCAACTTTGTAAATCGTCACTCGTCAGCACTTCTAATGTGAGTAGCTTGCCGTCAACACCTTGCCAATCAACTGAGATGGTTTCTAGCGGCGCATGTTTCTTGCCAGCATCTAGCAGATAA
Source organism: Burkholderiales bacterium (assembly GCA_038327905.1). Taxonomy (GTDB): domain Bacteria; phylum Pseudomonadota; class Gammaproteobacteria; order Burkholderiales; family Methylophilaceae; genus Methylotenera. The sequence goes on from JBBQLN010000003.1 coordinate 55,306, forward strand.
ATTGAGTTAGGCCGCTTACTTGTATCCCCCTGAACATTTAAGTCAGCCTCGCTTGAAACGATATCCACAGAAGTATTGCCCGCATTTTTCTGCAGATGAATACGCAACTCATTCGGATTGCTGAGCGCATTTTCTTTGATGGGGTAAACAATCAGTGGTTTGCTATCTTGATGCGTTGATGTTTGTGGGTGTAAATCTTCATAAGGGATAAGCGCATAAGGCACTTGCTCGCCTGAAGCGTTATGAATAGTGAGGTCTTGCAACTGGCTGCTGTGCGTGTATTGGTAGACCTCTTTGCTCACGTTGGTTTGGTAAAAGGGGTCGTTACCGTTTGCGTCTAGCTTGAAACTAGTGGCCATTGCAGGCAAGCAAAGTGAGGCTAGCAAACCTGTGATGACGAGGTTAGCGTTTTTCATGATGGCTCCTTCATTGATTCAGTCTTTAAATCGGCTGTTGCATCAGCACTAGCGGCTTCTTTGTTTGCTATTTCTTTTTTTGCTGGTGGTAAGGGTGCGAAATAGCCCATTACCAACAACATCAAGCCAGCGCCAATAAATGATGCAATGCGCTCAACAGAACCATGCTGTGATAAGTCGAGCAAAAATAATTTTGCAACTACCAAGCCCATTAACGCTGCACCGACAATCCATATTTGGCGCTGACCGCGTTTATGCGCAAGCAACATGAGTGCAAATGCGGTAATGCCCCACAAGAATGTGAATGACATTTGCACGGTTGAGTTGCTGAATATTGATGCCCATTCAAATGGTGTGCCCACCCAATGATGCAAGGTGCGAAGCAGAACGCCATTCAACAAGGTAAAGCCCATGATGCTTGGCAACACTGGCATGATACTTTGCAATTTACCTAGGTGTTTATTCACGCCGCGATGCCAGATGAAAAGCAATAGCAATACGGCTGCTAAGCTAATATCGAGCGGGTTAATCAATGGCACATAAGGCAATGGTGCGGCGTTGCCACTGGAGTTAAGCGACATGAGCATAAACCAGCCGATAAGGGATGCAAGCAACGGTGCGCAACCAATCCAAGCCCAAGTGCGGGCACTTTGTTGTTGCTCGCTTGTAAGTACGTTATTTTTAGCGAACTGCCAACGTGTGATGCCTAATACGATGGCCATTGGAATGATTGCCCAACCAATGTCTTGCCATACGTTTGATTCCTGGACATATTGACCAAGCTGATACTGCCATTCCATCACCCCAACAATTGTGACTATCCATAACAATGGGGCGCGTAAGAATGCGCTTTTTGGAATATGGTCGCGCTTAATCAGCCAGACGTAGGCAGCAAAAGCACCTAACCAGCTATACGCGCCATAGTAAGCAAATGGATGCGTACTATTAAACATGACAATCACAATTTCCCATAGCATGGCTAGCATCATAGCTGGCATTAGTAGTGCGCTTAATTTAGACAGTTTTTCCCATCTTAAGTAGCGTGCAACAAATGGCAGCAACACGCTGGTGATGGCAATAAACGCGAGGCTTGCGTGCAAGAAATAATTGCTACCTAACAACTCGTCAATCGCCGTTAAGCCAGATGAAACCCACCATAGCCAGCCCCACAAGGCTAAAATAGCCGTCAGAAAGGAGGTTTTTTCAGGGCGAAATTTGTTCCATAACGCACCGCATGCCCAGCCAGAAAGCGCGATAAAACCAACGCCTAAATACATATTTTGGTGAGCCGCCCCTGTGTAGCCAGTAAGCCCCCAGCCTTTTATAAATGCAAATGCCGCGAGTATTTGTAAGGCCAAGCCCGATATAGTTGGGAAAGTGCGATTTTGACGTAAACCCACCCATAACAAACCTACGCCTTCAACAGCCCAAGCGGCAGAAGTCCAACGACCATCTAGGGCAAGTGGCAAGGTCAGTGTGATAAAGCCGATACCCAAAGCTAAGAAACATTCACCTAAGAACTTAAGCGTTTCTAACCTACGATTGAATACCCACCAAGCTAAGCCTATGTAGAAAATGCCTAGCGCTAATGCACTGTATGCAAGGCCAAAATGTGAGTCTCTCAGTAAAGCATATTGCAGGCTAAATGCCACTAAAGGCGTGCCGAATACCAAGGTGGCATCTACATAGTCACTCGCTTTTGCCGCTTGGCGATGGGCAAACAACACAGCAATTCCCGTGAACAACAAGAAGAAAATAATCAGGAATGGTTCGGTGGTTGCAAAGTTATCGGGCACATAACTTTTCGCACCCCATAATGTGCCGATGATAAATGTGAATGCCCAACCCAATACATTCAGCGGACGCCAACTCTTGTTAAATGCAACATAGGCAATAGCTAGATTCAGCACTAGATAGTAGCTAAATAAACTCACATGGCTACCGTGCCCAGTAGATGTGAATACGGGTGCTAAAAAGCCGCCTGCAAAACCCAAAATAGCAAGTGGCATGGCAGATTGTTTTACGGCAATAAATGCAGATAAGAATGCAACCACCACTAATAGTGGGAAGGCCGCGCCAGCCGGTATTAATTGGTACATTTTAAGCGCGGCAAATATGGTGAGATATAAAACACCAATACCGCCACCTTGCAAGGCCCATGAGTATTGCGGACGACTATGACGCAAACGCCAGCCCAGTGCGAGTAAGCCAATGCCAGATAATGCAATGCCCATCATACGCAGCTCGATAGGCACTTGCGTATGTTCAGCCGCATATTTAATTAAAAAACTGAACCCCATAAATAAAATGACAATGCCTGAGCGCACTAGTGTATTGCCGCCAAATAGCCAGTCTTTTGCCGCAGTGATGCCTTTTTCGATAAAGTTAGGCTCAGCACGTTTAATCGGTGGTCGTGAAATAGTTTTTATCACGGCAGACGTTGTAGTTGAGGTGCTGATTGGTCTGATAGGTGTTGCTTGATTATTTGCTTTGACAGCTGCCAATGCCTGTTCAGTTAACTCACTTTCAGAAATTGCATTCTGGTTTTCTGCAGGTGTGGCCGCGCTTTCAATTTTGGGTTCGACTGTAGGCTTAACGACCATCATTGGTGTATCAAACTTAAGTGCTGCCGCTTGCAGTGGCGAGTCTTGTTGCTGACTTTCCACTTGCTTTTTCAGCACGTCAAGCCGTGTATTTAATCGGGTGATTTCTAGGCTAAGTTTGTTAGTTTCGCGCTCAACTTCTCTAATTTTGGCGTCTTTATTATTGGAGGTGAATAGCGATGTAAACCCCACAATGCCACCAATTGTGACGACTAGTCCCAACAAGCCCAACATTAAAAATAATGATTCCATGATGCAGCCCTTTCTTTGTTTTTTGCTATCAGTTTTCTTACTATGCTTTTGGTTGAATTAATTGTGTATCAAAAACTCTTCTTGTTTCAAAAGTCTCTTTTGAAAATCCGACACCCTGCCATTTAACTAAACGCTTCACAGCAAAATCAAACATGAGTGGATTGTAGTTGCGTAATGTTTGTAAAAATAACAAATGCTCCTCTAGTAATAAACCCATGCTTGCTATGCCTTTAGCTGAGATTAAAGGCAATATCGCAGGTAGCGGATAATCTGAACCATTGACTAGTCTTGCATGCCAGTCTGGACGTTCTAGCAAAGGCTTAATCACCCAAGAATGTGGCATGAGAGTAATCGCAGATGTTTCTCCAAACACTAATTTTTCATAAGCAGGCGTATCCATCAGCCTGCCAAATAACTCAAAGCTTTTAACGCTTTTATTGCCATTATCCATGTCTTCATCTTCACCATGACTTGCACAGTGAGCCAGTACCACGCGCACGCCAGCATCAAGTGCCCTTCGCATTCTTAGAGGGTTACCAAAAGCTTGGTTGCCAACTTGAACCGCACTTTCGCGACCTGTGTGACTAATAATCGGCATATCTAGCTCATGCAGCTTTTGGTAAAACTTAGCGCACTTGGGTGAAGCGGGGTCTATATTCATGCCAGTCGGTAGCCACTTAATGGCACGCGCACCTTCACTGTGTACTTTCTCTAAGGCATCTATCGCATCTGGACGATAGGGATGAATCGATGCGACCCATTCAAAATACTGTGGATATTGATTGGCGATTTTTGCGGCGTATTCATTGGGTATGTGGAATATAGAACTTTTATTATCAGCCACACCTTGCTCGTCGCGAAACCAGTCAAAAGCGAACAGCATAGTTTTGTAACCACTTGGCATTTCACTCGCTAGTTGTGTCATACGCGTGACAAAGCTAGCGTCTTCATTATGCTCAGCGATGCATCCACCGTTCATGTAAAAGTTTTTTTGCACTTTTAAAATCGGGTGCATCCAGCTTTCCATATTGGGGTTAAACCACGCCCCACTGCCGCTATCGCCAGCCCCGATGATATGTGCGTGGCAATCCCACACTTGGTTTGCGTCAATGCCTTTCCATATTTCTGCCATGAGTGGATGGTTTTTTAATTCATCTGGCAGACCAACAAAGCATGGATTGGTAAACCCAGATTCAGGCCATAGCCTAATGCCCGCAATGGCGCTGCTAGATAGCCCCAGTGCGGCTGTGCTAAGTAAAAACTGTCTGCGGTTCATGTGCTATTAAGATAACTTATGTAATTTTTTATAGGAAGCCAGTAAAAGAGCTGCGCACGATAGGTCGGCTGCCCTCTCCTGGCATCGGCTTACCTTTGACGAGTTTTTCATACAAAGCTAAGCCATTCTCATCAAATTTGCTGTTGTTACCATCATCAAACACCAACTTGCCATCATGGCCGAATAACACCAGTTGCAATGGGTCAGCGTCAGTAGCACCAGCGCGAAGCGCAATATCGTCTGGCGTAATGGCAAAGCTTCCGAGTACATTTTTGGTAACAAAATCCACCTGCGGGTAAGCGATATACACTAGCTCTGAACAGACGATAGTATCGGTAGTGTTAACATCAAAATTAAAGTCATACTTTTTACCTAGGTTGCCTAAGGCAAGCTCTACTGCTTCTAATTTATCAGCCAAAGTCAGGTGCTTAGGGCGCAAGATCGCCACGTCATCCACGTTCATAAAGTCTTGTAGTTTATTGAGTTGAACACCATTTCTCAGTGCCTCCACAACACCGTGCCCCTCAGTGATTTTGGCTAGATTCTTTTGCACAATAGGTAAATCTAGCGCATTCATCTCACGTAACTGATCTGCTGTTCCTATGTAAATTGCCGCATGCCCAAAATGGCCAGGAATGCTTTTATCGGTAAGAGTGAATGGTGTTTTTTCTAACAAGATATCACCAGGCTGTAATTGTGCCAGCATGTTTTTGAGCATTGTGGCATCGTCTTTAAGTTTGCCAGCACGCCAGCACGCCAGCGCACTAAGCCCATGGTATTGCCAACGACTTTTGAACTGGTGAATTTAATCTTATTTAGGCCGCGTTCAGATAAATCGACTGCACCGTCAGCGGCCTTGACTGGTAAAGTAAAAATATCTTTAAATACATTGCTACCTTTAAGCCCTTTTATCATCGGGCTTTGCGCTATTTCGCTATATAGTGACTGAATGGAAGGTGAGCTTTGGCTTATTTGAAACTCAATCTCAGATTTGTTATCCGCAAAAAAGCTGACAGCATCACCAAAAGTTTTACGATATTCTGGATTGTTTGAGCGCATGGTTGAAGAATCATAAAATCCTTCAGGAATGCCGAACTCTGGGTAGCCCTCATTGAGCTTGCTGCGCAATAAATGATTGTTATCCAATGCGTTGTGCATTTCTTTACTATTTTCAAACAAAGTGACAGCAGATGACATAGCAATCACTATTTCTGTCACACGCGCCTTATCGTCAATTTGATTATCCACACGGTATAGCGCACTTCGATGCGATAACGCTTGCTTGAATAAACTATCGCGTAATTCATGTGCTTCAGAAAGTGCCTTTGCCATGCGCAAGGCATAAGCAGAAGGCAGTGCGCCATTATGCTTCTTAATGGCCTGATTGGACTCATCCACAAAATGCGGCAGCTGTTCACGTAGGTTTTTGGACTGGTCTATCAGCGTTAATACTTGCAGTGCATCTTGCTCAAGACGCTCTGTATCGGCTAGGGTTTTGGCCGCAATGTCTGGCTTAGCTAAGTTTTCAGTTGAGTTGATAGCATATGCTGGTGTGACCAACAATATTGATAAACCAATAAAAGAAATGAGTCGTTTGTTAGTCGCCACTATTTCGCTATATTTTTTTTTGTTGTATTTCAATTGAGAACCCTCGATTTAACGCTTTAAGCCGCTTCTGCCATTTTTTTAAGAGTCACGTAGTCAGTTTTTCCAGTACCCAATAGCGGTAGTTCTTCTACATGAATAATTTTTCTAGCGATGGCAATTTCTGGGCTGCCCAAATTTTTAGCGACTATTTGCAAATCTTCGCGCTTTAATCCAGGGTCTGAGGTAAATAACACAATATTCTCACCTCGCTGCACATCAGTTTGCGTACTTGCGGCATGCTGGTGTTCTGGTGCTGCTGTTGATGCGATTTTCTCAACCACTTCAAGCGATACCATTTCCCCTGCGACTTTAGCAAAGCGTTTCACGCGGCCTTTAATATGAATAAAACCTTGTGCATCGACTTCTACAATATCGCCCGTGTTATACCAACCTTCATCAGGTGGATTAAGCACGCCAGGGTTATCGAATAAGTAATAACCCTTCATTACGTTTTCACCTTTTACATGTAGCAGGCCACCTGATTCAATACCTGGTATCGACTCAAGCTTGTGCTCCAAGCCAGGCACAAATTGCCCAACACTGCCGTTTAGGTTTGCCATTGGTGTATTTGCAGAAAGTACCGGCGCACATTCGGTAGCGCCGTAGCCTTCAAGAATGCGAATGCCAAATTTTTCGGTGTACGTTTTACGTACTTCATCATTCAGTTTCTCAGCGCCTGCCACGACAATTCTAAGCTTATAGAAATCGTAAGGATGGGCAAATTTAGCGTAGTTACCTAAGAATGTACTGGTGGCGAAAAACACTGTGCAACCACGGTCGTAAATGACTTCAGGAATGACTTTGTATTGTAGTGGCGAGGGAAATAAATGAATCTTGATGCCGTTCAAAACAGGCAGCAATGAGCCAGTAAAGCCAAAAGCATGAAATATTGGCAACACCATCATGAATTTATCGGTTGGGCTAAAGTCCAGTACCGCCATGATTTGTGCAATGTTGGATAAAATACTTTTATGCGAATGAACTACGCCTTTAGGTTTGCCTTCAGAGCCTGATGTAAATAGCACCACGGCAGGTTCATCTGGCTTATTTACCTCCATTGCGGCACGTGGATAATGAAGTGCATAGCCAATTAACCAAGCACGATCAACCACCCCAAAATCGGCGCGTAAGTCTTCTAAATATAAAATGTTGAGCTCTTTGAGCCCGGCAATCGTGCTTTCTAGCTTGGCGGTTTCAATAAACTTATGTGAAGTGATAATGGTTTTGATGTTGGCTGCAATACAGGCGTTTTGCATGCCAGCGGTACCCGATGTGTAGTTAATCATGGCGGGCACGCGATTAAAGGCGCTCATGCCTAATATCAGCGCAACCGTATTGGTAATGTTTGGCATCAGCACGCCGACGGTTTCACTTGCACTGCTTACTTTAGTGACGATGCGGCCTAGTGCAAGACTTTTTTTAAGTAAATCTTGGTAGGTTTCTTCCGTTTCATTCATGTCTTCAATCAATTTATATTGACTACCAAATTTATCGATGGCATCTAAAAATGACTCAAATAAAGTGCGGCTTTTTTGCGCTTGGAATAGCATTTTCTGCATCACACTACGCATGCCTTCACCCGCTATGCGGCGGCGTTGCTTGCCTGTAGGAAAGCCGTTATGTGTGGATTTAGAAATTTCAATGCTGGTGGTTGGCATGATGGTGAGCGTCACTTTAGGCAAAAGCCTTCTTGGGTGGTGACTCGTTAAGCGCCCAAAATAAGACTCAGCCGCACCGTCAATGCGCACAGGCAGAATAGTAGCGCCTGTTTTTACAGCGACAAACCCCGGGCCATCATATACCTTCATTAAATTGCCTGTTAAGGTGATACGACCTTCAGGAAAAATCACTACGTTTTCGCCAGTTTCCAGCAACTTAATTACCTTTTTCATGGCGAGTGGGCTGCTTGGGTCAACTGCCAAATGCGGCGTTAAACGTAATGCTTGTCTAAATGCCCATTTCTTTAGTACGGAGGTATGCACAACAAAGGTGGCTCTTTTAGGTAAAAACAAGCCAAGTAGTAAGCCATCTAAAAAAGACTCATGATTGGCAACGATGAGCAGCCTGTTTTCTGCAGGTACGTTCTCTAGTCCGCGCACTTGAACGCGAAACAGAATTTTGCAAATAAATCGTAAACTCTTGGCCAACATTCAGCTCTCCCTAGCTTTTTTAATGTTACTTATTTTTAAATTTTGGTTTCAATATAATGCAACACGCCTTTTATGGCGCTAGTCATTAAGCTTTTATTCACCCAAAAATATACTTCTTTACCAACTTTTTCACTTTGTAGTGCGCCACTTTGATGCAGAATTTTTAGATGGTGTGTTACAGCTGTTCTACTTAATGTTGAAGCCGCAGCAATTTGTAAAATATTAAGTCGCTCTTCTTTTTCAAATGCCAATAGAATGCGCTGTCTATGCGCATCACCAAGCGCGATAAACAAGTGGGCAATGTTCTGCCATTCGTCAGGAATTGTTTTAATTTCTTTCATAACTACATAATTAGTTATTTAGTTTTATCTGTCAAGTGGTTTTATTGAAGTATTTTATATTTATACCTAATTGTAGATGCAGTATAAATAAAAACGGACGCAAAAGCGTCCGTTTTTGAGAGCTGTAAGTTAACTTTACTAAAGCTAACTTAACTCAATTACATATGATAAGCACGCTCACCATGCTCTGTTGTATCTAAGCCTTCACGTTCAACTTCTTCGCTTACACGTAGACCAATTAATACATCTACTACTTTGTAAGCAATGAATGCAACTACACCCGACCAAACTAAAGTAGTACCTACACCCCATGCTTGAGCAGTCATTTGAGCAGCCATGTCGTATGGAGCAACAGCGTTAGCAACGTAGTCATATACACCAGTGCCACCTAGAGCTGGGTTCACTAAGATACCAGTACTTAAAGCACCAAAGATACCACCAACACAGTGCACACCAAATACATCTAATGAATCGTCATAACCCATCATAGATTTAACTTTAGTAACGAATGTGAAGCATAGTGGTGAAACCAATAAGCCTAAAACAATCGCACCCATAGGGCCAATGAAGCCACAAGCAGGTGTAACAGCCACTAAACCAGCAATCGCACCAGAGGCAGCACCTAACATTGAAGGCTTACCTTTTAAGAACCATTCAGTAAACATCCATGATGAAGCCGCTGCACAAGTAGCAAGTAAGGTATTTGCAAAAACTAGAGTAGCAAAACCACTCGCTTCTAAGTTTGAACCAACGTTGAAACCAAACCAACCCACCCACAATAATGCAGCACCAACCATGGTTAAAGTCACGCTGTGAGGCGCCATTGATTCTTTACCTAAACCAACACGTTTACCTAATACTAAAGCACCTACTAAACCAGCAATACCCGCATTAATATGCACTACAGTGCCACCAGCAAAGTCAAGAGCACCTTTTTGGAAGATGAAGCCTGCAGTAGCAGTTGCCGCAGTTGCCGCGTCTGCTGAAGTATAAGCATCAGGACCCGCCCAGAACCATACCATGTGAGCAATTGGTAAGTATGAGAATGTGAACCATAACACCATAAAGAACAAGATTGCAGAGAACTTCATACGTTCAGCAAAAGCACCAACAATCAATGCTGGCGTGATAACAGCGAAAGTTAATTGGAAGCACATATAGATATATTCAGGAATCACAACACCTTTACTGAATGTAGCTACATTTGAATCTGGCGTGATACCTTTTAAAAATGCGCGAGTAAATCCACCGAAATATGCATTACCTTCAGTAAATGCAACGCTGTAACCGTAAAGCGCCCAAAGAACACCGAGTACGCAAGTGATCATGAATGTTTGCATCAGTACTGAAAGCATGTTCTTTTGGCGAACCATACCACCGTAGAACAAGCCTAAACCAGGTACGCACATCATTAAAACTAATACAGTAGCAACAATCATCCAAGCAGTATCACCCTTGTTGGGCACTGGCGCGGCTGTCGCTGCAGCAGGTGCTGCTTCAGCTGCAACAGGTGCGGCCACAGGAGCAGGCGCTGCAACATCTGCAACAGGCGCAGCTTCTGGCGTTGCCATTTCAGTAGTGGGTGCAGCTTCTGGCATTGCTGCAGCATCATCAGCATATGTATTTGCTGTAAAACCAAGCCCTAGTGCACTCACTAGCGCAAACATCGAAAGTAGTTTTTTCATTATCATCCCCTTATAGCGCTTCAACGCCGGTTTCACCCGTGCGAATGCGAATTGCTTGTTCTAGATTGGTCACAAAAATTTTACCGTCACCAATTTTGCCTGTAGCTGCTGATTTTTCTATCGCTTCAATCACTTGGTCTAATAAATCGTCATCAATAGCGACTTCTAATTTTACTTTAGGTAAAAAATCTACTACGTATTCTGCGCCACGATATAGCTCAGTATGGCCTTTTTGACGACCAAAGCCTTTTACTTCAGTTACTGTAATGCCTTGAACCCCTATATTTGAAAGGGCTTCGCGCACTTCGTCAAGCTTAAATGGCTTGATAATTGCGGATACAAATTTCATGTGTGTCTCCTAGTTGAGTAGAGTTTTGGATAAATAAGATTTAATTTATTTATCCAATTTACGGAAAAATTAACTATTAAAAACTTTTAAATACTGTTACAAAAACTTGATCTTTAGCGACATCTGATGTGCCACCGCTGTTAGATAAACTCGCGAAATCTTTATAGGCTGCTGGCTCATTTGTACCTGAGTAAAAGCCACCTACTGTCCAACCAGAGGAGAATGCTTTGCTCACGCCAACTTTGTAATAAGTAAGATCTAAGCCAACAGCATCCGCAACAACTTGCCTGCCTAACTGACCGCTAACTGTCCACGTAGGCAAAACTTCATATGCAGCATTAGCTTCGTAAAAATAAGAACCTTTAGTACTTCCACCTGGTTTTACACCAGCTGTAAGATCGTTAGCAAAGCCACTTCCGACACCAGAGTTGTTATTGTTCCAACCGAAGTATTCAGTTAGCGTGCGACCCGCTTTAACTGATAAAAACTTGTAACTAAGCGCACCATAAACTTCGAAAGTATTTAAGCTATTACTATTAGTACCAGCAAAAACTGACTGATCCCAATCAGCACCTGGGTATGCGTAGTAGATACCGCCAATATCATAGCCAATTTCAGTTGATGGTATTTTATTGCGGAAGCCCGCATAAAGATCAGTTTCTAGTGTTGCGCCGGGCAACCATTTATCAGAAACACTTTCTGCAGACAATCCAGCGTAAAAACCTGATGTGTGATCAGCCTCAAAAGAAGCTTGTAAAGATGGTTTTCCCCATGATTGTGATTGACCACGAAATACATAGTCACTAACAACGCCAACACTCATTGGGAACGTCCAATCTGGAACTGCAACTGCAGGTGCAGCATCTTCAGCAAATGATAATGTTGGAATAGTTAATGCACTTAAAACTGCAAGTGATAATAATGACTTACGCATATTGCTTTCCCCTTAGAATGTAAAGAATAAATAAATAATATTCTATGTAGCATAAGCAAAGTGCGTGCCAATATAAATATTCAATAAAATCAATGGGATGAAAATATTATAACGGTCTGCCACTTTATGTATAAATACGATAAAACCTGATAAACTAGAACTTAACAATAAGGAATAGATATGATTAACACAGATAAATTAAATGAAATATCTAATAAAATCAAAGAGATGATAAAAGACTCGCCCTTAGGTGATGCGGAAAAGAATATTCATGCACTATTAAAGGGCGCATTCACCAAAATGGAGCTGGTTTCTCGTGAAGAATTTGATGTGCAGGCAGAGGTTTTACGTAATACGCGTGAAAAGCTCAGTCAGCTTGAGGCGAAATTAGCTGAGCTAGACACTCTACAAAAGAATAAATAATGAGTCTTGCGGTTTTATATAGCCGTGCTCTAAATGGTATGGATGCGCCAGAGGTGGTGGTTGAGGTGCATTTGGCCAATGGCTTGCCCCAGTTTGCCATTGTAGGTTTGCCAGAAGCTGAGGTGAAAGAAAGCAAAGACCGCGTGCGTGCAGCCTTACAGACTGCACAATTTGAATTTCCAGCAAGAAGAATCACCGTCAATTTGGCACCAGCAGACTTACCCAAAGAGAGTGGGCGCTATGATTTACCAATTGCTTTAGGTATATTAGCTGCCAGTGGCCAAATTCCAACTGAGCCATTAGCGCGTTATGAGTTTGCTGGTGAGCTAGGATTAACGGGCGAGTTGCGACCGATTCGTGGTGCATTGGCAATGACTTCTAGCATGATGCGTGACGCTGCTAATGTGCAAAATAATAGCACGCATCAAAAGCGTGCATTTATTTTGCCTCAAAGTAGTGCGGCAGAAGCGGCGCTGGTCAAAGAGGCCATCATTTACCCAGCAAATTCACTGTTAGAAGTATGTGCGCATTTGAGTGGGCATACTGCGTTAATGCAATTAGAATCAACTGACTATGTGCATGAAGTAAATTATCCAGATTTTAGTGATGTAAAAGCGCAAAGTATGCCAAAGCGCGCACTGGAAATAGCCGCAGCAGGCTCGCACAGCGTGATTATGAGTGGGCCACCTGGCACAGGTAAAAGTATGTTGGCTTCACGTTTCGTAGGCATATTGCCAGAAATGACTGAATCAGAAGCCTTGGAGTCAGCCGCTATACAATCACTCAACGGTAACTACAAATTAGAAAACTGGAAACGCCGACCCTATCGAGCGCCGCACCATACGGCATCGGCAGTAGCGCTAGTGGGCGGCGGTGGTATTCCGCGCCCAGGTGAAATTAGCTTGGCGCATCATGGCGTATTGTTTTTGGATGAGTTGCCAGAGTTTGACCGCAAAGTACTAGAAGTACTTCGCGAGCCACTTGAGAGTGGTCGCATTACAATTTCTCGCGCGGCTAGACAAGCAGACTTTCCAGCGAATTTTCAATTAATAGCGGCTATGAATCCTTGCCCATGTGGCTATTTGGGGCATCACAATAATAAATGCCGCTGCACGCCTGACCAAGTGTCGCGCTACAAAGCCAAAATCTCTGGCCCTTTATTAGACCGCATCGACATCCACATCGAAGTGCCTGCGCTCAGCGATGATGAGCTTACTCAGGCAAGTGTAAGTGAACACTCACAATCAATAAGATTAAGAGTAGAGGCAGCTAGAAAAAAACAAATCAGCCGACAAGGCAAGCCTAATAATCTCCTCGGCACCAAAGAAATAGAACAGTTTTGTGTGACCGATGAAGCTGGGTTGCAGTTGCTCAAACAAGCTATCAGTAGATTGAGTTTGTCGGCGCGTGCTTATCACCGCATTTTAAAAGTCGCCCGTACCATTGCCGATTTAGCAGGCGATGATGCCATTAAACCAGCGCATATTGCAGAGGCTGTGCAGTATAGGCGTGGCGACAAGGCATAAGAGAAATGGTATGAAAAAAATCATTCGCACTTTAGCAAAGCACCCATCTGGACTTCTGCTATTTGTGCAGCTTGTCAGCATTATTATTCACCCAATGTTAGAAACGGTTAAGTTTAACCAAGCAATTTTTAGTTGTTTTAACGTGGCCGCATTGTCCTTAGCCGTATGGGTAGTGAATCGAAGCCCAGCACTTAACTGGATTGCTTGGATGTTGGCGATACCAGCGATTTCATTGACGGTTATTTACGTGATTACAGGTAATGTAAACTATTTTATATGGGCACAATTGTTAGAAAGTGCGATGTATTTTTATACGTCCATTGGCTTGATTTTGTATATGTTTAACGATGATGTACTTACTAGTGATGAATTGTTTGCAGCGGCTGCTACATTTACCGTGTTGGCTTGGGGTTTTGCGCTGATTTACTCGGTGTGTCAGTATGTTTACCCAGGTAGCATAGTTGGCGGCTCAAATCCAAATGAGCCACGCACATGGCTAGAGCTGATGTTTTTAAGTTTTTCCATTTTATCCAGCACTGGCTATGGCGATATTATGATCGTGCATCCCGTGACAAAAATCGTTGGCATATTTCAAATGTTTATCGGCTTAATGTATATGGCGCTGATTGTTTCACGCCTTGTTTCACTTACATCGACGAAACAAAAGCAATAAATATGTTAAATCTGCTGGGCTACTCCACACAAACGCTAGATACGAGTTGGCAAACCAGCCTGCTAGAAGAGCGTAAGAATAATGCTTGGTGGATAGCCACGCTTCGTTTAGCAGCTGTTTCCGTCATGCTGGCACTTTCAGCTTGGCAGGCATTGGTGCTTGGACTATCCGACTGGCAGGCGACTTTACCAACTCTCGCACTCTATGGCTTGATTGCTGCTGTGTTATGGCTTGCCATGTGGCGCATCAACAAAGCGCGCGAAATTGCAGGTCTATCTTTAGCATTAATTGATGTGCCGATTATTTTTTGGCTGCAATGGCAAGCAGTGCCATTGTCTTTTTCACCAGGTGCAGCCGCCACAGTCACTGGTGTGGCTTATTCCTTATGCATACTATTAGCCGCCATGTCGCTTACACCAAGACTGATTTGGATTGTCACATTAGCCTCAGCATGCGCGCTATTCTTGCTAGTACAACATGCTGGATTATCTGTGGTTTCATCAGAAACTGCGCCAATATTGTTACTCTTGCTTGGTGCAGGCGCACACTTTATGGTGAATAGAGTCGGCAATCTTTTGCAGCGTATCCTTAGGGAAACGCGTAGCCGCGAAAAATTAGGCCGATATTTTTCGCCCAACGTGGTGCAGCGCCTGCTAGAAAGCGCAGAGAATGCCGAGCCAGAGTCGCGCACAATTACCGTGTTGTTTAGCGATATTCGTGACTTTACCGCAATGTCTGAGCAACTCACACCAGCGCAAGTGGTGAGTATGCTGAATGAATATCATACGGTGATGGTAGAGGCCGTGTTCCGTCATGGCGGTACCTTAGATAAGTTTATAGGTGACGGTTTAATGGCCTATTTCGGCGCACCATTTTCTGATGAGCAGCATGCAAGTAATGCTGTGCTGTGTGCAAAACAAATGCTAGTCGAGCTTAAAAATCTAAATGTAATACGTGCAAATAATGGTCAGTCTGCCCTTCATATTGGTATCGGTATTCATACGGGTGATGCCGTAATAGGCAATATTGGCAGCGCCAATATTCGGCTTGATTATACGGCGATTGGTGATACTGTGAACTTAGCCAGTCGTCTTGAAACCCTAACAAAAACTATGGGGTGTGAGATATTAGTTTCTGAAACTACGCGCAAAGCCGTGGGTGATGCAGAGGAATTTAGGCAGTTAGAATCAACTAGCGTAAAAGGAAAAGCGAATAAAATCGCAATCTTTACACCCTTATAGTTAGAAGCTAAGATTGGCGCTATTAGCCTCGCCAGTGGCAAGCATTAGCATGGTAAAATACGCACAATTCAATCAATTTATTAATCAAACAATATGCTAGCCATCTCCCCAACTGAATTACAACTGCGAAGTCTGCTTCAACAGCGTATTCTCATTTTAGATGGTGCAATGGGTACCATGATTCAGCAATACAAACTGACAGAAGCCGATTATCGGGGTACGCAGTTTACTGACTTTAAAGCCCCAGCAGGTGAGCGAGAGTTGTTTGTTAAAGGCAATAACGAACTGCTGACGTTAACTCAGCCACATATTATTCAAGAAATTCACGAAAAATATCTAGCTGCAGGTGCGGATATTATTGAAACCAATACCTTTGGTGCTACCAGCGTGGCGCAAGATGATTACCATATGGCGCACCTAGTGTATGAGATGAACGTGCAGGCCGCCAAGCTGGCTAAAGCCTCGTGTGATAAATACAGCACCCCAGATAAACCGCGCTTTGTGGCGGGCACGCTTGGCCCTACGCCTAAAACTGCCAGCATTTCGCCAGATGTGAATGACCCCGCCGCGCGAAATGTAAGTTTTGATCAGTTAGTAAACGCTTACTTAGAGCAAGCGCGAGGTTTAGTCGAAGGCGGTGCGGATATTTTAATGGTCGAAACTATCTTTGATACGCTTAATTGCAAAGCAGCTTTATTTGCCATTGATGCGTTTTTTGAAGAAGTTGGTTACAAAATGCCCATTATGATCTCAGGTACAGTAACTGATGCTTCAGGTCGTATTCTGTCTGGCCAAACGGTTACTGCTTTTTGGAACTCGGTACGCCATGCAAAGCCGCTCACGATTGGATTAAACTGCGCTTTAGGTGCAACCTTAATGCGCCCCTATGCTGAAGAGCTTTCAAAAATCGCCGATACCTTTGTTTGCATTTACCCTAATGCGGGCTTACCAAATCCGATGTCAGATACAGGTTTTGATGAAACACCAGATGTCACCTCAAGTCTTGTAAAAGAGTTTGCCACCAGCGGCTTCGTTAATATTGCAGGTGGTTGTTGCGGTACTACGCCACCGCATATTGCGGCGATTTACGAGGCGATTAAAGATATTCCTCCGCGCCAAGTGCCAACAATCGCGCCCAACACGCGCCTTGCTGGTCTTGAACCTTTTGTGATTGATGAGGACTCTTTATTTGTTAACGTAGGTGAACGCACCAACGTGACGGGTAGTAAAGCCTTTGCCCGCATGATTATTAACGAGCAGTACGATGAAGCGCTTTCTGTCGCGCGTCAGCAGGTAGAAAACGGCGCGCAAATTATCGACATTAATATGGACGAAGGCATGCTCGATGCCGTTAAAGCCATGACGAATTTTCTCAATTTAATTGCTAGTGAGCCTGATATTGCACGCGTGCCGATTATGATTGATTCAAGTAAATGGTCGGTGATTGAGGCGGGTTTGAAGTGCGTGCAAGGCAAGTCTATTGTGAACTCAATCTCGATGAAAGAAGGCGAGGCAGAATTTTTACGCCAAGCTAAACTTTGCCGTCGCTACGGCGCCGCTGTGATTGTGATGGCGTTTGATGAAAAAGGCCAAGCCGATACTTATGCCCGTAAAATTGAAATTTGCAAACGCGCTTATGATTTATTGGTTGGCATGGATTTTCCGCCAGAAGACATTATTTTCGACCCGAATATTTTTGCTATCGCCACAGGTATTGAAGAGCACAACAACTACGCCGTTGATTTTATTGAGGCCACGCGTTGGATTAAACAAAACTTACCGCATGCCAAAATTTCAGGCGGCGTTTCAAACGTGAGTTTCAGTTTCCGCGGCAACGATCCTGCGCGCGAAGCGATTCATACCGTATTTTTATATCATGCCATTAAAGCAGGCATGACCATGGGTATTGTTAACGCAGGCATGATGGGCGTATATGATGACCTTGCTCCCGAACTAAAAAAATGTGTAGAGGATGTAGTGCTAAATCGCATTACAGACCCTGACAACCTATTAGCGCCCACTGAACGCTTGATTGAAATTGCAGGCACATTGGTGGCAGGCGGCAAAAAAGAAGCCGCAACGCTTGAATGGCGCGGGTCACCAGACGCGCCTGTGTCCGTTGAAAAGCGCCTCAGCCACGCGATGGTGCACGGCATTACTGAATTTATCGTAGAAGACACTGAAGAAGCACGCGCTGCAGTTAAAGCAAGTGGCGGCAGACCTATTCACGTGATTGAAGGCCCACTGATGGCTGGCATGAATGTGGTGGGTGATTTATTTGGGCAAGGTAAGATGTTCTTGCCGCAAGTCGTGAAATCCGCCCGTGTGATGAAGCAAGCGGTAGCGCACCTCATTCCGTTTATTGAAGCTGAAAAAGCGGCGGACGAAAAACGTACAGGTATCGTCGCTAAGCCAAAAGGCAAAATGGTTATTGCCACCGTTAAAGGTGATGTGCACGATATTGGCAAAAACATTGTTTCTGTCGTATTGCAGTGTAATAACTTTGAAGTAGTGAATATGGGCGTGATGGTGCCAGCGGCCGAGATTTTAGCCATGGCAAAAGCAGAAAATGCGGACATTATTGGCCTGAGCGGTTTAATTACGCCAAGTTTAGAGGAAATGACGCACATCGCTAGAGAAATGCAGCGCGACCCATATTTTAAAGACATGAAAATGCCGCTATTAATTGGCGGTGCGACCACCTCACGCGCACATACTGCAGTTAAAATTGCGCCATATTACGACGGCCCAATTGTGTATGTGCCAGATGCCTCACGCTCAGTTTCAGTGATGCAAAATCTGCTCACACCAGAAACGCGCGGCGCCTATTTAGCCGAGATTCAAGCCGATTACGAAAAAGTACGCACTCAGCACGCCAACAAAAAAGGTGTGCCGTTACTCACACTTGCTGATGCCCGTAAAAACAAAATGACTTTGAGCTTTACAGGTGAGTTTGCACCAGTAAAACCGAAATTTATTGGTCGTCGCGTGTTTAAAAACATTGATTTAAGCTTAATTGCCAAATACATCGATTGGGGTCCTTTTTTCCAAACGTGGGATTTAGCAGGTGCATATCCTGCGATTTTGAGTGATAAGGTCGTTGGTGACGCTGCCACTAAAGTGTTTGCCGAAGCGCAAGACATGCTGAAAAAAATTATCGATGGTCGTTGGTTAAGTGCAAACGGCGTCATCGCCCTTATGCCCGCCAACACAGTGAATGACGATGATATTGAAATCTATACCGATGAAACACGTAATCAAGTGGCATTTACTTTTTACGGGTTGCGCCAGCAAAGCGTAAAGCCAGTGATTAATGGCGTGCCACGCCCCAATCAATGTCTAAGTGATTTTGTAGCACCGAAAGGCATTGCAGATTACGTAGGCTTATTTGCCGTAACCGCAGGTTTAGGCACAGAAAAAATCGAAAAACGCTTTATAGATGCGCAAGATGACTATAGCGGAATTATGTTCAAATCGCTAGCTGACCGATTAGCCGAAGCCTTTGCTGAGTACATGCACGAGCGAATCCGCACCGACTTTTGGGCTTATGCCGCGGATGAGAAACTGGCGGTTGTTGCGCTAATTAAAGAGCAATACCAAGGCATCAGGCCTGCCCCAGGTTACCCCGCTTGCCCAGACCACACGGTTAAGGCTGATATGTTCAAACAATTGCAATGCGATGAAATCGACATGACGCTGACTGAGTCATTCGCCATGCAGCCCGCTGCTGCCGTTTCAGGTTTTTATTTTGCGCACAAAGACGCCAAATACTTCAGTGTAGATAAAATTGGCACAGATCAATTAGAGGGCATGGCAAAACGTAGAAACTTGTCTAAAGAATATTTGGAGCGCTGGTTAGCGCCGAATTTGAGTTAAGAAAATAAATAATATGCACATTCACATTTTAGGTATTTGCGGTACATTCATGGGCGGCATTGCTGTGCTGGCAAAGCAGGAAGGGCATCGGGTCACAGGTTGTGATGAAAACGTTTATCCGCCTATGAGCACACAGCTTGAGGCGCAAGGCATTGAGTTGATTGAAGGTTTTTCGCCCGACCAAACCAAACTAAATCCTGATATTTATGTGATTGGTAATGTGGTTTCACGTGGTAATCTATTGATGGAAGAGATTTTAAATCAAGGCTTGCCGTATATCTCAGGCCCGCAATGGTTGGCGGAGAATGTGTTGCAAGGCAAGTGGGTGCTTGCTGTGGCAGGCACGCATGGTAAAACGACGACGAGTTCTATGTTGGCTTGGGTGTTGGAATACGCAGGTTTAGCGCCTGGCTTTTTGATAGGCGGCGTGCCTGAGAATTTTGGGGTTTCTGCGCGTTTGCCACAAGTCACTAAGCAAGACAAAAACAGCATCTCCCCATTTTTTGTCATTGAGGCCGATGAATACGACACGGCTTTCTTCGATAAACGCTCTAAATTCGTCCATTACCGCCCACGCACAGCGGTACTCAATAACCTTGAGTTTGACCACGCTGATATTTTTGACGATTTAGCGGCGATTGAAAAGCAGTTCCATCATCTCGTTAGAACAGTCCCGCAACAAGGCTTGGTAGTGACTAACAAGCAGGAAAGCTTGCAGCGTGTCATTGATAAAGGTTGCTGGAGTAATCTGGAGTACTTTGGCTCAGCTGATGGCTGGGAAATTCATAATGTCGATGCGCAAGGTCGTTTTGACGTGGTTTTTAAAGGTGAACGTCAAGGTAATTTAAGCTGGGATATACTCGGCGAACACAACCGCATGAATGCGCTGGCGGTGATAGCCGCAGCGCGCCATGTGGGTGTTGCACCCTGCATAGCGATTGAAGCATTAGGTGAGTTTAAAAATGTAAAACGCCGCATGGAAATCAAAGGCGTGGTGAACGACATTACTGTTTATGATGATTTTGCGCATCACCCAACGGCGATTGAAACCACGGTGGCAGGCTTACGCAGCAAGGTGGGTAAAGCGCGCATATTAGCCGTGTTAGAACCGCGCTCTAACACGATGAAATTAGGCGTAATGAAAAATGCATTACCCGCCAGTTTGAAAGAGGCTGATTTAGTATTTTGTTATGGTGCAAATTTAGGCTGGGATGCGGATGAGGCTTTATCGGCTATCAAAGACAAAGCCTCAGTTTATGAAGATTTGGATACAATGGTGGCAGCCATTGCTAAGGCTGCACAACCGGGTGATTATGTATTAGTGATGAGTAATGGCGGCTTTGGTGGCGTGCATCAAAAAATATTAGATGCAATTAAATAAGTGCTTAAACATTAGATTTTGGTAGATTAGAACTTGGCTAAATCCATTAAGAAAAAACAAAATAGCACTGTGGATTCACTCGTCGCTAAAGCGCAAGCGATGAGTGTGATGGCTAAAGCTATTTGGATCTCAGTAATTGTTCATGCAATTATTCTGAGCATTCATTTCGAGCCAGAGCTTAAAAAATTCAAAGATAATTTACCAACCTTAGAAGTCATGCTGGTGAATGCCAAAACACTCACAAAACCAGACAAAGCCGATGTGCTGGCGCAGGCCGATTTGGATCGCGGGGGTAATACTGACCAAAATCGCAAAATGAAATCTGCGTTGCCTTCTAATAAGCAGCAAAACACAGAGTTTACTGTGAAGCCTATGGCCGAGGCGAAGACAGGCAAGAAAGCCGCCAAAATTACGGCGGAAGAAACAAAAGAGCAAAAGCATGTAGCGGACTTAGAAAAACAAGCGCAAGAATTAATGACGCAGTTGCAATCAACCAAAAAAATAGAGTCAGCCCCTGTGGAAAAAGCGGCTGCAAAAGAAGCCGATACGGGAAACCAAGAAACTCCTAATAAGAAGCTTGATATGAGCGATTTAACTGCGGCTGCTTTAGAAATGGATAGGCTTGAAGCAATCATTGCAAAACAGCAGGATGATTATCAAAAACGTCCGAAACGCAAATTTATTGGCGCAAGAGCGCAAAAGTATAGCTATGCTCTTTATGTGGAGTCCTGGCGCCAGAAAGTTGAAAAAGTTGGAAATCTGAACTATCCTGAAGCGGCTAAAAACCTGAGAATGTATGGTCAATTACAAATGACTGTTTCTATTAAGGCCGATGGCTCGATTGAATCGGTTGAAATAAATCGCAGTTCAGGACATAAAGTGCTGGATGAAGCAGCCAAACATATTGTGGAGCTCGCGGCACCTTACTCGAGATTCTCAGATGATATGCACAAAGAAGTGGATATTTTAAGTATTACGCGCACTTGGACGTTTACTAAAGAAGATAGTCTCGCTACTGAGTAAAACGCCATTATCTTTTGCTTTTTGCGGCGTTATTTTCGCTTGCCGTACTTGGTGTACTGTCTGCGCTCAAATGCCTTGCATAAATGCAAAATCTTAATGGCTCGCGTCAATATCTAATGTAAATTTAATGTGAAAATTATGACCAACTATTTTGAACACCATGTATTTTTTTGCCTCAATCAGCGCGCTGATGGCACCGCTTGTTGCATGGATAAAGGCGCAGAAGCCGCATTTGACCATATGAAATCGCGCATTAAAAAACTGGGTTTAATTGGTCAAAGCAAAGTGCGCATCAATCGCGCTGGTTGTCTAGATCGCTGCGGAGAAGGGCCGTTATTGGTGATTTATCCGCAAGCAATTTGGTACACTTTTGTGGATAACGCTGATATTGACGAGATTATTGAAAGCCATTTAATCAACGGTAAAGTGGTGGAGCGTCTTGCGATTTAGTTTTTAAGCATTGGTAGAATCTAACGCGCACTTGATGAGTGCGCTTACTTTTTCAGCCAACTTCTTAATGGTAATTTCATCAAGCGCAATCGCGTTGCTATCTCGCATAGCTTCACCCCAGTGAGAGTTTGGGAAGTGCTTGTCATTTTCAAAACGTGGAATTACATGCCAATGCAAGTGTGGTGTTTTGTTGCCCAAACTGGCTAAATTAATCTTATCGGGATTGAACACTTCTCTAAGCGCCGTTTCTACAGCAAATACCGTTTTCATCATGCGCGCACGCAGATCAGGTGGTAAATCTGTCATTTCTTTAATGTGCTCGATTAACTCCACGCGACAGTACGCAGGATAATCTTCATCGTTAAGTAGCACTACACGACAGAAATCATCTTGCCAGAGAATAGGAAATTGGCTAGGTTGGCAGAGTTGACACGGCATAAAAACTTTCTTTTTTCGTCATTCCCGCGTAGGCGGGAATCCAGATTAGATGGATGGTTGCCTAGATTCCCGCCTACGCGGGAATGACAGCTATGATGCTTGTAGCATCCTATCAAGGGTTAATTTAGCAAGTTTAGCCTCGTGCGCGGGTACTTTGATTTGGTTAACTACATTACCATCCACCAAGTTTTCCAGCACCCAAGCTAAATGTTGCGGGTCAATCCTCGCCATCGTCGAACATTCACATACCACGTGGCTCATGAATTGTACTAATTTACCTTGCGGTTTCATTTGGTCAGCGAGGCGGTTGACCAAGTTTAACTCAGTACCCACCAGCCATTTAGTATTGGCTGGCGCGTCAGAAACCGTTTTTAGAATATATTCAGTCGAGCCTACATAATCAGAATTTTGGCATACTTCAAATGGCGCTTCAGGATGGGAAATGACAATACCATCAGGATGTTCTGCACGGAATTTTGTAATATTTTGTAGGCGGAACATTTGATGTACCGCGCAGTGGCCTTTCCATAGCAATATTTTTGCGTTTTTTATTTGCTCTTCTGTTAAACCACCCATTGGTTGGTCAGGATCCCAAATCGGCATTTCTTCAAGCGGTATGCCCATTTTGTAGCCAGACCATCTACCTAGATTTTGGTCTGGGAAAAACAATACTTTTCCTCGTTGTTTAAAGCTCCACTCCAATATTTTTGGCGCATTAGTACTGGTGCACACAATGCCGCCGTGCTCACCACAAAAAGCTTTTAAGTCTGCAGCAGAGTTAATGTAAGTGACTGGTGTAATGGTTTCGTCGAAATTGAGTACTTTACTCAGTTCGCGATAGCTGCGTTCAACCTTGGCAAGGTTTGCCATATCCGCCATAGAGCAGCCTGCAGCAAGGTCAGGCAGAATGGCGATTTGATCTGGGCGGCTTAAAATGTCAGCCACTTCCGCCATAAAGTGCACGCCTAGAAAAACAATAAATTCTGCATCTAACGTTTCACAATAGCGTGATAGTTTTAGCGAATCACCAGTAAAATCGGCATGGCGATAAACGCTCTCATTTTGGTAATGGTGACCTAAAATCACCAAACGTTTACCAAGTTTTTCTTTTGCGGCAATAATTCTACGCTGACAGTCAGCGTCTTCAGCGGCTTGAAATTTTTCGAATTTGACTGGGGCTATTTGCATAATAATGACCTTAAATTTCTTTCAGGCTTGCTTGTGTGTCAGAAAGCGCTAATTCTATAACTTTAATTGATGTCGTTCACCTAATCTTTTTAAGGCGTCCACATTTGTCCATGAAAAAACACGTTTTGCAGCTTCACGCCAGTCGACCCATTCATAGCGAACATGCTCGTTTGGTGCTAATTTTATAGGCACTGGCGAAGGAAGTTCTAAACCAAATAAGTGTTCAGTACTGTGCGATACATCTGGCGCATAGCGATGCCGCCAGTGAGGGTAAATCTCATACACATTTGATACTTGCCAATCTTGAAAATCATATTTTTTCGCATCTAAACCAGTTTCTTCATGCACTTCCCGAATAGCAGCCTCGCGTGGAGTTTCACCTAGCTCTAAGCTACCAGTGACGGACTGCCAATAGCCTGCCTTGTCGGCACGCTCCATAATGAGTACTTGCAAGTCCTTAGTGTGGATTAATACCAAAGCAGAGATGGGGGTTTTAAACATATTAAATGGGAAAAGATAATTGCGTAAGTTTGTTATTGGGCTTTCTGGGCTTGCATTAAATTCTTGGGTAGTTGAAACACCACGCTTTCAATCACACCTTGTAACTCTTGCACATTGCTTGCACCAAGTTGCTGTAACTCAGCAATCACTTCGTTAACCAGCACTTCTGGTGCAGATGCGCCTGCCGAAACGCCAATCTTTTTCTTGCCAATAAGCCACTCCGCTTTTAAGTAGGTAGCGTTATCAACCATATAAGCTTCAACGCCTTGATGTTCGGCCACTTCGCGTAAACGATTTGAATTAGAGCTATTGGGCGAGCCTACAATAATAACGAGATCACAATCTTTAGCCATGATTTTAACGGCATCTTGGCGGTTTTGTGTGGCGTAACAAATGTCATCACTTTTAGGCGCATTAATTTCTGGAAACTTAGCTTTTAAAGCATTAATCACTAAAGATGCATCATCAATAGAAAGCGTAGTTTGTGTAACATAAGCCAACATGAGTGGATTGTTAACCGTTAAGCTAGCAACATCTTCAGGCGTTTCTACTAAGTAAATGCCTGCACTTCCTTCAACTTGCCCCATGGTACCTTCTACCTCAGGATGGCCTTTATGACCAATCATAACGATTTCCATATTGGCGGCGCGCATTTTAGCCACTTCAATATGCACTTTTGTCACCAGTGGGCAGGTAGCATCAAAAGCGCTTAATCCTCGCGATTCTGCCTCGGCCCGGACGGCTTTAGACACACCATGCGCACTGAAAATTACCGTGCTGCCTGTTGGTATTTCATCTAACTCTTCAACAAATACGGCACCTTTGCTACGAAGCTCGTCCACTACAAATTTGTTATGCACTACTTCATGGCGCACATAAATTGGCGCACCAAATTTTTCTAATGCTTGCTCAACAATAATAATAGCGCGATCAACCCCAGCGCAGAAGCCGCGCGGATTAGCTAACAAAATAGCTGCTGAGGTTTTGATTTCAGTATCGTTATTTACCATACACACTTTTTAATCATTAAATTCACTTAAGGTATAATGCATATATTAACCTAAATAAGGGTGCGCTTAAAATTCAAGCATGCTTAAAATATGAATAATATTACTGTAAAAAACTCTGCCGCTAAAAATACGGCAACCTTACTCATTACTTGCCCAGATAGTAAAGGCATTGTCGCAGCTATTGCTGATTTTTTATATCAGCATAATGCCAATATTCTGCACGCCGATCAGCACCAAGATGCTGAGAATAATCTCTTTTTAATGCGCGTTGAGTGGGACTTGGCAGGCTTTAGCCTTTTGCCCGCTGACTTCGAACAGCATTTTGCCGAGATTGCAAAGCGTTTTAGCATGGAGTGGCAGTTAAAGCTTTCACACAAGCCGTTACGCGTTGCTATTATGGTGTCACAGTATGACCATTGTTTAGCGGATTTGTTGCACCGCCATAAAAATGGTGAGTTGGTGTGTGATATTCCGTTGATTATTAGTAATCATAGAGATACCGAATCTTTAGCCAAATTTTACGGCGTTGATTTTCACTATGTTGAAGTTAGAAAAGACAATAAACCAGAAGCGGAAGCCCAGCAATTCGCTCTGTTTGATCAGTATGAAATTGATTTAATCGTGTTAGCGCGCTATATGCAAATATTATCGCCAGAGTTTGTCGCGCGTTATCCTAAACAAATTATTAATATCCATCACTCATTTTTGCCTGCATTTATCGGTGCGCGCCCTTACCATCGCGCATTTGAACGCGGCGTTAAGTTGATTGGCGCTACAGGCCATTATGTAACCGAAGTGTTAGATGAAGGCCCAATTATTGAGCAGGATATCGACCGTATTTCTCATCGTGACCAGGTCGAAGACTTGATTCAAAAAGGCCGTGATTTAGAGCGTATAGTGTTATCTAAAGCGGTGAGATGGCATATTGAAAACCGTATTTTGTTATATGCTAATAAAACTGTAATTTTTGATTAAGCATTTAAACTACAATAAAAAAGCGAAGCATTTTGTGCTTCGCTTTTTTTTCAACAATTGAAATGATTATTCATTTGCTGGAATATCGAGAGCGGGTATTTCTGGTTCTTCATTAGCTGGAATTTCAGGTAATTCTGCCTCAACAGATGAGCCATTATTAGACACTTCACTATTATTAATTGAGGTATCTAAAGGAATGATTTCTGGTTCATCATAAGCTGTTATATCTGGTAATGTTGCGGAAGGGTCAGATGAATCACCTTGGTTCGAAGTTTTTGCTTCAACGGAAGGAGTATTTGCACCCTCATCGGTATATGACTCAGTAGTGATAATTCCATTACTAGCGCAACCCGCAGTAAATAACATTACTAAAGCCATAATAGGCAATGCTAATTTATTCATTTGAAACTCCATGGCATTTAGTAAATACTTAATCAACTATTTACCTTCATCCACTGCAGGCGCGTCAATTGGAGGCGCCGCTACTTCATCAACGGGTGCAATCTCAGGTAGTGCATCATCATCCGCATATGCAGAAATCGCGCCAAATGCTAATAGTGCTGACAAAACTAAAAGAACTTTTTTCATATTTTCCCCTATTCTAAGCAACTGTTTTAAGATTTATGTTAAGAGTTAAATGCTCTTAACATAAATTTACACCTTGCTAATAGGTTATGCAATATAAATAAGATGTTCTTTAGGGTAGGCAAGATTCTAAAGCAAATAAATCTACAATTTGCTCACGTTTTCTAATAAGGTGGCATTGGTCGCCGTCGACCATAACCTCAGCCGCACGAGGCCTAGTATTGTAATTGCTAGACATACTCATGCCGTAAGCGCCAGCCGACATAATGGCGAGTATATCGCCTTCAACCAGCGCAAGTGTTCTATCATGGCCAAGAAAATCACCACTTTCACACACAGGACCAACAATTTCATACGTCAGCGCTGCGGTATCATCTTTTCTTGGTTGAACCGCTTGAATGTCATGATAAGCATCGTATAGAGCCGGGCGCATCAAGTCGTTCATGGCGGCATCTACTATGGCGAAATTTTTTGATTCGGTATGTTTTAAATATTCAACTTTAGTTAGCAAAACACCTGCATTACCTACTAGTGCACGACCAGGTTCAAAGACTAATTTAACCTTACGATTACCAAGCTTAGCGCGCATGGCTGTAGCAAATACGGAGAACTCAGGAGGTGTTTCATCGTGATAACAAATACCAATGCCGCCGCCAGCATCAATGTGTTGAATAACAATACCATTTTCTGCTAAGGCATCAACCAAAGACAATACACGGTCAAAAGCATCTAAGAATGGTGATAGCTCAGTAATTTGTGAGCCTATATGGCAATCCACACCGTGAATAGCGATGTTACTCATTTTGGCTGCTTGCAAATAGATGTCTAAAGCATCCTCATAAGCCACGCCGAATTTATTATTTTTCAGCCCAGTAGAAATATAAGGATGTGTTTTAGCATCCACGTTAGGATTTACGCGTAGTGATATTGGTGCTACTTTTCCCATAAAGCTCGCTACATCATTCAAACGTAACAATTCACTGGCAGACTCAACGTTAAAGCAAAAAATACCCGCATTAAGTGCTGCTTGCATTTCAGCCTCAGTTTTACCTACACCTGAAAATACAATTTTTTTAGGGTCACCACCAGCGGCTAAAACGCGTGCTAGTTCACCACCAGAAACAATATCAAACCCTGCACCAAGCTTAGCAAATAAATTTAAAATCGCTAAGCTAGGATTCGCTTTTACCGCAAAGCACACCAAGTGATCGCTGCCTTTAAATCCAGCACTAAAGTTCTCAAAAGCCTGAGTCAGTGCAGATTTTGAATAGACGTAACAAGGCGTGTTAAATTCATCTGCAATACTTGCAAGTGATACGTTTTCAACGTGTAGTGTATTGTTTTTGAGTGTAAAAGAGTTCACGGATTGGCTTATTAATTAGGTTGGAGGTGAATAAAAACTAAAATTAAGTTATTTGTTAGCTTGTGCTGCTTGGGGATATTCCTGTTCAGGAATATACAACGGGCCTTTGGTGCCGCATGCATTTAGAGAAAAGCACATTGCTAAAAACAATAATACTCGAACACTGTATTTATTCATATATTTGCTAGATCTCAAGGAAACCGCGACGAACATTTAAGGAGGTTAATAAAAACTAAATTTATTCAGTGAATTTTAACATAAAGCTCAGCTGCTTGATATTTTGCCTTTTAACTTGTTTCAATGGCACTTCTTTGATTCGTTTGATTTAAGTAGAAGTAAATTGCCGCTTATCCTAATAACTTTGCCGATTGTCGGCTATACATAGACATAGACAAAGTAACTGCGCATGATGCAGATAAGTCAAAAGGGGAAATGCAATGCGCAGCTTAGTAAACGTAAAACTAAATCAAGTTAATAACTCTAATCAATTAGATAAAAATAAAGTCAGCGTTAACCAAAATGGCTTTACGCTAGTTGAGTTAATGATTGTGGTCACCATTATCGCTATTTTAGCGAGTATAGCTATTCCTGCGTATAGTGACTATGTGACCCGCAGCAAAATTGCAGAGGGTCTATCGGGTCTCTCTGATGGCCGCGTTAAATTGGAGCAATTCTTTCAAGATAATCATACTTATGCTGGTGCAAGTGACCCGGCATCAACAGACCACTTTACCTATGCGCTAAGTAGTTTAGGTTTGACTGCTTATGTCATCACTGCTACTGGTGTTAATGAAATGTCAGACTTCTCATACAGCATCGATCAGTCCAACACTAAAAAAACGGTTACTTTGAGATCTGGATGGGGTTCTGCAGGAGACTGTTGGATAGCTAAAAAAGGAGACACTTGCTAATGTCTTCAGTGATATCAAATCCTCAAAGTGCTAAATCTACTGGGTTCTCTCTGGTAGAGTTGATGATAGCAGTGGCTGTGCTGAGCATTGTAATGTCGATTGCTTTCCCTAGTTTTAATGCCATGATTAAAAACTCTCAGATACGCACTGCGGCTGAATCTGTACAAAATGGAATACAGCTAGCAAGAGCAGAAGCCGTCAAACGTAATGCATCAGTGCAATTTGACTTAAGAGGCACCAACTCTACTTGGACTATATGTACGCAGCCAACAACGCCAGGCGCATGCCCAACTACTGATGATGCTACTACTATTCAAAGCCGATCTGCTAAAGACGGCTCATCATCAAGTATCACTGTAGTAACAACTAATGCGGCGCCTTTTGTATTTAATAGCCTAGGCGCAATGACTAGCCCTGTGCCTGCCTCTAACGGACTCTTGGCGGTTACCTTAGGTATCAGCACTTCAGTGTTGTCAGCTGCGGAAGCTAGAAATATGCGCGTGCTTATTAGTACTGGCGGTAGCATTAAAATGTGTGACCTCAAATTAGCACGTGACTCTAATCCGCGTGCATGTCCGGCAAATCCAGCATAGGCTTAGCACATATGAAAACTCAAAAAAAATTCACACAACATAGCGCACAGCACGGCGTTGTGATTTTAGAATCACTCATTGCCATTCTAATTTTCTCATTGGGCATACTCGCGTTAGTTGGGCTGCAAGCCAATATGCTGCAAAGTACGTCCGATGCAAAATATCGTGCTGATGCGAGTTATCTAGCACAACAAAAATTAGGGTTGATGTGGTCGGATCCAGTCAACGCGGCCTCTTCTACCTATCTGGTGGCTGATGAGGATATGTCTGCAGTATTGCCCCAAGGATTACGCACAGTTGTACAACCAGACCCAGTGAACTCTCCAGGTCAGTTTAGGGTGGTTGTAGGCTGGACTGCACCAGGTCAAGTGCCAGCAGCAAGTGCAACAACACCGCCTTGCTTTATGATTGCAGCACATTGCTACAGCACCATTGCCAATATTAGAGAGTCTGGGAGTAAATAATGATATTGAATAACGCATATTCCAGAAACTCTCAAGCAGGATTTAGCTTGATTGAAATTATGATTGGTTTAGTGATTGGTTTGATTGCAACTTTGGTGATTTCGCAAGTGATGTCAGTGTTTGAAGGGCAAAAACGCGCGACTACTGGCTCGGCAGACGCACAGACCAATGGGCAAGTAGCACTCTATAATATACAAAGAGAAATGCAGATTGCTGGCTATCCGCTCTTGCCATCAGGGGTGGATAAAACTGCCGACTCTGCATTAAAGTGTACATCTTTAGCTATAGATCATAGCGCATCGCCAGACCCGCTTGCTGGCGTTACAGGTGTCGACCCTGTAACGATTACCGATGGCGTCGCAGTTGCAGGCGTAAGCAATGCGAGTGACACCATTACCGTTAGGTATGGCAGTTCAGCCATGGGCGGTGTACCTACAAAAATTACAGGTGCAACTGGTAGTCTGCTTACTTTACCTACTAACTTTGGTTGTGCAGTTGGTGACGTTACCTTTGCTACCAATGGTGTTGCATGTGCAATGTCTACAGTAACTGCAAAAGCAGCTGCTGGAGTTACGCCACAAACAGTTACATTAAAAAGTGCTACTGGTGCAGGGGTCAATGCAAAACTGGCTTGTCTTGGCAATTGGAATCAAGTTACTTACGCTGTTAGCAACGGTAATTTACAGCGTAATGGGGTAGATAGCGTTTCTGGTGTCGTGAATATACACGCACAATATGGTATTGCTGCTACTGCCGACTCTAATCAGGTTACTCAGTGGGTAGACGCTACAGGCGCTTTTGCGCCAGCATCGTTAGGTTTGGCGCCTCCTGCGCGTAACCGTATTAAAGCCATTAGAGTCGCAGTCATCGCACGCAACCCGAAAATGGAATCAGCGGTAATTACCAATGCATGTAGTTCAAGAACTGCAGCAAGCCCTACAGGCCTTTGTGCTTGGGCAGCGCCTCAAGTGGCTGGGCCAATAACATCCGTACAACAAGCCCCTCAAGTAGATTTAAGTAATGGCGATGCCAATTGGAATAAATATCGTTATCGCGTCTATGAAACCGTAATTCCTTTGCGTAACGTTATTTGGTCTAAGGACACATTATGATACTTAGCCAATCTTTAAATAGTCAGATTAAATTAACTGATATGGTTTTAAATAGCATGGCTTTAAAAGCTAATCGTCAGCGTGGTGTTGTTCTTTTCTTAGCACTCATAGCATTGGTTGTTATGTCATTGGCAGCAGTTGCGCTAATTCGCTCGGTAGATACCAATACCTTAATTGCAGGTAACCTATCATTTAGGCAATCGGCAACTTTAGCTGGCGATGTTGGGATTGAGGCGGCAATCGCACGGCTAAAAGTGGTGCGTGACTCATCCGCAAATACTGGCAAAAACGTTATTACCGATGCTAGCCATACTTTCAATAAAACAGATTTAGCCAATGAAGCGGGATATTTCTCAAGCAGTACAGAGCTCACTGATGCTCAGCTTACTACTGCTTCCACATGGGCAGGTACCAATGTTAAATCTTTGGCAACAGACGGTAACGGCAATACCGTGCAATATATAGTTCAGCGTATGTGTCGTGTGCCGAATGTCAGAATTCAAGATGCTGACTGTTTATTCAGCGCGGCTAGTAACGATAATAGTGGGCAAGGTATTAAACTGCCTAAAAATATATGTGATGGGCCTGGCTGTCCTTCGGCTGGTGAAACCCCACAGGTTCGAATTACTGTAAGAACTGCAGGCTCAAGAAACACCGTGAGTTACTTGCAAGCCTTTGTCTATTAGGAGACATTCATGAAACTTCAATTTAATATTAAAAATTATTTATTCTATCTGGGCTTAGCCCTAAGCCTGTCAACATCTGTGCCAACTAATGCACTGGCAGTAACGCTTGCATCAGCACCATTGGCTCAGTCTTCTAGCAGTTCAGTTCAACCCAATATTATGTTTGTGCTAGACAATTCAGGCAGTATGTCATGGACTTATTTGCCAGATGTAACGGACAACTTTCGGGGTAGTTATGGTTACCAAAGTGCTCAATGTAATGGGGTTTACTATAATCCAAATATTACTTATACGCCGCCGTTGGATGCCGCCGGAAATGCTTATGCAGATGCTTCATTTACCAACGCCTATGATGACGGTTTTGACACTACTACCTTTCAACGTAATCTTAACGACAATTTTTATGCAAATCGTTTTGTAAGTGAAGCGGCAAACGATAATTACAAGGCTTTCGGCTCTTATAAACTAAGCGCACTTGGGCCATATGGTGCGGTGTATTATGACTATTCTGGTACCGTAACAGATAAAGATTATGCTAACACAGGCTCAACTTTTTATACGCAGTGTGACACTGCTATTGGCGCAGCAACTACTGTATTTGCTAAGAGAAAATTATCCAATCAAGAAACAACCACCATTACCGTTAATGCAGCAACCTCAACAACGCAAGTTTCTAGTATTAAAGTCAATAACACGGAGTTAATGTCAGCCACTTCTGCTCAGGCGGGAACTTCAGGAACAACGACAGATAAAGTCGCAACGAATATTGCAGCTAAAATTACATTAAGTGGATTTTCTGCAAGTGTAAGTGGAAATGTAATTACCATTACTGGGCCACCTTCAGCCGCCAATTACACCCCTGTTTTGACTTTATATGCGAGTACTATTACTACGAGTACTGATGTATTTCCAGAGACGGATGCAAACAAACTGAAAAACTTTGCCAACTGGTACAGTTATTACAGAACACGTATGCTAACAATGAAGAACTCAGCAGGTAAAGCTTTTAGCAGTTTAGATAAAAGCTATCGTGTTGGATTAACGAAAATTAGTAATTCAACAAGCCCAGTTAGAGAGTTAGCGACATTTGAAAATGCCCAGCGTGCAAATTGGTATAGTAGCTTTTACGGTATTGACCCAAATGGTGGTACGCCGTTGCGCGAAGCGTTAGCAAATACTGGTTTATATTATGCAGGTAAGCTGTCTGGCGTGACTGACCCAGCAGAATTTTCTTGCCAACAAAACTTTACCATTCTTTCTACCGATGGCTACTGGAATGGCAATGACGGATTTAAACTGGATGGAAGTACTGCAGTTGGTAATCAGGATGCCTTAGAAACTAGACCACAGTTTGATGGTGCTTTAGTTACTTCAACAGCGAGTACTGGGTATGCGCGCCATGTTTACACTTCAACAGGGACTAGAATCAGCGGTGGCTCTAACTGCAGCGGTTCTAAAAAGCGTGGTATAGATGATACGCAGACCCAAACTTGTACTATTGTAACTACAGATGGTGTGGCTGGAAGTGAAAGTTGCAGTGGATGGTCTAGCAGTAGCAAATCATACCTATCACCCTATACCTCTAGCAGTAGCTCTTGCGTGTCAAGTGTCTCGCTACCAAACCCTTCTACAACCCCTAAGGTTGCAACATCAAGCACAACAACCCCAGGCTTTAGTGGCGGTACTAGTGACACACTAGCAGACGTTGCTGAGTATTATTACAAAACTGACTTACGCACTACTACCAATTGTACTGCAGCGAATGGCAATACTTTGTGTGCAACACCAGTTAATGGTGTAGATGCCTATGATAATGTGTTTACTGGTGGTCGAGATAATAGTCCTAAGCAACATATGACAACCTTTACCTTAGGGCTAGGTGCCGATGGCCTAATGAAGTATTCGCCGAACTACCTAAAAGGCGGTTCAGCAGATTTTAACGCAATCTCTACTGTGACAACTACCAACCTCGCTTCTACGCCAAAAATATGTAGCTGGCAGAGTTCTGGCGTGTGTAACTGGCCCACACCAGGTACTGGAGGGCCGGAAAATATTGATGACCTTTGGCATGCGGCTGTTAATGGCCGTGGCACTTACTTCAGTGCTAAGGATCCTACTAGTTTGACATCAGGTATTTCAGAAGCTCTTGCTGGTATTAAAGCACAAACTGGCGCAGCTGCAGCTGCAGCGACCAGTAGCTTAAATCCTGTAGCGGGTAATAATGCGGTGTATGTTGCAAGTTATAGCACTGGCACATGGACAGGTAACCTAGCATCGTTCGCCATTGATATTGCAACAGGTGATATTGGCACAACCGCGACCTGGTGCGTGGAAGATATTACTGGATGTACTGGGTCGTTAAAATCCAAAGTATCAGCTTCTAGTGATAGCCGAGTGATTAAAACAGTCAATAGCGCTGGAACTGCGCTCATTAACTTTGACGCATCTTATGCTGCTGCCAACACAGGTTATTTTAATACCGCACGAATCAGCACGCTTAGCCAATGGAGCTCACTCACTAGTTTGCAACAAACGGCAGCAACAGGCACTAATCTTGTGAATTATTTACGTGGTCAATATGACCATGACGATAGCTCAACCAATGCTGGCGTTGTTGCAGGTGTGCCATTTGATAATAGGTTATATCGTAAGCGCGAAGCTATTTTAGGCGATACTTTAGAATCTGAGCCTACCTATAGTGGTGCCCCTATTTTCAGTTATGCTTATCCTGGCTACAGTGAGCTTGTGGGAGATGCTAATCGCCCAGCTGGTGGCTATAAGAAGGTACAGGCTAGTCGGGCGGGTATGGTTTATATAGCTGGTAATGACGGTATGTTGCACGCGTTTAGCTCAACAAACGGGCAAGAACAATGGGCTTATGTGCCAAGCATGGTCATTCCAGACATGTGGCGTTTGGCAGATAAAAACTATACTGCCTTACACCATAATTACATTAATGGTAGCCCCATTATTTCCGATATATGTACAGCTAACTGCACAAGTATTGCAAATGCTGTTTGGAAAACCATCTTAGTCGGCGGCTTGAATGCTGGTGGACGTGGGTATTATGCGCTGGATATTACTAACCCTACTTCACCTACTTTATTGTGGGAATTTACCACCATGGCAGGTGTTGGTGCTACTATGGGTTATGATGATGATGATGTTGGGTTTAGCTATGGTCAACCGATTATCACCAGAAAAGCCGATGGTACTTGGGTGGTGATTGTAAGTTCTGGTTACAACAATATTAGCCCAGGCGATGGTAAAGGCCATCTATACATGCTCAATGCCGCTAGTGGTAATATTTTAAGCAAAATTCTTGCACGTGATATTGTGGCTGGGGACGGTGATGGATTAGCTAAAATACAAGGCTTAAATGCCGAGCCAGCAGGTAATTTAATTAGCTATGTCTATGGTGGCGATTTACTGGGTAATGTTTGGCGTTTCAATGTTAACGACACGGCTACCACAGCCGAAATAGGTACAGGCAAGGCTGAATTGTTAGCCATTTTAAAAGCCCCATCTGGAACTGCTCAGCCAATTACAACAACACCAATATTAGGTAAATCTTCAAACGAAACCATGGTGTTTGTTGGTACAGGTCAATACTTAGGCGTGTCTGATTTAACAACGACTCAGATACAAACGCAATACGCCATTAAAGACAGATATGACACGGTTGGCACATTGAACAACCCAGCGGGTAGCCCAAGAAATACAAGCACATTACTTAGAAGCACCTTAAGTTTGGTAACTGGTACAAATGATAGGGCTACAGCTTTAACTGGAACCAGCTCGGACAAAGGCTGGTATGCTGATTTTGATATTGCTACAGAGGCAGGTGAGCGAGTAGGTGTTGACGGTAAGTTAGATCAAGGGCTGCTCATTGTGCCATCTATTGTGCCTTCAAATACGGCCTGTGCACCTGGGGGTCATGGATGGTTGAACTACTTTGATTATGAAACGGGTGGCGCCATTACATCAAATATTGTTTCACATAGATATGACACCACAATCGCAGGTATTTTTGATTACTATATTGAGGGAAAACTAAACGTTAAGGTCGTATTGTCTAATGGTAAAATTGAAGACGGTAATGTGCCGCCGCCAGCATCGGCTAGTGATTTCCAAGGTAAACGTACCCTGTGGCGTGAGCTGATTCAGTAACTGATTAAGTCAATAAAAAAGAGCGGTTTAGCCGCTCTTTTTTATTGCTAAGTTAACTCATTTAGAAAGTAACTTGGCTGTAATAAGGCCATTAATTAACCCAAAAAATAAAGCTGCCATAGCAAAAGCAGGGATTAAATAACTCACCCCAGCATTTGGAATTAGCCATAAGCGTACAATAATTAATTGCCCTGCAATGTGGGCAAAAGCTGCGAATATGCTTAACGAAATTGGGCTGAACCATTTTTTTGGTAAACGTATCGCTAGCCACAATACAGCCAAACTTAATAGCGCGCCGCTTAAGCTAAGTGCAAATGTTGGTGATAGAAATTGCCCGAGTAATAAGCTACTGGCAAATATACGCAAAATGCTTACCCATGCGGCGGTTGCGAAGCCATATTGATACAGTACGTATAAAGTGACAATGTTAGCTATACCAGGTTTTACGCCAGGTAAAGGTGATGGGATAACGGATTCTACCATGTGTAATACGATGGCTATAGCTGCAAGTTTGGCGATTCGGTGGTCGTCTTCAGTGGTTTTAATCTGGGTAAGCTTCATGGCTTTTAGCTTAGTCTAATAGTTAAGTGTATCGTACGGCTTTGTTTCACCGAGCAACTCTAAGCTTATTTGGTTGGGTAGACAAATTGCAGCTTGTCCAGCACGCGTTAACCAGCCTTGATGCACACAATACTGCGACTGGCAGGGCGATTTTGCAAACCTAGCTTTGCCTTGTGCGATGCTGATAATGGCATCGCCTAATTTTCCATGAATATGAATCTCACGCTGCTGGTTTAAGCTGTAAGTGGCGTAGATTTTATCCCCTAGCCTGATTTGCACTTTAGCCGCATGTTCATTGGTCCATAACGTTTGAAATAAATAAATGACAGCTAATGTGCTGATAAGAAGCACTAACCAATCACCAGCCAGCAATGCTTGATTTAGCTTTTTAAGCTTTGCGAGGTGCTTACTGAAGCGTGGTGAATTTAACATTGGGGCTTAACCAATTAATTTTCTTTACCATTTTTTTAGAAACAAAAATATTGGCTTGATCGTCAATCACCATAAAATTATCTACGCCTAAAGCTTGCGCGGCTTTGTTTCTATTTTCTGGCGGCTCGATAAAAATAGGCTTAGATGCGACGTCTGATAATACGCCAGCTTGTGTTTGATTTTTGGCTTGAGGTGGCACTAAAATGGTAACTGATTGCGTATGCTGCGCTGGGTAGCCAGTGCGCGGGTCTATGATGTGGCAATAGCGCTTACCATTGAGCATAAAGTAGCGTTGGTAGTCGCCAGAAGTGCCTACCGCCCAACCATCAGGTAAATCGATAGTAGCAATCGCAGTGGGTGCGCGCGGGTGCTGAATGCCCGCTCGCCACGGTTTGTCGCCATGTTTACCTATCGCAATGATGTTGCCGCCAATGTTAATAAGCGCATTGCCGACATGTTCTTTGCGTAAGTAATTGGAAGCTAAATCAAGCGCATAGCCTTTTGCGTAGCCACCTAAATCAAGCTTTACCTGAGTATTTTTACTATAAACCGTATTATTTTCTAGTACGATGTCGCTCATGTTAGGGTTAGATTTGACGAGTGATTGAATTTTTTCATCGTCAACATTCAACGCACTAAACTCATCGCGCTGAAAGCCCCAAGTGCTGATTAAATGACCTATGGCAGGGTTGAATAAGCCATTGGATTTAAGGGATAACACTCTGGCATCAGCTAACATGTTTACTAAATCTGCACTCATGGAAATGTGCTTGCCTTGTTCAAACGCTAAATTAAGTTGGCCTAACTCACTTGGCTTGCCCTTGGATATTGGCTTCCAAGCATGTAAGCGATTATGTAGGCTTTGGAAGTCTTGCAATATATTATTTGAAAGTAATCTCGCACGCTCTTCGCTTTCACCATAAATGCTAATGTCTACCAAAGTACCAAACACATAGTTTTGGCTGTGGTAAAGCCGTTCTTTAAGCGTTAGCTGATAGGCGCCGAATATAACAGCTGCGAGTAGCGCAACAATGATGAGCGGTTTGCGCATCTACAATGTGGCATGCCGCTCTAAAGCATCCATCATTATGCCAGCGGGGTGACAAGGCTGAGCTAGATGGCTCGTTTGCTTAGCGATTTCTACCATGCCCGTGGGGCTAGTGACATTGATTTCGGTTAAATACTCACCAATCACGTCTAAGCCTACTAGAAACAAGCCTTCAGCCTTAAGTGTTTTGCCCACTGTTGTGGCAATTTCTAAATCACGTTCGCTAAGTAATTGTGCAACACCCGTGCCACCAGCGGCCAAATTACCGCGCGTTTCGCCAGCTTTAGGAATGCGTGCTAATGCGTATGGCAATGGCTCACCATCAATCACAATAATACGTTTATCACCTTGTAAAATAGCGGGTAAATAACGTTGCGCCATAATCGTGCGCTGACCAAAGTTGGTGATGGTTTCTAGTATCACGCTGATATTAGGGTCACTTAAGCCTAATCTAAATATGCTGCTACCACCCATGCCATCCAATGGTTTTACAACGATATCTTGGTGCGACTTTAAAAATGCCCGGATTAAATCGTTATCGGCGGTGACTAAAAACTCAGGGGCAAATTGTGGAAAGCGAGTAACCGATAGCTTCTCATTCCAGCTACGAATTGCACTTGGGTTGTTGTAAATTTTAGCACCCTGATTGGCTGCTATTTCAAGTAAGTAAGTGCTGTATAGATACTCATTATCAAATGGCGGATCTTTACGCATGATAATGCCATCAAAGTCTGCGGGTGCATATTCAACCGCCTCTTCTAATGTGTAACTTTGTTCATTAAAAGTAAATTTTTGTGCGCTAATTCTTGCTGTTGCACCACGCAAAAAAAGCGCATGTTGCATACTAACAAACAACTCATGTCCACGCAGGCTAGCCTCGCGCATGATGGCTAAGCTAGTATCTTTGGCACTTTTGAGGCTTGCTAATGGGTCGAGAATAAAGATGAATTTCATGGGTGCAAGTATTATTGATTGAGCGGATCTTGCTCTTGCAACTCAATAGCTGCGGCGAGTAAGGCTAAACGTGCCACTACGCCGTAAGCATAAAAGCGGTTAGGCGTTGCATCTGGATCATCTGCGCAATCGGGTGTGCTACAAGGCTTTTCAAAGGCTAATGGCACAAACTGCGAGCCTGGCGCATTCAAGTTCTCATCCACACCACGACCCGTATGTACACGGTAAAAACCACCAATGACAAAATGGTCCATCATATAAACAACTGGTTCCGCAACCGCGTCATTAATGCTCTCGAAGGTGTAAACGCCTTCTTGAATAATTACTTCTGAGACTTGTAAACCTTCTTTTATTACCGACATTTTATTGCGCGCTTTGCGATTTAAATCGCGTACATCATCGGGTGATTTTACCGTCATAATGCCCATGCCATAAGTACCTGCATCGGCTTTTACAATAACAAACGGCTCTTGCGTCACGCCGTATTGTGCATATTTAATTCTAATTTTGGCTAATAACTCTTCTACTTTGTGCGCAAGGCACTCTTCACCAGTGCGCGCTTGGAAATCGATTTCACCACAAGTCTCAAAGTATGGGTTTAACAACCACTCATCAATACCAAGTAGCGCAGAGAACTCACTGGCCACGCGATTATATGCAGAAAAATGTTGTGATTTACGGCGCGTACTCCAGCCAGCATGCAGTGGTGGAATTAAATTTTGTTCAATATTTTCAAGAATGGTAGGAATGCCAGCAGATAGGTCATTGTTAAGCAAAATTGCACAGCTATCAAAGTCGCCAAGCTCTGCATTGATAAGCTTGATGCGGTTACCTACACGCACAACAGGTTCTAATAAGAGTGTTTGACCGCCTTGTGCTTCTAGCGTGGTAGGCTCAGTAATTTCTGGTGAAATAGAGCCAACTCTTACATCAAGTCCTGCTTTTTTCATAATATTGACTAGCTCAACCACATTGCGCAGGTAGTAAGTGTTGCGCGTGTGGTTTTCAGGAATAATCAATAATCGATGGGCTTCAGGGCAGACTTTTTCAACGGCGACCATCGCAGCATGAACACTTAAAGGCAGGAAATCTGGATTAAGATTATTGAAGCCGCCAGGAAATAAGTTAGTATCGACAGGGGCTAGTTTGAAGCCAGAGTTGCGTAAATCTACGCTGGCATAAAACGGTGAAGCATATTCTAGCCATTGTGAGCGAAACCAATGTTCGATTTTTGGCATGGCATCCAGCATGCTTTTTTCTAAGCTAAGTAATGGGCCATTGAGCGCGGTTGTTAAGTGTGGGACCATAAAATCTCTTTTCGGTATTTTGTGAGGCTTCTCTATTA
Source organism: Burkholderiales bacterium (assembly GCA_038327905.1). Taxonomy (GTDB): domain Bacteria; phylum Pseudomonadota; class Gammaproteobacteria; order Burkholderiales; family Methylophilaceae; genus Methylotenera. Next base: position 95,888 of record JBBQLN010000003.1, read on the forward strand.
TAGTCACGTTAGTATAAGCTAAATGACTTCATGCGCTTGAACGTCAGCATGGTAGCTGCTTCTTACCATGGGGCCACTTGCTGTATTATTAAAGCCCATGACATCAGCTTTTTCTTTTAATTTTACAAATGTTGCAGGTTCTACATAGCGCATAACAGGTAAGTGATGCACGCTAGGTTGTAAGTATTGGCCTAAGGTCAGCATGCTAACGTTGTGTGCACGTAAGTCTGCCATGACTTCTAAAATTTCTTCGTCTGTTTCACCTAAGCCCAACATTAAGCCTGACTTGGTTGGTACCTCTGGGTACATATCACCAAAGGTTTTTAATAACTGCAATGAGTTTTGGTAGTCTGAGCCTGGTCTCGCTTGTTTGTAGAGGCGAGGTATCGTTTCAAGATTGTGATTCATCACATCAGGCGGCGCATTGCGTAGAATTTCCATGGCAACATCTAGGCGACCACGAAAATCGGGTACTAGGATTTCAATTTTAATATTAGGTGACTGTTCACGCACGGCTTTAATGCAATCTACAAAGTGTTGTGCACCACCATCTTTCAAATCATCACGGTCTACGCTGGTAATGACTACATACTTGAGTTTCATTTGCGCAATCGTGCGCGCTAAGTTTTCAGGCTCATTTACATCTGGTGGTAATGGCTTGCCGTGCGCAACATCGCAAAATGGACAGCGGCGTGTGCAAATATCACCCAAAATCATAAAAGTGGCAGTACCGCCACTAAAGCATTCTCCGATATTTGGGCAGCTGGCTTCTTCACACACGGTATGAAGATTGTTATCTCGTAGAATCTTTTTGATTTCTTGGTAGCGCGCAGAATCAGGCGCTTTCATGCGTATCCACTCAGGCTTGCGCAGCATAGGCATAGGAATAATTTTGATAGGAATGCGTGAAGTTTTAGCACTATCAATTTCTTTTACACCAGCGATTTTTGATGTTCTTAAATCAGTCATTTGTATTTCCATTGGCTAAATTTTTTGTAAGTATGTTCAGTAACAACTCACTGATGGTTTCTAAATTGGCATCGATGCCTAATGCTTTAGTTTGTGTGACTTTTAAGCCCGCATAACCACATGGGTCGATAGCTTCGAACGGGGATAAGTCCATATTTATATTTAAACTTAAGCCATGATAACAATGATTATTTTTGATGCGTAATCCTAGCGCGGCAATTTTAGCTTCATCAACATAGACGCCTGGTGCATCTGCTTTAGCTACCGCTTGCTTGCCAAAACCATCAAGCAACTCTATGACAGAGTTTTCAAGGACACTCACAAGTTTACGTATATTTAGATTATTTCGTTTTAGATCAAGCAGCGCGTAAATAATGAGCTGGCCAGGTCCGTGGTAGGTAATTTTTCCGCCTCTGTCAGTATGGACTAATGGAATATCATTGCGAATAGGTAAGCGTACATTCTTGCGATTAAGCCCAAGCGAATATACGGCTGAATGTTCTGTCAGCCATAGTTCATCAGGAGTTTCTGCGGTGCGTTCTGCCGTAAACTTTTGCATGGCTTGCCAAGTGGCTTCAAAGTTTGTAATACCTAACTGCTTGACTAATAAATGCTTATGCACAATTAATACTTGTAGCTATAGGCTTAAAGTGCGAATTTAACCAGTGGGTGCGCACTAATTAAGCGATAAATATTATCAAGCTGCGCTTGAGATTCTACATGTACCGTACAGGTGAGGCTTGTATATTTACCTGATGAGCTTAATCGTACATCTATGTTAACTGGGTTGAACATTGGTAATATTGTCTGAATAAGTGAGATGATGGTTTCAGTAAACTTACTCTCACTTTCCCCCATGACTTTAAGTGGAAAGTCACATGGAAAGTCAATGAGGGGAGGTGCGGTGTGCGGTTCTATATCAGCCATGATTTTTAAATTCAGTATATATGTGATATTTACTGCATCAATAGTTTAATCGAATCCCAAGCGCGGCCAAATATGCCAGCGCCATCAATAGATTTGCTAGCAACTAAATTACGCTCATCAATTGTTTTGCCATTCAGTGTGAATTTTACATTGCCAATCACTTGACCTTTTTTAATTGGCGCAATTAAAGGCTGTGTGCTGGACATCACAGCTTTCACATTGCCATATTCACCTTTAGGTACCGTCACGAATAAGTCATCAGTGACTGTTGAAGCTAGTTGATTTTCAGTGCCTTTCCATACTTTAAGCTGATTGATACTTTGACCTTGCTTATAAACCAATTTAGATTCGAAGTATTGGAAGCCATAGTTGAGTAGTTTTTGGCTTTCAGTTGCACGTGCCGCATCGGTTGGTGCACCTAGAATGACTGAAATACGACGAATACCATCACGTTTTGCTGAGGCAATCAAGCAATAGCCAGCAGTTTCCGTGTGGCCCGTTTTCATGCCATCCACATTAGGATCTAGCCAGAGTAAGCGATTGCGATTTGGCTGGGTAATTTTGTTGTAGGTATACTCTTTAACTGAATACAAGCGCTGATATTGGTCTGGAAAGTCACGTATCAGTGCTGATGCAAGAGTCATTAAATCATCTGCGGTCGTGTAATGCTGAGCATCAGGTAAGCCAGTCGCATTCATGTAATGCGTGTTCTTCATACCTAGTCTTTCAGCTTCCTTATTCATCATATCTGTAAACTGTGGCTCGGTACCAGCAATACCTTCAGCCAGAGCGATTGAAGAATCATTTCCCGATTGAATAATGGTGCCGTGTAGAAGTTCGTCTACGGTCACAGGCTTATTTGGCTCAATAAACATTTTTGAGCCTTCAACTTTCCAAGCTTTTTCGCTGACTGGCAGCGTTTGTGTCAAGGATAGATGCCCATTCTTAAGCGCTTTAAAGCTCAAGTAAGCAGTCATTATTTTAGTCAGTGATGCAGGTTCAACGCGCATGCTACTTTTTTGTGATGCGATGACATAGTTGCTATTAAAATCTTTAAGCAAATATGCCTTAACAGCCAAGTTTGGAGGTGGTGCAATTTGTGCATTTTCAGCAAGTGCTGAAGTGCTAACGAGTGTCACAGTACTAAGCACAAGAGTAAATGAAAGGCTTTTTAATAGAGTGAGTTTTTGCATGTAATTATTTTTGATAATATTTAATTAGTTAGTGACGTGAGCAGCGATATTTAATTGCCTACGGATGTTAGCAGCCGAAATGTCAGCTTCTGATTTACTAGTAAATGGTCCAAGTCTTACGCGGTAAAAGCCATTATTATACACGCTAGCAACACCTACATTTTCACTAAGCTGTAAACTCTGGACTCTTTTCTGTAAAAGGTCGCCATTCGCTTCGCTCTTAAAAGCACCAGCTTGAACAAAATATTGCGTATTTTCCGGACTTGCCACGGGTGTTGCTGTTGCTGCAGACACTACAGTTGGCTCTGGCTTAGTTGATGTCGTTTGTACTGCAGGAGATATCTTGTTTGAAGTTGAATTTTCAGTTGATAGATTTTGAGGTGCATTAGCCGTCTGTATAGATCTGTCAGCAGAGGTTTTTCGTAAAGCCTCAGGGCTGGTATCTATTGTTTCGACTTCAACTAGGCCACTACCTTGTTTAATTAAGCGCAATTGAAAGGCCGCGGCATAAGATAAATCAATGAGTCGATCGCGTTTAAATGGACCTCTATCATTTATACGTACTATGACAGAGCGACCGTTTGCAGGGTTTGTGACTTTTGCATAGCTAGGAATCGGCAAAATGGTGTGTGCGGCGGTCATGGCGTACATGTCATAAACCTCACCCGTTGAAGTTTTTTTACCATGGAATCGTTTGCCATACCAAGAAGCAACACCTTGTTTCTTGTAAGGAACATAGCTAGTCATTGGGGTGTATTGTTGACCCAATGCAGAGTATGGTTTATTAGAACGCGTGTATGGTTGTTCAGTTTTTAATGTCGCACCTGGAATGCTGTCTATATTTGCTGGTGCATTTTCACCAGGACCATCGTCTAAATAATAGCCGCCTGAACCAGGCGTAGGTGCAACCTCTTTGACTGAAGGGGTTGCAGGTGTTTGTTTAGTTGGTAAAGAAGCTGGTGCTTTAGTGGCTGGCTTCATGATTGGGCTCTCAGCACAAGCCGCTAGTGTAATGATCGCTACTAGTATTAGCTGATAACGAAGATATCTATAGAGTTTATTTGTCATGTTGATACTTTCTGAAATTAAGGCTACCTTAAGTAGCTACCAATTTTTTATGTGTATGAATGCTCATTAAAATACCTAAACTCAGGCATAGCGTTACCATTGAAGTTCCGCCATAACTAATCAGTGGTAATGGCACACCCACCACGGGTAAGATGCCGCTGACCATACCCATGTTAACAAAAGCGTAGGTGAAAAAAGTCAGAGTGATACTGCCAGCTAATAGGCGAGAAAAAGTGCTTTGTGCCTGTGAGGCAATGACTAAGCCGCGCATGATGATGAGTGTAAAGAGTAATAACAATAATAAGTTACCTAATAAGCCAAATTCCTCACCAAATACTGCAAAAATAAAGTCAGTTGTTCGTTCAGGTAAAAAATCTAATTGTGCTTGGGTACCATGTAACCATCCTTTGCCAGCGGCACCACCTGAGCCAATCGCAATAATTGCCTGTATAGTGTGGTAGCCAGCACCCAGAGGATCCTGAGTCGGGTCGAGTAAAATTTCGATACGCTTACGTTGGTAATCATGCAACATAGACCAAAGTATGGGTGTAGATGCTGCAAATAACACTAAGCTACTTAGTAGTAGTTTCCAACTTAAACCTGCTAAAAATAGGACATAAAATCCTGAAGCAGTAATAAGCAATGATGTGCCTAAATCAGGCTGCTTCATAATTAAGGCGACAGGCACCAACAATAGTAAGCCGCCAATTGCAAAGTCAGCCATCTTAGGTTTGCCTTCTTGTTTAGAAAAATACCAAGCAAGCATCATCGGCATAGCAATACGCATGATTTCAGAGGGTTGAATTTTAGTAAAACCTAGATTTAACCAGCGCTGCGCGCCGTGACTAATTGAGCCGAATAATGTAACAGCGATTAATAAAAGTACGCCAAGAATATAAAGTGGAAGTGCAATTCGTTCAAGCTGATTTGGCGCAATATTGGCGGCGACCCACATAAAAGTTAATGCAACAACGATGTTAATACCTTGCCCGTATATGCGAGCTACACTTTGCCCAGATGCACTGTAGAGTATGAATAAACCGACAATTAATGTGAAAAATAAACACACCATGAGGAACGAATCGATGTGTTTAAGAAATTGCTGTAACAGTTTGTTAATCATGCAATTCTTCTTCTGGTTGAGTTGGCGCCGCACCTAACACGATATTAGGTGGTTTTGATGGTGTTTTTTTATCATCCTTGATTTGTTCTGGCGCAGGTATTTTACCTAATAGATAGTAGTCCATCACTTTTCTGGCAATCGGCCCTGCAGTAGTGCCGCCGTGATTGCCATTTTCTACGATGACTGCAATCGCTATCGTCGGGTCTTCAGCTGGAGCATAAGCGATAAATAGGGCATGGTCACGATGGCGCTCATCAATACTGCTAGCGTTATATTTTGCATTTTGCTTGATGCCAATCACTTGAGCCGTACCCGTTTTAGCAGCAATGGCATATGGCGCATTTGCACCTACGAGCGCTGCAGTACCACCAGGTTGCGTTACCGCAACCATACCGCGCTTAACAATATCAATATTTTCTGGTTTTAGTGGAATGGTATCCTGCACGACCAATGGCACCGTTTGCGTTTCATTGCTAATGGCTTGTTGAATCTTGGCGACTAAATGCGGTTTCATTGCCACGCCGTTATTGGCCAATGTTGCCGTAGCCTGTGCTAACTGAAGAGGTGTCACCAAGGTATAGCCTTGACCAATGCCAACAATGACAGTTTCACCCTGATACCAAGGTTGTTTATAACGCCGCATTTTCCATTCTGGTGTTGGCAACAGCCCTTCACTTTCACCTTGAATATCTATCCCAGTTTTTCTGCCAAAGTTAAAGTGACTGACAAATCTCGTCAATTTATCGATACCTAATTCCAATGCTAAGCCATAGAAAAAAGTGTCACAAGATATTGTGATGGCTCGCTGCATATCAACGATACCATGACCTGTAGGCTTCCAGTCTCTGTACTTATGCACACTATTGGCTAAAGTAAAGTAGCCAGGATCGCTGATACTAAAAGGCGGAACGCGCTTATCATTTTCCAGTCCAGCCATTGCAACAAAGGGCTTGAAAGTAGAACCTGGCGGGTAAATGCCGCGTATAGGACGATTAATTAGCGGCTTATCTAAAGAGTCGTTGAGTAATTTCCAATTATCAACATCGATGCCGTCAACAAATAGGTTGGGGTCAAAAGTGGGCTGGCTAACAAAACTTAGCACTTCGCCTGTTTTAGGGTTAATGGCGACAAGTGCGCCACGATGCTCTCCAAAAGCGGTTTCAGCTATCTCTTGCATTTTGCTATCAATCGTTAATACAAGGTTGCTGCCAGGGACAGGCGCAGTGCTTGATAGTACCCGAACAGCGCGACCATCGGCATCAATTTCAACTTGTTGAAACCCTGTGGTGCCATGCAGTTGGCGCTCATAAAATTGCTCTACACCACTTTTACCTACATGGTCAGAGCCTTTGTAGTTAGAAAGGTCGCCATTTTTCTCAAGATTTTCTAGATCCTTATCGTTGATGCGCCCGATGTATCCCACCATGTGAGCACCTAGCTTGCCTAGCGGATAGTGTCTAAACAATCGAGATTTGATTTCTACTCCTGGGAATCGGTAGTGGTTAACAGCAAAACTGGCCGCCTCTACTTCATTTAAGTGAGTGCGAATTGGCACGCTTTCAAAGTTGCGGCTTTCTTCACGCAGTTTGTTAAATCGCTTGCGGTCTAGTGAGCTTACTTCAACAAGTTTACTGACCTCGGCGATGGTTTTTTCTAGATCATCTACCTTTGACGGCGTGATTTCTAAAGTGTAAACAAAAAAATTGTGCGCTAGTACTACGCCGTTTTTATCGAGGATCAAACCACGGTTAGGTACAATCGGCACGAGTGAAATACGGTTGTTTTCAGCCAGTGTTTGATAGTGTTTGTATTGCTTTATTTGCAAGTATGAGAAACGCATTGCCAGCACGCTAAAAAGCGCTATCACAACAAAACCTGTAAAGCCCAATCTCAGCTTAAAGTAATATTGCTCATGCTGAAAATTCTTAAGCTCAGCGCGCATACTTAAATGTCAGTAATCAAACGTTCAAACATAACATCAAGTCCCACGAGAGCGTCCGCCTGTATTTAGGCCAGCTATTACGGCAACTCTCCACAACAAAATCCCAGTGAGACTAGGTAAAAAATAACCCCAGCCTAAAGACTCGGCGCCAGAAAATGTTTTAAGGATAAGTAAAATGATTTGTGAAATCATCAGTAATAAAAAAACATAAAACAATTGCTGCGTATGGTTAAACAATACTAAGCGGCGCTGATAAGTGACTGCAAAAAATGCAGTAATAGTATAGGCCAATGCATACTGACCGAATATGCCCCCCGTTGCTAAGTCAACAAAAAGCCCTAAAAACCAGGCTGTGCCTACGTTACATAAGTTTGGGGCGCGAATCAGCCAAAAAATAATGACTAATAATATAAAATCAGGACGAATTTTTAATGCAAATCCAGACCAAGGTAGCAATAGAAAAACAAACGCCAAAATAAGCGATAGGTATAGAGACTTTAGCTTACTCGCTGGCATGTGGTTTGCTCGTATTGTTCGGTTGTGGGTTAACTGACGGCTTTAACTGTACATTTACCTGTGGTTTTTTTAATGGATCTTCAAGTGGTTTTATCTCAGGTTCTAATTGAGGCTTCGTAGTTTCAGGATTAGCTTTCTTTTGAGGAGGCTTGGTATTGTTGGGTTTAGTAATAGATGGCTTAGTTGTTGACAATCTATTCTCTGATGATTTGACTTTGGTATCAGGCTTAATTGGACTAATTATCTCTGCTTCAACAAGCTTGGCTAAATGTGGAATGCTGACTAAAAGTACTTGTTTGTGGTTTTCTACGCCGCCAGTCGGCACGCAAATAATACGTGCAAATGGTGAATCAGGCGTAATTTCAATTTGTGAAACTGTTGCAACAGCTAAGCCTGCAGGATAAACGCCATCTATACCCGATGTAACCAATTTATCACCACGCTGAATGTCTACATTGGTTGGCAAGTAAGGTAAATCTAAGGTGTTATCCCGACCGTGACCAAAAGCAATCGCTCGTAAACCGTTACGTTCGACCTGTATTGGAATGGCTAATGATTTATCTGTAATAAGTGTAACTTCGCTGCTCAGTGGATAAATGCGTGTGACTTGACCAATCACCCCCGTTGAATCGACTGCGGCTTGACCAGCTACAATGTTGTGCGTTGCACCGCGATTCACAATAATCTTCTTTGTAAATAAATCGCGTCCTACATGCATAATCTCAGCCGCTACACTAGTTTCTACAATAGATTTATTGGTTTGTAGTAATTGCCTAAGGTTGTTATTTTCAAGTTCTAACGTATTAAGTTTTTGTAGAGCAACATCTTGTTTAAGCGCATATTGTTTTAAAGATCGATTTTCATTGAGCAAGAACTCATGCGTGGAAAAATACTCGTTTGCGTCACGATAAAGCCGAGAGGGTGCATTTGCTAGCAACTGCAAAGGATGTAATATTCCCTGCAAAGTTTGGCGAACGCCTGTTAGATATTGCAAGCGAGCGTCAGCAGCCATTAATGCGAGCGATAGCGCTGAGAAAAAAGCCAAGCGCGCAAGCGGACTCGGGCCGCGCACAAAAAATGCTGGAGCGGACTGATCCTCGAGGTTATGATTAAAGCGGCGTGCCATTGGTTAAGCGATATTCAATTTCTCTTTAAAAGTTAGAGTATAACTTCTTATAAAGTTTAGGCCGTATAACACGGCCTAAACTTTATACTTAATGCAGGCCCTGGAGCCGTAATTCATCAAGTTACTCGTAAGCGAAGATGTTACCTAGCTTATCCATTTCTTCTAGGGCTTGACCGCAACCGCGCGCAACGCAAGTGAGTGGGTCTTCTGCAACGATGACAGGTAGACCAGTTTCCTCAACCAAAAGTCTATCTAAGTCACGTAGTAAAGCGCCACCACCAGTTAGCACCATGCCTTTTTCAGCAATATCAGCGCCTAGTTCTGGAGGGGTTTGCTCTAATGCTGATTTAACAGCGCCAACAATTGCATTTAGTGGCTCAGTAAGCGCCTCTAAAATTTCATTGCTAGAAATAGTAAATTTACGTGGCAAACCTTCTGCAAGGTTACGGCCAGTGACTTCCATTTCTAATACGGCTGAACCTGGGAAAGCAGAACCAATCGTTTTTTTAATATTTTCAGCAGTTGGCTCAGAAATTTGCATGCCGTAATTGCGACGAATGTAATCAATAATCGCTTGGTCGAATTTATCACCGCCAACACGTTCAGATTTCGCGTAAACAATACCGCCAAGTGAGATAACGCCCACTTCAGTTGTACCGCCACCAATATCTACGACCATTGAACCAGTCGCTTCTGAAACGGGCATGCCAGCACCAATCGCCGCAGCCATTGGCTCTTCAATCAAGAATACCTGTTTAGCACCAGCGCGCTCAGCAGACTCTTTAATCGCACGACGTTCTACTTGAGTAGAGCCAACTGGTACGCAAATAATAATGCGTGGGCTTGGTGAGAACCAACGTGCATCATGCACGCGGCGGATAAAGTACTTAAGCATTTGCTCAGTAATGGTGAAGTCTGCAATCACGCCATCTTTCATTGGGCGAATGGCTTGAATGTTGGCAGGGGCGCGACCAAGCATGCCTTTAGCTTCAGCACCTACTGCGAGTAAGATCTTTTTGCCGCCTGGCCCGCCTTGTAGGCGAATCGCAACGACTGAGGGTTCATCTAAAACGATGCCTTTGCCGCGAGAGTAAATCAGCGTGTTAGCTGTACCCAAGTCAATAGCAAGATCGTTTGAAAAATAGCTAGTTATAAAACCGAACATGGTGTTTTTCCTGTGGTTTGATGCAAGATGACTACTTGGAGCACTAAGTAAATGAAAAGCGCAATTAAGACGTCAGTAAATTGCAGGTATAATACCGCATATTGAGTTGAAAATTAAGATGTGATTACAACTTAATTGTAAAGAGAAGTTACAACAAGTGACTCTTTTTGAACATTAAACGTACTAATTAAATTTCGGATTAATGAAACATGGCACTAAGTATTGAAGACATCAAAAAAGTTGCACATTTGGCGCGTATTGAAGTTAGCGAGATTGATGCCGCAGCAACGTTGACTAAATTGACAGGTATTCTTGGTCTAATTGAACAGATGCAGGCTGTGGATACCACGGGTATTGAGCCGATGTCGCACTCTCAAGATTTAAGCCAGCGATTGCGTGACGATGTTGTCACTAAAATGAATCTGCGTGATGAGTTTCAGAAAAATGCACCTGCACTTGGCAATGGCTCAACTGAGCCAGCGGTGGCAGGTGGCTTGTATCTTGTACCTAAAGTAATTGAGTAGAAATTTAAATTAAGACCTGAAAATAAGACTTGAATATGATTAACAGTAGCTTAAAACAGTTGGGCGAGATGCTCCAAGCGAAGAAGATTTCTAGTGTTGAATTGACACAAACTTTTCTAGACAGAATTCAACAATATAACCCTATCATTAATGCCTATATTTCCTTAGATAAAAGCAAAACATTGGCGCAGGCCAAAGCAGCTGATGCGCGCATCGCCGCTGGTAATTTTGCGCCGCTAACGGGTATTCCAATTGCGCAAAAAGACATTTTTTGTGCAAAAGGCTGGCAGACCACTTGCGGTTCTAAAATGCTCGCCAATTTTATTGCACCTTACGATGCGTATATCATCACCCAGTTTGATGCTGCAGGAGCGGTGAATTTAGGTAAAACCAATATGGATGAGTTCGCGATGGGTTCGTCTAACGAAACCTCCTATTTCGGTGGAGTAAAAAACCCATGGAGCTTTGACCGTGTGCCAGGTGGCAGTAGCGGCGGTAGCGCTGCGGCTGTAGCTGCAAGACTTTGTGCGGCGGCAACAGGTACAGACACTGGTGGCTCAATTCGTCAACCAGCTTCTTTATGCGGCTTAACAGGGTTAAAGCCAACCTATGGCGCAGTTTCACGTTATGGCATGATTGCATTTGCATCATCATTAGACCAAGCTGGCCCGATGGCAAAAAGTGCAGAAGACTGTGCGCTAATGATGAATGTGATGGCAGGGTTTGATGAGCGCGATTCAACTAGTTTGAATCGTGAAAAAGAAGATTACACTTGTAACTTAACTCAACCTCTGCAAGGCCTAAAAGTTGGTCTACCCAAAGAGTATTTCTCCGAAGGTCTAGATGCCAATGTAGGCAAAGTAATTGAAGCTGCGATTGCCGAATATAAAAAACTTGGTGCCGAAATTGTTGATATTTCATTACCCAATACTGGTTTATCAATTCCTGTGTATTACGTGTTGGCACCTGCTGAAGCTTCAAGTAACTTATCGCGCTACGATGGTGTGCGTTATGGCCATCGTGCTGCTGAATATACTGATTTGATGGATATGTATAACAAGAGCCGCGCTGAAGGTTTTGGCGCAGAAGTGAAACGTCGTATTTTGATTGGCACTTATGTTTTAAGCGCAGGTTACTACGATGCTTACTATTTAAAAGCTCAGCAAATTCGCCGTTTGATTGCGCAAGACTTTGTCGAAGCTTTCAAAAAGTGTGATGTGATTATGGGGCCAGCCGCACCTTCAACTGCGTTTAAAGCAGGTGAAAAAGTGGATGACCCAGTCGCCATGTATCTGCAAGATATTTACACTATCTCTACCAATTTAGCTGGCCTACCAGGCATGAGTATCGCTGCTGGCTTTGCGCAAAGTGACGATGGCGTATCGCTGCCCGTTGGCTTGCAAATTATCGGTAATTATTTTGATGAAGCGCGTATGTTGAACGTGGCGCACCAATATCAACAAGTGACAGATTGGCATACACGCATGCCAGCAGGTTTGGAGTAAAGCATGGAATGGGAAGTCGTTATTGGGCTAGAAACACACACCCAACTCAAAACAAATACTAAGATTTTTTCAGGTGCCTCGATTAAGTATGGCGCAGAGCCAAACACACAGGCTTGTGAAGTGAGCATCGCCTTGCCAGGTGTGCTGCCAGTGTTGAATAAAGAAGCGGTGCAATGCGCTATTAAGTTTGGCTTGGCGATTAATGCCCATATTGCACCACGTTCTGTGTTTGCACGTAAAAACTATTTTTATCCTGATTTACCAAAAGGCTATCAAATCAGCCAGTTTGAGTTGCCGGTGGTTGGCAAAGGTGCGGTCACCATACAAGTGCCTGCGGTTGGTAAAAATACCGCTTATGAAAAAGTGGTGAATATCACACGCGCGCATTTGGAAGAAGACGCAGGTAAGTCTGTTCATGGTGCAGTTGAAGGCATGAGCGGTATCGATTTAAACCGCGCAGGTACGCCACTATTAGAAATCGTGACTGAGCCAGATATGCGCTCTGCGGCAGAGGCGGTTGCTTATGCCAAAAAACTGCACGAATTGGTGCAATGGATAGGTATTTGTGACGGCAATATGCAAGAAGGCAGCTTTCGCTGTGATGTAAACGTATCTGTGCGTCCGAAAGGCACAGAAAAGTTAGGCACGCGTCGTGAGATTAAAAATCTGAACTCGTTCAAATTTATGACGCAAGCCATTGAGTATGAAACACGTTGGCAAATAGAAACGCTAGAAGATGGCGGAACGATACAACAAGCTACTGTGCTGTTTAACCCAGATACTGGCGAAACCAAAGCCATGCGTAGCAAAGAAGAAGCGAACGATTACCGCTACTTCCCAGATCCTGACTTGTTGCCATTAGTCATTTCAGAAGCCGATAAAGATGCGGTGAAAGCGCAAATGCCAGAGCTTCCAGAAGCGATGAAAGGACGCTTTGAAGCAGAGTATCTACTTTCAGCTTATGACGCCCAGATTTTAACTTCCTCTAAATTAATGGCTGAGTATTTTGAGGTTGCGACTAAAAGACTTATAGATGTAAATCCTGCAAAGTGGCCGTCAGAAAGTGAGGCTAAGAAATATTATGGAAAGATGATTGGTAATGGTATCAGCGGCCTATTAGTGTCTCAGCTCAATCGAGATGAGCTTGATATAAAAGACTCCGTAATTTCACCTTTGCAATTCGCTGAATTACATGTACTTCTTGTTAGAGAAGTTATCTCAAGTAAAATAGCCAGAGATGTTTTTAGTGCAATGTGGAATGAAAAAGCTACTGATGAATATGCTGCTGTAAAAATTGTTGAAGCCAAAGGCTTAAAACAAGAGTCAGACAGCGGCGCCATTGAAGCGATTATTGACGAAGTTTTAGCCGCAAATGCAGCTATGGTGGAAGAATTTAAAGCGGGTAAAGAAAAAGCGTTTAACGCGCTAGTGGGTCAAGCTATGAAAGCCTCGAAAGGTAAAGCCAATCCAGCGCAAGTGAATGATATTTTGAAGAAAAAACTCACTTAAATTCTTCCGCTAATGTATTGAAAACTAATCAGCCGCCTATTACCCCTATATAAGTAGCCAACTTATTCATATAACATCAACTTTACTTACTAAAGTTTTGCTGTGATTTCTTAATATTATTTTTGGCATCGGCAATTTCATCTTCTGCGCGAGCAACCTCTTCATTTGATTGCTGAATGCCTAATAGTAAATAATTTGGAAGGCTAGCACCAGCGCGCTTATAGCTAAGTGCTTGATTGAGCTGTGAATTTAATCTGTTGTTTGCGTCATCTCTCCATGCTTCCAGTTCAGCCAGAGTTTTCTTGTTGGCGTTAATGTAAGTAAGTGATTGATTTCTAGGTCTTAGTTCAAGATATCTAGCTCTGTAATTACCAAATCGACTCATTGTTTGAGCAATGCTGTTTTCAGCTGCAGCAATATCTGATTGAATTTTCGAAATTTTGGCTTGAGTGTTCTTTTGATCATCAATAACATCTGCAGGCATCTTTCTGCCAGCATACATGCTGTTAGTGGTTTTTAATTGACCTTTAGCTTCACTTAAGCGTTGACGCAATGTTTCAAGTGCTAGTTGGTCACTCTTCAAATTGCGTGCCTGAGCCAAATCAATTTCTTCTGCTGATGAATAAGAGGCTAATAAAGCGGTATCTTGTCTTAATTGCTCGGCAGAAACTCTTTCTGTTTCTTGTTTATTGGTATTTGGGTTAAAAGATTCATTCGTTTTAACAACAGTACCTTGATTACTTAACACACTATTACTACGGCCAGCCTCTTGCGCTGGCAATTTGTCACCGTAATGCGTTACACCATTAGCATCTTTCCATTTAACAATCTTTGTATCTGCTAACGCTAAATTTGCATGGATAGATAATAGAAATAGGCAAGAAGTTAGCAACACAAAAAAGGCAAAACTCGAATTGTCGAATTTAACCTTATCAGTAGTAAGTAAATTAATTGCTAACAGTTTTTTCATTGATCCAAATAAATATTTTATTTAATTACTCTTGGATACCTTAAGCAATCGCACCCAAAATTCATTAATTAATCGACGCCATACATTTGGCGATACCTCTTGACCCTGTTAACCAGCAAATTCTGTGCCATATCGTCTTGGCATTCTAAATAATGCAATAAGTCATTTAAATTGGCAATGGCACACACTGGTATACCATTATTTTCAATGACTTCCTGCACAGCAGAACGCTCACCTAAACCCTTTTCCTGCCTATCTATAGCAATAGCAACGCCACAAGCTGTTGCACCGTTGGCGCTAATTAATTCAACTGATTCACGCACAGATGTTCCTGCTGAAATCACGTCATCAATGATAAGAACTCGACCTTTTAACGCGCTACCAACAATTATTCCGCCCTCGCCATGGTCTTTCGCTTCTTTGCGGTTGTAGGCATATGGAATATTGCGTTCCTCTTTGGCAAATGCAATAGCAATACTTGCTGCTAGGGTAATACCTTTGTAGGCTGGGCCAAATAACATGTCAAATTCTATTCCTGAATTTTTAATTGCTTTGGCGTAAAATTCACCAAGCTTCATTAAGCTTTCGCCGTCATTAAACAATCCAGCATTAAAGAAGTATGGGCTTAAGCGACCTGCTTTAGTTGTAAATTCGCCAAAGCGTAAAACATCTTTTTTAATAGCAAATGCGATAAACTCTTGTCTAAATTCATCAGACTGCTCATTTGTGTGTTTAGTGCTCATAGTAGTTCATTATATTAAGGATTAAGTTTTGAAGATTATATCGCTAAACCTCAACGGCATACGCTCTGCAACCAATAAAGGGGTACAAACTTGGCTGCAAACGCAAAATGCTGATGTCATTTGCATGCAAGAAATTAAAGCACAACAGGCCGATATGACGTCAGAAATGCTCAATCCAGCAGGCTATTATGGCTATTTTCATTATGCTGAAAAGAAAGGCTATAGCGGTGTAGGAATTTATTGCAAAGTCAAACCAGATGCGGTGATTGAAGGATTAGGCGGCTCAAACGATGGTGTTCAAGATATCGATAGCGAAGGACGTTATTTAGAGTGTCAGTTTGGCAATTTAAGCGTAGTTTCACTGTATTTGCCAAGTGGCTCTAGTGGAGAAGAGCGCCAAACGTTTAAATTTAGCGTCATGACGCGCTTTATGCTACACATGCAGGCGTTGATTGAAAGTGGTCGCGAAATCATCGTTTGCGGCGATTGGAACATTGCTCACAAAGAAGCCGACCTTAAAAACTACAAAGGCAATAAGAAAAACTCAGGTTTTTTGCCAGAAGAACGCGCATGGCTGACCACTTTATTTGATGAAGTTGGCTGGGTAGACGTTTATCGAACTTTACACCCTGATACCACAGATGAATGCTACACATGGTGGAGTAATCGTGGCGCCGCCTATGAAAAGAATGTAGGCTGGCGTTTAGATTATCAAGTGGCAACTGGAAACCTTGCAGCAAGAGCAATGCAAGCATCAGTTTATAGGGAAAGTCGTTTTAGTGACCACGCGCCCTTAATTATTGACTATGACTGGAATTATTGACTATGACTGGGCGTTTTAGTGAAAATTATTAGGTATTTTGTGCAATTAACTACCAAATTGCGACACCAGCTATCGCTGCAAAAGCAGTTTCCTCCAGCATTTATAAGGCAGAGAAATTTAGTGATCATGCGCCTTTAATTGTTGAATATTCAGACTAGAATATTTATTTATAATTTTTTGTAAGGCTTTCGTTTCTACTTCGACCAATATTTGTGTAACGCATGATGCATCTAAATTATGCTATCTCACGTAATTAAATACGCTACGTTTCTTCTTTTATTTTTTAGGCTAACGCAATTGATCAGCCGATTGAAATTTGAGATGTCAGCCTTTTATCATAAAATTTGGAAGGAATCATCATGTCTATAGAAACATCAAATACTCGTCGCGGTGCACTATTGGCGATTGGTGCTGCGGCACTAATTTTAGCAGGCTGTGCAACTGGCGCAGGTACTAATACAGCGGCAAATAGCACTGTGGGTGCATGTGTAGGTGTAAACTCATGCAAAGGCACTAGCGATTGTAAAACCGCTGGCAATGCATGCAAAGGGCATAACTCTTGTAAAACGGCTACAAATGCTTGTAAAGGCCAAGGCTCATGCAAATCTGCTGCAAACGCATGTAAGGGTCAAAACGAATGTAAAGGTCAAGGTCACTTGGCTTTAACAGGCGCTGATTGTGATGCTAAAGGCGGTCATTTAGTTTAGTAGTCTAGCTGAGCATGGCAACATGCCATGCTCAATTTGCTATTTATAAATTACGTTACTATTTGAGTTCAATATGCGTAACAACTTACCCTCATTAGGTTTTGGTCTCGGCTTACGAACTGAGCATTACAATGCCATATTAGAGACCAAACCCAATATTGATTGGTTTGAAGCGCTCTCTGAAAATTACATGATACCTGGCGGTTTGCCACTTAATTTTTTAGACCGTATTCGTGCAGACTATCCAGTAGTGATGCATGGTGTTTCGCTGTCTATAGGATCAACCACACCGTTTGATCAAGCTTATTTAAAAGAGTTAAAAAAACTTGCAGATAGAATTCAGCCTGCGTGGATTTCTGATCACCTTTGCTGGACTGGCGTACATGGCCAAAACATTCACGACTTATTACCATTGCCCTACACCGAAGAAACTGCCAAACACGTAGTTGAACGCGTAAAGATTGCGCAAGATTATTTAGGCCGCCAAATTTTACTGGAAAATGTTTCTAGCTACGCGAGTTATGTAGACTCCAACATGAGTGAGTGGGAGTTTATATCGCTCATTTGTGAGCAAGCTGATTGCTTGCTGTTGTTAGACGTTAACAATATTTACGTTAGTAGCTACAACCACAATTTTGATGCCAAAGCCTTTATTAACGGCGTGCCTCAACATCGTGTTCAACAAATTCATTTAGCTGGGCATCAAAATAATGGCGATTATATTATCGACACCCATGATGCGCCCGTTATAGATCCAGTGTGGGACTTGTATGGCTACGCAATTTCTAAAATTGGCGACGTTTCTACCATGATTGAGCGCGACGACAACATGCCAGACTTAGAGGTGCTAGTTCAAGAGCTAACAGTAGCACGCACATTGTCAGCTAACGTGCTAAAGGCAGCTGCATGAGCAACTTAAATGTAAGCCAACTGGCTAAACTACAAGCGGATTTCCAAGCCTATTTATTGGATGATGCAAAAGGCTCAAGCTTTAACAAGGCCATAGTCGATGACGAAAAAGTAGGTGCAGAAAAACGCCTCAGTATTTATCACGATGCTTATCGGTTACGCATTGTAGAAGCGCTAGCTAACGTCTACCCACAGCTAAAGGCTTTGTTGGGCGACGTATTGTTTAATAAAATAGCGCGTGACTATATTACTGTTTATCCTT
Source organism: Burkholderiales bacterium (assembly GCA_038327905.1). Classification (GTDB taxonomy): domain Bacteria; phylum Pseudomonadota; class Gammaproteobacteria; order Burkholderiales; family Methylophilaceae; genus Methylotenera. The sequence goes on from JBBQLN010000003.1 coordinate 113,869, forward strand.
CTACTTACAGAAATTTACGTTGGTACGGCAGTCAGATGGGGGCGCATTTACTCTCTACACTATCACAACACCCAATTGCTGCCGAGATGGCAGATTTTGAATGGGCGCTATCACTCGCTTTTGATGCAGAAGATGTGCCTGAGTTAAGCCTGCAACACCTTGCAGAAATTCCACCAGAACAATGGGCTGACCTCAGTTTCGAATTCCAACCAGCCATTAAAGTTATTCAAACAAGCTGGAATACAATTCCTGTATGGCAAGCCTTAGAGGCTGAAGAAACACCACCCAAGCCAGCACAAGAAAGTCAAACTCAAACATGGATTATTTGGCGAAAAGATTTTAATTCGCAGTTTCGTCTAATGACGGAAACTGAAATAGCTGCGCTAATGTATATGATAGAAGGTGCAACATTTGGCGCAATCTGTGAGCGCTTAGAAGCTGAAATGGATGGAGATAAAGCCATGACATTGGCAGCCCAATTTTTAGCTGGCTGGCTGCAAGACGGTATGATTAGTGCGTTAAATGAGCAGTAAATTGTAAGTAAATAAATTTTAGGTATTTATCTTTTGTAACTTAACTGACTAAACACCAATAACCCACCAGCCACAACGATTAGCATGCCAATCAAACCTAGTAACTCCGGTACTTGATTAAAGAAAATATAGCCGATTAAGCCCGCAAATAATAGCTGGGTGTATGAAAATGGTGCTAGGGTAGAGGGTTTAGCATACTGGTACGCTTTGGTCATTAACAAGTGGCTGACGAGTGCGGATATGCCTAGTAATACCATCAATAATGCAAAATATAGCGTGGGTGCTTTCCAGAAAAATGGCAGCAACAAGCTCGTGACCAGCGCGCTTATGAGCCCGCTAATGAAGTTTGTGGTGCTTGAGCTGTCAGTATGATTAAGTTTTCGTGTAATGATTTGATACACGCTAAACGAGAAAGCTGCGCCTAGAGCGAGCAAGGCTACTGGATGAAACATTCCGCCACCTGGGCGTACAATGAATAAAACGCCTATAAACCCAATGGCAACTGCAACCCACTGCAAGCGTGTGATGCGTTCGCCTAATAGCGGGCCTGACATTGCCGTAACTAATAATGGGCTAAGATAAACAATAGCGGTGCCTTCTGCCAGCGGAATAAAGTGTAAGGCGCTGATGAACATTAAGTTGGTATTCACCATACACAGCCCGCGAATAATTTGTAATTTTGGATTTTGCGTGGTGATTAATGTTTTGAACGATGGCGGCCTTAATACGCCTAACATCAACGAAACATGCACCACGTACCTCACCCATAACACCATTACTACTGGATAAAAATTAGTGAGATACTTAGAAAGCGCATCGCTACTTGCAAAGAGAAACACAGCGGCACAAATAAATAAAATGCCTTTTTGGTGGTGTTCGGTATTCACGTAGCGATGCTGTATTTGAATGATGGGATGCCATTCTATCCCAAATTATTAATGTTGCTTAACTTAAAATAAAACCATTGTTAACCACAAAACGGCAACGCTAAACTCTGCAAAATTTCACCGCTCTTAGTATCTTGAACAAATATCACCGCGCCAGCTTGCCGGCCATTCCACTCTGGTTTTAAGATGAAACTTTTTGCAAAGTCATTTTTATTGCTGAGTTGATAAGCACCAAAAAAATCACGCACTACGTAATCATGCTTTAGCTCTCTACCATTGTTTTCACCTGCTTTCACTTGACTGACTAATTTATTTTCATAAATCGCCACAAAAATATCAGCCTTGCTAATATCGATAGGGTTAATGGCTTGAGCGGTGGCTTTGAGCGTTATTTCACCATTGGATTGTGTAGAGGCGTCTAGGCTTAAACTAGCACGAGAGGCTAGTTTTTGGCTAGCTGAAACGGCTTGATTTAAACGCGAGGTGTCTGCGCCTTTAAAGTCGCGCCCGCTTAATACAAATTGTGGGGTATAGACAAAACCTGCACCTGCAAACGCAGCTATTTTACGCTGCCTTTCACTATATTCCGCTTTAGAGAATTTATCTTTCCAGCCTATATAATCCCAATAATCCACATGAAAAGCGAGCGGGATAACTTTTTTAGTATCTGGTTTCAGGTCGCTTAACCATTTGTCTGCAGGTGGGCAGCTGCTGCAACCTTCTGATGTGTACAACTCGAGTAACGGCACTGTCGTTGCGCCGCTTTTGGCACTGCATTCTGCCGCGATTGCGGGTTGTAGGCTAAGGTTTACTAAGCCTAATGCGAATGCTACTTTAGCGATAAGATGCATGGTCGAACTCCTTTTTGGGTTATAGGAGTTAGTCGGAGTTATTGTTGCAGCCTTACAGAATAATAATTAGTTATTTTCTTTAACACTATGCCAAGGCGCTACCTTTAACAAAAGCAACATGCCCGGAATAGCTAAGAGCGTACAGACGTAAAAGAAATTCTCCCAACCTAAATTTTCTACCATTCCGCCAGTTAGCGCATTAAATACTGAGCGCGGCACGGCGGATAAACTGGTAAATAAAGCGAGTTGAGTGGCCGTGTAAATGGGGTTGGTTTCCCGCGCCATGTAGGCAACGTAGGCGGCTGTTCCAAGGCCTACGCCGAAGGCTTCTGCACCAATCACAACGGCTAACATGCTGCGTTCTGCTGCACCAATCGCATCAAAAGGCCCTGCGTGTGCCAGCCAAGCAAAGCCTAAAATAGTCACTGCCTGAGCAATGCCAAATACCCACAAGGCACGATTGATGCCTAGCTTGAGCATCCATAAGCCGCCCACAAAAGCCCCTGCAATTTGCAAGGCTAAGCCACTACCTTTTGCAATGGCGCCAATATCACTTTTGCTAAAATGCATATCTAAATAAAATGGCGTGGCGAGTGCGGTTGCCATACTGTCGCCAAGTTTGTACAACAAAATAAACACCAAAATTAATAACGCACTTTGCCAGCCTTTACGCGTAATAAACTCATGAAAAGGCTCAACGATCGAGGCATATAGCGTTTTAGGCGCAGCAATCGTGTTAGATTCTTTGATAACCAAAGTCATGATAATGCCAGGCAACATAAATAGCGCAACAATCCAAAATACGGATGACCACGGTAAATGGTCTGCCAAAATCAGCCCAAGTGAACCTGGTACCAAGCCTGCAATGCGGTAAGCATTCACGTGAATGCTATTGCCTAGACCTAATTCACGGTCGCTTAAAATCTCGCGGCGGAATGCATCAATCACAACGTCTTGGCTGGCAGAAAAAAACGCAATCATAGTGGAAATAATTGCAATGGTCTTGATGTCGAGCTTTGGCTCATAAAGACCATAAGCCAGTATGCCAAAAAATAACGCGACTTGGGTAATCAGCATCCAACTGCGCCTGCGACCAAGTGAGGCAATGAGGTTGTATCTATCCATCAAAGGCGCCCACACAAACTTCCATGAGTATGGTAATTGTATAAACGCGAAGGCTGCGATAGTTTTGAGATTCATGCCCTCAGAACGCAGCCATGCAGGCAAGAGCTGCAACAGCAAATATAAAGGTAGACCTGAGGTAAACCCTAAGAAAACGCAGATCAGCATCTTTTTGTTGAGCAGCGATTGCCAGATACTCGTCTGGGCGACTTCTTGAGGCACTACTAATTGGCCTTCAAGCGATATATAGCCAAATTACCTAAGAAGTTAGCCATAAAATTAACCTCATTGCCGCCAGTAATGACTTTGCGCTCTAACACAGATATTTTGTGATTTTTACAAAATTGGTCAAAATCATCGATGGTGCAAAGATGTACATTGGGTGTATCAAACCACTGATATGGCAATATTTTAGACACAGGCATATTGCCAGTTAGGATTTGTATGCGATTTCGCCAATAGCCGAAGTTAGGAAAAGTGACAATCACTTCGCGGCCAACTCGCAACATTTCAAGCACGATTTCTTCTGTATTGTGCATCGCTTGTAGCGTTTGCGACAGAATCACCGTATCAAATGATTGACACTCAAAGCCTGATAAGCCATCCTCTAAGTCCATTTGAATCACATTCACGCCATTGTTCATGCATTTCAACCAATTGGTATCATCTTTCTCAACACCATAGCCCTTTACCTCTAAGCCGCTGCGTAAGAATTGTAATAACTCACCATCGCCACAACCTAAATCGAGCACTTTTGAGCCAAACTTCACCCAACCTGAGATGATTGCAAAATCTTGTCTAAATTGTTGAGTGGAATTTGTAATATTTACATTATTTTGCATCGCTAGTACCTACTTCGATAGTATTGATGTATGCGCGCAGAATGCTGTGATAGTGCGCATCGGGCATCAAGAATGCATCATGACCGTGAGCTGCTGTTACCTCTGCATAGCTAACGGTAAGTTCATTATCTAACAGCGCTTTTACAATTTCGCGTGAGCGTGCAGGTGAAAAGCGCCAATCACTAGTAAATGAAATCACTAAAAAATTTGCGGTGACTTTCTTTAAAGCCGCACTTAAATCACCATCAAAATTGAGTGCAGGGTCGTAATAATCCAAAGCGCGCGTCATGCGCAAGTATGTATTGGCATCAAACTCACCTGCGAACTTATCGCCTTGATAGCGCAAATACGATTCCATTTCAAATTCAGCGTCAAAACTATATTTAACACCGTCTTTCAGTTTGCGGCCAAACTTGGCGCCCATGGCATCATCACTTAAATAGGTAATGTGGCCAAGCATGCGGGCGATACGTAAGCCGCGACGTGGCAATACATTGTGCGCATAAAAGTCGCCACCATGAAATTCAGGGTCGGTAATAATCGCTTGGCGAGCCACCTCATTGAAAGCCATATTTTGCGCAGTCAGATTTGGGGCTGATGCGATAACTAAAGCATGGCGAACGCGCTCTGGGTAAGCAATGGTCCACTGCAAAGCTTGCATGCCGCCCAAGCTGCCGCCAACCACTGCCGCAAGTTGCTTAATGCCTAAATAATCAGCTAATAGCGTTTGAGACTTCACCCAGTCTTCAACAGTTACCACAGGAAATTGAGAACCCCATTGCTGATTAGTTTCTGGGTTAACTGTAATAGGGCCAGTGCTGCCGTGGCAACCACCTAGATTATTCACGCCAATCACAAAGAATTTATTGGTGTCTAGTGGCTTATTTGGCCCAACTAGGTTGTCCCACCAGCCAGGGTATTTATCTGCTTCAGCATATTTACCCGCCACGTGATGCGTGCCAGAAAGTGCATGGCAGATTAAAACAGCGTTGGATTTATCTGCATTTAGTGTGCCGTAAGTTTCATATACAAGGTCAAATTGTGGCAACACCGCACCACTTTTTAATGTGAGCGATGTATTTAAATGCGCAGTTTGCGGGGCGACTATTCCTACTGAGCCTGTAGTGATATTGTTATTTTCTGACATACGCCAATTATACTATGGCGTTTGATAAATATCACATTGCTCAATTGCTAGGTTTAGCTTAGGCGCCGACGCTAATACGCTTGTATTGAGTTAAATCTTTGCGAATCCAACGGCCTTCACGGAAGCATTCGATAAGTTTACGTGCTCGTGTACTCTCCATGCCATGAAACCCACTGTTTTCAGTATCTAAAAAGTCAGTTAACCCTGTAATTGCTGCTAACTCTTCTCTTGTTACACTTTGGTAGCCCATCGTCCAATTTGCAAATCCTCGTTCGACGAGCGGCTCAAATGTGAGCTTCATTACACTGTGGTGACGCTTATCTTTAGAAATCTTTTCAAAAAGCGCTTCAATTTTATTGGGTTCACCTTCTAATACTTGGAAAAAACAGCCTTCTAAATAAAGAAGCATCCCCGTTATATCTGCATTACTATTACTTTTGCAAGAGACTGAAAGTAAATCAATCAACTCTTGGTGAGACATGTGGTGGTTAGCTATACTGGTATAAGCTAAAAGTGAGAGGGTGTCATTCTCTGAATTCATCGTTTATCCTTATGTAAAGAAAATTTAAGCTTAGAGCCTTTTGAGCCCTATAGACATTTACGGCGAATAAATCATTTACTTTAGAGTTTTGATAAATTTATTTTTGTTAGAGAAGACTAATGCGACACATTCAAATATTTCAGAATAAGACACCGCAACTGGCAGGCAATACTTATGTGCACGAATCCGCCACCATCATAGGTGAAGTCAGTATTGGCGAAAATAGCTCAGTATGGCCAAGCACCGTGATACGCGGTGATGTGAATTTTATCCGCATCGGTAAAAACACCAATATTCAAGATTTAAGTATGCTGCATGTGAATCACAAATCTAGCGACGACCCTGAAGGTTCACCTCTAATTATTGGCGATAACGTGACCATTGGCCATACGGTGATTCTGCATGGCTGTACCATTGAAGACACCTGTTTGATTGGCATGGGCAGTATCGTGATGGACAAAGTTATCGTACAAGAGCACGTATTACTTGCTGCTGGTAGCCTTGTACCTGAAGGCAAAGTGCTGGAAAGCGGCCACTTATATGTAGGTCGCCCTGCTAAGAAAGTCCGCGCGTTAACGCAAGAAGAAATCGCAGGACTAATGGCTTCTGCTGATAATTATGTGCAGCTGAAAAATCTATATGCAGAATGAGCCTGATTTAACGCTTGTACTATTACCTGGCATGGATGGCACTGGGGAGTTATTTGAGAATTTGCTAGCGGAATTACCATCCAATCTAAACACTTTAGTAGTCCGTTATCCAACTTATACGGTGTTGAATTATGAAGAGTTGACTGTACTGGCACAGATGCAAACTCCAAAAAACACGCCCTTTTTTTTATTGGGTGAGTCGTTCTCAGGCCCAGTTGCGATTGCTTTAGCCGCGAGTGCTAACGAACAACTAAAAGGCGTGATTTTGACCTGCACTTTTGCTACTAACCCAAGTCCGATACTTTCTTATTGGCGATTTCTAATACCTGAATTAAAAATATCTAGACAATTATTTAGCTTAACCAGTAAGTTGTTGATGGGTGGTTTTCAGAATGAAAAAGTTTATGAGCAGTTAAAAGCGGTTTTACCTAAAGCATCCCCCAAGATTATGCGAGCAAGGTTGGATGCAATACTCGATGTCAATTACTTAGAAAAACTTACCAAAATAAATGTACCAATACTTTATTTAAGAGCTAAGCATGACCGTTTAGTCTCTGTATCAGCATCACAAGCCATCGTTAAGTATGCCAAAAATGTAAGTTTGGTTGAGCTAGATGCGCCACATTTATTACTGCAAATAGCCGCAAAAAAAGCCGCTGGTGAAATTAGCGGCTTTATGCAAAAAGTATTTAAAAATTAAGCTTTGCGTTTAAATGGATAGCAAAACTGCGGCCAATAACCATTGGGTACGGGGTGTCCGCCCACACCATAGCCGCTAGGCCATTGGTGTGGCGGCATATAATAGGTGCCAAATAATCGATCAAGCAACGGAAAGTGAATAGAAAAATTTACGTCAATAGCCTCTTTTTCTATGCCGTGATGCCAGTGGTGAAAGCGCGGCGTGACGATAAAAGGCTTAAGCCACTCCACATTAAAACGCACGTTGGCGTGGATAAAGGTGGCATTGAGGTACACCAGAAAAATATAAACATGTAATGCGTTTTCAGCAAAACCCAGCGCATACATTGGAATAATTGTCATGGAGCGCAAGCCGACAATTTCGACGATATGCATGCGCGAACCTGCCAGCCAATCCATATATTTAGCCGAGTGATGTACCGCATGAAAGCCCCATAGAAATGGAATTTGGTGAAAGGCGCGGTGAAACCAATATTGTACAAAATCAGTGAGAAACATGATTTCAATGACTTGTAGCCATAATGGCTGACTTGCCATCATCTGCCTAAATTCTGCCCAATTGCTGGTATGTTGCAAAATGGCCATGGAAGGCGCTAGCGTTAGAAATGCCAAGCTTTGTACCAGCAAGCTACCTAGTAAGAAGTAAAATAAATCTTCACGCCATTCAGTTCTAAAAAGTGGCTGATTAAGACGACCGAACATTTTTTCTAGCGGTACAAACAGTAAACCCGTAAATAAAATATTCAGCACAAACCAATCTAAACCAAGTGAGGCTAAGTGCGTTGCATCGGGGTTGGCACTATCTATTCCTGAGCTCATTTCACCAATAATCGTGGCTGAAAATACCACGACAATCGCGCTAAAACCAAGCACTCTATTGCGTCTTAGCATCATGTTAATGCAAGCCAAAGCAAAGCCAACGCCCAACAATATTTGGATAATTAAGTTTAAATAAGGTAGTTTGTATAGCCCGCCAAGCTCTTTAGTCGAGAAAAATGCAGAGTATTGCGAGCTCAGTATTAAAAATAAACCTGCAATCCCAATCACCAAAGCCGCCACGCCACTTAACCAACCAGAGCCAAAAGCGCGTGCTTCGGTAGGCGCTTCTAAATCATTACGAATAGCAAGGCGAATGTTGTTAATCATGTTTATTCTCTAACTTCATTATTGATGTTTTTTGAACGCGGCGTTAATCCCAATGTGTGCTCACAATTAGCGGGTTTTTACCTATGGTGACGCGGTCATTATTGCCCAAATCTTGAATGGTTTCAATGTTGGTTAATCCTGCGTCAGCCATTAAATCCGCCACTTGCGCTGCTTGATTATAGCCATGCTCTAACATCAGCCAGCCTTGCGGTTTTAAGTAAACTAGACAGTTGCTCATAATTTGGCGAATATCATCCAAACCATCCACGCCAGAAGCCAGCGCACTCATGGGTTCAAAGCGTAAATCGCCTTGGCTTAAATGCACGTCATTTTCTTCAATATAAGGCGGATTGCTCACAATCACATCAAACCGTTGGTCTGTTAAATTTTCAAACCAATCGCTTAGTAAAAACTCAACATTTTTAATGCTTAAGCGTTGCGCATTTTTCTGTGCAATTTCTAAAGCGCCCATTGAGGCATCTACAGCGGTGATGCTAACCTGAGGGCGATTGCGAGCAATTGCTAAGGCAATGGCACCAGTACCAGTGCCAAGGTCAACAATCGATTGATTCGCGTTGTTTACAATCTTTGCTAAAGCCGCTTCAACCAAAGTTTCAGTATCAGGCCGTGGAATCAATGTATCAGGCGTAACCATTAAATCTAAACCGTAAAATTCACGAAGACCTAAAATATAAGCAATGGGTTCGCCGTTTAACCTTCTTCTAAGCAATGCTTCAAACGCCGCATGGTTATTGGCTTGCAGGACATCATCGGCATGCGCAATGAGCCATGCACGATTCACATTGAGCACGTGTTGTAAAAGCAATTGCGCTTCAAGCGCTGCTTCTTCATTGTTTATTTGAGTCGCGGCAGAAGTAAGCGCGAGTTTGATGGTGAGTAAAGTAGTCATTGATGGCGATTATATCGCTAGCCGTTGGATATTTGTAGGGCGTCAATAAACGAAGTGCATTGCGCCGTAGGTGATGGGAGATTTTAGCGAGGTTTGTGAGGACTCATGCGGCGCAATACCTCTCAGTTATTGCGCCCTAAGAGTGCTAGAGATTAGCGTTTGATATTAGAATCGTAAAATTTGTCCGCTATCGTTCTCGCATTTGCATTGTTATTAGCTGTTGCGCTCAATACATCAAAACCATGTAAACCATGGATGCTCAAGAGAGTTTTTTTAGCGCCCAGTTTTGTCCTAGTAATTATAGCAAAAGGCTTTTCATTTGCTAGGCGCCATTCAATTTTACCTTTTTTGTAATCGGCAAGGCGAATGTCAGTCGAAATTGTAAACGCAACTGTATTTGTTTTAAGCACATGTAAATAGCTGTCATCCATTGAGAAATCAATTAATGCCTCATACTCGCCTGCTCCTTTACAAATCAGGGCGTTATCTTGCCCTTCCTGCAAATTTTTTTCGAGATATTGCCATTTGCAATCATGGGCTAAATCGGTATATGCACTAGAGTAAACAATTATATTTTCAGCAAAAGAAGAAGTAGCAAGAAATGTCAGTGTCATCAATGCTAATAATTTTTCCATTTTTTTCCATTTTTTTCCATTTTTTTTAAGGTTAAATAAGCTTAAGTATTTAATTATCCTCACCCAAGCTAGCCAACAAATCAGCCTGATGTTCAGCCGAGAGCGCGCCTATCAATTCATCCATATCGCCTTCGGTAATCGCATCAATTTTATAGAGCGTGAGGTTAATACGATGGTCGGTAATGCGGCCTTGTGGGTAGTTGTAGGTGCGGATGCGCTCTGAGCGGTCGCCTGAACCAATTAAGCTTTTACGTTCGCTGGCGATTTTACTGTTTTGTTCATCCACTTGTTTGGCTTTAATTCGGGCGGCGAGTACGGCCATGGCTTGCGCTTTGTTAGCGTGCTGGCTGCGGCCTTCTTGGCATTCCACCACAATGCCTGTAGGCGCGTGGGTAATGCGCACGGCGGAGTCAGTTTTGTTAATGTGCTGACCACCCGCACCGCTGGCGCGGTAGGTATCAATGCGAATATCGGCAGGATTAATGACCACATCGCTGACTTCATCTGCTTCTGGCAATACGGCTACCGTACAGGCGCTGGTATGAATGCGACCTTGTGTTTCAGTGTCTGGTACACGTTGTACGCGGTGTCCGCCTGATTCAAATTTGAGTTTGGAGTAAGCGCCATAGCCTTCAACTTTAGCGATAATCTCTTTGTAGCCACCCACTTCAGATTCATTCGCCGACATGATTTCGACTTTCCACTTTTGCTTTTCTGCGTACCTTGAATACATTCTAAACAAGTCGCCACAAAACAAACCTGATTCATCGCCGCCCGTACCTGCGCGAATTTCTAAAAATAGGTTTTTATCGTCATTCGGGTCTTTAGGCAGCAATAATACTTGCAGCGCATTTTCAACTTGCTCTAGCTTTTCTTTGCCAGCCTCAATTTCTTCTTGCGCGAACTCTTTCATGTCGGGGTCGCTTAACATCGACTGTGCTTCTTTGATGTCGGCCTCAGCTTGCTCAAACAAATGATACTGCTCAACAATTGGCGTGATTTCTGCATGCTCTTGAGTGAGTTTGCGATAGTTGTCCATATTGTTGGTCACGCCTTCAGAACTCATGAGGCGGTTAATTTCTTCTAAACGCTCGCTTAATGCAGCGAGCTTTCTAATCATGCTGGGTTTCATACGGGACTCTTTTAGAGAATTGCTTTAGTGTTTAATTTGGTAAATCTGTTTAATGATGTCTTCTAATTTGGTGTGTTCATCGCCGTGTGCTTGATTTAAAGCGTGGCTTGGCGCGTGTAAGAATTTGTTGGTGAGTGCGCTACTTAAGGCTTCTAGTACTTTTTCTGCGCTTTCACCTTTTTGAATGAGCTTAAGCGCCTTTTCTAATTCCAATTGCCGCGTGGCTTCTGCTTGGTCGCGTAAGGCTTTAATGGTAGGCACGGAATTGCGTTTTTTCGCCCATTGCATAAAAAGGTCAACGCGAGTAGATACGATAATTTCAGCATCCACCGCCGCTTCTTGGCGGTTTGCCATGCCATCCGACACTACTTGTGCTAGGTCGTCCACTGTATATAAAAATACGTCATCTAATTGCGCTACTTCGGCCTCAATATCGCGTGGCACGGCTAAATCAACCATAAAAATTGGGCGGTGGCGACGGGCTTTAATCGCGCTCTCTACCATGCCTAAGCCGACAATTGGTAATTGGCTGGCGGTGCTGGTAATCACGATGTCAAACTCCGCAAAGCAATCTGGTAGATCATTTAACAGAATGGCTTGCGCCCTTACACCTTGCAAAGTGAGTTTTTCCGCCAAGGCGGTGCCACGCTCTAAAGTGCGGTTGGCCACCGTGATGCTTTTAGGTTTTTGTGCGGCAAAATGGTCGGCGCAAAGCTCTATCATTTCACCCGCGCCAATGAATAATACTTTTTGTTCGCTAATGTCACCAAAAATACGTTGTGCTAATTTTACAGCCGCGGCTGACATTGAAATAGAGTTTGCGCCAATGTCTGTGTTGGTGCGCACTTCTTTAGCTACTTCAAACGTGCGTTGAAATAGTTTGTGCAATAAAGTGCCTAGCGTGCCTGCATCTTGGGCTATTTTAACGGACTGTTTAAATTGCCCCAAAATCTGTGCCTCACCCAGCACCATGCTGTCTAAGCCAGATGCGACTCTAAACGCATGTTTTACTGCCTCATCATTAGGCAAGGTGTAAATGTAAGGCTGAATGCTACTAGCCTCTAGTTTGTGATATTGCGATAACCAGTTGATGGGTCTTTCAGGATTTTCTGCTTTACAATACAGTTCGGTGCGGTTGCAGGTTGATAAAATAGCCGCTTCAGCTGCATCGTGCATGGTCAGCTCGCGCAGGGCGCTACCTAAATGCTCGCTATTAAAAGCGACATTTTCGCGAATATTAAGGGGTGCGGTCGTGTGGTTAACGCCGATAACATATAACTGCATAGGCGTAATTTTGATGTATTGGCTTATCTTAAGCAAGGCACATATCCAAAAAGTGTAAAATCGCGTTAAAATAACGACTTATTACTTAATTTTTTGGACTTTCGCCATGGATAAAACTTTTAGAATTGCCCCTAGTATTCTTTCTGCAAACTTTGCTAAATTAGGTCAAGAAATTGAAGATGTGATTACTTCAGGTACAGATTTAGTGCATTTTGATGTGATGGATAATCACTACGTGCCTAACTTAACGATTGGCCCGTTAGTGTGTGATGCGATTCGTGAAATTTCGCAAAAAGCGGGCGCGTTGATTGATGTGCATTTAATGGTAAAACCAGTAGACCGTATTATTCCTGACTTTGCTAAAGCTGGCGCAAACATCATTACATTCCACCCAGAAGCTTCTGATCATATTGACCGTAGCTTGGCGATGGTGCGTGATTTAGGTTGTAAATCAGGCTTGGTGTTCAACCCAGCAACCTCACTAAGCTACTTAGACCACGTGATGGATAAAGTAGATATGATTTTATTGATGTCTGTGAATCCTGGTTTTGGCGGTCAAAAATTCATTCCAGAAACGTTAGAAAAGTTGAAATTAGCGCGCGCTAGAATTGATGCGTACTACGAAAAAACAGGCCGTCAAATTTGGTTGGAAGTTGATGGTGGCGTGAATGCACAAAATATCGCTGAAATTGCACGAGCTGGTGCAGATACGTTTGTAGCAGGTAGCGCGATTTTCACTAAAGGTAACGACGCTGATAAAAACCGCTACAACACGGTTGTTGGCGAAATGCGTGCAGCGTTAGCAGCAGTTTAATTTAAAGTTAAATTTAGCGCTCACATGAGTCAGTTTAAAGTAAAGCTAGTCATGCTTGACCTTGACGGTACCCTGGCGCACACCGCACCTCAAATTGCGGCTGCGGCAAATCTAATGTTGGCCGAGTTGAATCTTCCAGTGTTGCCATTTAGCCAAGTTGAAAGCTATATAGGCGAAGGTGTGGTGGTGTTGATTAAGCGCTGTCTAAATAGCCAGTTGGATGTTAGCCAATTAAATGCCGAGCCAGAAGCGGCATTAATGGCGCAAGCCGAGCCAATATTTTTTAAGCATTATGCAAATAATACGGCAGATAGCAAGCCGTTTGATGGCGTGATAGCGGGCTTACAAGCTATGCGTAGCAATGGTTTTAAGCTGGCTTGTGTCACCAATAAACCAGAAAAATTCACATTACCCTTGTTGCAAAAAAGCGGTTTGGCAGAATTTTTTGAGATTGTTGTTTCTGGCGATAGTTTGCCAAAGAAAAAACCTGACCCTATGCAACTACAGCATATTTGTGAAAAATTGGGCGTTCACACTTTTGAGGCAATGTTGGTGGGTGATTCGGAAACCGATATTGCAGCGGCTCATGCAGCGGGTTGCTTTATTGTAACCGTGCCTTACGGGTATAATCAGGGGCGGCCAATCGATGAGTCAAAAGTTGATGCAACCATTGCCGATTTAACAGAGTTAGTTTCACTAAATTTAGTAGCACTTTTGGCTTAAAAGCTTAACAAATAGAATAAATATGATGACTTTTATAAATGATTTTCTAAGCTGGCGTGGCTCTTGGCGAAGCTGAGCCGACCTTGCCAGCAACCAATAGGTGAAATATAGCCATTGCGTCTACTTTAAGCCGCAAATTATAGAAAATTATTAGAAAGATTTTTACATCATGTTTACCACTATCAACAAAACAGAGTTTGATGCATTAGCGGCAAAAGGCTTTAACCGCATTCCGTTAGTGCTGGAAACCTTTGCAGATTTGGATACGCCGTTGTCGCTGTATCTGAAGTTAGCCAATCAACCCTTTTCATATCTACTTGAATCTGTGCAAGGCGGTGAACGCTTTGGACGTTACTCGATTATTGGCTTGCCAGCCAAAACACGCATTGTGGCGCATGACAATCAAGTGCAAGTGTTAGAAAATAATGTCGTCGTTGAAACAGTTGAAAACACCAATCCTTTAGATTTCGTTAAAAGCTTTCAAGCGCGTTACAAAACGCCACCTTATGAAGGTTTGCCACGTTTTACTGGTGGTTTGGCTGGCTACTTTGGCTATGAAACCGTGCGTTATATTGAAAAGCGTTTAGCGGGCGTACAAAAGCCTGATGCGATTAATGTGCCAGACGTGTTGCTGATGGTGTCTGAAGAAATTGCTGTTGTTGATAACTTGAGTAGCAAACTCTATTTCATCGTATATGCCAATACAAACCAAGAAAATGCCTACCATACAGCGTTAAATCGCTTAAATGATTTAGCCAAAATGTTGCGTAAAAACGTAACGATTCCAACATCTAGTCCATCAGAAACCTCTGTTGCGACTTCTGAATTCGGTGAAGATAATTTCAAAGCGGCAGTTAAAAAAGCACAGCAATATATTTTAGACGGCGACATTATGCAGGTGGTGTTGTCGCAGCGTATGTCGCAAAAATTCACTGCGCCGCCTTTATCCTTATACCGTGCTTTACGCAGCCTGAACCCATCGCCGTATATGTTTTATTACGATATGGGCGATCATCATGTGGTGGGCGCTTCTCCTGAGATTTTAGTACGCTTAGAAAATGGCACAGTAACGGCTCGCCCAATCGCTGGAACGCGCCCGCGCGGCAAAACCCGTGAGCAAGATTTGGCGCTGGCAGTAGAGCTGTTAGCTGACCCTAAAGAGCGTGCAGAACACGTACAACTGATGGATTTAGGCCGTAACGATGTGGGTCGTGTCGCGCAAACAGGCAGTGTAAAAGTCACCGACAATATGATGATAGAGCGCTACTCACACGTGATGCATATCGTCAGCAACGTTGAAGGCAAGCTGAAAGCTGGTATGGATGCGATTGATGTAATTAAAGCGACCTTTCCCGCAGGCACGGTCAGTGGCGCGCCAAAAGTGCGCGCGATGGAAATTATTGATGAACTAGAGCCGAGCAAACGCGGAATTTATGCTGGCGCGGTAGGTTATTTAGGCTTTAACGGCGATATGGACGTAGCCATTGCTATTAGAACTGGCGTGATTAAAAACAATATGCTCTACGTGCAGGCAGGCGCAGGCATAGTCGCTGACTCTGTGCCGCAAAGCGAATGGGATGAAACGCAGAACAAAGCCAAAGCGGTACTACGTGCGGCTGAGCTAGTTCAAGCAGGCTTAGACTCGAATGTAGATGCAGCACCGAAAGTAGGGAATTAATATGTTACTCATGATAGATAATTACGACTCTTTCACTTATAACTTGGTGCAGTATCTAGGCGAGTTAGGGCAGGACGTTCAGGTGTATCGCAATGATGAAATTGATTTGGCAAAGGTCGCGTCACTTAAGCCTGACCATATTGTGATTTCACCAGGCCCATGTACGCCAAATGAGGCGGGGATTAGCGTGCCACTTATTAAAGAGTTTGCAGGTAAAATCCCGTTGCTAGGTGTTTGCTTAGGCCACCAAAGTATTGGTCAGGCTTTTGGCGGTCGTATTATTAAAGCTAAAACATTAATGCATGGTAAAACTTCATTAATACACCATAAAAATATTGGTGTGTTTAAAGATTTGCCTAACCCATATACCGCAACGAGATATCACTCATTGGTGATTGAAAAAGAAACCATACCAGATTGCTTGGAAATCACCGCATGGACGGATGATGGTGAGATTATGGGCGTGCGTCATAAAACCCTGCGCGTAGAAGGTGTGCAATTTCACCCAGAATCTATCCTCACAGAATACGGCCACGAGTTGCTGGATAACTTCTTGAAGGAAAAGTAATGGCTGAAGGACAAGTAATCGACATCACATTCAAAGAGGCCTTGCAGCAACTACTGGATCGTAAGCACTTTACGCATGCGCAAATGCTGGAAATTATGCGCATGATGATGTCGGGTGAACTTACTGCGGTGCAAATTTCCAGTTTGTTAATGGGTTTACGCATGAAAGGCGAAACGGTAGATGAAATTGCCGCCGCTGCCAAAGTGATGCGTGACCTTTCAACTAAAGTGTCTATCAACGACACAAGTCATTTGATAGACACTTGCGGCACGGGTGGCGATGGCATTCAGACATTTAACGTATCAACGGTGTGTGCTTTTGTTGCCGCTGCTGCAGGTGCAAAAGTGGCTAAACATGGTGGCCGCTCAGTGTCATCAACCTGCGGTAGTGCGGATGTGTTAGAAGTTTTAGGGGTTAACGTCAACTTATCGCCTGAGCAAGTGGCTAAATGTGTGGATAGCATCGGTATTGGTTTTATGTTTGCACCTAATCATCACAGCGCCATGAAACATGCCGCGCCTGTACGTCGTGAGATGGGCATACGCACCCTGTTCAATCTGCTTGGTCCGATGACCAACCCTGCTGGTGCTAAACGGCAGGTGATGGGCGTGTTTCATAAAGACTTAACGACTTTATTAGCACAAGTCTTGCAGCGTTTGGGCAGCACCCATGTGATGGTGGTGCATGGTGCTGATGGCATGGATGAAATTTCGTTTACTGGTGATACTTATGTCGCTGAGTTAAAAGATGGCGTGGTGACTGAGTATACCCTCAATCCAAGCCAGTTTGGCATGCCAAATCATGACTTAAAAACCATACAAGTGCAAAATGCTGAAGAATCAAAGGCGATGATTTTAGATGTGTTAAATGGCAAGCTTTCCAATCAAAATCAGATTGCAGCGCGCGATATCGTGCTGTTGAATGCAGGTGCGGCAATTTATGTATCTGGTGTGGCAGATAGCCTACAAAGTGGCATCAATAAGGCGCGTGAAGTGATTGATAGTGGTCTAGCGCTGGCTAAGTTAAGCGCGTTGAGAGCAGTTTAATGAAGGCCATGAATAAGCTATTTTTAATAGGGTTGGCACTCTTTCTTGTACTCAGTTTTACCGCTTGCCACGCACCAAGTAACGCACAGCAACTCGAATCAACATCTGCCTCATCAACTGTTCAGATGGATGCTGGCGCGATTGTTGAAGCCTATAATGCGCATCGCAATGTACCGCAAGTACAAGGCATTGGCATTGTGGTTAAGGTATTAAAAGACGACACCAATGGCTTGCAACACCAGAAATTTTTGCTCAAAGTAAGTGACAATATAACGATATTAATCGCACACAATATCGATTTAGCGCCGCGCGTGGATGATATCCATGAGGGTGATACTGTCGCGTTTAAAGGCGAATACATTTACACCCCAAAAGGCGGCACAGTACATTGGACACACAAAGACCCACGCGGCAATCATGCCGCTGGTTGGTTAGAACATAAGGCAAAAAAATATGAGTGATATATTAAAGAAAATTTTAGCCACCAAGCAGCAAGAGGTAGCAGCCAGTAAGGCTAAAACCAGCTTAGAGCAATTGCAAAAGCAAGCCGAGGCGCAGGGCGATCCGCGTGATTTTGTAGGCAGCATTCACAAAAAAGTCATGGCAAATAAACCAGCCGTGATTGCTGAAATTAAAAAAGCCAGCCCTTCAAAAGGCATTATACGTGCAGATTTTAATCCTGCTGAAATTGCTAAAAGCTATGAAAAAGCAGGCGCGGCGTGTTTGTCAGTGCTCACTGACATTGAGTATTTTCAAGGTTCTGCTGAATATCTAAAACAAGCCCGTAAAGCTTGCAAGTTGCCAGTATTGCGCAAAGATTTTATGATTGATGAATACCAAGTGTTTGAAGCCCGCGCGATGGGTGCAGATTGCATTTTGCTGATTGTTGCCGCACTTGAGCTCAAACAAATGCAAACTTTGGAATTGCTGGCCAACGAGCTAGGCATGGCGGTATTGGTGGAAGTACACAATGCGCAAGAGATGGAGTTAGCACTACAATTGGATACGCCATTAATAGGCATTAATAATCGCAATCTACGCACTTTTGATGTCACCTTACAAACTACGCTAGATTTACTAAAAGTACTGCCTGATGACCGTTTTGTGGTCACAGAATCAGGCATCTTCACGCCAGAAGATGTGAAACTGATGACAGATAACGATGTGCATGGTTTCTTGGTGGGCGAGGCATTTATGCGCCAGCCTGATCCGGGTGTTGAGCTAGCAAGAGTATTCAATCTATAGCTTGTCCTATAAAATTTTAATGACAGTCATGTCGAGGTAATTGCTATGAGCTATCCCTATTCCCGCCCACGCCGTATGCGTAAAGATGATTTTTCGCGCCGTTTGATGCGTGAAAATGTCCTGACAGCCAATGATTTAATCTACCCAGTATTCGTGTTAGATGGCGAAAATCGCACAGAAGAAGTGGCTTCTATGCCGGGCGTAAAACGTCAAAGTATTGATGTTTTATTGAAAACAGCTGCTGAGTGTGTAGCGCTCGGTATCCCACTCATTGCGTTATTTCCAGTTGTAGATAGTCAATTCAAAAGTCTAGATGCTGCAGAAGCCTACAACCCAGAAGGCTTGGCACAACGCGCCGTGATGGCATTGAAAGCCGCATTTCCACAGCTCGGCGTAATGACTGATGTGGCTCTAGACCCATTCACCACACATGGTCAAGATGGCTTGATTGATGATACTGGTTATGTGATGAACGATGAAACCATTGAAGTGCTAGTCAAGCAAGCCATCTCACACGCCAATGCAGGGGCAGACATTGTGGCACCTAGCGACATGATGGATGGTCGCATTGGTCAAATACGTGAAGCGTTAGAAAGTACACGTAACATACATACTAAGATTTTGGCGTATTCAGCTAAATACGCTTCAGCATTTTACGGACCATTCCGAGATGCAGTCGGTTCTGCAGGCAACTTAGGTTCAGGCAATAAATATACTTATCAGATGGATCCAGCGAATAGCGACGAAGCCATCAAAGAAGTCGAACTCGATATTTCAGAGGGCGCAGATATGGTGATGGTAAAACCAGGCATGCCGTATTTGGATATTGTACGCCGCGTGAAAGATGAGTTTGGCGTGCCAACGGTTGCCTATCAAGTTAGTGGTGAATATGCCATGTTGAAAGCGGCGGCGCAAAATGGTTGGTTAGACGAAAAGGCTTGCGTGATGGAGAGTTTGTTGGCATTTAAACGGGCTGGAGCGGATGGAATTTTGACTTATTTTGCGATGGATGCGGCAAGGTGGTTAAGAGAATAGTATTTTGTTGATGTCTATTTTACGTCAGCAGTTCCAATGAACAATCCAATCGCCTTAGAGAAACTTGAAGCTGAGTGCCAGTCACTCTTCATCCGGCTTGCCGGACTTCAGACGGAAATACGTGAGAAAGTATCTGCTCATGCAGACGGAAAGACTCTCAAAGGTAACGAGCTTGTTGGTTGGCTCGGCGAAATCTATGGAAAGCTTCTCTTTAATGGAACACTCGTAAGTGACAGGGAGGAGCACGATTTCGTTACGAATGACGGATGGCGAGTCTCCGTAAAAGCACGAAAAGGTTGGAAATCTGGATGGAAACAGACCCGTGCTATTCCAAAGATTGAAGGAGATGAATGCCCAACACATTTGCTATTCGTGCACTTGAACGACGACTATTCCATTGACTGAATGTGGTTGATCGAATGGCGCCTTCTAGTGAAGGAGGAGCGATTCAAAAAGCACATGGTGCGCGGGTCACAACGCTCGTTCATCTTTGCCATTGACGAAGAGAAAGACAAAGTCCATGTCGTCTATAGCTAGCGTAGGGCGCAATAACTGAAAGGTATTGCGTTGTATGTAAGTGGTCGCTCTCGCGCGACAGGCGAGTTACTTTCTTTTGCTTGTCCAAAAGAAAGTAACCAAAGTAAATGACACCTCCTACCGCTTGTTTCCTGAGATCACTATTACTTTTGGACGACAATCGGAAACTCGCTACGCTCAGACAGCCGCTTGCCGAAAACCTCCAAAAATAATATTAATCACAGGCGCAGTAGCAGGGGATTTAAGTTCAAAGAAGTTGGATTTTCACGGTTGGTGTTTTATTGAACAAATCTAAGCCTCTATATGCCTGCCCTGCGAGCCAATATCCATGCGCCTCCCAGAGCATAGTTTTTAGCGCTGTTTATCGTTCCAATTAAATCGTTTTTCTTGAAATACCCAATTCCAAATGGGTACAGTAAAGCTCCAAATAAATAGCGCGACAATTAAGCCTTGCGGTTTGTATAGGCCGTATTGCCATGCAAAGGCGGTAATGGCGACGCATACGGCATAGGCGATTCTTGCGGTTTGATGTTGCGGTGTGGTCATGGGGTCAGAAATCATGAAGAAGGCGAATAGTATGGTGGCGCCATTGAGCGATTGGAGTAACCACATATCGACTGCTAAATCGGGCGCATAGCCAAGCCAGATAAGCCTTGCGGCAAATAAGCCTAACCACGTGCTTAATAAGGCGAGGCTCACATCCCAGCGTTGTACGCGTCCGCATACGGTTGCGCCAAGCGCTATCATCCACATGGCCGCGAGTGTTTCTTGCCCCCATTGTCCGGGCGATAGCCATGCGTGTGGCATCCACATCATGGCGCTGAAAGCTGCTAGGTTGGCAGGGTTTAGAATATGGCCTCTTGCCGCACCTTTGCCAAATCGAAAAAGGAATTTGCTGGTAATAGCTAAACTCGCCAATATTGGGTGTACCCAAGCCACGTCAGACCGAACCAGTATTGATATGCCGCAGGTGGTGACGAATGCGCTTAAATAGCTGTGCAGATTTTTGCGGTTAGGCAGTTTAAGTACAAATTGCCAAAATGCTTGCGTGCCAACCGCGCTACAAAATGTCAGTAGCACTTGTAAGCTAGTGAGTGAAAAATCTCTCGCTAGCGCACCAAAAATAAGTAGGCTGATAAGAAACACCAGTTGAAAATAGCGCGCATCTAGCAACTTTAAAAAGCTCGGAATACGCAGAATATTAGACAAACCAACGCGATGGCTTAGGGTGAGCGTGTTCATGATTTATTCACACCGCTAGATGTTTTGTTAAACAGCTTTTCCCACCATTTATTTTGCGGTTGGCTAGCTGGTTTAACATTAATCGGCGTTTCATATACTTTAGTTTTGTCGCCACTAAAACGTAGCGCCTCGCTCATGCTCCAACCCGTGTAGCGCGTAAGGGTTTGCAGCTCATTCTGGCGACGCTGTGGCAAGTCGATTTCATAATAACGACGCGCTTGCTCAATGGCGCTGCTGTTGCTAGCTTTGCAGCTTTGAATGCATGAGCCTACATAATTCTGACGCTCTGTTAAATCTTGCCAGCGTCCGCCACCTGTGCTTTGGCATGAGTCTTCACAATGATAGGCAGTGGCTTTTTCTCGGCATTGCTGAATTGTCCCTTCAAATGGATTTTGTACGACATAGCGCGTTTGCCAGTTTTGGCGGTCTGCGGTTTGTACAAACATCAAATCTTCAGGAAAAGTTTTAGGTGTGTAGCGCACATGCAAGCGTGTGAGCAAGGCGTTTTGTGCACCACTTTTATCGTTGCCATCTAACCAAAATACACCAGCTTGATTTAACTCGCTACGGCTGAGTGGCTCATCTGCACAAGGATCGCACCAGCCCATGTCCCAAAAGTATTCGGTAAACACTGTGCGATAGTCTTCTTGCTTGGCTTGATAATCAAACATGGCTTTATAAAAATTTTTAAAGTCTTTTTTGATGGCGGGCGGCAAATTATCGTTGGCAGGAAGTTTTACGGTGCGATAATTTGCGCTTTCGACACGGCCATTTCTGGTCAGCACGTAAGCGATTAAATCTTGAGGCTTTTTCGGGTCGGCGTTAATCATGCCTAGGCGAATGGGTAGCATGAATTTTTCACTATCAAAGGCAAACTGTATAGGCCGCAAATATTGCACACCACTAGCGGCTTGTTCTTTTAGATTAACTTTTGCCACAAAGAATTTCATGTCTTGCGCCACATAGGGTTTAAGTGCTGCCGCAGCGCCTTTGGGCATTTTGTAACCATTTTCAAATAACCAAGTTTCTAAGCCATTGGATTGTTTGGCTGATAGCATGACAATGTCGTACTCACCCACGGTATAACTGGCTTCTACTGTGACGCCCAATGCTCTATCGCTTTTTTTTCTTGCATTACCGCTAGCTGAGGGGGCAACGCTTTTCGCTGCATCCATTGCTAACATTTCTGAATCACGTTGCCCGACAGGGCAAGGGTCAGGGTCAAAATACTCCGCTATGCGCGGTGCAGAGTAGGCATCTAGTCTGTCAAAAAGTCGTCTATCACCAATGCGAACTTGGCCTTTTTCCAGCACCTGTGGCACAGGTATAACGAGCGCGAAATCAGTTAACGGCCCTTTAAAATCATTCAGCATTGAAATGACGCTATGCTTGCCGTCACGTACTAATATGACTTGGCTAGCTTCGTTAAATAGTGAAGCATCTGCTTTACCAGCAAAGAATCCACAAAATGCTAATGCGCTGTTTGAGCTGAGCATTAAAAAAGTTGTTGTAATGGTGATAAAAAGGGAAAGAAAACGAGGTGGTTTCATGTTGTGCTCCTTAGTCGAAAATAAATAAAAAAGTGGATAACAAGGAGTTGTACGTTTACGTTTGTGAAAAGGGGTTAAATTATTTTTTAACCCCATCAACATGGATTGACCGTTTAACTATCAAATGACACACTTGCGCTATGAGTGAGTTAACGAGTGAAATTTTGATTGGCGATGAGGCTTTGATGCGCAAATTTTGCGCGGGTGATAGCAAGGCTTTTCAAACTTTGTATGCGCGGCATGAAAAGCCGCTTTATCGATATTTGCGTCGTTTATTGGGTACTGGCTTGGTTGCGCAGGTAGATGAGGTGTTTCAGGACACTTGGATGCGACTGGTGGATGCACGCGATAGCTGGCAGCCACGCGATGGTGTAGCATTTAAAACTTGGTTGTATACACTGGCGCATCATCGTGCGGTGGATATTCTGCGCAAAAGCGGACGAGAGGTTTCAGTGGATGAAGGTTGGCAGGACGATGATAGCGAAACAGCATGGCAATTATGGCCAGCATCGACTGCGGAGCAACCTGAACAGCAAGCGTTTTGGCGCAAAGCGGGTCAGCAACTGTTGCATTGTTTAGAAGGTTTACCCGCTTTACAGCGCGCCGCATTTTTATTGCATCATGAAGATGGATTGAGCTTGGATGAAATGACACAAGTGTTAAATGCTGAATTTGAAACGGTGAAAAGTCGTTTACGTTATGCATTATCTAAATTAAGACTTTGTATGGGCGCGCATTTGCGGCCCATTTTTGAAACGGATAATACTGCATGAGTTTGCAAGACCAACATCTACAGCGGGCGCTGAATAATGCGCCAGATAGGGATATGACGCCCAGCAATGCTACGCGCGCGTCGGTACTGGCTTATGCGGATAAAGCTTTGAAGAGTAAGCAAACCTCATGGTCTAAGCGTATGGCTATTTTATTGCACGAATGGCTGGGTTCTAGCTGGCAAATGGCGGGAATTGGCAGTGCGGTGGCTACCGTGCTGGTTGTAATAGTATTTTGGCATACATTGCCAGATGACACTATGAGAAAAATTTCGACAGCTAGTGAAGATACAAAAATTAGCAAGACTGATTCAGCAATGGAGCATGCGCCAGAAGCGGCTTCGGCCGAGAAATCTTTACGTCAAACACCGCCAGTAGCTGCTGCCCCATTACAAGAATCCTCAGCAAGCGTCAGTGAGTATAAAGCTACAATTGACGAGAGGCCAAGCAAAGCAAAATCCGCAAGTGTTGCGGCTACTGCGAATCAAGAAAAGTTAACCAAAGCAGACCAGCCTACACTTAAAAACAGCCATTTGACTGAGGTTATGCCGCAGTTAGCGCCAGCGGCAATAGAACCAGAAGTTCCCGCTGAGCTTGCAGCACCTGCTTCTAGTGTGCAAGATAAGGCACCAGCGCCAGCGCCAGCACCAATAGCCGTTGCTCGTTCTGTAGAGGCCTCATCAGCGGCCACAAAAGGAGAGTTATCAAAAGAGATGCAGGCAGAAAATAATGTGAGTTTGAACACGCCTAGAGAAAAAATGGTGACTAAAAAATTAACTGCTAACGCTGATACATTGGGGGCATCAGCGCCAAGAGGTGTGAGCCAAGCCCAAGAAAATCAAGCTTTATTGGCTAAGATTAAACATGAAGGTGGCAAAAGCTTGGCGAATCAAGATATTCAAGCAGGTAATTTACGTTTACTGAAAGTTGAGATGCTCTCTAAAGATTTGGGTACACTTAACTGCCCACAACTAGCCGATAAAGTCATCACATTGGATGCAACCACGGGATATAAGATTCAGTCGTTTGCAAGTTGTGATGCAACAGACTCATTACTGCAAGAGGTGGAAATTTATAATCAGACGATACGTGATTGGCACAGTAATCACTCAAGATAGTGGTTGTATTTAGCGAATGCTATTTTAGATTTAATAAAGTAATTACATCCTGAATATCTGCGCGCTCAGCATTGCTACCATCAGCCGTACGCTTGGTTGCCACTCTAATTTCATCCACTTCAAACACGCTGATTTTGATGATGCCTGTTGACATTTCTAATGAAAAAACGGGTACTTTTTTACGGTTATCGCTTTTTTTATCGCGTTTGCCATCGTTCATCACACGGTAAGACTTTTCATTGGTTTCAAACGGAATGTCTTGATTCAATAAAAACATTTCTACGTCTTTTAAGCTGTCTGCAAACAAATGAATATGCGTTTCAGAACCTAACCCAGCCGTGCCATCTAGTACTGAGCCAGTTAAATGTGGATTAAATTTCTTGAGTAATTGCATGGTAAAAAGTGCATTTTTACGCAATTCACGCAAATTTTCAGGTTGCTCGTCACTTAAGAACAGGGCGTTATAGAGTTTTAGCTCATCCTCAATCTCGGCATTAGAAGGTAGTACATCGCCATCTGACGCACCTACTTGACGCCCAGCTTTTTTCTTCGCGTAAGCGTAATCAGAAATGCCGTCTTCCGCCATCATTCTAGCAGCCGATTGGGCAATCAGTTGGCGTAACTGCTGAAGATTCTCTTTTGCCATTTATTGGTTTAACGACCACCCAGAAGTTTAGCTGCTGTATTCTGCAAGTCTCTATGACTTGGTTGGTTTTTGAACTCAATAGCAGGAGGTTTCACCGCGGCTGGGTTAGCGCTAGGACTGGGAGGTGGTTTTTGGTTTGGATTGATAGGTGTTGGAACTGTAGGCTTAGAAATTGCCTCTGGCTTATTGCTTGGCGCTACAGTAGATTCTGGCTGCAACAACTGCTGTGCCTGATTTTGGCTGGGTAATGTAGTATTAAAATCATCTGAATTTTGCCCATCATCTAAAAGTGGTGGAAGACTTTCAAATAGTGGCGGAGGGTTCTCCTGATAAAAATATTCAGTTCTTCCGCCATCATCTCGCGTGCCTGTAGTAGGATTTATATTGATTGCAACGACGCCATCAGGCATGCGCATCGCCATTTCTGGTGTACCTTTTAATGCAGTTGTCATATATTTAATCCATATAGGCAATGCAGCAGCAGCACCAGTCTCACCTCTACCTAGCGTTCTTGGTGTGTCAAACCCAACCCATGCGATAGCGACTTGTTTGGGGCTGTAGCCAGCAAACCAAGCGTCTATATGGTCATTAGTCGTGCCTGTTTTACCAGCAATATCGCTGCGACCTAGCTTTAGCGCTTTGATAGCAGTGCCATTGCGAATCACACTTTGCATCATTGAATTCATGATGAAGGCATTTCGGCTATCAATGACACGCGGCGCGCCATTACTTGCGTGGTCAAAAACAGTCGTAGAAATAACCTTACCATGTTGATCTACAATCTTAGAAATCAAATTTGGTTTAACGCGATATCCACCATTTGCAAATACCGCATAAGCACTTGCCATTTGCCATGGTGTTGCAGAACCTGCTCCTAGGGCCATGGTGAGGTAGGCTGGGTGTTTTTTGGCATCAAAACCAAAGCGCGTGATGTAACTTTGCGCATATTCAGGGCCAATTTCTTGCAACACACGAATTGCTACTGTATTGACTGAGTGGGCTAATGCTTTTCTTAAGCTGATTGGACCCTCAAATGAGTTCTCATAGTTCTGCGGTGACCACTCTTTATTACCTGTTTCTTCAGCAGAGAAGTTTAAAGGCGCATCTACTACAATAGTTGCAGGAGTGTAACCTTTTTCTAAAGCGGCCGAGTAAATAAAAGGTTTGAAGCTTGAACCTGGCTGACGCCATGCCTGAGTGACATGATTAAACTTACTCTGATTAAAATCAAAACCGCCAACAAGCGCGCGTATCGCTCCATTTTCTGGATCTAGTGCAATTAACGCAGATTCAACCTGTGGAAGTTGCACAATACGCCAGGCAGCTTCATTTTTGATGACACGAATAACAGCCCCCTCTTTCAGTAAGCGTTTAGATGGATCTTTGTCATGTAGCATTTTATCTACAAAGCTTAATCCTTTGTCGGTAACAACAATATCTTCACCGCTTTTGGTATGTGCCTGAATAGATTTAGGCGAGATGCTAGTAATGATTGCAGGGATAAAGCCATTAAATACTTCAAAGTCATCTAAAGCGATGTCCAGCGCACTCTTTTTACTTTTAGCTGAGTTCTCAGGTGTTGGTAATGACGCAATATCTAACATCTTTTCTGGGCCGCGGTAGCCATGACGTAGGTCGTAATCTAAAATGCCTTCACGCACAGCAGCATTAGCTGCTTCTTGGTTTGCTTTAAGGATAGTGGTGTAAACATTCAGGCCGCTACTGTAAATTTCATCTTGATATTGTTCATATAGCGTGTCTCTAACACTTTCGGCCACATAATCAGCAGACAAGTCACGAGATTGTTTCGTTGCTTTGAAACGTAACGGTTGCTTAAGTGCGGTTTGATAGTCATTCTCTTTTAGAAACCCAAAACGAAACATGTCATGCAAAACTTCTTGTTGACGGCCCATTGAACGTTTCAAATTGGTGAACGGATTGTAGTTAGATGGCGCTTTGGGTAAACCTGCAAGCAGGGCGGTCTCCGCAAGATTCAGTTTATCCAGCGGTTTTCCATAATACACTTGAGAAGCGGCAGCAAAGCCATATGCACGCTGACCTAAGTAAATTTGATTAATGTAAAGCTCAAGTATCTTATCTTTGCTCAAGCTATGCTCAATTTTAATGGCCAACAGAGCTTCATTGATTTTGGTAATAAGTGTACGTTTGCCATTGGGAACCGTAAAAAAGTTTTTGGCAACCTGCATTGTGATCGTGCTTGCACCTTCATGTGCTTTACCAGTCAAATTATTTTTGATAGCTCTTAATATTCCAGTCGTATCAACACCATTGTGATGATAAAAACGACGGTCTTCAATGGCTAATACGGCATCTTTTAGATTCTGAGGTACTTGGTCTATATTGATAAATGCACGGCGCTCCTCACCAAACTCTCCAATAATAAAGCCGTCTTCAGAGTAAACCCGAAGCGGAAGTTTAGGCTGGTAGTTAGTCAGTGCATCTAGCGCAGGCAAAGATGGATAGATAATTGCAGCAGCGATAGCAACAAGTGCAATCACTGAAAGTCCGCCAACGAATATTGCCAGTAAAACGTAGTGCCACCATTTTGAAGGAGTCATGAAGTTTACGATTTCAATGATTAGAATCGGCACTATTATAAATTGCTATGTAGTCGCATGCTAATAAACAATAAAATAAAGCGTTAAAAAGTGTTAATTAAATGGTCATTAAAATTGACCAACAAAAAAATTGCTTTACAGGGCTTAAAGTTGTTGATAGGATTTAATGTAAATTATTAGAAATGAACGTAACTAACGAACCCAGAAAGGGAATTTCAGTTTGAAATTCAACTTTTTTAAAGAAAAAACCCCGCCACTGATTGGAATCGACATCAGTTCTACTTCTATTAAGATGGTGGAGCTTTCAGATGACGGTCGTGGTGGCTATAAGCTTGAGGGGTATTCTACTGCACCTCTAGCCAAAGAGGCTATGGTGGATGGCAATGTAGGCGACCTTGAAAAGGTGGTTGATGCTATGAAGCAAGCATGGAAACAGTTAGGTTCACGAGAAAAGCGAGCGGCACTAGCATTGCCAGCGTCAGCTGTAATTAGTAAAAAAGTTTTAATGAATGCGGGTCTTCGTGAAGAGGATATGGAAGCGCAAGTTGAGGCGGAAGCAAATCAATATATCCCATTCTCATTAGACGAAGTGAATATTGATTTTCAAGTGTTAGGGCCAGCGCCAAACAATCCAGATGAAGTGGAGGTGTTAATTGCAGCCTCACGCAAAGAAAAAATAGAAGATCGTGTTGCCGCAGCTGAAGGTGCTGGGCTTAAAGTAACAGTGATGGATGTTGAGAGCTATGCAACTGAAGCTGCTTACTCTCTCGTTGCAACTCAGCTACCTAATGCAGGCCGTGAGCAAACAGTAATCATTATAGATATTGGTGCTTCAATGATGCATGTCAATGTGTTGCACGATAATAAATCCGTTTACAGTAGAGAGCAGACTTTTGGTGGCGGACAGCTTACACAGGAAATACAACGTCGTTTTGGATTGTCCTTAGAAGAAGCTGAAATTGCTAAACGCAAGGGTGGTTTGCCAGAAAGTTATGATAGTGAAGTATTGCAGCCCTTTATGCAGTCACTAGCAATGGAAGTGGCACGTGCGCTGCAGTTCTTCACAAGTTCAACTCAATATAACCGGATTGATCATATTGTTTTAGCGGGTGGTTGCGCAGCAATACCTGCTATTGATGTTGTGGTTCAAGATCGAACACAGGTCAATACTATTGTCGCAAATCCATTCCACAGTATGGCTATCAATACACGGCTTAAGCAGCAGCAAGCAGCTACTGATGCGCCAGCCCTTCTTATAGCATGCGGTCTTGCAATGCGTGGAGTGACCGTATGATACGCGTAAACTTACTACCACATCGCCAGATTAGACGCGAAGCTCGCCAACGTGAGTTTGGATTGTTGGCGCTATTCGCAGCAATAGCAGCAGCTGCGATTATATTTTTAGGGTATACCTTCATCAATGCAAAAATAACTGCGCAGACAGAGCGTAATACGCGTTTAGATGCTGCAATTGCAAAGTTAGATAAAGAAATAGCTGATATTAAAGATTTAAAAGATCAGATCAGTACGATGTTGGAGCGCAAGCAAGTTGTAGAAAATTTACAAACAAACCGCAGTCAAGCGGTTGTAGTGCTTGATGAAATTAGTAGGCAGTTACCTGAGGGAATGTATCTTAAGAGCATTAAGCAGCAAGGTAATGTGATCTCAATTGATGGAGTCGCAGACACAAATGCTCGTGTTGCAACCTTGGTGCGAAATCTCTCAACTTCGAATTGGATGGAGTCACCCACTTTAGTTGAAATTAAATCAGTGATGGTAAATACGCTGAAGCAAAACGCTTTTGCTTTGAATGTGAATATTAAAGCTCCTAAAGTCGACGCGGATAATAAAGCAGTTAAAGGTGGAAGTTAATCATGAAGTTAGATGATTTTAATAATATTGATTTTAATAACGTAGGGAGTTTGCCAGCCGCTGTTAAAGCTGTGTTGCTAACATTCATATTTATAATCATCTTGGCATTAGGATATTATTTTTTATGGACAGACGCTTTTACTTCGCTTGATACTGAAAAGGCAAAAGAAGAAGAGTTAAGAAAAACTTTTCTTGATAAGCAAGCGCAAGCAGTTAATTTAGCTGGATATAAGCAGCAAATGGTTGATATAGAAAAAACCTTTGGTGCTTTATTAAAGCAGTTGCCAGATAAGTCTCAAATGGATGGACTGTTGACTGATATCAATCAGGCTGGCTTGGGTCGTGGTTTAGAGTTTGAATTGTTCAAACCTGGCCAAGAAACGCAAGCGGAATTTTATGCAGAGATGCCAATATCAATTCGAGTGCTTGGTACCTATCATGATCTGGGTGCATTTGCTACTGATATATCAAAGTTATCTCGTATAGTGACACTTAATGACATCTCACTTACAACAGGTAAAGAAGTTAAATCAAATAGTTCGGATGCGGTATTGGTGATGGAGGCCACTGCCAGAACTTATAGATATTTAGATGCAGATGAAATTGCTTCTAAAAAAAGTGCTTCAAAAAATAATCCAGGTGGGAAAGGTTGATGAGTCCAGTGAGCTTGCGATTAAAACAAAAATCAGTATACAAAGTGTGGTTTAAAATCTCGACAATTTGTTTGTTAAGTTTTGGCTTAACTGCATGTAATAATGATGAGGGAGATGATTTAGACAGCTTCATAAAAAATTCAGCAAAAGATATGCGGCCACATATCAAGCCATTGCCAGAAGTAAAGCCATATCTTGCACTGCAATATAATGCTGATGGCAAGCTGAGCGACCCATTTCGATCACGTAAGGCCTCGAGTAAGGCTAGTACTTTGCAGCCGAACATGAGTAGACCAAAAGAGCCAATGGAGTCGTACCCATTAGAAAGTATTAAGTACGTTGGTCAACTATCAAAAAGTAAGCTCACTTATGCACTGTTGTTAACGCCAGATAATGGCGTGCAACAAGTTAAAGTTGGAAATTACGTAGGTCAAAATTTTGGTATGGTTACAAAAATAACTGATAGTGAAATTGAGCTAAAAGAGATTGTGCAGGATGAGCTTTCAGGTGATTGGATAGAGCGTAGTTCTAATTTGTCATTGCAAGAATAATTTGCAACTTAATAGAAACCTCTATTTAAAGTAATTGGAAATTTAAGGTGAGACAATGAAAAATAAAACATGGATAGGCAAATTCTTACAGAGTACTTTACTGATAGGATTATTATTTGTTACGGGGTTGTCATTAGCCGAAGAGCAATCTGCACTGAGCAATAAAATTGAAAGTGTAGATTTTTCGTCTTTACCTGGGGGTAGAGTTGCCATCCATATTAAAACAACAGAGCCACTTACAAATGCTCCTGCTGGATTTACATTAAATAGCCCTGCACGCATTGCACTTGATTTTCCTGGCGTTGCAAATGGCACAGCTAAGACAAATATTCAAGCTGATCAAGGCTCATTAAAGAGCATTACTCTGGCGCAAGCTAAAGAACGTACACGCATGGTGTTGAATTTAACTAAAAACGTAGCTTATAACACAACTGTGAATGGTAATGATGTCACTATTATGCTTCAAGCAAATGAAACGGGTGTGAATGTAGGTATGGAGACTAAGTTTGCTGAGCCAACGCTAGGTCAACAACAATATTCAATTAATAATGTTGATTTTGCACGCGGTAAAAATGGTGAGGGCCGTATCATCGTAGATTTATCATCTGCTTCAGCTGGTATCAACATTAAGCAAAAAGGTAAAACTATTGTTGTAGATTTTCTTAATACCGATGTACCTGCAAATCTTCAGCGTCGCCTAAATGTGACTAATTTCAATACACCAGTCGTTTTTGTAGACACTATGAAACAAGGCAAAAACGGACATATGGTCATTGAGCCCAAAGGAAATTGGGAGCAGTCAGCTTATCAAGCAGATAAAAAATTTATTATTGATGTGAGACAAATAGTTGAGGATCCAAACAAATTAGTACGTGGTTCTAAACCCGGCTATGCTGGTGAAAAGCTTTCTTTGAACTTCCAAAACATTGAGGTTCGCTCGGTATTGCAAGTGATTGCTGATTTTACTGGTTTAAACATCATTACAAGTGACACGGTAACGGGTAACCTAACATTACGTTTGAAAGATGTACCTTGGGATCAAGCTTTAGATATTATTACCCAAAGTAAGGGCTTATCAATGCGTAAAACGGGTAATGTAATTCTAGTTGCCCCTGCTGAAGAGGTTGCTGCTAAAGAAAAGCAAATGCTTGAAGCTAGTCAGCAGATTGAGGATTTGGAGCCTCTCAGAACGGAAGTGTTTACGCTAAAATACATGAAAGCTGAATCACTGAAAAGCATTTTAAGTGATACAAAACAGAAAATATTATCTAAACGTGGTAGCGCAGTGTTGGATCCACGTACCAATACAGTATTTGTTCAAGATACATCAAAATATCTGGAGCAGGTTCAGGCGATTATTAACAAGACTGATATTGCTGTTAAACAAGTGATGATTGAGTCTCGTTTGGTTATTGCTGACCAGAAGTTTGGTAAGAGTTTAGGTGCTAGATTTGGTGTGAATAAAGCAAATACATCTGGAGATAATAGTTATGCTATAGGTAGCAGTGTAAATAATACTAGCGCTGCGGTTCTTAATGGAACAGGTACAACAAATGGATTACAGTCAAACTTACCAGTAGCAAATGCATTCGGCAGCTTTGCGTTTAGTTTTTTCAGATTGCCTGCGGGATTACTGCTTAACTTAGAATTAACAGCACTTGAGACAGATAAGCGCGGCAAAGTAGTCTCTAGTCCTAGAGTGACTACTGCCAATCAACACAAAGCTGTTATTAAGTCAGGTGTTGAAATTCCATATGCAGAAGCCTCGAGTAGCGGTGCCGCTACAGTTACATTTAAGGAGGCTGTGTTGAGTCTTGAAGTAACGCCGCAAATCACTCCTGATGATAAAATAATTATGGATTTAAATGTTAAAAAGCAAAGTGTAGGTCAGATATTCTTAAATATCCCTTCAATCGATACTAAAAGCTTGGAGACTCAAGTGTTAGTATCCAATGGTGAAACGGCAGTTTTAGGTGGTATTTTTGAACAAACTGAGCGTACAGATGTTGAGAAAGTACCATTCTTTGGTGACTTACCAATAATGGGTAATTTGTTCAAACGTAAGATTACACAAGATGACAGAAGTGAGTTATTAATATTTATCACGCCTAAAATTATGGATGACAGTCTAAGTTTGCAATAATTAAGATAGATTATCAACTACGGCGACTAAATATCGTTAGCTAAAACTGACAGGTGCATCAGTTTATCTTAAAATGCTCATCATACTTATGATGGGCATTTTTTATGCATGTTGGGTGCAGTGATGAATGATAATATGAAAAATATCTATTTTGTTGGCCTTATGGGTGCGGGTAAAACAACGATTGGTCGATTAATAGCCAAACAGTTAGGCATGGTATTTTATGATTCTGATCATGAAATTGAACTTAAAACTGGCGTAAAAATACCTCTCATTTTTGAGTTAGAAGGTGAGGCTGGGTTTCGTAAACGAGAAACTGCCGTTATTGAAGAGTTGTGCCAACTGAATAACATTGTGATGGCTACGGGTGGTGGCGCGGTATTGTTGCCAGAAAATCGTGAATTACTGAAGATTAATGGCAAAGTTATCTATTTGCGTGCCAACGTGCATGACTTATGGTTGAGAACGCGAAATGATAAGTCACGCCCTTTACTACAAGGTGGAAATATAAAGCAAAAGCTAGAGCAGCTTTATATCACTCGCGACCCTATCTACAGTGAGTTGGCTGATTTCATTGTCGATACAGGGGCGCAGTCAGCCAACGATATTGTTAGTCATATTGAGGCGTTAATTAAAGCGCATGACTCTGAATAAGCAGTAAAATAGAGTCAAAAGAGCGTACATACATTTCAAATTATATTAATTTTAACAAATAAAAAATGCAAACACTTAAAGTAGAACTGGCTAATAGAAGTTATCCAATACATATTGGGCGGAACCTCTTAACGGATGTTAATTTAATACTGCCTCACCTAAAGCGCAAACATGTCGCTATTGTTACCAATACAACGGTTGCACCTTTATATTTAGAACAATTAAGCAGCAGCCTGCAAGCCGCAGGGGTGACGGTAATCCCCATTATATTGCCTGATGGTGAAGCCTATAAAAATTCAGAAACACTTAACAAAATATATGATGTTTTGTTGCAAAATCGCTGTGAACGTAGCACCACATTGATTGCGCTTGGTGGAGGTGTAATCGGCGATTTAACTGGCTATGCCGCAGCCACCTATTTGCGTGGTGTGCCATTCATACAAGTGCCAACAACATTGCTTTCGCAAGTGGATTCTTCTGTCGGTGGAAAAACGGGCATTAACCATCCACTCGGTAAAAATATGATAGGAGCCTTTTATCAACCGCAATTAGTATTGGCAGATATTGATACTTTGCAAACATTGCCAGCACGTGAGTTTTCAGCTGGCGTGGCAGAAGTCATTAAATATGGCTTAATTCGTGATGCAGATTTTTTTGATTGGCTAGAAACCAATATGGCAAGTTTGATGCATTTAGATGAGCAAGTGCTGAGTTATGCCATTTATCGTTCATGCCAAAATAAAGCAGATGTTGTAGCCAAAGATGAACATGAACAAGGGGAACGAGCGCTATTAAATCTTGGCCATACCTTTGGTCATGCTATTGAAAATGCAATGGGATATGGCGTTTGGTTACATGGTGAAGCCGTAGCGGCTGGCACTATGATGGCGGCAGATTTATCGCAACGCATGGGTTGGTTAGCGAGTAATGAGGTGCAACGTATTCATGCCATATTGTCAGCTGCAAACTTAGCACTAGACCCACCAAAACTAGGCACAGAAAAATATTTAGACTTAATGCAGTTAGACAAAAAAGTAGCCGATGGAAAAATCAGGTTGGTATTGCAACAAGGCATAGGCAAAGCGGTGATTACCAGCGATTACGATAGTGAGTCTTTGCATCAAACATTAACCATACTTAATCGGCACGAAGGCTCGCCTCCTGCCACAGCGTAGGAGCGACGGCCTCGTCGCGAAAATAATCATCATGAACCAACTCGCCCACTACGCCGCTAACCCTATTGATTCTATAGGCCGTCATTTTGATGAACCCGCATCTGAAACAAGAAACGCCTTTCAACGCGACCGCGACCGCATCATCCACTCCACCGCCTTTCGTCGCCTTGAATACAAAACACAAGTTTTTGTAAATCACGAAGGTGATTTGTTTCGCACAAGGCTTACACATAGTTTAGAAGTCGCACAAATGGCACGCGGTATCGCTCGAACGCTTAACTTGCATGAAGACTTAACTGAAGCCATTGCACTCGCGCATGATTTAGGCCACACGCCATTTGGCCACGCAGGCCAAGATGCGCTGAATGAATGCATGCAAGAGTACGGTGGCTTTGAGCATAATTTACAATCACTAAGAGTGGTTGAAAAGCTAGAGCAGCGCTATGCAGAATTTGATGGGTTAAACCTTACGTTTGAAGTGCGAGAAGGCATACTCAAGCACTGCTCGATTAAAAATGCCAAGCTATTGGGAGATGTAGGGCAAAGATTTTTAGATAAAACCAGCCCAAGTTTAGAAGCACAACTCACAAACTTTGCAGATGAAATTGCTTATAACAACCACGATATTGATGATGGACTTCGCTCGGGTTTAATTACCGTAGAACAGCTTTCTAAAGTAGAGCTATTTGCCAATAACTTAGCGATAGTGAGGGCTAAATATCCAAAGTTAGAACAAAAACGTCTGATACATGAAACTGTGCGCCGTATGATTAATACATTGGTGGTGGATTTATGCACGCATAGCGCAGAAAACATCAATAAACATCAGCCTAAATCAATTAGCGATATTCGGCAGTTACCACAACTCATCGCTTTTAGTGCTGAAATAGCCGCACAAAACCAAAAGCTAAAACAATTTTTACGTAAAAACTTATACCACCACTACAAAGTCAACCGCATGAGCGCAAAGGCCGCACGTATAGTGCGTGAGCTATTTGAAGCTTTTTTTGAGAATACTGGCCTACTACCCGATGAATTTCAACTCTCCGCAGAAGTAGACAAAGCCCGTGCAGTGGCAGATTATATTGCAGGCATGACCGACCGCTTTGCTATTCGAGAACATCGTAAGCTGTTTACCGTAGAAGAGTATTTGTGATTATGTGTAAATGCGATATTTAAAGCGCGAAACAACATTTAGATGCGACTAGAACTTAACCTGTAGGAGCGATCTTTAAGATCGCGAAAGCAATGCAACATAAAACAACCAAAGCCATCGCGATCTAAAGATCGCTCCTACAGTTGCTGCAAAGAATTTGAGCATTATTCATAAATAAAATGATGAGCCCACATCAAAAGAACCTTCGACTAGGTAGATATTCACAACAAAACCAAATTTACCACATCACATTTACCACAATAAATCGTTTGCCAATTTATCAAGACTTTGCAAAAGCCAGAGTGCTAATTAGCATACTTAAACAAACAGATCGGCAATCACAAACCAACACATTTGCGTTTGTTGTAATGCCAGATCACATTCACTGGCTATTTCAATTGTCAGGCACACAATCGCTATCAAACATCATTAAAAGCGTAAAGGCAAAAGCCACCATTAAAATAGGCTCACCTCTTTGGCAAGCAGGCTATTACGACCACGCAATACGTAAAGAAGAAGATATTCAAGACATAGCGCGCTATATTATTGCAAACCCAATACGCGCAGGCTTGGTAAAGCGAGTAGGCGATTATCCACATTGGGATGCAATATGGCTTTAACCCAATTTCGCGATCTAAAGATCGCTCCTACAATAAGCTTGATGAGCAATTAAGGTAGAAAAGAAATAAAAACCTAACCTTAGGAGCGATCTTCAGATCGCGAAAGCCATGCAACATAAAACAACCAATGCCACCACACTACAAACATCGCCTCTACCCCAGGTTATCAAGCAATCAAGTCAGTGCAACAATAAAAACCTAACCGTAGGAGCGATCTTCAGATCGCGAAAACAATATGGCATAAACAACCGAAGCCATCGCGATCTAAAGATCGCTCCTACACACCCAAAATGTTGCACATTTACAACAAATGTAAATAATTGTGACAAAAATGCCAATTATTAGTTGTTTAGGCTAAAGGCTTTAGGCATACTCTCACTCACCTTCTTAATGAAAATTTCATTGAGAGAGTTTGCAAACTCTCTCGCTGTTGTCTCAAG
>JBBQLN010000004.1:0-122436 GCA_038327905.1 Burkholderiales bacterium
GCTTGGAATACCAATGGCAAAATTACACTCATTGGTAGCATCGAACTCAGAGGTTTGTTTGTCATTCATAATAGAGCGCGAAATCTCACGCGCTTGCTGCGCAGATAACACCTGACTACTCACTGGTGTCACTTTGCCATCTATTTTCATCGCTGGCGGGAACCCAGCTGTGATAAATAAATCTGATGCATTCTTTGCAAGCATCAACCGCAACAAATCAAATACGAACTTCTCTGCCTGACCTTTTTCCATTATTTGCCTTTATACCTAAATTTTACTTCCTGTATTTAACCACTAGCTTTTATTAGCCCAAGATAGAGTCTTTATTAGCGGCTTTTGAGCGTGCTTCATTAGCAGAAACAATATTACGTTTTACTAAATCTTGTAAATTCTGATCCAAGGTTTGCATGCCCACATTTTGACCCGTCTGAATGGCTGAATACATTTGCGGGATCTTCGCCTCACGAATAAGGTTTCGAATCGCAGGCGTACCTATCATGATCTCATGCGCTGCAACCCGCCCTTGCTCGTCTTTAGTCTTCAATAGCGTTTGTGAAATAACGGCACGTAAAGACTCTGATAGCATAGAACGCACCATTTCTTTTTCAGCTGCTGGGAAAACGTCAATAATACGGTCAATCGTTTTAGCTGCAGAACTAGTGTGTAAAGTGCCAAACACCATGTGACCAGTTTCTGCCGCAGTAAGTGCCAAGCGAATGGTTTCAAGGTCGCGCATCTCACCCACCAGAATCACGTCGGGATCTTCACGGAGTGCTGAGCGCAAGGCGTTGTTAAATGATAAGGTATGCGGTCCAACTTCGCGCTGATTGATTAAACATTTCTTAGAGGTATGTACAAACTCAATCGGGTCTTCCACCGTCAAAATGTGGCCAAATTCTTTATCGTTAATGTAATCAATCATCGCGGCTAGCGTAGTAGATTTACCCGAACCCGTTGGCCCTGTCACTAAGCAAAGTCCACGCGGTGTGTCGGCAATATCTTTAAAAATGGCAGGGCAATTCAATTCTTCTAGCGTCAATATTTTAGATGGAATGGTACGAAAAACTGCACCTGAACCACGTTGGTGGTTAAATGCATTGACTCGGAAACGTGCCAAGTTAGGGATTTCAAACGAAAAGTCGCACTCTAAAGTTTCTTCATACACTTTACGCTGACCATCGCTCATAATGTCGTACACCATGTCATGCACTGCAGTATGGTCTAAAGCTGGCACGTTAATTTTACGAATATCGCCATGGACACGAATCATTGGAGG
This sequence comes from Burkholderiales bacterium, assembly GCA_038327905.1. Taxonomy (GTDB): domain Bacteria; phylum Pseudomonadota; class Gammaproteobacteria; order Burkholderiales; family Methylophilaceae; genus Methylotenera. The sequence continues at coordinate 1,277 of JBBQLN010000004.1, forward strand.
CAAACCAGCCGAAAGGTGTAAGTCTGATGCCTTATTTTTAACTGAGAATGCAAGTAAATCTGAAATATCCACAACGTGCTCCTGTTATAATTTTATTGCGCTATAGATTTATACTGCTACTTTTTACTATAAGCTCGTTAATATGTGTAAATTCTTTAATAGATGTAAATTTGAGTTTAGTGAATTATGACCACAATTGGCAATCGCTTGCAAGATATTCTAGCAAGAATTCACTCATTAGAAGCCAGTAATCATTGTAAGCAAAATGTGAGCCTGTTAGCGGTAAGTAAGGCACAACCATCGCAAGCTGTGCGTGAGGCTTACTCAGTTGGCCAAACCATGTTTGGCGAAAACTACTTACAAGAAGCATTAGAAAAACAAGCAGAACTAAGCGACTTGGCAATTGATTGGCACTTTATAGGCCCAATACAAAGCAATAAAACGCAACTCATTGCCCAAAACTTCAACTGGGTACACAGTGTAGATAGACTTAAAATCGCCCAACGTTTAAATGATGCGAGGCTAGAAAATCTAACTCCACTTCAAGTCTGTATCCAAGTTAACATCAGTAATGAAGATACCAAAAGTGGCGTTATGCCGCATGATTTAGAATCGCTTGCTACAGCCATTTTGACAATGCCACAATTAAAGTTACGTGGCTTGATGTCAATACCAGAACCAAGCGCAGACTACAATAAGCAACGCAATCAATTCAAACAAGTACGAGAATGCTATGATGCATTATTAGCTAAAGGTTTTGATTTAGACACGCTGTCAATCGGCATGTCTGATGACTACCCAGCAGCTATTGAAGAAGGCGCTACTATCGTTAGAATCGGCTCAGCTTTATTTGGCGCAAGAAGCTATGGCGTTAAGATGCCTAGCGATAAAACAGGTAACGCTTAGCGTTAAGATTAAATAATAAATATAGGATTATTTGTAGAATGAAAATTGGCTTTATTGGTGGTGGAAATATGGCTAAAGCCATTATTGGTGGCTTAAAAAACAATGGGTTCGACATGGCTGCAATTGCCGTCTTAGAACTTGATGCCCAAAAATGTTCCGAATTAATCGCAGAATTTAATGTACGGGCAAGTGACAACTATGATGAGATTCGCAACACTGACGTCATCTTGTTGGCAGTTAAACCTCAGCAACTAAGAGAAGTCTGCCAAAAATTAACGTCCATATTAAGCACCCAACTTATTATTTCAATTGCTGCTGGAATCAGAAGCGTCAACATTTCACAATGGATGAATGACTACCAAGCGATAGTCCGCGTCATGCCGAACACCCCTGCACAAATACAAGCTGGCGTTTCTGCCTTATATGCACTTGCAAGCGTCAATCAACAACAACGCGACCAAGCCACAACAATATTAGCTGCTGTAGGCAAAACGCTATGGCTAGATGATGAAACAAAAATGGACGCAGTGACGGCAATTTCTGGAAGCGGTCCAGCGTATGTGTTTTATCTAATAGAAGCCCTACAGGAAGCAGGTGTTGGCCTAGGTCTTAAACCTGAAGAAGCACAAATGCTTGCGCTACAAACCTTTGCGGGTGCTGGGTTGCTAGCAGCACAAAGCGCCACGGATGTTAGGACTTTACGCGCTCAAGTAACGTCCAAAGGCGGCACGACTGAACAAGGCATACTCGCACTAGAAAATGCTAACATTAAAAATATTATGCTGCTTGCTGCGAAGGCTGCAGCTGATAAATCGCGCACTTTAGGGGATGATCTTGCTCAGTAACGCACTATTATTCCTCATCAAAACCGTGTTAGATTTGCTGACACTGGCATTTTTGTTGCGCTTTTATTTTCAACTATTGAAAGTACCCTTCCAAAATCAAGCTGCACAGATGGTTGTTACACTCACCAATTTTGCGGTCAAGCCTGTACGCAAGGTCATACCTAGCTTAGGAAAGCTCGATATATCAACACTTCTGCTAGCCTATCTATGCCAGCTTCTACTGACACTACTTAAGTTATGGCTGAGTGATTACCCATTATTTATAGTCGGCAGTAGCATTTGGCTGAAGATATTCGCAGTAGCGTTTCTTGGCATCCTGAGCATTAGCATTGCTATATTCTTATATGCAGTTCTGATACAAGCGGTATTAAGTTGGATTAATCCCTATACGCCAATCGCTCCTGTTTTGAATAAAATGACTAGCCCTATTTTGAATTTTCTTAGGAAATTTATTCCAGCGGCTGGTAATATAGACCTCACACCGCTAGCTTTCATTATTACGGCACAATTATTGCTCTTAACTATATTGAGTCCTTTGGAAAACAACTTATTAAAATCAATAATAAGTTAATATTAGACAAAATTATGAATATGCAACCTATCGACAATGTACCGAATGAGCAAGGTATTGTGACCTCAAGTTTAAGTACAAAAATAACTGAATATAGTGAATGGCGCGAAAGCCTAATTGCTACTATTGACGAGTATATTGACTGGCTAGGAAGCTCAGATTCACTGGATGCAATACAAGAGTTAAGGCTCTATGACATTAAAGAAATCCTAAAAAAAGATCAGTTAGTGATGGCGTTTTTAGCAGAATTCTCACGTGGCAAGACAGAAACTATCAACGCACTATTCTTTTCGGACTTTAACCAACGTCTTTTACCTAGTGCACCCGGCCGCACCACCATGTGCCCCACAGAAATTTTTTGGGATGCCCGCGAAGAACCTTGTATTAAACTTCTACCAATTGAAACTAGGCAAACTGACGATTCACTCACATATCTAAAAACAACCCCTGATATTTGGCATAAAGTTCGTTTAGATATCACCTCTCCAGATGCAATGAAAGAGGCACTGAAAGCTTTAGTACAAAAACGAGAGGTTGACTTAGAAACTGCTAAATCGCTTGGTTTTTGGAATGAGAATGACCCGAGCATGCGAAGACTGCTTGCAGAGAAAGGCGCTGTTGAGATTCCAGTTTGGCGTCATGCCCTCATTAATTACCCTCACCCACTGCTTAGAAATGGCTTAGCCGTGATTGACACCCCGGGGCTGAACACGATGGGCGCGGAACCAGAACTTACGCTCAGCATCATTCCTAATGCGCATGCTGTATTATTTCTAACAGCCACTGATACCGGCATCACAAAATCAGACATGCAAATTTGGACAGAGTACGTTCAAAAGCGTGCTGCTCATAAATTAGTGGTGCTCAATAAAATCGATATTCTTTGGGATGGACTTGAGTCTGAAGCTGAAGTTGAAGCGCTAATTCAGAAGCAAATTCAAAACACTGCGCGTGAGTTGGGTTTAGATGCACGTAATATTTTTGCGATGTCAGCGCAAAAAGCCTTAGTTGCTAAAATTAGAAAAGATGCTGCGTTATTAAAACGTAGCGGTATTGGTATCTTAGAAGATGCACTGGCCAACCAACTCATTGAATCTAAACATGAAATTTTAGGTCGTGCGGTTGTCACTGAGTGCTCAAACATGATACGCTCATCTCGTAAAGTGGCACAAATGCGTATCACTACAATTAAAAGCCAACTCACTGAACTAAAAGAAATTCAAAGCCAAAATCGTGATACCTCTAAAGAAATTCTGGCAAATGTAGTCGCCGAACGAAAGCGCTATGAGGCATCAGTACTCACCTTTAACCAAGGCAGCGAAAAAATTAAGCGCCTGAGTGAAAAACTTTTACGCCATTTAAGCCTAGGTTATTTAGACACTTCGCTAGAACAAACCAAACAAGATATGGGCGATAGCTGGACTACTGTAGGCTTGAATAGAGGTATACGCACGCTGACCAAGCTAGCCATCAACCTAGCTGAAGAGATTAAGTTTGAAGGCAATACCATTAAAAAACATGCAGATGACTTGTATCACTTATTTTGGAGCAAACATAGCTTTGAAAAAACTGAAGCGATAGAACTTGATATGAGTAGCTTCATCAACAATATGCAGTCTTTAGAAAAAATCACAAATGAATTTTGTTCTGACCCAGTGAATGTAATGACTGAAAAGCGCTTTTTAATTCGTAAATTCTATTTGGGGCTAGGTGCACAAATCCAAGCAAATTTTGAACAAGCGCATTTGGATTGCAACCGTTGGCTAAATGTCGTGATTGGTGAACTCAAAACACAAATCAGTTCGCACAAAAAATCTTTAGATAAACGTGCCGAATCTTTGATGGAATCTCACAATAATGCAGATAAGCTCATTAAGAATTTAGAGTCTACTGAAAAAGAGTTTTCTAAACTGTTGCTACAATCTAATGAGCTTGATGCAATTTTATTAAAATTAATGAGATGCGCTAAGTTTGATGCTAATAAGACAAGCCCAGCGAGTTTCAATGCACCGAAAATGGATGATAATTTTACTAAAAACGTAATTTTGCCAGATGCGCCTCATATTTAATTAATTCAGAACATTTAATCTTAACAAGAAACCAAGTCACTCACTGATGCAATTAGTGAGTGACTTTTTTAACTCCTACATCAAAATAATGTCGAATGATTCTTGGCTGTAACTAGCTTCAACCAACAATGATATTGGCTTACCAATAAAATCTGATAGATTCGCCAAACTTTGCGACTCTTCATCTAGCAGCATATCAATCACCTTCGGCGCAGCTAATACACGCAACTCACGCGCATTAAACTGACGTGCCTCACGTAATAACTCACGTAAAATTTCATAACATACCGTTTGCGCAGTTTTCAACTCGCCGCGCCCCTGACATGCAGGACATGCCTCGCATAAGATATGCGCCAAGCTTTCACGAGTACGCTTACGCGTCATCTCAACCAATCCAAGCGGCGTAAAGCCATTCACCCCTGTTCGAGAGCGATCACGCGCTACAGCTTTTTGCAGCTCTTCTAATACCGCTGCACGTTGCGTGTCCTCATCCATATCAATAAAGTCAATAATAATGATACCGCCTAAGTTTCTAAGACGTAACTGGCGAGCAATGCATTGCGCAGCCTCAAGATTGGTTTTGAATATCGTGTCAGATAGATTCTTGCCACTAACAAAGCTGCCCGTGTTCACATCTACTGTGGTTAAGGCTTCGGTTTGGTCGAAAATTAAATAACCGCCAGACTTAAGCTCAACCTTACGCGACATCGCATTTTCAATTTCTTTTTCTATGCTGTATAAATCGAATAATGGGCGATCACCTGAATAGTGCACCAATTTATCTAGCGCTGTAATGGCATATAAATTGGCAAATTCCACCAATTTTTGATAGGTTTCACTTGAGTCAATGCGCACCGCTTCAGTATCAACGCAAATCACATCTCGCAAAACGCGCATGGGTAAATTCAAATCTTGAAAAACTAATGACCTATCTGGAGCAGTTTTGTGTTTGTCAGAAATGTTTGCCCAAGTTTTAGTCAAATAATCCACATCTGCTAACAACTCTGCATCCGTCGCAGTTTCTGACATGGTTCTAATGATATAGCCGCCTGCGCTGTTATCAGGCAACAAACCTACTAAGCGCGCTTTTAGCTGGTCACGTTCAACTTCATTCTCTATGCGTTGCGACACGCCAATATGATCTTGCTGAGGCAAGTAAACTAAAAAGCGCCCTGCAATGCTAATTTGCGTGGTAAGTCGAGCACCTTTAGTGCCAATAGGCTCTTTAATAACTTGAACCATAATAGATTGGCCCTCATGCAACACCGCCTGAATTGGCAGCTGAGCATCCGACTGACCGCATTCAAATATGTCACCCGCATGCAGAAAAGCTGCGCGTTGCAATCCCATCTCGACAAAAGCCGACTGCATGCCTGGTAAAACGCGACAGACCACACCGCGATAAACATTGCCGACCAATCCTAGCGACGTACTACGCTCTATCTGCAATTCCTGCACTACGCCATTCTCCATCATGGCAATACGAGTTTCTTGCGGTGTTACGTTAATTAATATCTCTTCACTCAATTTGTGCTCTCTTTTAACTTTTATTTAAACTGTTTAATCATAGCTAGGTTGTTTTTATTTTAGCTATCTATTCTTAATAAAGCATTCACTTAGAAAATCCCAACACCCGCTTTTCTAAGCAAAGCTGCCGTTTCAAATACTGGCAAGCCCATTACACCTGAATAACTGCCTTCAATTCGTTTAATCCATGCACCTGCATAGCCTTGTATACCGTAGCTTCCAGCCTTATCTCGCGGTTCTCCAGATGCGATATAAAGCTCAATTTGCTCATCAGTAAGCGCCATCATTTCAACCACCGTAGTAGACAACACTACTTCTATTTGGTTGTTGTGTGCTAAAGCTACAGCAGTATGTACCTCATGCAAACTGCCTGATAAAACAATGAGCATATTACGCGCATCGATATCATCGTCAGGCTTGCCAAGCACAACGCCGTCCAATACCACTGTGGTATCTGCCGCCAAAATAGGATGCGCCATTTGCTCTGGCGTTAAACGCTGCACGCAGGCTTGCGCTTTTTCTACAGCCAATCTAACCACATAGCTTTCAGGCGATTCACCAGCATGCTGCGTTTCATCAATATCTGCTGGCAAAGATTCACATCGCACACCAATTTGGTTTAATAACTCCACTCTTCTTGGGCTGCGGGAAGCGAGATAAACAAATGGAAATGGCTCTAATTTTTTCATATTTAACTCTTCTTATTCAATACTTTATTTTTTTAGCTATATTAATCTATTCAGATATTAACAAAGCTTGAGCAGAAAATGCTTTATTTATTCATACTTAGCCACTTCAGGTTAAAATAGTAAAAATTTAATTGAAAAGCTAAACCATGCAATGGAAGCCACACGCCACCGTCGCGGCGATTGTAGAAGATAACGGGAAATTCTTACTGGTTGAAGAAACCACAGATCGCGGCAACCGCTTTAATCAGCCTGCTGGCCATTTAGAAGATAATGAATCCTTAATTGAAGCCGTGATTCGCGAAACACTAGAAGAAACTGCTTATGCATTTAAGCCTGAAGCATTACTCGGTATTTATCATTGGAAGCACGAGCATAATGACACCACTTACTTGCGTTTTGCTTACATAGGTTCAGTGAGCGATCATCAGCCTGAATTAGCGCTGGACGAAGGCATTATTCGCACGGTATGGATGACCGCAGATGAGATTCGTAGCAACGCGAAGTTAATGCGTAGCCCACAAGTGGTCACTTGTATTGAAGATTATTTGAATGGGCAAAAATTCCCACTTTCCGTTGTGACACACCTATAAAACACAAAGTGAAAATATAAAGCTAAAACATAAACTCTATGAACCTAAATAAATCAAACAAAAAGCACATTGTCGTCGGCCTTTCAGGTGGCGTAGACTCTAGCGTAACTGCCTTATTGCTCAAGCAACAAGGTTATGAAGTGACAGGTCTTTTCATGAAAAACTGGGAAGATGACGACACTGATGAATACTGCTCAAGCAAGCAAGATTTGATTGATGCCGTTTCAGTCGCCGACAAAATAGGCATCGACATTGAAGCTGTGAACTTTAGCGCAGAATACAAAGACCGCGTATTTGCTAACTTTTTAAGTGAATACAAAGCTGGGCGCACGCCTAACCCAGATATTTTATGTAATGCAGAAATTAAATTCAAAGCTTTCTTAGATCATGCCTTGGGCTTGGGCGCAGATTTAATCGCGACTGGCCATTATGCGCAAGTTAGAGAAAATCCTCTCAAACCGGGCTTATTCCAGTTAATGAAATCGGATGATGGCAGTAAAGACCAAAGCTATTTTTTATATCGCTTAAACCAAGCGCAGCTCTCAAAGACCTTGTTTCCACTTGGGCAAATACTCAAACGTGAAGTCCGCGAGATTGCTCGTGAGGCAGGTTTAATCAATGCTGAGAAAAAAGATTCCACTGGCATTTGCTTTATTGGTGAGCGCCCTTTCCAAGAATTTTTAAGCAAATACTTACCTCGAGAACCAGGTAATATTAAAACGCCTGAAGGCAAAACCATAGGCAAACATGAAGGTTTGATGTACTACACATTAGGCCAACGCCAGGGCTTAAAAATCGGTGGTAGCCGTGAAAGTAATGGTGAGCCCTGGTTTGTGGCGGCTAAAGACATGGACAAAAACGAGCTCATTGTCGTACAAGGCCATCAACATCCACTGCTTTTAAACGATGGCTTAAAAGCGAGTCAACTGACATGGATTGATGACGAAGAACCTATCACTAACTGGGTTTATGCTGCTAAAACCCGCTATCGCCAGCCAGATGCCCCTTGTGAAATTGACCGTTTAATACAAGATGAAGTTGAAATTAAATTTGGTCAAAAACAATGGGCAATTACACCAGGTCAGTCTGCTGTGGTTTATGAAAGTAATGTTTGTCTTGGTGGCGGCATTATTACCAGCGCAATTTAAGCAGAGAATGAGCAATAAAAATGGCTGAACTTTTCACTTTGTTAGAAACCCGCGTACTTGGCGCTTTAATTGAGAAATCAATTACCGTACCTGATTCATATCCACTGACACTTAACTCACTATTAGCGGCATGCGTTCAAAAAACCAGCCGTGACCCTGTGATTGAAACCAATATTGTTGATATTCAATCCACACTGGATGCACTAAGAAAGCGCTCTCTCATTTTAGAAACTCATAGTGGACGAACTGCGCATTATGCGCACAATGCGGGGCGCGTATTTAGAGTCGATGAAGCTGGCGTTGCTTTGCTGGCAGTGCTCATGTTGCGAGGCCCACAAACACTAGGTGAGCTACGCATTAATACTGAGCGTTTGTATCAGTTTACTAACACCTCAGAAGTAGAAGCCAAATTAATCAAACTCAGTGAGCGTGATGAATCGGCAGGCCGCATTGAAAGACTGACACATTTGCTACCCAAGGCTGCTGGCTCACGCGAGGCACGCTGGTGTCATTTGTTAAGCGGCGAACCAAGCGTTACCGTACAAAACAGCACAGACATACAGGTTCACAGCTTTGATGCAGTCAGCGCTAGCGAAATCGATGTGTTGAAAAAACGCATCAATGTATTAGAACAAAGAATGGCGCACTTTGAAGCTTGGGCGACCAAGCTCAATGTGGATTTAGGTTTAAAAGACTAATGTTTAGCCGCTTGAAGTACATTGTTTAATCAACAAAGTTATGCAAAAATGAAGTCTAAACTCCACATCTAACCATTCAGCTTTAAGGTCAATATCATGCCATTTGTAGGTCTAGGTTTACACTTCTTAGTCGCATTGTTTTTTGCAATTCATGCACTTAGAACTGGTCGCCCAATGTATTGGCTCATTATTCTATTTTCTTTCCCGCTATTAGGTAGCGTGGTTTATTTTTTTGCGGAGTACACGCCCGCGTCAAAATTAAACCGTGGTGTCAAACAAGTGTCAAACATTGCAATGAGCCTGCTAGACCCCACGCGTGAGCTGCGTGATGCAAGACATGCGTTTGACTTAGCGCCAACAGTGCAAAACAGAATGCGCTTGGCAGCAGCGTTGGATGGTGCTGGCGAATATAACGAAGCTGTACAACAATTCGACGCGTGCTTAAATGGGCCGTTTGCAAACGATCCTGAAGTCTGTCTAGGCGCAGCAAAAGCAAAATTTCATAACAAACAGCCGCACTTGGCGACTGAGCTTCTTTTAGATATCAGAAACAAATATACTAGCTTTAGACCTGAAGAACTTAGTATATTACTAGCACAAAGCTATGCTGCGAGCCAAGATAACACCAATGCTCGCATTGAGTTTGTGCATGCCACAGACACATTTGGCTCACCTGATTCTCGCGCCCATTACGCACTTTGGGCAGCCAACACAGGCGACATACAAACTGCAAAAAGCTTAAGAGCGACACTGGATAAAGACTGGCAGCACTGGAATAAACACACACGAAGTTTGTATAAAGCTATATTTAATGAAATTGATGCGGTCTTATCGGCAAATACAAAATGAGATTAAGGCTACTATGCTTTTTGCCCACTATATTTAGCGCTTAGACTGTATCACCACATTTGCGTTTTGGCTTACTTTCAGCATTGGTCATTAAAAAATACATACAAAAGCAAAGTTAAGCCTATTTTCAGGCTTTTATTCTAAAGATTCTCATTCAGGTTTGGAAGCTACAATAATTTTATCCAAAGTTTAAGATGACTGAGATTACCATGCCTTATATTTTCAAAAATGCCGAAGGTCAAATTGCGGGAAGCGCTTCAGAGAAACCAAGTGCAGACTGGGAGTTTATCGAGGGTGATGCTAGAGAATATCTTGATTACTTAGAGCAATCTCTCGCTGAACACGCGCCCTTTCGTGAAAGCGACATTCAACTAGCACGCGTTTTAGAGGATTTAATTTCAATTTTAATAGACCGCGGTATGGTGAGATTTACTGACTTTCCACCAGCGGCACAAAAACGCTTGAACTATAGACAATCAATGCGTAAAAAAAATCGGCTTTCAGGTATTGTGGATGAAAACCGAGATTTTATTTACTAAGCTGCACCTTAAGAAAATCTCTTAAGAAACAGGCATACTATCCTTAAAAGATGGGCGTTTTAGCAAAGCAAGTTGCAGACGCTCTAAATTAGGGTAATCTGCTGCCAAATTAATCTCTGTACTAAAACGCAGATTAAGATAGCCCAACATGCAACCCACCGCTACATCTGCCAGGCTGAATGTGCCATTTACACACCAACTGCTCTTACCAACAGCTTTAGTTTTGCCAAGCTCTTCATTTAGCACTTCTAAGCCACGTTTCACTTTACCCATTTGGCGTTCAGTAAAAGCGGTATCTTGTTTATCTGCTGACTTACGTTGTTCTAACATAGCAGCTACGGCAGCATCACAAATACCGTCTGCTAAAGCCTCCCAACGACGCACTTTGACTTTTGCATTTAAGTCTTGTGGAATCAAATGCGCAAGTGGCGTGCGATTATCTAAATACTCCACAATCACGCGTGAATCATACAAGCTATCGCCATCTGGCAGCACCAATACAGGCACTTTACCTAAAGGGTTGTATTGTTTAACAGGGCAATCTGACGCAGCCAACACCACTTCCTCAAGCGCAATTTCAATATGCTTTTCAGCCGCTACAATGCGTACTTTTCTAGCGTAAGGGCTGTTAATGGTGTATAAAAGTTTCATATAATTTGCTTGTGATTTACTTTAGAAAGTTTATTGCTGATTATTAACGATTGATAGGATTATAATTCAAACATTGCTTGGTTTATCAAAGCATTTTAATTATTCGAAAAAACTGTATCTTTACAACAACAATAATTATTGAAACCATGACCTTATTTAATCAGCATTTCCCACCAAATTCAGACGCTTTTCATCAATTGGTGCTCAAGCAAGTTCAAGCCGCACTCGTTGAAGATATTGGTGCGGGCGACCTTACCGCATCACTTGTACCAGTTGCGCAACAGGTCACAGCAACGATTATCGCGCGTGAAACTGCAGTTATTTGCGGCACTTCATGGGTAGAATCTTGTTTTAACCAAGTAGATGCAAATGTCAAAGTTAACTGGCAAGTAGCTGAAGGTGAACGTGTACAAGCAAACCAAGTGCTATGCGAAATCACTGGCCCAGCGCGCGCGCTATTAACTGCTGAACGCTGCGCGCTTAATTTCTTGCAAACACTTTCAGCCACAGCCACTGAAACACGTAAATATGTCGATGCAATTGCTGGTACAAAAAGTCAAATTTTAGATACCCGCAAAACCATTCCAAATTTAAGATTAGCGCAAAAGTACGCGGTGTCTGTCGGTGGAGGACATAACCAGCGTTTGGCTTTGTATGATGGCATTTTAATCAAAGAAAATCATATTGCCGCAGCTGGCAGCATAGGCGCAGTAATGGCACAGGCATTCGCACTAAATGCTGGTAAAAGCATACAAATTGAAGTTGAAAATATGTCTCAACTAAAAGAAGCACTAACAGCAGGCGCTACCAGCATATTGCTAGATAACTTTAATACTGAACAGCTCACTGAAGCCGTTCACTTTAATCAGCAATCAGACAAACGGGCAGTACTAGAAGCTTCTGGCGGCATTGGTCTAAAGAACGTGCGCGAAATTGCACTGACTGGCGTAGATAGAATCTCAATTGGTGCGATTACCAAGAATATACAAGCCATCGATTTATCCATGCTCATCACTCATACTAATTAACGATATAAACTGATACTAAACGCTTTAATAGAGGACTTTTAGCCCCATGAGCAAACCAACTACTCTGAGCAACCCAAACGGCCGTTTAACGCTTGGTGATACCTTACGCATGTTAGTGAGTGACGGCATTGTGGATAAAGCGCAGGCGGAAAAGCTCTACAAAGACCGCAAGCTCGATTCATCAAACTTACATCCGCTGGTAGTTGTTGGTGAGCAAAAATGGAAAAGTCTTAGGGCGCCGAATAAAGCTATCACGGTTGAAATGCTAACTATTTGGCTTGCAGAACGCTCTGGGCTTGAGTTTTACCACATAGATCCACTCAAATTAGACTTTGGTTCAGCGGCAAAAATCGTTTCACAGGGCTATGCTGAGCGTTTAAAAATTATGCCTATTTCCGTCAAAAATGGTGAGGCAGTGATTGCCACAACGGAACCATTTAGCACTGATTGGATTGCCGACCTTGAGCGCGTACTCAAGATGAAAATCAAGCTAGTCATGGCGAATCCACTAGAGATTAGCCGCTATCTGCCAGAGATATACAATCTAGCTAACTCAATGAATGCAGCAGATTTAGCCAAGGCAGGTCAAATTGTTGGCGTGCAAAACTTTGAGCAGCTGATTGAGCTAGGCAAAGATAAAAACTTAGACGCTAACGAACAGCATGTAGTCAATATTGTGGACTGGCTGTTCAAATATGCCTTTGAGCAACGCGCCAGTGATATTCACTTAGAGCCGCGCCGTGGCATGGGTATGATGCGCTTTAGAATCGACGGCGTACTGCATCAAGTGTATCAATTGCCGCCAAACATTATGAATGCAATCACCAGCCGCATTAAGCTACTGGGGCGTATGGACATGGTAGAAAAACGCCGTCCGCAAGATGGCCGCATTAAAACCCTGAGTGGCGATGGTCAAGAAATTGAACTGCGTTTATCCACTATGCCTACTGCGTTTGGTGAAAAATTAGTCATGCGAATTTTTGCGCCAGAAGTATCAGAAAAAGGTTTCTTAGCACTGGGTTTTGCAGAAGCGCAAGCAGCCATTTGGCATAGTTGGACTAAATCTCCCAACGGCATCATCCTAGTCACAGGACCAACTGGCTCAGGTAAAACCACCACGCTTTACGCAACCTTGCGCACACTCGCCACGCCTGAAGTCAATGTATGCACGGTAGAAGAGCCAATTGAAATGGTAGAACCGCTTTTCAACCAAATGCAGGTACAGCAAAACATCGGCCTAAACTTTGCTGCAGGCATACGCACACTGATGCGACAAGATCCCGACATTATCATGATAGGTGAAATTCGCGACTTAGAAACTGCAGATATGGCCATTCAGGCGGCGCTGACAGGTCACTTGGTGCTGTCTACCTTGCACACCAACGACGCGCCCTCTGCCGTCACGCGGCTGTTAGATTTAGGCGTTCCATCCTACCTCATTCACTCAACTGTGCTTGGCATTATGGCGCAACGCTTAGTACGTACACTATGCACCAGTTGCAAAGTGGCTGAACCAATGGAACAAAGTAAATGGGATGCGCTCGTTGGCGATTTCAATATTCCAAAACCAGCTCACGTATACAAACCCGTAGGTTGCCTAGAGTGCCGCAATACAGGCTTTAGAGGCCGCAGCGGTATTTATGAAATGCTCACCATCACCCCTGCTTTGCGCAAACTCATTACACCAGAAACCAACTTGGCCGACCTAACCAAACAAGCGTATAAAGATGGCATGCAACCGCTGGTGATCAATGGTGCAGAAAAAATTGCCGCAGGCATCACAACTATTGAAGAGTTGATGAAAGTGGCGCCACCACTTGAAGTTGAATAAGATAAACAGCTAAAAGTAACTGCTCTGTGAGCCAATATCCATGCGGGTCGTGGAGCATGTCGGTTTAATGATGCGTAATCATCAACAGTTTAGTCTTGTTAATATCAAACCATCTTGCAGAAATTTCCAAAGAATAATCAAATAAACATAGTCTTATCTCAAAAAGTAGACCATCTGCAACACTTTCATTCTTGACCAAATTGCCTCAAACCGTTAATCTATAGGGTTACCGAATAATGTATAAAATATAACAATATTTTAATTAAAAGATTTATGGCAGATACCCCAAAAAACAGCAGTTCCAAGCAATTAAGCACTAAACCAATTACAGGTGCGGAGATTTTAATTCGCTGCCTGCACGAAGAAAATGTTGAGTTCGTATTTGGCTATCCAGGCGGCGCTGTGCTGCACATTTACGATGCGATTTATCATCAAGATAAGTTCAAGCATATTTTAGTGCGTCACGAACAAGCCGCACTTCACGCGGCTGATGCCTACTCACGCTCTACAGGCAAGGTGGGCGTTGCATTAGTGACATCTGGCCCAGGCGCGACTAACGCCGTCACTGGAATTGCGACGGCTTACATGGATTCAGTGCCCATGGTGGTTATTAGTGGGCAAGTGCCTACTTACGCCATTGGTGAAGATGCTTTTCAGGAATGCGACACAGTTGGCATTACTCGCCCATGCGTAAAGCATAACTTCTTGGTTAAAGACGTAAAAGATATTGCAGCAACTATGAAAAAAGCCTTCTACGTGGCTGCAAGCGGTCGCCCAGGTCCTGTTTTAGTAGATATTCCAAAAGATATTACCGCTGAGCTATGCAAATTTGAGTACCCAGAAAGCGTAAGTTTACGTTCGTACAATCCTGTGACTAAAGGTCATTTAGGTCAAATTAAAAAAGCGCTTAAACTGCTTGCTGAAGCTAAACGCCCGATGGTGTATTCAGGCGGCGGTGTTGTGCTGGGCGATGCGTCTGCACAACTAATTAAACTCATTCAGTCTATGGGCGTACCTATCACTAGCACTTTGATGGGCTTAGGCGGATTTCCTGCATCTGATGAAAAGTTTCTAGGCATGCTTGGCATGCACGGCACGTACGAAGCCAATATGGCGATGCAAGAATGCGATGTACTCTTGGCCGTTGGTGCGCGTTTTGATGACCGCGTCATTGGCAACACCAAGCATTTTTTGTCAAACCCACGTACGATTATCCATATTGATATTGACCCATCATCAATATCAAAACGCGTAAAAATTGATGTGCCTATAGTTGGTGACGTAAAATCTGTACTTGCAGATATGAACGAACTAATTGCAACTGAAAAGCCAGCTCAAAATACCAATGCGCTAGCCGCATGGTTTAAACAAATTAACGCTTGGCGTAGCAAGCTATGCTTAAACTACGCACAAAGCGATGAGTTTATTAAACCGCAATACGTCATTCAAAGATTACATGAAGTGACTAAAGGCGAAGCTTTTGTCACTTCAGACGTAGGCCAACACCAAATGTGGGCGGCGCAATATTACAAGTTTAATGACCCACGTCGTTGGATTAACTCTGGCGGTTTAGGCACTATGGGCGTTGGTTTGCCCTATGCAATGGGCGTGCAGTTTGCGCATCCAAACGCACAAGTGGCTTGTGTCACAGGCGAAGGCAGTATTCAAATGAATATTCAAGAGCTTTCAACTTGTGCGCAATATCATTTGCCGATTAAAGTCATTATGCTAAACAACCGCTACTTGGGTATGGTGCGTCAGTGGCAAGAGTTTTTCTATGAGAATCGTTATTCAGAATCTTATATGGATAGCTTGCCAGATTTCGTTAAGTTAGCCGAAGCTTATGGCCATGTTGGCATGCAAATTACCAAACCAAGCGATGTTGAAGGCGCATTGAAAGAAGCTTTCGATATGAAATCGCGCTTTGTATTTTTAGATTTCATTACCGACCAAAAAGAAAACGTGTTCCCAATGATACAAAATGGTAAAGGTTTATCTGAAATGATTTTGGCCAGTGATATTGGCGCGGAGGATCTATAATGACGACTAACGCTCCACGTCACATTATTTCGCTACTCATGGAAAACGAAGCTGGTGCACTATCACGCGTGGCAGGTTTATTTTCAGCGCGTGGCTACAACATCGAATCACTCACAGTAGCTGCAACAGAAGACCCAACATTATCTCGCATGACTATTGTCACTTCAGGTTCTGAAGCGGTGATCGAACAGATTATTAAACAATTAAACAAGCTGATTGATGTTGTAAAAGTGCTTGATTTAAACGATGGTAAATTTATCGAGCGCGAATTGATGCTCGTAAAAGTCAAAGCAACGGGTGCGTTTCGTGAAGAAATGAAACGCATGTGTGATATTTTCCGTGGTCGTATTATCGATGTGGCCGACGGCAGCTTTACTATTGAGCTTACCGGCTCAGGCACTAAGTTAGACGCCTTTATTGAAAGCTTAGATAAAGCCGCAATTTTAGAAACAGTACGTACAGGCGCTTCTGGCATAGGCCGTGGCGACCGCATTTTAAAAGTTTAAGCCAAGCAAGTTAAAAAATCTCTCTATAATTTATTCAGCATTTGCATTGAAAGGCAGTAAAAGAAATGAAAGTTTATTACGATAAAGACGCAGACCTTAATTTAATCAAAGGCAAAAAAGTAACCATCGTTGGTTATGGCTCACAAGGTCACGCGCATGCGGCAAACCTTAAAGATAGTGGCGTAAGCGTGACTATCGGCCTTCGTAAAGGCGGCAGCTCATGGGCTAAAGCGGTTGCTGCTGGCCACACTGTGTTAGAAATTAAAGAATCAGTTAAAGATGCTGATGTTGTGATGTTGTTATTGCCTGATGAAACAATGGCACAAATTTATGCAGCAGAAGTTGATGGCAACATGAAGCCAAGTGCGGCTTTAGCGTTTGCACACGGCTTTAATGTTCACTACAACCAAATCACACCGCATACTGGCTTAGATGTCATTATGATTGCACCAAAAGGCCCTGGCCACACTGTGCGTTCAGAATACTTAAAAGGCGGCGGCGTACCTTCACTGATCGCTGTTTATCAAGATGCTTCAGGTAAAGCGAAAGACCTTGCATTGTCTTATGCTGCAGCTAACGGCGGCACTAAGGGTGGCGTGATTGAAACTAACTTCCGTGAAGAAACTGAAACTGACTTGTTCGGCGAACAAGCGGTGTTATGTGGCGGCGCAGTAGAATTAGTAAAAGCAGGCTTTGAAACATTGACTGAAGCAGGCTATGCGCCTGAAATGGCATATTTTGAGTGCTTGCACGAATTGAAATTGATTGTAGATTTGATGTATGAAGGCGGCATTGCCAACATGAACTACTCAATCTCAAACAACGCTGAATACGGCGAGTACGTGACTGGCGAGCAAGTAATTAACACACAAGCTCGTGCTGCGATGAAAGAATGTTTAGCTAACATTCAAAATGGTAGCTACGCAAAACGCTTCATCTTAGAAGGTCGTACAAACTATCCCGAAATGACTGCACGTCGTCGCTTGAATGCACAACATCCAATTGAGCAAGTAGGTAGTCAATTGCGCTCAATGATGCCTTGGATTGCTAAAAACAAATTAGTTGATCAATCTAAAAACTAGTTTTTAAATAGCTAAAAAATAAAAAGGGCAAAACGTTAGGCGGTTTGCCCTTTTTTTTATGAATTTTAATGGAAATAAGCATTTCTCAATAAGGTTAGCTCAATATGAACATGGCAGTACTTTTACAATATCTGTTACCAAAACAGGCCATCACTGCACTTGCTGGTAAATTAGCACATTATCAAGGTGGCAGTTTAACGACATCCGTCATTACCTGGTTTGTAAAACGCTATCAGGTGAATATGACTGAAGCTGCTAATCCTGATATTGCATCCTATGCAACGTTTAATGAGTTCTTTACCCGCCCACTCAAAACTGGCGTACGTCCATCTGCTCAGGCTGATTTTATTTGTCCTGTCGATGGTGCAATTAGCCAATTTGGCGCGATTGAAAAAGACCAAATTTTTCAAGCAAAAGGCCATGCGTACTCCACAACCGCATTGGTTGGTGGTGATAAAGCATTAGCTGGTAAGTTTGAGAATGGACATTTTGCTTGCCTATATTTGAGCCCCAAAGATTACCATCGCATTCATATGCCTTGTGATGGCTCTTTAATAAGCATGACTTATGTGCCAGGTGCGTTATTCTCAGTAAACCCAACCACAGCGCAGGGCGTGCCAGGACTGTTTGCCAGAAACGAGCGTGTCGTGTGTGAATTCACATCTACTCAACACGGCAGCTTTATTTTGGTGCTAGTAGGGGCAACTATTGTGGGTAGCATGGCGACCGTTTGGCATGACACGAAAGATGGCATTATCAATCCACCTCGCACAGGTAAAACTAAAACGTGGCGTTACGATAAAAAGAGTATCTCACTGAAACAAGGTGATGAAATGGGTAGATTCTTACTTGGCTCTACTGTAGTCATGTTATTTGAAAAAAATGCATTACAATTTAATGCGGATTGGCAGCCTGTTAAAACCATCAAATTAGGTGAGATGATGGGAAATTAACTTGTAGGAGCGACGTCCTCGTCGCGATTATTAAATATTCGCGACGAGGGCGTCGCTCCTACAAAGAATTATTTTGCCACTCTATGATGCAAATGTGGCGCCAGTTCATTTAACGCAGATTCATACACGCCACGCTTAAACTCAATCACATCTTCTAACGGCACCCAGTACTCGCTCCAACGCCATGCGTCAAACTCAGGATGCTGACTGGCACGTAACGATACATCACTATCACGGCCAATCATGCGCAATAAATACCAAATTTGTTTTTGGCCTTTATAACTACCGCGATACTCACGCTTAATCCAAGTAGAAGGCACTTCGTATCTAAGCCAATCTTTAGTACGACCCAAAATTTGCACATGCTCTGGCTTTAAGCCTACTTCTTCCATCAGCTCACGATACATCGCCTGCTCAGGACTTTCTCCATGGTCAATACCCCCTTGCGGAAACTGCCAAGCATGTTCGCGAATGCGCTTACCCCAAAAAACCTGATTGTTAGCATTACATAAAATAATGCCAACATTCGGGCGAAACCCGTCTCGATCTAACATAACGTTTTACTGCCTAAATTATTTAGTACGATTTTTTCATATTTTGAGTATTTTTGAAAGCAGCCATTTGCGTATAATAGCTAAGCCTATGAAAATACTCTCAATTAAATTGTTAAAAATTAATCAATTGATTGCACTTTTGCTAATGTGCATGCTTACGGTCGCTTGCCAAGCAGCACCTAAACCAGTAATTAGCAATTTTGCTTACATTACAAATCAGGGTGAAGATACTGTTTCAGTGATTAATACGTTAACAAACCAAGTCATTAACACCATTAAAGTTGGCAAAGCGCCTGTTGGCGTTGCAGTCTCAGCCAAGTTAAATCGCGCTTATATTTCTAATGTTGAAAGCCAAGAAATTTCGATTATCGACACACAAAACAATACGGTAATAGAATCTTTAAAAATCAAAGGCTCACCTGTAGGCCTTGCGCTATCGCCAGATAGCAAAATGCTCTACGTGGCAGATTGGTTTGATAATCGCGTATTAGCGATTAATACGAGTGAAGGCCATACTACAAGCGAAGTGAGTGTTGGCGATGCCCCCGCTGGCATGATAGTTAGCCAAAATGGCAAATGGCTGTATATCGCCAATCGCGACAGTAACGATATTGCAGTGATTGATACGGCAACGCTTACTATCAAAAAACGCATTCCAGTGGGTAAGCACCCTTTTGGGCTGGCGCTTAGCAAAAGTGGCTTATGGCTGGCGAGTGTTAATGTAAAAGAAAATACCGTGAGCATCATCAACACTAAAACTAATATTGAGCAAAAAGTAAAAGTTGGCTACCACCCCTATTGTGCGGCAATTAGTTTGGATGAAAAAAGGCTATATGTAAGCAACACGCAAGATGACAGCGTAACAGTTATCAATATGTCCACACGTAAAGCTATCGCTACCATTGAGGTTGGCAGCACGCCAGAAGGCATTAGCTTAGATAACAGTAGCCATCTTGCCTACGTTGCTAATTGGGGCAGCAATAACGTGAGCGTGATTGACACTAAAACCAACCAATTACTTACAACCATTAAAACGGGGGATAAGAGTCGGGCATTTGGGCAGTTTGTTTTAGTGCGTTAATTCTAAATCTCGCCAATGTAGGCGGGGCTTGCAGCCCCTCTTACGATACAAAACAGGTAGGAGCGACGCCCTCGTCGCGATTTACACCATTTTTTCGCGATGTGGACATCGCTCCTACCTGCGCTCAGGGGCAAACTTGGATAACCCTGTGTCAACCAAGCATTTGCTACCTCGTTAATTAAAATACAGACTGTAATGCATTTAATAATGGTACGTTCTCATTTATAATGTATTGCTTGTTTAAAGTTGTTTTAAAGATTGCCTCTCAATACGAGAGTTTTTAAGCCTCTCTCATTGAGAGTTACGGAGAATAGTAAATGAAAAAGATTTTAGCTTTACTTGCATTAAGTGTCAGTTTAGTTCCATTCACGGCTGCAGCGCACGGCCCATCACCACAAAAAGTTGAAAAATCTATCACTATTAAAGCTGCACCAGCAAAAGTTTGGGCGCTAGTAAAAGACTTTGGCAACATCCAAGTTTGGCTTCCACCTGTAGACACAACTACTGTAGAACAAAAGAAAGATGAAAACGGTGACATGGCAACTTTCAGAACGCTTAAGTTAAAAGGCGGTGGTGAGATTGTTGAAAAACTTCGCAGCACAGACGACGCTGCAATGAAAATAAAATATGAAATCGTTGGTGGCGTTGCACCAGTGGCTGATTACAACTCATATATTGTAGTAACTGCCGGTCCAGGTGCGGGTGAATCAACGGTAACATGGACAGGTCGCTTTTATCGTACATACAAACTAAACCCACCAATTCCAGCAGGTCAAGATGACGAAACTGCTGTGAAATTTGTTAACGATGTTTACGATGCTGGCTTACCTAACTTGAAAAAGGTAGCCGAAAACCCAAAGCCTTAGGCCAGGCAGCTGGCCAAAAATCAAGTAAGAAACCTTGGTGGAAATTTTGGTAAAGTGACAATTTCTGACAAAAGTGACAAAGTTTGTCAGTCAAATTAAGAATGAGCGGGGGAAACCCCGCTTTTTTATTGGTTTAAACAAAATTTGAGCAAATGGTTACTAGGTACATAACATATGAAGTACATAACATATGAAACAAATTTTAATGAATCTAAATGTGCAAACGTGAGATTAACAACATTTAAAGCCACTCTAACACTCACTTTTCACCATATGCTTAAAGTACCAAGAGTAAATTTTCCACATAAAACCACCATTATATAAAGTTGGCATAGCGTTTGCTTTATGTATTGCAAGCACTGAACACCTAGTGCTTAAGGTGTAGTGCAAAAAATTTAACTTTTTACATAAAGGAAATAAAAATGAAACAAGTACAAAAAGGTTTTACATTAATCGAGTTAATGATTGTTGTGGCAATTATTGGTATTTTGGCTGCGATTGCCATTCCTGCTTACCAAGACTACATTGCAAAAGCTAAAGGCGCTGCAGCTTTACAAGAGTTAGATGGTGGTAAAACTGCTTATGAGCTTGCTGTTGTTAATGGTGACTCATTCACCACGCCAGCTAGCGTAGGTTTGTCAGCTGCCACTAACACATGCTCAACCATTAGCATTGTAGATACTGCAACAACTGGTGCGATTACAGCCGCTATGAAATGTGTTATCAAAAATCCTGGCCGTTTAGGTACTAGTGCTACTATTCAACTTGACCGCACGGCAGCTGGCTTATACAACTGTACAACTTCTGGCTGGTCTACATCAGCTAGCGCATTAAAACCAGGCAATTGCTCTTAATATTGAATTTACTATTAGGTCTTAATTGACCGTCAAATGAAAAGGCTCATTAATTTTGATGGGCCTTTTTTATAGACTTCGATTTAATTTCACCTTAGTCACCAATAAGTAAAATCAGAGCTGTTCTAAATAAACCTATACATAACCACATACCCAACCTAGAGTGACAGTGTAAGCCTAAGTAAGTATAAGTTTAAGAACGCTACTCTAAACAATGTGCTGATAGAGCGGCACGTTATTCTTATAAAATGAACTATACGTTTAAGTATCTAATTCATTGGCTTAAGCTGGCTTGCAATGAGATTTAACTTAGCATCCACGTTGTCATAAAAGCTGCTATCCCGTTGTGATGCCTTTCCTGTTTCAGAATCTGAGCGTACTTGATGTAACTGCTCTTCAATTTCATCTAATTGAATAATCACTTTCGGTGCGAACGCCTGACGTATTGATTCTAAAGTGATGAGTTGCTCGTCTCTACGTGTAAGTACATGCTGTATAGCGCCCTGTAGTGTATTAATAGCATCTGCTTTTTTACCCTCAGCTAGCTGTAGACGCGAGAGTGAGATCATACTATTTGCATGAAATGGATCAACCTTAAGATTAGCGTTTAATATTTGTGTTACTTTTGCATAGGCATCATCTGTGCCATAAATATCGTGGTGTTGCATAAGTAGCTTAACTTCACGACTGCCGACTCTTGGGTTATTCGCTTCACGCTTTCGCACAGAATCAAACCGTTCCACAGCCTCTAATAGTAATGCATGTTTGTTATTTGCATTTAAGCTGTCAAAAGCAGGATCTTTAGTTAAATAATACTCATAGGTTTGCATGACATACTCTTGTGCAAGCCCTTCAGCAGGGCGAACGGCGGTAATGAGCTTTGCAACATCAAAAGCGTTTACTTTAGGTGCAATCAAGTTAATTGCGCGCATGCCTGGCATCGACCCAGTTAAGCAAAGTTGCGTAGTAATATGAATTGCAAAAGGAGCCGCAATTAGTGTGGCAAGCGTACCACCTAGCAAATACTTTACTGAGGGTCTTATTTCATCAAAGCTTGATAGCTTGAAAATGCGAGGTGATTCTGTCTGTTGCGCTACTCGTGCAAGATAAAAACCTGAAACAATATTAAGAAATGCAAAGTAAAAAATAAAATTAACGCCTGCATGAATAAATAAAGCTAGCACACCTAGTGTTAAAGCAACACTTTCCATTCCAGACTGCTGATTTGCATGATTTAAATTTCTTTTTAATTGAAATAATAACGCAATCAGCATACCTATAAGTAGCAGTAAAGCAGGTAAGCCTCCCTCAGCAGCAAACTGTAAATAATCATTATGCGCAAAAAAACCTGACGTTGTATTTTCAATTTCAAGACGATAAGCCGGATATATATACCCGAAAGTACCCCAGCCTGTTCCTATAAACGGATGGTCAAGCGCCATTTTAATGGTGGACTGCCACATTTGCAGGCGCGCATGCGTTGAACCATCTTGCGCTAATTGAAAGGTACGCTCGGCTATCGTACTGTGTAAAAAGTGCGAACTGAATAAATAAGCGCTTAGCGCAATGATTGGTATAGCTAATACCAGCAGTTTTGAGTGGGTGAATTTATAAGTTGCCCAAAGGAAGATAGGTGTCAAAAGTAACCATGTAGCTATGCCGCCCCTAGATGTAGTGGCGAATAATGCTGTACTTATAATAAATAAGCCAATAGCTAATAAAGCTGATAGCGCAACCTTTGGTATGGCAATGCTAGAGTTTGATTTAATTGACGCAGAACTACTAGAGATAAATAAATAAGCTACTGGAAACCATAATAGGTTGATAAGGGCAGCAAATGCATTTCGATCTAACAATGGCCCTGTCGCGAAACCATAGCCAATATGATTCACAACTTGCCATATAGCCCAACAGGCTAACATTACGGCCAATACAAAAAGTACCTTCTGCAAAATTTTCCATACTTCTGCATAATTAGATAGGTGTGTTGCCGCAAGATAGGTGAGTGGCAAGCCTGCCAAAACTGACAGTGTCACCATACTGGAATTCGGTATTGCGCTGCTGAGGGCAACTACAAATAACCAAGCTAAGTAGGCAAGCATTAACTTCGTTAGCTTGTAGGTTTTCCACTCTTTACTCACTAAGACTGAGCGGCACATCATCAGGCCAGCGATTAACAATAATAGTGCAGTAACGGCAAAATCTACATAAGAAAATGAAGAAATTATCAGTAAGATAAAAAATGCAGGGTAGTATAGGCGAGAAATATTCATGGCATTATAGTTGTAGTTGAGATGATAAAAATGATTATTGGTAATAACTTACAGCTTGATAAATCCTATGGATTTGATACTACCATAGCTGAGTAATGGCCTAGTTAAATGTAATCGCATTAACTTAAAACCATTATTAAGAACGATAGCAATGCGATAGAAAATACTATCCGTTATTTCGTGTCCCGCCTGCAAGCACGAGCGACTTTACCCCAGCTTGCGCTAGTACAAATGCCGCCGCTGCGCTACGACGACCTGTTTGGCAGTAAAGAATATATTCTTTACTTTTATCTAAGCTATTTACCATCTGACGAACTTCATTCAGTGGAAGGTTAACTGCGCTATCAATATGATCGTATTTGTATTCTGAAAGCAATCGCACATCTGCCCACACTGCGCCTTCTTTCACTTTTCTTTGTGCTTCAGCCATGCTAATTTGGTTGATGATGGGTGCTTTTAATAACTCTACAAAATCTTGCTTATTTAGCCTTAACAATTCGCCATCCGTTTTCATTGTGACTGTGGCGTTGCGCTTATTGTCTGAGACTAAGGCCTCCTCACCGAATGCACCTCCTTCACTTAATTTAGCTAAAATAACTGCTGGCTGATTGGCATCAACCACTCTCGACACTTCTGCAGTGCCGCTTTGAATAAGGTAGTAAAAATCACCCTCTCCGCCTTGCCGAATGATGGTCTGCCCTTCGCTTACAGTCACGCTAGTCATGCGCTTGAACATCTCTTCTACATTGGCCGCTGGCAGTCGGCTAAAAATACCATTTTGTAGATTAAAAGCACTAAATACGCCAGTTTCATTCATCCAATCGCTGACACTGCGTGTGGATTTTTCTTTAATACTAGGTTGAGCGACCTTAACAGAATTATCGATATTGGAAAGTTGATCCCACGTCATCATAATATCGAGCAAATCCATATCTATGCGGAGTATCTCAATGTCTGTGAGGGCAATCGTATCTGTAATCTTAGTGTCTGCATTGATCGGGTGTTTGGTGGCCTCAGTACGGCCACGCAACCTGACTTTTCTATCATTATCGTAGCGAAGGCCTAGGTCACCTTTAACTAAATAAAGTGCTTGAGCAGCTTTAGACACATTCATTCGCATTGGGTCTATGTCTTTATTGACCTTTTCAATAAAGCACAGCGCTGCAAGCTCTTTCTTGCGGCAAGCAGATAAGCTAGCGATAGGCTCTAAATGCTCTAATAACGATGGATCAGGGATTGCCATATTTAAAACCTTAAATTAAGAGCGTAAATTCATACTTAAAATTAGATACTGGGTTAAATGCTACAAATTAAACAGTTGTTGTTGTTTAAGTGCTTGTATCGCAAACGTAAGATTACTTTCTGCAATTTCTTGCATGATACTTTCGCCCTCACCTGGTTTTAGGTGGGTGATATAAACCTCAAGGGAATTTAGGCCAGCACCCTCAGTTAATTTAGCGAGTTCGCCAACTAATAAAGAGGGGCATAAATGCTTAGAGATTTTTGCTAACGCTAGTTCACTGTTACTAAATGCAGTTTCAATAATCAAATATTTGAGGTTTTTAATCTTGTTCACCTCAATCCATAAAGCATCACAAACAGTGGTGTCTCCAGTAAATACAAGGCTCACAGTACCACTGTCTACATGATAGCCAATAGCAGGAACGACATGATTAGCGGGTAACGGTGTAAATTTTCTACCTTTGAAATCAAGTGCCTCACCTAAGTTGACTTCGTGATAACGTAAAAATGGATTCTCTATGCTGGGAATCGCATTGAAATCTGGCCAAATCTTCCAGTTAAACATATGCTGACGCAGTGTCTCTATCGTTTCCTTATTGGCATGTACGGTGATTGGTTCTGCGCGAATGCCCATTACGGTATCAAGCAACAATGGGATAAATCCTGTATGGTCTAAATGTGAATGGGTGAGAAGAATATGGTCAATTTTCAACAATTCATCCATGGACAAATCGCCTATACCCGACCCTGCATCAATCAAAATATCGTGATCGACGAGCATAGATGTGGTGCGTAATTCACCGCCGATACCACCACTGCACCCTAATATTTTTATTTGCATATGAGCTTTATCAATTACTTTTATTTTTACAGGTCACTTGTATTTTACAGATCACTTATGTTTTATAAATCACTTGGTTTCATAATTAAACACGCCATCCCAATTAACTTCTGGTGGATTTTGCCTAAAATAGATAATGCGTTTAATATACATTTCATACACATAACGTTGCGGCTCTTGCTTTTGCAGATTAATAAGCTGCATTTCTGCTAAGTCCCAGTTCTGACTACGATACAGCTTAAGCGCTTCGTGATAGAGTTTCAAGCGCTCTTTTGTTGCTGCATCTATTTGAGTCTCTTCGCCAATGGGCTCAAATATCGCGACTGGCTTTTCTTTACCCTTCACGCGCACGTTATCTAGCTCACGATAAGCAAATTCTGGCACTAGCGCTTTTGTGAATTCGCTAACAATAATATGCACCCCATAATTTTTGGTCAGACTTTCAAGCCGAGAAGCTAGATTCACTCCATCACCCATAACGGTATAGGCCATACGGAATTCCGAACCCATATTACCCACTGTCATCACATCTGAGTTTAATCCAATGCCTATATTAATTGGCGGCCAGCCCTTAGCAGAAAACTCTTGGTTTAATTTTGCAAGTGCATGAATCATCTCAATCGCTGCGTGCAAAGCGTTTTTTGCATGTTGCTTATCAAACATCGGCGCGCCCCAAAACGCCATAATGGCATCGCCCATATACTTATCTATCGTACCGCGATTGTAATGAATCACATGCGTCATGGGCGTTAAAAACTCATTCATCAACTGTGATAATTGCTTTGGGTCTAATCCTTCTGAAATCGTTGTAAAGCCACGCACGTCAGAAAACATCACGGTCATTTCACGGCTTTCGCCTTCTAAGCTAAAGGACTTTGGATTTTTAGCCATTTCATCCACCAGTTCTGGTGGCACGTATTGCCCGAACAACCCTGCAAGTTGTCTTTTGCCAAGAAACTCTACAAAAAAGCCATATGACATATTAATAATATATATCAAAGAAATCATGACTAATACCGACGCCAAAGGCAATACCAGATTAGCGTACTGCCAAGCAGCTAAGTTTAACAAAATTACCAAAGTGGTGATGAAAAAAGTGAATACAGTGGCCCATAACGGGGTTAGTAAGGGCAGTATTAACGCTAGCAATAACCCCACCATAAGCAATAACAAAAACTCTGCACCCAATGTGTAAGCTGGATGCTCTTTGATGTTGTTATCTAAAATACCAGCAATCATATTGGCGTGAATTTCTACCCCCGCATAAACATTTTGCACGGGTGTTGCACGTAAATCCATAAGTCCGCCAGCGGTTGTGCCAAGTAAAACGATTTTATTTTTCAATATATCTGGTGAGACTTTTTTGTTTAGTACGTCGGTAGCAGAAACATAAGTAAAACTACCTTGCATACCTCTATAAGGAATAAGCGCAGACACTTGCTCATCTACAGGAATTTTATGACTGCCAAGCTGCAGCCACTCCAATCCAGAGTATTCATCATCTACACCTGCATCTTGCGTATAGCCTGCCTCCAACTTAGCGCCACTAAGTGCTATGCGTGCCACTGCAACAGACAATGCTTCAAACATTTTGCCATCATGTTTAATGAGCATAGGTACTCTGCGCGAAATACCATCTTCATCAGGATCAGGATTAAAATGGCCTGCAGTCATTGCACTGTTCTGCAAAATATCTAAATTTGCACCATAGCCATTGGCTTCAATAAACCCTATATTCTTATTACTAAAACTGCTTTCAACAAATGATTCTGCAGGCAATGCGCCAGTTATAATCGGATTTTCAGCTCTTGAGAAAAAGTAACCTAACACTACCCTGCGACCTTTTAAGCTATTAGAAAATACTTGGTCATAATCTAAAGTTGGCCTTAAGTTCTCAAGCACTTGGCCTAATGCTTGGTCGTTTTCGAGGTACTTAGTTTTTATCTTCTCTAAATTTTCAAGGCCAGAGCTTTCATCTTTTTCAGCAAACACCACGTCAAAGCCCATGACATTGACATGATAGTCATCAAATAATTTATTAACTAAATCTGCAAGTTTATTGCGCGCCCAAGGCCATCGCCCCTGCTCTTGCAGGCTTTTTTCATCAATATCAATAATAGCGATACGATCATCTACCGTATTCGGCATAAGCATCTTGAGACGCGTATCGTAGGTAAAGTTTTCTAATTGATTGATTGCAGATAAGTGAAGTACGCCGCTAGTATTCAGCAACATCATTAAGATGATGGCAAAGCTAAGTGCTAAACGCACACCATGCCTAGATAATAATGCTAATATTTTCATCTGTGATTAGATAAAGCTAAGTGATTTTTTGTACCATTTTTTTATAGTTATATTTAATACAGTGCTATGA
The DNA here is from genome assembly GCA_038327905.1 of Burkholderiales bacterium. Lineage (GTDB taxonomy): Bacteria > Pseudomonadota > Gammaproteobacteria > Burkholderiales > Methylophilaceae > Methylotenera. The sequence continues at coordinate 29,884 of JBBQLN010000004.1, forward strand.
TTTCACTACTTTTAACAGCATATCGCATATCTAAATTTTTTAACAGTAATGTTGCCAGCACATAATATTACTTTACCTTTTCCACACTGAATTGATTACTCTTATGAACTACAAAGCACCGCTAGAATTAGTCAGCAACCCTCATGACGCCAATCTTAAAATCAATGCTAGCGTTATTTGGCTGCATGGCTTGGGCGCAGACGGGCATGACTTTGAGCCTATTGTACAAAAGTTAAATATCCCTAATGTGCGATTCATTTTACCGCACGCGCCAGAAATGTCAGTGACTCGAAACAGCGGTTATATTATGCCCGCTTGGTATGATTTATATGGCGTGACAGGCAATAGCAAAGAGGATGAAGATGGCATCAAAATTAGCCAGCACTACGTTAACTCGCTTATTCAAAAAGAATTAGACAGCGGCATTGCAGCAGAGCGCATTGTAATTGCGGGCTTCTCACAAGGTGGTGCGATTGCTTTGCACACAGCGCTGCGTTATCCAAAAAGCTTAGGCGGCGTATTAGCTTTATCTACGTATTTGCCAGTCAAAACCAAGCTGGCCGCAGAAGCTAATGCAGCCAATAAAAATGTGCCAATCTTTATGGCGCATGGTGTGTTTGACGACGTAATTAGCCTAGACATGTGCAAAATTTCACTGCAAACTTTACAGAATAACCATTACTCGGTCAGCTGGCATGAATATAATATGGCGCATTCAGTATGCTTGGAAGAGATTAGCGACATCCATGGATTTTTAAAACGCGTTTTAGCATAGGATTTAACTCAGGATTTGGTAGAATAGCGCCTTAACGCCACTTAAGTTTTGTTATGACTACATCTAAAACCAAAACAGTCTCCACAAAAGAAAATACTACTGCACAGCCAGAGAGTTTTGAGCTTGCTTATGCCGAATTAGAAAGTATCGTAGCGCGCATGGAATCTGGGCAAATGTCCTTAGAATCTTCATTAGCCGCTTATCAACGAGGCAACAGCTTGCTACAGTACTGCCAAAAATCACTGGCCGATGTGGAACAGCAAGTCCAAATTTTAAATGAGCGCAATCAGTTGACCCCATTTAAGACTGCCGACGAATAGTTGATGAATAGTTTAAATTCATCTGAAGCTAATTTTATAGACTTTTCAGCTTGGGCTGCAGAAAAGCAAGCACGCACTGAACACGTGCTAAACACTACGCTTCCAGCCGCAAGTTCAAGCCCGCAAAAACTACACAGTGCAATGCGATACAGCGCCTTAGAAGGTGGTAAACGTGTGCGCGCCTTGCTTTGCTATGCAGCAGCTGAGTTATGCGGCTCAAGCACTGAGATCGCAGATGCTGGGGCCTGTGCCGTTGAACTAATTCACGCCTACTCTTTAGTGCATGACGACATGCCTTGTATGGATGACGATGACTTGCGACGTGGCAAACCTAGCTGCCACAAACAATTTGATGATGCAACCGCGCTTTTAGTTGGTGATGCTTTACAGAGCTTGGCTTTTGAGGTGTTATCTCAGCCAGATTTATGCACGAAAGCTAGCGACCAACTCAGCATGTTGAATATTTTAGCCCAAGCCTCAGGTTCTATAGGCATGGCAGGTGGACAGGCAATAGACTTGGCATCAGTAGGAAAGCCGCTCAATCAGACCGAGTTGGAAAATATGCACCAACTAAAAACTGGTGCGCTAATCCAAGCGGCAGCACTATTGGGTGCCATTAGTGGCGACACAGAAAGAGCTTCAGCTATTCGCGGTTACGCAAAAAATATAGGCTTAGCCTTTCAGGTGGTGGATGATATTTTAGATGTTGAAGCTGACACCTCTACACTAGGAAAAACTGCAGGAAAAGATGCTGATAGCAATAAGCCTACCTATGTATCAATATTAGGCTTGGCAGATGCAAAGCAGCATGCTCAAAAACTCTATCAAAATGCAATTGATGCTTTAGCGCCCTTTGGTAACGACGCAATACGTTTACGTGAGTTAGCTAGATTTATCACACAACGTAGATTTTAATCATTCATATTAATTTCATTTTATAACTTTAATTTATCGCGACCCTACGACTTGTGACCCTAACCACTAATAACCCAATACTGAATACGATAAATTCGCCACTGCAACTGCGCCAACTTGAGCGCAGGCAGCTCGCGCCACTTGCACAAGAGTTACGCACATTTCTAATTAACAGCGTGGCTAAAACTGGTGGTCATTTAGCTTCTAACTTGGGTGTGGTTGAGCTCACAATTGCTCTACATTACGTGTTTAACACGCCTGATGACCGATTGGTTTGGGATGTGGGTCATCAAACTTATCCGCACAAGATACTGACTGGTCGCCGAGAACAAATGCAGTCTTTACGCAATCCTCAAGGCATTGCAGGATTTCCACGCCGTTGCGAAAGTGAATACGATACGTTTGGTACAGGGCACTCCAGTACCTCAATCTCCGCTGCGCTAGGTATGGCGGTTGCCGCACAAAAAGCGGGATTAGAAAGACGCGCTGTGGCGATTATTGGCGATGGCGCAATGACGGCTGGCATGGCGTTTGAAGCGCTGAACAACGCTGGTGATATGGATGCAAATTTGTTGGTAATTCTTAACGACAATGACATGAGCATATCAAACAATGTCGGCGCGCTGAACAACTACCTCGCAAAATTGTTATCTAGCCGCTTCTACGGTACTGTTCGAAAGTCTGGCAAAAAGGTGCTTTCTGCCGTACCTCACGTAATGGAGTTTGCCAAGCGTGCCGAAGAGCATGTGAAAGGCATGGTAACGCCAGGTACTTTATTTGAAGAGTTTGGTTTTAACTATATCGGCCCAATTGACGGACATGATATGGATGCGCTCATCGATACCTTAAACAATATCAATCAGCTAAAAGGCCCGCAGTTTTTACATATCGTTACGCAAAAAGGCAGAGGCTTTGAACCTGCTGAAGATAACCCCAATAAGTTTCACGGTGTTGGTAAATTCGACCCATTTAACGGTGACGCGCTCACACGCAACACTAAAAAGACCTATACCCAAGTCTTTGGTGAATGGTTAGTCGATATGGCCGCACTGGATAATAGCCTTATTGGCATCACCCCAGCCATGTGCGATGGCTCTGGTTTAAATGCATTTGCAGAAAAATATCCTGACCGTTATTACGATGTAGGCATTGCTGAACAACACGCTTTGACATTTGCAGCGGGTATGGCCTGCGATGGTTTAAAACCTGTTGTTGCAATTTATAGCACTTTTTTACAACGTGCTTACGACCAACTCATACATGATATTGCTTTGCAAAACCTACCTGTATTATTGGCTATAGACCGTGCTGGGCTTGTAGGTGCAGATGGCCCAACACATGCGGGCAGCTTTGATTTGAGCTTCTTAAGATGCATTCCCAACATCGTCATTATGGCGCCTAGCGATGAAAATGAATGTAGACAAATGCTTTATACGGGCTTTCAATATAACGGTGTGGCGGCAGTTCGTTACCCACGTGGTAGCGGTTCAGGTGTCGCTATAGCGCAAAAAATGCAAGCCATTGAAATCGGTACTGCGGAAATGAGACGTGAAATTTCCGCGTCTATACCTAAGCAAAAAATCGCTATTTTAAGTTTCGGCAGTATGCTTAATGCTTGTTTGCAGGCGGGCGAGAAACTTGATGCAACCGTGATTAATATGCGTTTTGTAAAACCAATCGATAAAAAAATGCTTGAAAAACTGGCAAATGACCACACATTAATTGTCACAGTTGAAGAAAACAGTGTGATGGGTGGTGCAGGCTCTGCAGTTTTAGAAACCTTACAAACGTTACAAAGCCCAAATAAATCGACAATTAGAACTTTATGCTTAGGTTTGCCAGATAAATTTATTGAGCACGGCGTACATGAAACTATGCTGGCAGAATGCGGTCTAGATGCTGAAGGAATCACTTCCTCAATTGCGAAGCTAATAACCTAGTGATATACTCAACTATAGCCTGGTAAGCAGCAAAACTAGGCAACTGCCAAATTGGAAATATAATGAATCAGCCTATACCAAGCCCTATTGAAGACGTACAAAACACTATAGACACACGTCATATCGCGATTGATAAAGTAGGCATTAAAGCCATTCGACACCCAGTGGTTGTAAAAGATAAATCTGGTGGCGAGCAACATACGGTTGCGATGTTTAACATGTATGTGCATTTGCCACAGCAATTTAAAGGCACACATATGTCACGTTTTGTTGAGATTCTCAACATGAACGAACATGCTATTTCTGTTGAATCTTTCGAAACGATTTTACGTGAAATGGTCAGCCGTCTAGAAGCGGAATCTGGCCATGTTGAAATGACTTTCCCGTATTTTGTTAATAAAGCAGCGCCAGTTTCTGGCGTCAAAAGTTTGTTAGATTATGAAGTCACTTTTATTGGTGAAATCAACCAAGGTAAATTTGATATCACGGTCAAAGTGTTAGTGCCAGTGACAAGCTTATGTCCTTGCAGTAAAAAAATCTCTGACTACGGTGCGCATAACCAACGAAGCCATGTCACAGTAACTGCACTGATTAATGACTTTATCTGGATTGAAGACATTATCGACTTAGTGGAAAAACAAGCTTCATGCGAGCTTTATGGTTTATTAAAACGCCCTGATGAAAAATATGTGACTGAGCGTGCTTACGACAACCCTAAGTTTGTAGAAGATATGGTGCGCGATGTAGCCGCCCAACTCAGCAAAGAAAACCGTATTGTGGCGTATACCGTTGAAAGTGAAAACTTTGAATCTATTCACAACCATTCTGCCTATGCACTGATTGAACACGATAAGCGAAAATAGCAACAAACCTTTCCAGTTACGTTAACTAATTAAAAAGCCGCTTTAATAGCGGCTTTTTAATTAGTTAAATATGTTCAAACGAGCCTACATTTCATTCAAATGAAATATCACCTTAACCGTTGTACCCTTTTCTTTCTTAACATCTGTATATTCCAGCAGAACCCGAGCGTGATGTTGGTGGGCGATTTCACGAACGATAGCTAACCCTAAACCGCAGCCACTTTCTGTAGTGCCTAGCACGCGATAAAATCGTTCAAATACTTTTTGCTGCTCTTTCAAGGCAACACCTAAACCGTCATCTTGCACAGATAATATCACCTCATGATTGACTACCAGCAAGCCTACCGTGACCTTTGCCCCAGTTGGGTTGTACCTAATTGCATTATCTATTAAGTTATTAAGCAGCTCTTGTAACAAGACATTGTTAGCGCTGATATTTAATGCTTTTAGCTCACATTTAACGCCCAAATCAATATTTTTATCTAAAGCTTTGGGCACCCAATCTGAAGTCACCTCATTAATCAACTTCACCAAATCTACATTGACAAAAGCTAGAGCTCCTGCAGCCTCAGGCTCAGCTCTAGCCAAACTTAATAGCTGATTTGCCAAGCGAGCTAGATTGTCGCTACCAGCACTAATTTGCTTTAGCGCATGCTGAATACTCGCTAAATCGGTCTCTCGCAATGCAGCTTCTGCCTGAATTTTCAAACCAGCTAGCGGCGTTTTTAGTTGGTGCGCAGCATTCGCCAGAAAATGACGACGTTCATTCACCGCACTTTTTTCTTTAACTATCAGCTCATTCATCGCGTGCAATAAAGGCTGCAACTCTTCAGGTGCCCCAAGCTCTTCTAATGGTCTTGTATCAGTTGGTAACCTTCTTAAAATCAAAGACCTTAATCTATCTAGCGAAATAAGCCCTCTTTGAATGCCTATATTCACGAGTGCAACAATCAATATAATCAATATAATTTGTGGCACGAGCATGATGGCTACAATCTCTTCGGCCATCTTATCTCTTTTCGCTGTCGACTCACCTATCACCACAATGGCACTACCTTTTGCACCAAGATCAGCTAAAGGGAAATTCAATGCCACCATACGTAATTTTTTATTTTCAAACTCTGCGTCATAAAACGTTGATTTGCCCTTTATGGGCAAGGCCTTAGGCAAAGCCAAATGCTCTTCACCTAGTATAACTTTACGACTTGGATCTAGAATTAGGTAGTGCCTATAGTCATCATCAATATCATATTCAAGTAGATTCAGTGCACTATCTGGCAAATCGACGACCATGCTGCCAGATTTAACCTCAACCTCATCCGCTAGCGCCAAAGCTGAGCGAGATAAGCCACTGTCATAGGCAAGGTTTGCAAAATAAGTAGCTAAGTAATAGGCTGAAATAGTACCCAAGAACAAAATAGGGATGAGTAGAATAAGTAGCCAATTTAATAGCTTTTGCCGAATAGAATTACTTTTAATATGTATCATATTTGCGGTAAATAGCTTCTAATTGTTTTCCAGCTTGGCTAATAAATAACCTAAACCCCGTATTGTTTTAATCTCAACGCCAAATATCAGTAACTTCTTTCTTAAACGCGAAACAATCACCTCTACCGCATTTTCGCTAATTTCCTCGTCCCAACTACAAAGGTGCTCCATAATTTTCGTCTTGCTAACAACTTTTGCGGCCTTTAAAATCAGCAATTCCAACAAAGCTATTTCACGTGCCGAAAGCGACAGCGCAATATCTCCTGCCATGCATTGTCTGTTAGTAGTATCGAAAGTTAAACCACCAAAACCAATCTTTGCACTCCCTCCAGATACACCACGACGAATCAAAGCACGCACTCGCGCCTCTAACTCAGCAAGTTCAAACGGCTTTGTTAAATAATCATCAGCGCCCAAGTCTAGCCCCTTCACACGATTCTGTGTATCTTCTAAAGCAGTTAAAATCAATACTGGCGTATTAGCACCACGTGACCTGAGTCGCTTCAATACTTCAAAACCGCTTAATTTAGGCAATCCTAAATCCAGCACAATGACATCGTATTCTTGATATGTCAGTAATTTATTAGCGCTTTCGCCATCAGAAATCACATCAACGGCATAGCCTGATTTAACGAACGAGCGCTCTAGCCCATCTTTAAGAATTAAATCGTCCTCAACTAACAATAATCTCAATTTAATAACCTCAATCAAATATATCTAACTATGGAATAAACATATTCTACTCAGTTTAAAAACAATAAAATAAAAAAATTTTCAAAGGACTAGCTGTCAGCTTCATGTCAGCTTGATGCTGTAAATTGTAATCCATGGTGGTTGATGAAGCGGTTAACAAATCTTGTTAATTAAAACTTCAGATAGCCCATCTGGCGACAAACTTACATTAATTTTAGGAGATTTAAATGAACAAATTATTAGCATCATTATTCGCTGTTGCAGCACTTTCATTAGCTACTTCAGCTTTCGCTTTAGATGCAACTAAAGTAACAGAGCCAGTTAAAGCCGCTGTGACTAAAGCAGCTGATAAAGTAGCTACTCCAGCTGCAACTAAAGCGGCTGAGCCAGCTAAAGTTGATGAAGTTAAAGCTGCTGAACCAGCTAAAACTGAAGCAGCTGCTAAACCAGCTAAAAAACATCACCGTAAACACGCTAAAAAAACAGCTGAAGCTACACCAGCAGCTGCGCCAGCGGCAGAAGCTAAGTAGTATCTAAAAAACTTGTTTTTGTTAATTAAGGTTTCAAAAATAAGTGTTAAGATTTATTTCTAGTTAAAAGCAATTAAAAAGAGCAGATAATCTGCCCTTTTTAATTTGTGAGATTAGATGCGCTAATATTTTTTAGTCAGCGTTAGCGCTATGTCTTCGCGTTTCATATCTATTCGACTCAAAGCACTCATACCCATTAATACTAGAGGTGGTGAACCACCTTCCAACACGGTAGCGTCTACTTGGTTAAGTGTAATGCCGCCAATTTTAAGTGTCGCTATTGTTACTCGATAAGCTGTTACCACGCCATTCGCAGTGCTCACTTGCATAGGCTCTCCTCGTTTATAATCAATATTGGCAAATTTTGCATCACCGCTATTTAATGCAACACTAGTTGCACCAGTATCTAATAGAAACTTTAATGATGCGCCATTAATTTGGCAATCTGAAACATAGTGACCTTGTGAGTTGGCATACAAAACTGCACTTGCAGCAACACCTGATGATTTACCTACCACTGAAGCTGCCTGTCCCATGCTTAGTCTCTTAGTGTTTCCTTCGATTTGCAAGGTAGCTGCTTGGCTATCTGCGGCAATTAATTTAACACCATCACTGGTTTGACCTACGCTTAGGGTTTTAGGTTTACCACCATTAATAATAAGCACAGCCTTATTACTAAAAAGCCCTACGATATTCACTTGTGTATCAGCCGTCGAAACGCCAGATGTCACTAGTCCTACACTCAGTATTAAAGTCTTGCAAATTAAGTTTTTCAATTTCATCTAAACATTCCCTGTGAGCCTTGCTGACTGCTATTCAACTTCAAGCCTAATCCTATCACTAGCACCCCTAATAAAGGGAAGATAGCTGCCAGCATGAAAGTTTTCTCCCCACCAATATACTGTAATGCATAACCGCCTGCCACACCTCCAATGGAGCCGCCTACACCGTAAGCAATGCTGTTATAAATGGCTTGCCCTTTAGCCTGATGTCGCCCATTAAAAAACTGGCTAATCACCTCAACAGATGCGGCATGAAAGCTGCCAAAAGTAGCCGCATGTAAGGTTTGGGCGAGTACAAGCAATAAAATATTGTCGGCAGCAATACCTATCATCACAAAACGAACGACAGCGAGTAGCAAACTGATTAAAAGTATCGTTTTTAAGCTATAGCGAAGCATTATTTTTGGCATTAACATAAAAATACCAATTTCGCAGATGACCCCAACAGACCACAACAAGCCTATCATGCCTTTACTATAGCCGTGATCACTCAAATAGATAGAATAGAAGTTATACAGCACACCATGTGCGGTCACCATTAACGCACAACCTATGAGTAAAGCCAAAACATTAGGCTGCTTAATTACTTGCCATATAGAAAAAGTATCATGCGCATGTGGTACTACTTTAGCCTCTGGCAGCGTATTAGTTAACGCAAAAAGCGTGATTTGAACGGCCAGCAAAAACCATAACAAGCTTCTTATACCAGCAAAATCAATCATATACCCCAGAATCACAGCTGCCACAATAAAGCCTAGCGAACCCCACATGCGAATGCGGCTGTAGTGGCCGTTGGTCGTCGCTAAATGTGCCAATGTGAGCGATTCAGCTAATGGCAAGGTAGAGCTAGTAAATAAGCTTAACGCTGTCATCACAAAAAATAACCAAAAAAAGCTATGCGCCCAAAACACCGCCGTAAAGCCACATAAACCTAAAAAAGCAGTGAGCTTAATCCACTGTGCGCGCTTACCAGTGTGGTCAGCTAACCAGCCCCAGAAGTTGGGTGCAAAGATACGGCTAATCTGAAATAGTGACATCAAAATACCAATGTCAGCTGGATTGAAGTGCTCAGACTTTAGGTACAAACCCCAATAGGGCACAAAGGCACCAACGAAGAAGTAATAAACGAAATAAAATCGAGAAAGATTAAAGTGAAGATTTGCATGCATGCAGAATTATATAGAACAGACCAATAAAAAAAGTCGGCAACTGCCGACTTTTTTTATTAATTAATAGCTAACATTTATTTCTAAGCAATGAGCATTGCATAAAGCTGATCTTTCAACTGAAGACGCGCTTTCTTCTGCGTTTCAAGTGTTTCGTCTGAAACTGGCGCGTCTTCCCCTTCTAAGCGCTCCACACCTTTTGTTACGGCATGATAGGCATCGAATAACTTAGCAAAGTGTGCATTTCCTAGTTTCAGATTGTGAATTTTCTCGCGATGCTCAGGGAATTCGTGCGCTAAATCATGATGTTCAATATTCATAGTATGTCCTCATTTTTATAATCCAAATAAACTTTAACTCACCAAATATATCCATAAATCAAGTGACGCTTTTATTATCAAACTGCGGCACTCAGTTTGCTATGATATAAATCAACTACAGTGTGCAAAGTTAAATAATTTTCGGCGTTGTACAAAACACGTCCGCATTTTGCCCTCTGTTACGTAAGGCATGATCCATCAACACCAATGCCAACATAGCTTCTGCAATTGGCGTAGCTCGCACACCAACACATGGGTCATGACGACCAGTGGTTTGCATCGTCACGGCTTGCCCTTTGTTATCAATAGAGCGGCGCTCTTGCGGAATACTTGAGGTTGGCTTTAATGCAATATTCACACGTATTTCTTGGCCAGTAGAAATGCCACCCAAAATACCACCTGCGTGATTAGTGACAAAACCTTGCGGGGTCATTTCATCAGAATGCATACTGCCACGCTGGGCAATGGAATCAAAGCCCGCGCCAACTTCTACTCCTTTAACCGCATTGATGCTCATCATGGCATAGGCTATTTCAGCATCTAACCTATCAAACACGGGCTCACCCCAACCCACAGGCACACCTTCAGCCACAACAGTAATGCGGGCACCCACTGAATCACGTTCAGCGCGAATGCCATCCAAATAAGTGGCTAACTTAGGTAGTACTTCAATATTGGGAGAGAAAAAATCGTTGTCTTTGTGGTTTAGTGCATCCCAGCTCACAAATGGGATACCAATTTCGCCCATTTGACTCATGTAGCCACGTACAGTTACACCAAAACGCTCTTTTAACCATTTTTTTGCGATTGCTCCAGCAGCCACTCGAACAGCCGTTTCACGCGCACTTGAGCGTCCACCACCTCGGTAGTCACGTACACCGTATTTTTGCGTGTAAGTATAATCGGCATGGCCTGGACGAAAGGTATCCATAATTTTACTGTAATCTTGACTGCGTTGGTCAGTATTGCGAATCAACAAACCAATCGGCGCACCTGTGGTTTTTCCTTCAAACACACCAGATAAAATCTCCACGCTGTCAGCCTCTTGGCGTTGCGTTACATGACGTGAAGTGCCAGGTTTGCGTCTATCTAAATCAATCTGTAAATCTTCCGCACACAACGCCAAACCAGGCGGACAACCATCTACCACGCCACCAATGGCCGCACCATGAGACTCCCCAAATGAAGTGAGTGTAAATAAAGTTCCGATTGTATTGCCAGACATAATGCTTTTCTCTTGTAAATTTACTCAATTTTAACATACAGGTATCACTATCCGTGCATTAGCCCTTTTATCCATTGCCCATAAACTTGCTTGGCTACTTTATTCAGAAAAAAGCAGTGTACGGGTAAGGTTTTCTGCATGGCATCGGCCTGCTGAACAGCGGGGCTAGCAGAAGCCTCTGCAAGTTCATCAGCGCCTAATTCGCACCAGCTTTTGACCATTTCAGCAGTCACTTCAATATGGCTTTGAAACGCCAAGTGTTTGCCAATAGAATAGGCTTGATTTTGGCAGTGGGCACTTGCTAACACATGCGTTGCGCCTTCTGGCAAGCTAAACGTTTCACCGTGCCAATGAAAACTATTAAAGGTTTCAATTTCACCAAACCAATATTTAGCAGCTTCATTTGAAGTCACGCTCACTTCACCCCAGCCAATTTCTTTAACTGGGTTTGCGCTAATCACGCCATCAAAGGCTTTACTGATTAATTGACCACCTAAGCAATGCCCTAACAGCGGAATATCCGCAGCTCTTGCCTCACGAATCAAATCGAGCAAAGGTGCAATCCAAGGTAGGTCATCATTCACGCTCATGGGCCCACCCATGATGATGACACCGCTATAACTTAATATAGAAGCTGGCAAACTGTCAATTTCATTGGTATTGACCTCTTGCCATGGGATATTCTGCTCGCTAAAAAAATCACCTAAATAGCCTGGTCCTTCGTGTATAACGTTTTTAAATACAATAACTGGTTTCATCTTTAGCTGTGCTCACTATTCAATTATTTTATGTTGTCCATTTGCAATATCACCAATTGTATATTGTCCGATGGCATAACGAATTAATCTTAAGGTTGGAAATCCTATTTTTGCAGTCATGCGTCTCACTTGGCGATTTTTTCCTTCAGTAATTTTAATTTCTAACCAACTGGTTGGAATCGCTTTTCTTTCTCTAATCGGTGGGTTTCTTTCCCATAATGATTTTGGCTCTGAAATTAAACGTATCTGCGCTGGTTTTGTGATGAAATCCGTCAAATCTATACCTAATCTTAATGGTTCTAAATCAGCATCAGTTGGTACACCTTCTACCTGCACCCAGTAAGTTTTAAATTCTTTGTGTTTTGGGTCACTTAAACGGTGTTGCAACATGCCATCATCAGTTAAAATAAGCAAACCTTCACTATCAGTATCCAACCGTCCTGCGGCGTAAATGTCTGGTAATTGGATAAAGTCTTTTAACGTAGCATGCTTCTCATGCGCACTGAACTGGCACACTACGTTAAAGGGTTTATTGAATAAAACAATCATTAAATTCACTTAATTATTTAAAAACGTAAGATTAGTAAATACTTTAGGGGTATACACATGGCAACAAAAAACAGCATCTCAGGGAAAATCATTGTCCCGTCAACTGGTGAAAAAATCACAGTAAACGCTGACAACACACTCAACGTGCCTAACCAACCTATTATCCCATTTATTGAGGGTGATGGCATAGGGGCAGATATTACGCCTCCGATGATTAAAGTTGTAGATGCTGCTGTGAGCAAAGCTTATGGTAGTGCTCGCAAAATTTCTTGGATGGAAGTGTATGCTGGCGAAAAATCCACCAAAATTTATGACAGCAATACATGGCTTCCCGATGAGACCATGAAAGCGCTCAAAGAGTACGTCATTTCTATTAAAGGCCCTCTGACAACACCTGTTGGCGGTGGTATTCGCTCACTCAATGTGACTTTGCGTCAAGAACTCGATTTATATGTCTGCTTACGCCCAATTCAATACTTCACTGGCGTGCCTAGCCCAGTGAAGCATCCTGAAAAGACAGACATGGTGATTTTCCGTGAAAATACTGAAGACATCTATGCGGGTATAGAGTGGGCTGCGGGTTCGGATGAAGTTGAAAAAGTCATTAAATTCCTTAGCGACATGGGAATGCGTAAAAAAATTCGCTTCCCAGAATCATCTGCAATTGGCATTAAACCAGTATCAAAAGACGGTAGCCAACGCTTAATCCGCAAAGCAATTCAGTATGCAATTGATAATAATAGAAAGTCCGTGACGATTACCCATAAAGGTAACATCATGAAGTACACGGAAGGTGGCTTTAGAGACTGGGGTTATGAGCTTGCTAAACAAGAGTTCGGCGCCGTAGAAATTGATGGTGGTCCTTGGTGCAAACTACCTAATGGCATTGTTATTAAAGACTGTATCGCCGATGCGTTCTTACAAGAAATTCTTCTACACCCAGCCGACCATGATGTCGTTGCAGCTCTAAACTTAAATGGCGACTATATGAGTGACGCACTTGCTGCACAAGTTGGCGGCATTGGCATTGCGCCAGGCGCCAATCTAAGCGACACAATTGCCATGTTTGAAGCTACTCATGGCACAGCGCCAAAAATAGCCGGTAAAGATTTGGCAAATCCTAGCTCTATCATTCTTTCTGCTGAAATGATGTTGCGCCATATGGGCTGGGTTGAAGCTGCTGATTTATTAATGCAAGGCGTTGCAAAAGCTATTATTTCTAAACGCGTGACTGGAGACTTCTCTAGCGAAATGGAAGGCGCAACGCAAGTGGGTACAGCGCAATTTGGCGAAGAAATAATCGCCAATATGTAATAGTGCTTTAATACTAGAAATAAAAAAACGGCTCGTAATTTCTTACGAGCCGTCACATGAATTCTAGTGCTAGTAGACTCTAATACTAGAAGCACTTATACAGATAAGTACTGAGTCAATTAAGACTTAAGCTTTCTGAATATTTGAAGCTTGTTTGCCTTTTGGGCCATCGGTCACTTCAAAACTTACGCGTTGACCTTCTTTAAGGCTTTTTTAGCCAGCTTCTACAATCGCAGAGAAGTGCGCGAATAAATCGTCACCGCCATCATCTGGTGTAATAAAGCCAAAGCCTTTTGAATCGTTAAACCATTTTACGGTACCTGTCGCCATTTCTACATTCTTACATATTACAAAGGGTAGGCGCCCCAAAAAGCTTGTCTCAAGTAAATATAAACACTCTAAAACTCGAAAAATAAAGCAGATTACAAAACTCAAGCTCAAGCACCTGCGCACATTTATAATTTGGATGTAACAAATTGTCAAGTTTTTAAGGTTTGCTTAATAAATTCAAGCCTGTTCACAGCATGACTCGAGCCTCAAATGTAAATTCTGTGCCATTTTTACAGTCAATTTAGCTTAAAGTCTTTACAAAAAAAAGTCTTAAGGGCATTATTAGTTCGATAAAACTAATAGGAAAAGCTTTTACGCTATTTAAATATAATATTTATGGCCAACGCACCTACATCAAACAAGCTAAGCGGCCTCGCCCGCACTCTAATGCAGGAAAAATTACTTTCTGAAGATGAGGCGAATGCAATTCAAGCTCAAGCAAACTCGGTTAAAAGCCCGTTTATTACTCAGTTAATTACGAGCAGAAAATTAAGCGCGCAAGTCATTGCAGAAGCTTCTGCAAAGGCATTTGGATTTCCTTATTTTAATTTAGACGCATTTAATCCTGATTATTTTCCTACTAAAAAAATCGACGATAAATTAATGCAAGCTAACCGAGTGTTGGCATTGCAAGTGCGCAATAACATCCTGTATGTTGCAATTTCAGACCCTACTAATTTACACGCCTTAGACAGTGTTCAATTCCAAATGGGGATGGCATTGTCTCCAGTAGTCGTTGAAGACGACAAACTTGGGCGTTGGATAGATAAACTTATTGAAGCTGGTGATACCAGCATGAAGTCGATGAATCTTGATGATGACTACGACTTAGGTGGTGAAGATGGCCAGCCCATTGAAGAGGAAACACAAACTCAAGAAGTTGATGATGCGCCTGTTGTTAAATTTCTGAACAAAATGTTATTAGACGCCATCAACATGGGCGCTTCTGATCTGCACTTCGAGCCTTATGAGAAGTTTTACCGCGTGCGCTATCGTGTTGATGGCATCCTTCGCGAAATTACGCAACCGCCACTCGCCATCAAAGAAAAATTAGCCTCACGGATTAAAGTTATATCCAGCATGGACATTTCTGAAAAACGCATACCTCAAGATGGTCGCATGAGTCTAGTGCTTTCAAAAACGCGCAAGATTGATTTTCGGGTAAGTACTTTACCGTTAATTAATGGTGAAAAAATTGTAATGCGTATTTTAGATCCATCTAGTGCAACATTAGGTATTGAAGCTTTAGGTTATGAACCTATTCAAAAAGAGCGGCTTTTAAGCGCGGTAAACCGCCCGTATGGGTTGGTATTAGTAACGGGGCCGACGGGTTCTGGAAAAACAGTTTCGCTATACACTTGTTTAAACATATTAAACAACCCTGGCGTGAACATTGCAACAGCAGAAGACCCTTGTGAAATACCACTGGCAGGTATCAATCAAGTTAACGTTAACGACAAACAAGGCCTTACCTTTGCAGCAGCACTAAAATCATTTTTACGACAAGATCCCGACATCATTATGATTGGTGAAATTCGCGATTTAGAAACTGCAGACATGGCAATTAAAGCTGCCTCTACTGGTCACATGGTGCTATCTACATTACACACCAATGATGCACCTTCCACACTCACTCGCTTACTTAACATGGGTGTCGCACCATTTAACATTGCTTCAGCTGTTTCGCTGATTACTGCACAACGTTTAGCAAGGCGTTTGTGTAAGAGCTGTAAAGTGCCTCTAGATGTCCCAAAAGAGGCTTTATTAGGGGTGGGATTCACAGAAGAAGACTTTAAAGAAAATTGGCAGCTTTATGGTCCCAAGGAAGGCGGCTGCGAACTCTGTAATAATGGCTATAAGGGTCGCGTAGGTATTTATCAGGTTATGCCAATTACCGATGCTATTAGCCGCATTATTATGAAAAGTGGCACTGCTCATGACATTGCCGATCAAGCAAAGATTGAAGGTGTAAAAGATTTACGTCAATCTGGTTTAATGAAAGTCATGCAAGGATTAACTTCGGTCGAAGAAGTCGAAGCTTGTACTAATGAATAATATAGGGAATCACTATGGCAGCAAATATTAAAGCCACGAAAGAAGTCACATATTCTTGGGAAGGCAAAGACAAAAAAGGTAAAGCTGTAAAAGGTGAAATACGCGCTACAGGCGAGTCTTTTGTTAACGCCACTTTGCGTCGTCAAGGCATTACCGTTACTAAAGTAAAAAAGCAAAGTAGCTTTACTAGCAAGGGCTCAGTTTCCGATAAAGACATTACACTATTTACTCGCCAACTTGCCACCATGATGAAAGCGGGGGTTCCACTTCTGCAATCTTTTGATATTGTTGGCAAAGGCCACAGCAATCCAGCGGTTGCGAAACTCTTACTTGATATTAAGTCTGACGTGGAAACGGGTAGCAGTATGAGCGCTGCCTTCCGCAAATACCCTCTTTATTTTGATTCGCTCTTTTGCAACCTAATTAATGCAGGTGAACAAGCCGGTATTTTGGATACATTACTTGACCGACTAGCAACTTATAAAGAAAAAATTCAGGCAATTAAATCCAAAATAAAATCTGCATTATTTTATCCAATTTCAATTATCGTGGTCGCCTTTGTGATTGTTGCAGTGATTATGATTTTTGTGATTCCCGCATTTAAGGAGTTGTTCAGTAGTTTTGGTGCTGACCTCCCTGGTCCAACGATAGTAGTAATGGCAATTTCAGATATATTCGTAAAGTGGTGGTGGGCAATTTTTGGCTCAATCGGATTTGGTTTGTGGTTCTTCTTTTATACATGGAAACGATCTTTAAGCATGCAATCCACGATGGATAGATTAATTCTAAAGATTCCTGTTTTTGGCCCGCTTATCCGTAAAGCAACCATTGCTAGATGGGCACGAACTTTAGCTACAATGTTTACTGCTGGCGTACCACTAGTAGAGGCTTTAGATTCTGTAGCCGGCGCTTCAGGAAACCGAGTTTATTATGATGCTACAAAAAAAGTTCAAAGTGAAATCAGTACGGGTACCAGCCTAACTGTAGCCATGCAAAATACCAATGTATTCCCTAACATGGTATTACAAATGACAGCGATTGGTGAAGAGTCAGGTGCATTAGATTCTATGCTAAGCAAAGTCGCAGATTTCTTTGAAGCGGAAGTTGATGATGCAGTTGATGCTCTGGCTAGCCTCATGGAACCAGTCATCATGGTAGTTCTAGGTGTAGTAATTGGTGGGCTTGTAGTTGCAATGTATATGCCTATATTTAAGATGGGATCTGTGGTTGGTTAACTTGAAATATATTTTATTCAAAACGCCAACGATTTTATAATTGTAGATTGATCAGCAAGCAAGCTCTAGTAGATGTTGATGTTGTGATGGCAAAAAAAATACTAGATTACAGAGATGTGACTTTCACTCGAGAGTTTTATCAAGGTGCTTTTTACGTTTAGAATGATGTATTTTTTATAGATTTATATAAACCAACATAAAAACACGTCAAAAAAGCAGGATAAAATCAACATCATGTTTGAACAAGTGACCCAGCTTATCGGTTTAACTATTGATCACCCCAATGTTCAGGCATTTTTGCTTAGCAATGGCTTTAAATTGTCGAAGAAAAATGAAATTTCTGGTCACGCCAGCGATCGTAGCTTTTGGATTGAACATAAAAAACTAGGCATTAATTTACTGTTTAGTATTGATATTAAAAATCCACAATATCCGCCAATACCCGCTGATAAAAAAGGTCTCTGGATGCCTACTTTATCACACATTACTTTTATGGATAGCAAGCTAGATTATCCACTTAATTTACGTATGGGTCTCACCCTAGTCGAAACAAAAACTATACTTGGCGAACCTCATTACAAAAGTAGTGATATTCACAAAACATGGCTAAATGAGGACGGCAGCGAATCTTTTTATGGATGGAATCTACCATTAAATGAAAGTAAGCAAATTATCCTAGATTTCCGCATTAAACCCGATCGTTCGCTTAGCAAAATTGATGTCAGCATTAAGCATATAACCCCAGTGCTCACCTTATTTGATGCTCTGAAAAATCAAACTATTGACGCTCTAATTGCAGATAACTATCACTGCCATGAAGCCACCATGCTGTTAGCGTGGTGCATACAGCGTGGAATGTATATGGGCGAAACCGACGAGGAAGAGACGATTAACCAAGTAAAAACTGGTGAGATAAGTATTATCGACTATTTACGTCAACATCGACAAATGCATATTTATAAAGAGCTGTTTGCACCACAATATCAAACTTTTATGCACCAATATTGTAATAACATGTCTGGATTTGACATCTTATACGCAAGAGATTTTGCCTATTGTTTTTTAGATAACCCAACACTACGCAAAAATTACATGGGTGAAGCCGCAATTAATCAGCTAAATAGCATCCCATACGCTAAAAAACATCAAGAAGTCGCTTTTAAAATGCTAGATCAGCGTTTAGCTGAATTCAGCGAGGATGGGTTTGCTAACAGTGATGCATTTTCTATTAATAAACTCATCTCACCTCTTAACATCTTTACAATTTAAAACTGGAAATAGACATCTATAGTTTTGGGAATGTTATCGTACATTTTTTCAGGTTACTTTTTAGCAGAAGCCGCCGCCACCAACGCTTTTTCTATTTCTTGTGCAGGTTGCGCACCTAACATACGCTTACCATCTGCAAAAAATAGCGTTGGCGTGCTGTTTGCCCCTATTTTGCTAGCTAGTGCACCCACTTTTTCCAATGGCACTTCACAAGTACCTGTAGTTGTTGGCAAAACATCTCGCATTATCCAGTCTTGCCAGGCTTTTACGCGGTCTTTAGCACACCAGATTAATTTAGACTTTTCAGCTGAGTCTGGATGTAATTGCACAATTGGGAACAAAAAGGTATAAATCGTCACATTGTTAATTTGAGAAAGTTCATTGCGTTCTAAGCGTTTGCAATATGGGCAATCGACATCTGAGAATACGACTAATTTGCGGCTACCATTGCCTTTTACCACTTTAATTGCTTGATCTAAAGGTAATGTAGAGAAGTCGATTTTGGTCAGCTCCTCCATACGTTCGCCTGTGATATCTTTTTTAGTCTTTGGATCAACTAAACGACCTTCAGCAATCAAATAAGACATTTTTTCATCTGTGTAAATTATTTGCCCACCCATAAATACTTCGTACAAGCCAGTAAAAGGTGTCTTAGTGACGCTTTCCACTTTAAATTTCGGGTAAGCCGCCTCTACCGCTTTTTTAACGCTTGCTTCATCGGCGATTGCAGAGGTTGAGATTCCTGCGCAAGCAGCACTCAATAAGGTAAAGCTAACTAATTTTTTAAACATGCAATTTCCTAAACTTTGAATTAACTTACAGTTGGCTATTTTTTAATAAAACTTTTATTGCTTAACCGCAGTATTTTAAAGTGATACTGCGTTTGAAACTAACAGTTTCTTGATGGCTTGATGCTTAGTCGCAAACAAACCCCAGTTCCTTACTGTTTTTATTGCTGCATTTTGACTTTTGAACAAATGATAAAGCGACTCTGTTAACAACACCATTTTTAAAATATCAGCTTTTCTTGTACGCGTGTATTGCTTAAGCAAACTACTGTCATTTAATGCCTGATACTGATGTTTAGTTTTAAGAATATCTACCAAATCTACTACATCTCTAAAACCTAAATTAACCCCTTGGCCAGCCATCGGATGCACTTGATGCGCTGCGTCACCAAGCAAAACCAGGCTATCATGTACCAATTTACTCGTTTTCTGCAAACTTAATGGAAACTTCTCAGCAGGACTTAGTAATTTAAAGTCGCCTAGTATGCCATTGCCAGCCGACATTACGGCATCGGCAAACTCATCATCACTTAACATTAACAATGCTTCAGCATAGTTGGTTGACACAGACCAAACAATAGAAATTGTATTATCGGGCAAAGGCAGCCAAGCCAGAATACTATTTTTATTTTCTGCATCTTGTAAAAACCATTGCCTAGCAATATTACCGTGCGGCTTGGTCGCAGAGAAGTTAGCCACTAACGCCGTTTGTTCATAAGATTTTTGCTGCATAGGCATGTTCAACTGTTGTCGCACCCAAGAGTGACTTCCATCGGCAGCTAACAGCAATGTGCTTTTAATCAATTGTTGATGCGGCAGTTGCAACACCGCTTTACTTGGCGTATTGCTTACTGACTCACATGGACTATCAAATCGCGTCTGAATACCTAAAGCTGCAACCTGCGTTAGCAACGCTTGCATAAGCAATTTTGACTCAACAATATAGCCTAAACAATCTGCATTCACATCGCTAGAAGACAAGGTAATTGGCGTTTGCTCAGCGCTTGATCTGCCTGCCTCACCAAAGATTTCCATAGACTGCATTTGGCCAATTCGTGATTGATTCATTAATGGCCATACGCCAAAATCATCTAGCCATTGTGCATTTTTTGGGCTAACCGCATAAATTCTTGCATCCCAAGTGTCGTCTGCAAAATCAGAGGCTGCGGGATTTCTACTATCAACCAAAATGACAGTAAAGCCCGCTTGATGCATAGCAACAGCTGCCGCCAAGCCCACTAAACCAGCGCCAACTATCGCTACATCAGTACGTAATATTTCACTCATTTGCCGTAACTCATTTTGCTAACTAAATGCTGTTTGATAGGCTTAATCACATCAAACAAACCAAGCCCAACGCTGCGCATAGCGGGTAAGCCAATAATATCATTTGAAAAAATATTCACTAAAAAATCGGTAAACAATAAGCCGTTTTTGGTATCAGATTTTCGCTCAGCTTGGTAACTCACCAGCATTTCTGGGCTACCCAATGGCATAGTGGATGTTGCAATGTGTTTTGCCAGCACTTGCGCATCACGAATACCCACATTAAAGCCCTGCCCTGCAACGGGATGCATAGTTTGCGCGGCGTTGCCGATGACCACCAAATGCGGCGTATCAACACTTTGCAACTTTGATAGTTTGAGTGGGAAAGTCATACGTTTCTCTACACTTAAGAAGCGCCCTACTCTATCACCAAACTGCGCATGAAATTGTGCTAAAAATTCAGAATCACTCAAATCAAGTAAGGGCTCGATTGCAGATTTCTTACCCGTCCACACTAATGAAAACTGATTTGAATCTTGGTGCGCTCCATTTGGCAACAACGCCATGGGGCCTTGCGGCGTAAAGCGCTCATAAGCAATATTGCTATGCGGCAGCTCTGCACTCACTTTAGTGATTAAAGCATCGTGCCCATACTCTTTGGTGTCTCGCTGCAATCCGGCGGCCTCTTCCAAGCTACGCCCACCATCGGCCAACACCACTAAGGCTCCCGTTAACTTAGCCGTTTCGCCAATGCGTTGATAACGAACACTGGCATTAACTTCATCGTGGTTTATTGCCTGCGCTTGCGCCTCATCAATAACGTTAATACAAGAAAAATTTGCTATCGCTGTGTTGAGCGCAGTGCACAATGCACCATAAGAAAGCACATAACCAAGCGCTTCTTGATTGTAATCTTGCGCCTTTAAATTGCTACGCCCAAAACTGCCTTTTTGCGATACATGAATGGTGTTAATGGCGGTCGCTTGCGCGGCAACAGATTGCCAAATGCCTAAGCCATCGAAAATTCGTTTAGTCCCATAAGACAAGGCCAGTGCTCGCGTATCAAGATTTGCTGCCCCTTGCTTACGGGCTTCAAGCACGGAGCTAGCGATGCCTTGTTGCGCTAATAATAAAGCCAACACCATGCCTACTGGGCCGCCACCTACTATTACAATATTCTCTTGAATGACACTCATCAGATTTTACTCATTAAACTTTCCTAAGCGCTTCAATATCAGCGACTGATTTAACTGCATTCTTAGTTAAGACTTCGCAGCCTTTTTGTGTCACCAGCACGTCATCCTCAATACGGATACCAATATTCCAAAACGCTTCAGGCACATTTTCGGCAGGGCGAATATAACAGCCAGGCTCAACCGTCAGCGTCATGTTTGGCATTAGCATGCGCCAATTACCTGCTTTATCTTTATACTCGCCAGCATCATGCACATCTAAGCCCAGCCAGTGCCCAGTGCGATGCATGTAAAACTGACGGTAATCACCATTTTCTAGCACAGCTTCTTTGCTACCTTTGCATAGCTTAAGATCAATAAAACCTTGCGCCAACACCTCTAATGCCGCCTCATGTGGTGCGTTCCAGTGGTTGCTTGTATTGACCTTTGCAATCGCCGCCGCTTGCGAAGCGAGTACGAGTTCGTAAACGTCTTTTTGTGCAGCGCTAAACTTTCCACTCACAGGAAAAGTGCGGGTAATATCCGATGCGTAACCATCCAATTCGCAACCCGCATCAATCAGCAATAAATCACCATCATTCAGCTTTGCATTATTCGCGCTGTAATGCAGGGTACAAGCATTGGCACCGCCTGCGACAATGCTGGTGTAGGCAGGCGCTTGCGCACCATTGCGATAAAACTCGTGTAAAAATTCCGCCTCTATTTCATATTCCATCATATTGGGTCTCGTAAAGCGCATTGCTCTGTTATGTGCGGCAGCGGCAATATTGGCTGAACGGCGCATTAAATCAATCTCGAATGGCGATTTAAACAAGCGCATTTCATCCACTAATTGACGCACATCACTTACTTCATCAGGCACATGAACGCCACTACGAGCCTGCGCGCGCAAGGTGTTCATCCAACCCATTACACGCGCATCCCAACTGGTACTTTCACCTAAACTAAAAAACAACTTAGGCTGATTCGCCAACAACTTCAGAATCACCGCATCTAACTCATTGATTGAGTAAGCTTCATCAAAACCAAATTCAGCTTTAGCCGCTTCTGCTCCATAACGGAAGCCATCCCAAATCTCACGATCTATGTCTTTATCGCGACAAAATAATATACTTTTTGGCGTCGTGCCAGCCACTAGCACCACGACAGACTCAGGCTCTTTGAAGCCAGCTAAGTAATAAAAATAACTATCAAACCGGTATGGGTAGTGACTATCGCGATTACGAATGGCTTCTGGCGCGGTGGGAATAATGGCAATACCTTCACCCATTAGCGCAATAAGGTCGTTTCTACGTTTAATAAATTCATTCAACTGCATACTTGGTTGACTTTCAAAATTGCGTCTAGTTCAGCAAGCCTTTGCGGCGTGCCAATATCATACCACTGACCAATGTGGTGCTGCCCTGTAACCTGCTTGCTAGCCATGGCGTTTTTAAGCAGTGGAGCAAGTTTTGCAGCTTGCCCTCTTACCACTTCTTTAAATAAGATGGGATGGTAAATGCCTACGCCAGAAAAAGTAAGCTTACTTGCGCCTTCTGCATATAGCTTGCCATTATTTAAAGCAAAGTCGCCATTGGGATGTTGCACGGGGTTATCCACCATTACTAAATGTGCAAGATTGGGTTTGGTTAAACAAACTGAGGCGAAATTCACGTCAGTAAACACATCACCGTTCACCACTAAAAACGGCGCATCGCCTAATAATGGTAACGCATTAGCAATACCGCCTGCGGTTTCTAGCGCAACCTTTTCTGGTGAGTATTGAATAGACAAACCCCATTCACTACCATTGCCAAGCGCTTGTTCAATCTTCACGCCTAAATGCGCATGATTAATGACAATCTCTTTAAAACCCGCTTGGGTTAAGCGCTCTAAGTGCCAAACAATCAGAGGTTTTCCGCCCACGCTTAACAAAGGCTTAGGGGTATGATCAGTGAGCGGACGCATGCGCTCACCTCGCCCAGCGGCTAAAATCATAGCTTTCATTTTTAGATAGCTTTCAGTTTGAAAATCAACGGCGGAAAAACGCCATAAACGTGATTTAATCGATTTTCTTAAGTCAATTTAACAGCCACATTTAGCCATATTTTATTGGTTAAAAACAAGCTTTTTAAAACAATGCCCTAAGTTTAGGTGAATTTCATTGTCATTTACTAAAGAGATTACACTTTCCATCGTTTATTCAGCAATAGGTCAATAAAAACCATGATATAAAGGTGTCTATTCACAGTAGATTAGATAAGCTAGGGGCTGCATTTTGTTCAACTGGTTACGTCAATTTCAACGAAGTGTTGAAATGGTAGCACCCGCACACATGGGCAGTATTGGGCTATGGGTATTGTCACGCATGGCGCTGCTGCTTATCGGTTTGGGTGCTTTGTTTCTGTTTGTCGCAATTCAATTGCTGAGTAACCGCTTTGATGCTTTTGATGGGCAGATAGAAATGAAGCCTTGCGTGTCACCCTAGCTATAGAACAAGACACTGCGGTGATTGAGAGCATGCTTAGCGATTATGCACGCTGGGACGATACTGTAGCTTTCATTCAAGGCAACAAAGCAGACTACCTGACTTCTAATTTCACTGGAGAATCGGTTGCCAACCTGCACGTTACTTCTGTTGTAATCACCAAGCTTGATGCAACGCCAATCCTTAAACTGACACTATCCAGCGAAGGCACAATAGGCGACATGTCTGCAGATATGCTCAATACGCTGACCCCTTACTTCAAGCATATCAGTCAACTTGCCATCAAGGAAAAATTAACCAGTGTGCTATGGCTGAACAATAAACCGTTTCTAATGGTCGCCTCCCCTGTCACAGATACTGCGCGCAAGCAAACAGCCAGCGGCTATATGTATGCGCTTCGCAGATTAGATGATCAGTATATCAAACGTATTCAAAAAACGGCCTCTATACCGTTTACCCTCCAACCAGCGGTAGCGCGAATAAAACAAATGGTGATAGTGAAGCAAAGCGAAGAGAACTCGGTTAAACGTTGGACTGCAAGTGCGTCGCTTACTAACTTGCCTGCTGAAATTATCGTCGGCGGGCCAACACGACTATTGAATGAACGACGCATCACGTATTGGACGTTGGCGGGAATCGCAGCATCGCTAGTAGCGTTCTCTTTAGTGGGAATCTACCTCATTTTAAATCGCCGAATATTGCGACGACTGCATGAGTTTTCACAGCTTGCTGATCGTCACCGCATTGATAAAGACTCTTCTATTCGCTGGCCAATACAGGGCAAGGATGAGCTAGATAACCTGAGTACATCGCTTAATGACTTAATGGCAGAGGTCAATGCAAGACATCAAGATTTAAACTTTTTGGCCGAGCACGACCCACTGACTGGCATTGGTAACCGTCGCCAGTTGCACAACCGTCTGGAAGCTGTGCAAAACCGTTCGCGTCGTCAGCCCAGCTTGGCCAGTAGCCTGCTGCTCCTGGATCTCGACGGGTTCAAGTTGATCAATGATGGCTTAGGGCATTCTGTGGGCGACAAAGTGCTGCAAATCATTGCAAACCGGCTGCTTACGCTAAGCAGAAACTATGACACTGTAGCGCGTCTTGGCGGTGATGAAGCGACCACCCATCTTGGCGGTAGTAAAACCGTAACTCGCTTGGGCGGAGACGAATTTGCGGTGCTGTTAGAAGACACAACCCCTCCCCATGCAACGCTTTATGCAGAGCGCTTGCTGAGAACTCTTGAACAACCGATTGAACTTGAAGGACAAAACCTGATTATCCGTGGCTCGATTGGCATTACACCCGCTGAAGCTTCGTTAACCAAAGAAGAAATTGTACGCAATGCCGATCTTGCGATGTATGAAGCAAAACGTCGCGGCAAGGGTCAAATTGTAATGTTTAGTGTCGGCTTGCTGGATAAAGCGCACAGGCGTATGCAGCTGGAGCAGGCCCTACAACACGCGATGAATAGCAATTTGCTAGAAGTTTGGTACCAGCCAATCATTGCGCCGCATTCTGGTGGTGTGGTGGGGATGGAAGCACTTTCCCGCTGGACTTTTAATGAAAATTACATCCCACCTGACGAGTTTATTGGTATCGCCGAAACATCAGGAATGATTGTGCAGTTGGGACGATTCGTGTTGGATCAAGCTGGTGCTGCACTGAAAGATCTGCGCGCTGAATATCCCAATCTTCAATGCAGCGTCAATCTTTCTGTCAGACAGTTCCGCGATACCGATCTGGTGGCTGACATTAGCGCCTGCTTGCACAAACATAATCTGCCTGCGGATGCGCTAAAACTTGAGCTAACAGAGAGCATGCTTGCCGAGCATGAAGAGGACTTGCTGGCTACCATGCTCAACATAGTGAAGTTGGGTTGCAAATTCTATCTGGATGACTTTGGCACTGGTTATTCGTCGCTCGACCGCTTGCGCAGATTTCCAATTGAGGTCTTAAAAATCGACAGAAGCTTCGTCACGCCATTAGGTAATGGTGACGATGTAATGGTGCGCAATATCATCAATATCGGTCACGAACTGGGGATGAAACTCATTGCGGAAGGCGTGGAAACTGAGACGGAATTATCCAGATTAACCGAGCTAGGATGCATCCAGTTTCAAGGATATTACTTCGCCAAGCCGATGCCTTTGGAAGATCTGCGCATTTGGTTAGCTTCGCAATAGAAACCAACCAAGAAATGAATAGTGTCAGACCCACTTTCATCTCACTTAATTTCAGCCCACAAAACTAATCAAGGTTGGCTCAACTCAATTGAGTTTTCAATATTCAACGATAAATTCAGTTAAGTATTGAGTAACGGGGCCACAAAATCAGCGGGATCTCCATTGATTATTAATTTTCGAAAATCATAGCTTTAACAGCTTTTTGTAATTGGCATCTGGGTGTTGGTCTTGCCCGCTCAGTGCATCTAATAGGCGTAACATCGGCCTCAGTTCAGCATAACGCTCACACACTTTACGAAGATAATCCATCACTAGCGGCATGTCTTTTAAATAGCCATCTTTACCGTCACGATGGTAAAGTCTGGCAAAAATACCGAGTACTTTAATGTGGCGTTGCGCGCCCATGTATTCAAAGTCACGATAGAAATCACTAAAGTCTTCCGGCACAGCCAAGCCCGCTTTGCGCGCGTTTTGCCAGTAACGCACGAGCCAATCAATAATCTGATCTTCTTCCCAGCAAATATAGGCATCTTTGAGCAGTGAAACTAAATCGTAGGTAATTGCACCATACACCGCATCTTGAAAATCGAGTACGCCAGGGTTATTTTCGTTCGTTACCATTAAGTTACGAGAGTGATAGTCACGGTGAACATATACTTGCGTTTGGGCGAGAATATTTTTATTCAACAAATTAAAAGTGTTGGCGAGCACTGCCTGCTGCTTATCATCTATAGAGACATTGAGGTGCTTGGCAATGTACCAATCAGGGAACAGTTGCATCTCACGTGTGAGTAGCTCGACATCATAATTAGGTAACACATCAGGCTGGCTAGCGAGTTGCAACTTAATCAAAGCATTATTAGCATCTGCGTATAATTTTGGCGCGCTAGTATTGTTAAGTTGTGATAAATACGTGTCATCACCTAAATCATTGAGCAACAAAAAGCCTTGCTCTAAATCTTGCGCAATCACTTTAGGTACATTCAAACCTGCCTCTCCAAACAGTTTGGCTATGCGCACAAAAGGCTCGCAATTTTCTTGCGGGGGCGGAGCATCCATCGCAATTAAGGTTGCCCCATATTCGCACGGTTGCGTTAAATGCACCCTAAAGTAACGCCTGAAACTCGCATCTGCCGAAGCAGTAGTAAGCGTAATATCTACTTCGGGTAAAACTTTACTTAACCAAACGTTGAGTTGTTGTTGTCTATCATCCACGACTATTTATCCAATGTTATATAATGTTGTCATTAGGCGCTTTAACAAAGCTTTAAACCTTTAAACACAAAACACTTCGCTAGGTGTAATCAAGGTAAAATGCGAATTATTGATTGCCAAAAAGTCCAATTTATGAGATTTTATCATTGATAAAATAAAACCGTCTGCCTATATACTCGTGCCCTACATTCCAACTCTAATCAACGTGTTAACTTCATGCTAAAAAGCCGTGTTTTAAGTAGCTTAACGGCGGCATTGTTACTTTGCACCCTGCGCGCCCATGCCGAAAGTGAAGCTATTTCTGCTGAGTCAACTACTTTAGTTGGTGAATCTAGTGAAGCTGATGTTAACGAAATTAACTCAGAGTCACTTATTATTGAGGGCGATAAGTTAGAACTTCATCTTGATAGGCAAATGCGCGCAATTGGTAACGCTATAATCAGCCGCGGTAAGCAAAATATCACTGGCGACTTAATCGATTACAACGTCCAAAATGACGAATTGAGCGTCACTGGCAACGCTAGTATCAATGTTGGTAACGCACAGATTACTGGGCCTAAGTTGCATATGCACTTATCTGAAAGCATCGGCGAAATGACAGATGCTTCAATTAGTATTATTGGAGACACCCCAAAGAATGAGTCTAAAAACATCCAACCTAGCGTTAAAAGCTCTGAAAAGTTCTCTAAAAGCTTAGGTAGCTTACAAAGTCAGCAAATTGGCGGCACCAGTACCTATTCGTTAGCAACAGAAGTATCTGAAGGTAACTCTTCTCAACGCGGCTTAGGGCTTGATTCAGATGAAAGCGGCTCATCTCGCGCATTAAACGCTCGAGCCGATGCTAAATCCATCATTTTTGAAGGTCAAGATCGAAAAACGCTAAAAAATGCGCGATTTACCACTTGCGCCGCGGATGTCGATGACTGGTATATTAAAGCCAACGAATTAAATTTGAATGATTATAGTAAAGCTGGCGTAGCAAAAAATGCTTATATTGAATTTAAAGGTGTACCACTCATTTACACGCCTTGGATTAGCTTTTCATTTAGTAATCAACGTAAAAGTGGCTTGCTTGCGCCAGCTTTTGGCACTACTTCGAAAAGTGGTTTTGAATTAACCACACCGTTTTATTGGAATATATCTCCTAACATGGATGCAACACTTGCAACTAGAGTTTTAAGTAAACGTGGCGTTCAATTACAAGGTGAGTTTAGATATTTGGAAGATAACTTTTCTGGTATTGATAATATTGAATATCTGCCAAGTGATAACCAATCGGGTCAAAATCGTTATTATGCCAAACTAAAACATCAGCAAACTTTTGGTAACGGTTGGTCAGCAGGCTATAGCTTAGAAAAAGTATCTGATAATAAATACTTTGCAGACATGTCAACACGCATCGTCACAACGAGTCAGGTTACGTTGCCGCAACAATTCAATGTGGATTACGCAGATGATACATGGCGCTTTAATGCAATTGCACAAAAATTCCAAACTTTAGATAACTTGTCATATCCCTACGAGCGCTTGCCGCAATTAACGCTGAACGGCAATAAAGACTACGGCGATCTAAATGCCAATTTATATACAGAGCTTGTGGCATTTGACACTAATAAAAACGCACCAATCAAAGTCACAGGATCACGCTTTACAATATACCCAAGCATTAGCTTGCCAATAACTCAATCATATGGCTACATTACACCAAAAATTGGTATTCATCATACAAGCTATAGCCTGACTAATGATCCCAATAACAACAGCTCGTTAGAGCGAACGCTACCTATAGTGAGCGTTGACGGTGGCTTGTTTTTTGATCGTGACTTCAAAATTGCTAGTCGTGACTATACGCAAACCATAGAACCAAGAATGTTTTACGTATACATACCAAAAGCTAAGCAATCCGATATTCCAATATTTGATACGAGTGATACTGACTTAAATTTTAGTTCTTTATTTAACGAGAATCAGTACACTGGCAATGACCGCATTAATAACGCCAATCAATTAAGTTTAGCTTTAACCTCACGATTAATTGAGTCTGACACTGGTATAGAACGCCTATCAGCATCCATCGGCCAACGTTATTACTTCTCAGATCAAACTGTATCTCTTCCTGGCGCGGCTTTACGCAGTAGCAATAGCTCAGATATTATTGCCGGCTTGAGCTCTTACCTAAAAACCAGCTGGAATATAGATGCATTTTGGCAATATAATACTAACGACTCTAGATCAGTGCGCACCACGATCTCTAGCCATTACACCCCAGAACCTGGCAAAGCACTCAATCTGAGCTATAGCTATAGACGTGATACTCCAGGTACATTAATCAGGGATGGTTTAGATCAGTTTGACATCTCAGGTCAGTGGCCTTTAGCCAGAGGCTGGTATGGTGTTGGACGCTTCAACTACTCACTCAAAGACAGCAGCAGTATCGAAACTCTGGCTGGCTTAGAGTATGATGCAGGATGCTGGCAAGGTAGAACTGTTATTCAGCGGGTAAGTACGGCAACTGCAAATGCCAATTATGCGTTGTTTTTCCAGCTTGAGCTTGGTGGTTTAGCCTCAATTGGCACCAATCCATTATCGGTCATCAAACGTAATGTGCCAGGCTATGTGAACTCGAGTCGTATTCCTGATACCAATCAACAACCTTATTATGAGTAAACATTTTGCGCGCTATAATTAAACATCCGATGATTAAACATTCAGCTCTTAGAAGTACAATTCAATTTATATTGCTTGTTAGTCTGCTATTTATCGGCAGCCAGTTTAATGCGCAAGCAGCAGATATAGTTAAGTTAGATCGTATTGTTGCAATCGTCGATCAAACAGTAATTACTGAACAAGAGCTAGAAAGTCGCATTGCCACAGTCACTGCGCAATTTAAAAAACAAGGCACAGAATTGCCCGAAGAAAGTGTCTTGCGTAAGCAAATTCTAGAGCGTTTAATTACTGATACTTTACAACTACAATATGCCGCACAAATCGGCCTGAAAGTTGATGACAATCAACTGGATAAGACCATTGAACGTATTGCTGAACAAAACAATTTAACGCTCACTGAATTTAGCGAAGCATTAGCCAAAGACGGCGTAAGTATGCGTAAATTTAGAAGTGATATTCGCAGTGAAATCACGATTGCACGATTGCGTGACCGTGAAGTAGATGGTCGTGTGAATGTCAGCGAGTCTGAAATAGACAATTATTTAACCTCGCAAGCCTCACTAAATGAAAATACGGATGAGTTTGAAATTTCGCACATTTTAATTCGCACACCTGAAGAAGGCGCCACAGAAGACATTCAAAAAGCAAAAGCGAAAGTCGATGAGGCCGTTAAGCAACTGAACTCTGGCGTCAGTTTTGCTAAAGTCTCTGCAAGTTTTTCTGATGCGCCTAACGCCTTAGAAGGCGGTGGCTTAGGCTGGAAAAAAGGCTCACAAATGCCAGCATTGTTTTTAGATACACTAAAAAACATGCAACCAGGCGAAGTTTCTGCGCCACTTCGCAGCCCTAATGGCTTTCATTTACTTAAACTTACTAATAAGCGCGGCGGCAATTCTCCGCTGGTAATTCAGCAAACACATGCACGCCACATTCTTATCAAGATTACCGAAGTGATGTCTGATAAAGAAGCTGAAGCCAAAATTAATGTTATTAAAGAACGTCTTGATAACGGTGAAAAATTTGAAGTATTGGCTCGCCAATTTTCAGAAGATTCTACAGCATCCAACGGCGGTGATTTAAATTGGGTCAATCCAGGCGACACAGTGCCTCCTTTTGAAGCGGCTATGAATGCGCTTAAAGATGGGCAAATCAGCGCTCCTGTGCGCACTCAATTCGGCTGGCATATTATTCAAGTATTAGAACGCCGCTCTCAAGATATGAGTAAAGAGTCTGCGCGTTTAAAAGCGCGTCAGGAAATCCGTTCACGTAAGGCGGATGAAGCTTATCAGGACTGGATTCGAGAATTACGTGACCGTGCTTACGTTGAACTTAGACTTGAAGATAAGTTTTAAGCTACTTACACTTTTGCCAGTTACATTTTCAGCTTAGTTTAACGTGACAAAACCACTCCCACGCATTGTAATCACTGCTGGAGAACCTGCCGGAATTGGCCCTGACCTTTGCGTATTGCTAGCGCATCAAGTACTTGATGCTGAAGTGATTATTATTGCAGATGCCAATATGTTGCAAGAGCGTGCAAAAGCGCTTAATTCAAATATTCAAATCCAAGCGTATTCTGCAAAATCACACATAGCGCATCTCGGTAACGGCACTATCACAGTGTTACATCAAGCCATCAGCAAGTCAGCCGAGGCAGGAAAATTAAATGCACGCAATAGCCAATATGTGCTGGATACGCTTAAAACTGCAGCGTTAGGTTGCGTCAACAAAGCCTTTGATGCCATGGTCACTGCACCTGTGCATAAAGGCATTATCAACGACGCAGGTATTGCATTTAGCGGTCACACAGAGTTTTTGGCAGAATTGACCAATACGCCACAAGTCGTAATGATGTTAGTGGGTAGCGGCTTACGCGTTGCACTTGCCACTACGCACTTAGCGCTTAAAGATGTACCTGCGGCCATTACAAAAAGTAGCTTAGAAACCACTATTCGCATTTTACATCACGATTTAGTACACAAGTTTGGCTTGGAAAATCCACGCATTCTAGTAGCAGGCTTAAATCCACATGCGGGCGAAGACGGTTATTTAGGCCGTGAAGAAATCGACATCATTAACCCTGTGCTAGAAAAATTACGCACCGAGGGTATGCAGTTAATAGGCGCATTGCCAGCAGATACGCTATTCGCAAAACACCATCTCAGCAAAGCCGATGCAGTGCTTGCCATGTACCACGATCAAGGCTTACCCGTGCTCAAGCACGCCAGCTTTGGCGAAGGCGTCAACGTCACGCTAGGCTTACCAATTATCCGCACTTCGGTTGACCACGGCACCGCGCTTGATTTAGCGGGAACAGGTAATATCGAAATCGGCAGCTTGCTAGCCGCCATTGAGTTGGCGATTACGCTAGCCAATAACAACTTAAAAAGTTAATTAAACACATGAAACACGTTGCTAAAAAACGCTTCGGCCAAAACTTTCTGACTGACCAAGGCGTTATTTCTAGCTTAGTAGAAGCTATTTCGCCTAAAGCTGATGACTTGATGGTAGAAATTGGCCCAGGCTTAGGTGCACTCACCAAGCCATTGCTGCAAAGATTAAAACTTTTACACGTTGTAGAGGTAGACCGCGACATCATCGCTTGGATGCAAACTGAATATGGCAAACCAGCCTACGCTAACAGCGCGATTAACATTCATAATGCTGATGCGCTCAAGTTTGACTTCACCAGCTTAGGTGAGAGTCTGCGCGTAACGGGTAACCTGCCTTACAACATTTCAACACCAATCTTATTTCATCTACTCGATAATGTAAGCGCGATTATTGATATGCACTTTATGCTGCAAAAAGAAGTTGTTGAGCGCATGGTAGCATCGCCCTCAACCGCAGCGTATGGCCGTCTTTCAGTGATGTTGCAATATCGTTTGCAAATGGATTATCTAATCACCGTACCGCCAGAAGCGTTTGAACCTGCACCAAAAGTTGAGTCTGCATTTGTGCGTTGTGTACCGCATACCGTACTGCCATTTGTAGCAAAAGATGAAGCCATGTTTGCTAAAGTCGTACTAGCCGCATTCGGTCAGCGCCGTAAAACATTGCGTAACACACTCAAAGACCTATTAAATGACGAAGGCTTTTCTGCACTTAATATTGACTCACAGCAGCGTGCAGAAAATTTAGCTGTTTCAGATTTTGTCGCTATTGCAAATTATCTTAGCTGATATAATTTAACCAAATAAAATTCAAATAAACTTAACTACTCACGGGAGAGATATTTTGCGAATCATTCTTTTAGGCGCACCAGGCGCTGGCAAAGGCACACAAGCCACATTCATTAAACAACACTTTAACATTCCGCAAATTTCAACTGGCGATATGTTACGTGCAGCGGTTAAAGCGGGTACGCCTTTGGGCTTAGAAGCCAAAAGCTTTATGGATAGCGGCGGATTAGTGCCAGATGCAGTGATTATCGGCATGGTAAACGAGCGTATTAAAGAAGCTGATTGTGCAAACGGCTTTCTATTTGATGGCTTTCCACGCACCATTCCACAAGCTGAAGCCATGAAAAACGCAGGCGTCGCGATTGATTACGTAGTAGAAATTGACGTACCAGACAGCGCGATTATGGAACGGATGACAGGTCGTCGTAGCCACCCAGCCAGCGGCCGCACCTACCACGTAAAATTCAACCCACCAAAACTGGAAGGCAAAGACGACATCACAGGTGAAGACCTAGTACAACGCGCAGATGAAGCACCAGACGTAGTGAATAAACGTTTAGTTGAATACCACGATCAAACAGAACCCTTAGTTGAATACTATGGCAGTTGGGCAAAAAGCGGCACAGAGGGCGCACCAAAACATGTGAAGATTAACGGCTTAGGCGAGTTGGATACGATTAAAGCTAATATTTTTAAAGCTTTGAAATAATTGCATAAATGTGTGCAGATAAAATCGTTTTGCACACATTCCATTTTCAGTTGTTTGAGGTATCTTTAATCGAATGCTTACTATCGAGGTTCTATGAAATTTAAATGGCAGTTGTTTTGGCTTATTACCTTTT
Organism: Burkholderiales bacterium; assembly: GCA_038327905.1. Lineage (GTDB taxonomy): Bacteria > Pseudomonadota > Gammaproteobacteria > Burkholderiales > Methylophilaceae > Methylotenera. The sequence continues at coordinate 64,217 of JBBQLN010000004.1, forward strand.
TCTGCGTTCTAGGTACAATTGCACTAGCTTACATTGCATTTACTAGCAATCCGCCGTCAGGCAGCACAATATTTATAGAGGTAACAAAAACTCTCTTCTTATGCCTTGGAGGCATAGGCGTAATACTTCCTGTGTATATCAATGCTACAAACTCGATAGAGGCTCGATATGAAAATAGAATAGAGAACACTTTTACGCTCCTTCAGAAATGGGATGATTCACATTTTTTAGCTGCACGTAAGTTAACAAGAGAATTAAAAAGCACACGCCAATCAATTAGCGATAACCAACTTATTGAGCAAATCAACGATAATCAAGAGTTAAGACAATCTGTAATCTTACTTTTCAATTACTTTGACCAAGTCAGATTCTCACTCACAGCTAACAGAGTTGATAAAGTAGCATTCAAGTCGTCACTTGGTGCAGTTATTTCCGACATAATTATTAGATTTGAGCCCTTCATCAAGACCATATCGAATGAAGCAGGAATTCAAGACCTTGAGCAGCTAAAAAAATTATTATCTTAATTTGGCCAAGTAGGGTGGGTAACTTGTTTGCCCACCCTACAAGTTATGCATCAACCAACAAATCCCCTGCTGCCGCGCCTGAGTTGTTTAGGTTTAATGGGAGATTTCGTCAAGCGGCTGTTTGAGCAAAGCGAGTTTCCGCTTGACGCCCATTAAGCCTAAACAATTCAGGAAACAAGCGGTAGGGGGTAGCCTTCTTTTTGGATACTTTTTCTTGGCTAAGCAAGAAAAAGTATCTCGCAAGTCGCGCGAAAGCGACAAGCCACCAATACTCACAAACCCAAAATTCAAAATGGATTCCCGCATTCGCGAGAATGACGATAAGCCCGCGTGAGACGCAATTTACTGAAAGACACTGTGCCTTATGGAAATTCTCTTCGGAGCAATGCCCTTCGCTTATTGAGATCCTACAAGGTATAATTCTGTTATCTAAAATTAACCATTTAAGCTACCCTCATGCAACAGCAATACCCTTTCAAAGAAATCGAACAATCTGCCCAAACCTACTGGGAAACCAATCAAAATTTTGGTGCATCTGAAATCTCAGATAAACCAAAATACTACTGCTTATCCATGTTCCCCTATCCTAGCGGACGCTTACACATGGGTCATGTACGTAACTATACGATTGGCGATGTACTCAGCCGTTTTCATAAAATGAAAGGCTTTAACGTGATGCAACCGATGGGTTGGGACGCGTTTGGCTTACCCGCTGAAAATGCTGCAATTAAAAACAATACCGCCCCTGCGAAATGGACGTATGAAAATATAGAACACATGAAAACCCAGCTTAAACAGTTGGGTTTAGGGGTAGATTGGAATCGTGAAATTGCCACTTGTAAGCCTGAGTACTATAAATGGGAACAATGGTTATTTACTGAGCTTTTCAAAAAAGGGCTAATCTACAAGAAAACTTCCACCGTAAACTGGGATCCAGTGGATGGCACTGTGCTTGCGAATGAGCAAGTGATTGATGGTCGCGGCTGGCGCAGTGGCGCATTGGTTGAGAAGCGTGACATTCCTCAGTATTTCATGAAAATCACCGCTTATGCTGAAGAACTGTTGAGCGACTTAGACAAACTTGATGGCTGGCCTGAGCAAGTAAAAACCATGCAACGCAACTGGATAGGCAAAAGCTTTGGTTGCGAAGTTGAGTTTCCAATTATTGGCCAAGACGGCAATCTAAAAGTGTACACAACACGCCCAGATACCTTAATGGGTGCCACTTACGTAGCGGTTGCGGCAGAACACGCATTAGCAGCACAAGCTGCGCAAAACAACCCAGCATTAGCTGACTTTATCGCTAAGTGTAAACGCGGCAGTGTAGCAGAGGCTGACGTGGCGACTGCCGAGAAAAAAGGCATGGCTACAGGTTTATTTGTCACGCATCCATTGAATGGTGAGCAATTGCCAGTGTGGGTCGCCAACTATGTATTAGCGAGCTATGGTGAAGGCGCTGTGATGGCTGTGCCTGCACATGATGAGCGTGATTTTGAATTTGCAATTAAATACAAACTGCCAATAATCCCAATTTTTGAAAATACAGTATGGCGAACTAGAGAATTGTCTAGGCCACGGGACGATTATGAATACTACGAGTTTGAAAACAAAAAATGGAAGAATTGGTATTCTGAAAAAAACGAAGTCATTACTATCAATTCAGGTTGTTATAACGACTTATTTCCTGAAGAAGCGTTTGATAAAATTGCTGCAGATTTAGAAAAGAAAAGTTTAGGCAAAAAACGTACGCAATATCGTCTACGCGACTGGGGTGTTTCACGCCAACGTTATTGGGGCTGCCCTATTCCTATCGTTCATTGCGAAAAATGCGGTGAAGTACCAGTACCCGCTGAAGAATTGCCAGTGGTATTGCCTGAAAATGTGGTGATGGATGGTGTTGGTTCGCCAATTAAAAAAGATCCAAGGTTTTATGAAACCACTTGCCCAACGTGTAGCGGCAAAGCAACCCGAGAGACTGATACTTTAGATACATTCTTTGAGTCCTCATGGTATTTCGCACGCTACGCGAGCTTTGATAGCACAACAGCTATGGCTGATGAGCGCGCTAACTATTGGTTACCTGTAGACCAATATGTGGGCGGTATTGAGCATGCAATTTTACATTTACTCTATGCGCGCTTTTTTAACAAATTGATGCGCGATGTTGGCCTAATTAAAAATGATGAGCCGTTCACTAACTTGCTCACGCAAGGCATGGTGCTAAAAGATGGCACTAAAATGAGTAAATCTAAAGGAAACACGGTCGACCCACAAGAGCTAATTGACACCTACGGTGCAGACACTGCACGTTTATTCATGATGTTTGCTGCACCGCCTGAGCAAAGTCTAGAATGGGCTGATAGTGGTGTGGAAGGCGCGAATCGCTTTTTACGCAGATTGTGGAAAGCGACTTATGACCATGTTGAATTAGGTCAGATTGCTGCTTACACGACAGGTGATTTATCCGCTGAAGTTAAAGCAATACGCTTGCAATTACACAGCACCATTGAAAAAGTGACAGATGATTACGGTCGCCGTCATAGTTTTAACACGGCGATTTCATCAGTCATGGAAATGATGAATGCTTTAGCGAAACTTGAAGGCAATGACGAAATCACCCGTAGTGTGCGCCAAGAGGTGTTGCAAAATGTTGCACTATTGTTATCGCCAATCGTGCCGCATATTTGCCAAGCAATTTGGGCAGAATTATGTCCACAAAGCCATATTTTAGAGGCTGGTTGGCCAGTAGCAGATCAATCTGCCATGGTGCAAGATAGCGTAGAATACGTGATTCAAGTGAATGGTAAGTTGCGCGGCAGTATTAACGTAGCGAAAACTGAAACGAAAGATGCGCTAGAAAAATTAGCCTTACAACAGCCTTTTGTGCAAAAATTCATTGAAGAAAACATGTCAGTTCGCAAAGTAATTGTAGTGCCAAATAAACTCATTAACGTGGTTGTGGGGTAAGTGATGCAAAATTTCATACGCCGTTTCAGTGTTGGACTTATATTCGCGTTTGCATTATCCGCGTGTGGATTTCAGCTACGCGGTGTGGCCGATTTATCTTTTAAAAATCTGTATATTCAAGGGGCTCCACTCAGTATTTCAAGAGATTTAAAGCAATCATTAAAAACTAACGGCATTCAAGTAGTTGATAATGTTGAGCAAGCTGAATTGCTACTTGAGTTATTGAATGAAACCAATGAAAAACGGATTTTATCCTTGAGCGGCACGGGTGTGGTGCGTGAATACGAACTAAACTATCGCGCCAGCTTTAGAACGCGTGCGCCTGCTAGCCCAACTTGGAGCCAACCGCAAACTGTGCAAACACGCCGTACCTACTCATATAACGATAGCGCTTTACTCGGCAAAGCCGAAGAAGAAGCAAGGTTAAATCTTGATATGCACAAAGATGCGGTGCGTGAAGTGATGCGTCGACTAACGGCTATTAAACCAGCCACCGAATAGCAGCTTCACATGCAATTAGCATTAGCGCACCTAGAAAAGCACCTCACGCAAAGCTTAAAGCCGCTTTATATATTAGTGGGCGATGAGCCACTTGCACAGCGCGAAAGTCTAGATGCAATCAGAGCCGCCGCACGTATGCAAGGTTATGATGAGCGCACCACGTTAACGGTTGAACGCTATTTCAAGTGGGAGCAAATTCAATCTTACGGGCAATCTATTTCGTTGTTTGCAAGCCTGCGCTTATTAGAAATCAATATTCCTTCTGGCAAGCCTGGTGTGGATGGTAGCAAAGCGCTGCAAGCCTTAGCTAACAAAGTGATTCCCGACACTTGCGTGGTCATTATTCTGCCAAAACTAGAGCGCGATGCCGCGAGTAGTGCATGGTATAGCGCGCTAGAAAAAAATGCTGTCACCATTTCGTTAAACGAAGTGGATGCTGCAAACCTACCAAAATGGATTGCCAACAGGCTTGCATTGCAGGGTCAGCACACCAACCAGCCTACATTAGAATTTTTAGCGCATCAGGTTGAAGGTAATTTACTAGCCGCCAATCAAGAGGTACAAAAGTTAGGCTTGCTATATCCACAAGGTGAATTAAGCGATGCAACTGTACGTGAGGCCGTGCTTAATGTTTCGCGCTACGATGCTTTTCAGTTAGGTGAGGCGGTGCTATCAGGCGATGCGGCTAGAACTGTTCGCATACTGCAAGGTCTACAAGATGAGGGCGAAAATGCCGTGGCTGTTATGAGTCCGCTCATGTGGGTGTTGCGTCCATTAGTGCGCATCAAACAAGCTGAAATGCGTGGTGAAAATATCATGAACGCCATGACAAGCGCACGGATTTATGGCGAGAAACAAGCTCTGGTGAAACGCGCCCTGACTAGATTAAACTTGAAACAACTAGAAGCTGCCCTGCAAAAATTGGCAGATATTGATAAAACTGCCAAAGGTGTCATGCTGGGTGATGCATGGCTGGAAATATCTAGATTATGTTTTGGCTTGGCAAGAGTTGGCTCAAATAAAACACGGTTTAAATAAACTACCTTTAAACTACCTTTCATTAAAACTAGACCAAGCAAAATGAAGACAATACTTATAGCCTTATTATTGACATGCTCAAGCAATGCATTCGCTGCCAACAACTCTGCATCCACCCAGCAAGAAATTCAATACCTGTTTAAAGCATTAGAAAATTCCGACTGCAAATTTAATCGAAATGGGGAGCTGGTATACAGCAACGGAAGCGAGCGCGCATTTACAAAAGAAATATAAATACCTTGCTGATCACAATTACATCAGTACAACAGAGAGTTTTATTGATGCAGGTGCTTCAAAAATTAGTGCCAGTGGCAAGGCGTATGAGGTAAAGTGTGGAGATAGCAAACCTGTGGAAAGTAAACAATGGTTTACCAACACACTGAAAACTTACCGTGCAGAAAAACATGACTAAAAATATTCAAGAATACATGCAAAACATGGGTGTTGAGGCACGCAAAGCCTCACGCTTAATGGCGAGTGCCGACACCAATGTTAAAAATTTAGCACTCACTCATATTGCCAAAGCCATATTGCGTGAAAAAGCCGCCCTGCTCGCTGCCAACAAGTTAGATTTAGATGCGGCACGCATAGCTGGGCTTGATGATGCAATGTTAGACAGACTGACCATCACTGAGAAATCTATCAACACGATGGTAGAAGGCTTAAACCAAATTGCCAGTTTGGCAGATCCAATCGGCGAAATGACTGATTTCAAATATCGCCCTAGTGGAATCCAAATCGGCAAAATGCGCGTACCACTTGGTGTGATTGGCATCATTTACGAAGCACGTCCAAATGTGACGGTGGATGCGGCTGGGCTTTGCATTAAATCAGGCAATGCCGCCATTTTACGTGGTGGTTCTGAAGCGATTCATTGTAACCAAGCTTTGGCAAAACTCGTGCATGAAGGCTTAGCTGCGGCTGGCCTACCAACTTCTGCTGTGCAAGTTGTGGAAACGACTGACCGCGCTGCCGTGGGTGAATTGATTACCATGAAGCAATATATAGATGTCATTGTGCCACGTGGCGGAAAAGGTCTAATTGAGCGCATATCTAACGATGCGCGCATCCCAGTCATTAAACATTTAGATGGCAATTGCCATGTTTATGTCGATGATGATGCTGATTTTGATAAGGCGCTACGCATCCTTGAAAATAGCAAAACACAGCGTTTAGGCACTTGCAACACGGCTGAATCATTATTGGTTGCACGTTCTGTGGCTAAAGACATGCTACCAAAACTGGCGGATATGTTAACAGCACATGGCGTTGAAATTCGTGGCTGTGCGGAAACCCTAGCACTGGTGCCACAGGCAAAAGCCGCGACTGAGGAAGACTATTACACTGAGTATTTAGCCGCGATTATCTCTTGCAAAGTGGTCGATGGTTTGGATGAAGCGATTGCGCACATTAACCAGCATTCAAGCCAACATACCGAAGTGATTGTGACGGAAAACTACACCAAAGCACGTCGCTTCTTGCGTGAGATCGACTCAAGCTCTGTAATGGTAAACGCTTCAACCCGCTTTGCCGATGGCTTTGAATATGGCTTGGGCGCTGAAATTGGCATCTCAACTGACAAACTACACGCACGCGGCCCTGTTGGTTTAGAAGGCTTAACTTCGCTTAAATATGTAGTATTGGGCGACGGTCACGTAAGAGCTTAAAGGTCTAAAAGTGCAAACAATAGGCTTGCTGGGTGGCACGTTTAACCCCATTCATTCAGGTCATTTGCGCATAGCACAGGAGTTGGCTGAATCACTGAGTTTGAATTTAGTAAAATTCATCCCTTCTGCTAATCCCCCTCACAAGCCTGCACCGCAAGTGTCTGCTGAACACCGTGCGGCTATGGTGCAGTTGGCGATTGCCGATAATCCACAGTTTCAATTTGATGGTCGTGAGTTAGCTAGAACTGGCGCATCCTATACGGTAGACACTTTAGAAAGCTTGCGTACTGAACTTGGTGATGATGCAAGCTTAATATTAATCATGGGTAGTGATGCATTTACCAAACTGAATACATGGCATCGCTGGCAAGAGATTATCAAACTGTGCCACATTGCCTTGGTGCAAAGACCTGCGTCTACCAACAAAGATGCGTTAACAAAAGAGTTGGAAACTTTCTTACACAATCATTACACAGAACATGCGGACGATTTGCATGACACTAGCGCTGGCCTAATCAGCATGCAGGCCATCACTCCATTAGAAATATCTTCTACGGCTATCCGCCAAGCTTTACTTCTCAAGCATTCTGCACGCTACTTAATGCCAGAAAATGTGCTGGATTATATTGCAGCTAATCAGTTATATGGCACCGCTTAAGCTTAACCATAGTTTACCTATCACCAAACAATTGCTATTAACGCACTTAACTTTTTAGGCTATGCTTTGAAATAGTATTAAAAGTAATCAGATAAAGGGAGATTCTCATGTTGAAACAGTCATACTCTAAAAGTTTAACCTTCATACTAGTGACAGCCATCAGCCTGCTCACCAGTGCTTGCGGCACCAATCCAGTGACGCATAAGAAAGAGTTTCAACTCGTTTCTGAATCGCAAGAAATCTCGATGGGCACGCAGAATTACGGCCCTGCAAGGCAATCTCAAGGCGGTGATTACATCATAGACCCTGAGCTGACCGCCTATGTGCAAAGCGTAGGTAATAAGCTTGCGGCAGTTTCTGATCGAAAACTGCCGTATGAATACACTGTGCTGAACGACTCTGTACCAAACGCTTGGGCGATGCCTGGCGGAAAAATCGCATTTAATCGCGGCTTGCTTTATGAGTTAAATAGTGAGGCTGAGCTTGCTGCTGTCATGGGACATGAAATGGTGCATGCCGCCGCACGCCACGGCGCAAAAAGTATGGAACGCGGCATTTTCATGCAAGGCGCGATGATTGCCGTTGGCATAGGTACGCAAAATAGTGATTACGCGAATTTGATTGTAGGCGGCGCTCAGCTTGGCGCACAGCTTGCCACCAGCAAATATGGGCGCGATGCTGAAAGCGAAGCCGACTTATACGGCATGGAATACATGAAACGAGCGGGCTACGACCCTACCGCAGCAGTCACACTACAAGAAACGTTTGTGCGATTAAGTGCCGACCGTAAAAGTAGTTTTATTGATGGTTTATTTGCCAGCCACCCCCCCTCTGAAATTCGCGTAAATGATAACAAAGCAACGCTTGCACGCGTTGGTGCAGGTGGCGAATGGGGTAGAGAAATCTACGCACAAAAAGTAGGCAAGCTAAAATCTACCCAAGCCGCTTATAAAGCTTATGATGAAGGTGTAAAAGCACTAGCGGCCAAAGATACAGCAAAGGCCACTAAACTGGCTAAACAAGCGATTGCAGGCGAGCCACGTGAAGCGCGTTTTCAAGAATTACTAGGTGATATAGCCTTAACACAAAAGAAACCTGCCGAAGCCCTAGTTGACTATAACAAAGCCATTCAAATGCAGCCCGATTACTTTAAGCCACATGTGCAAGGTGGTATTGCTTTGTACGACTTGGGGCGCAAAGCCGAAGCTGAACAATACCTCGCAAAAAGCAACACGCTATTACCCACGGCACCTAGCCATTTTTTGCTAGGTAAAATGGCAGAAGAGCGCGGCGACATGCAAGGCGCGCTTAAAAACTATGCCGTTGCAGCAGACTCAAATTCTGAAATTGGTAAACAATCTAGCGCAGAATATGTGCGCTTGGACTTACCTCAACACCCTGCAAAGTATCTACAAGCTGGGCCGCAAGCGGATAACTACGGCAATTTATTCGTAGTAGTCGCCAACCCAACGCCATTAGCTGTTAACCGCGTGCAAGTGAGAGTCATTCAATACGATGCAAAAACAGGTCGCGCAATTGCCCAAAGTCAGCCAATGTTAATTAGTGGTGGCATTGCTTCGAATAAGCGTGGGCAAGTTGCGGTGAACGGTGTGCGCGTTACTACTCAGCAGGAGTTGCAGCTATATAAAGTAGTGGTTGAAGCAGCGGAGCTAGCACAATGATTAAGCGATTTGAGTTAAGTCAGGCTACTAGCAAAGTAGCGTGGGTAACTCGTTGCCCACGCGTTATTACTTCCGACACTCCAACATCCGCGTGGGCAGATTTCTGCCCACCCTACCCGACTTTGGCTTATCAAACCAATCATTATTAAGCGAACGTAGGGCACAATAACAGAAAGAAATTGCGTATCATGGGAATTCACTTCGGTGCAATGCGCATCGGTTATTGTCACCCTACAAAATTACGTATCGACCACCTAACCCCTGCTACCGCTCCTGAGGTTCAGTTTATTTTGGGAGGGTTTCGGCAAGCGGCTGTTTGAGCGAATGCGAGTTTCCGATTGACGTCCCAAAATAAGCTAAACCTCAGGTTACAAGCGGTAGGGGTAGCCTTTTCTTTAGTTCCTTTCTTTTGGCTATGCAAAAGAAAGAAACTCGCAAGTCGCGCGAGAGCGACAAGCCACCAATACGCTACAACTAAAATTCATAGCCACCAAATTCAAAGTTTCGTCGGAGTGACGAATCATGATGTAAGCCAGTCTTGATTAGGTTTGCGAAGATATGAGGTTTGTCGGGGAATTCTTTAATCTTTCAGCCTACATACTTAAAGCCTGAATTGCGCGCTACTTTCCCACTTCACTACACTAATACACGGTGCAGCAATGCGTTGTTGCAAACTACTTAAGTTCTCATCAAACATAGTAAAGTCTGGCTCAATCTCGTTAGCAACCCAACCAGCTAATTGTAAACCACGCGCTTGAATAGCCTCTACCGTTAATAGTGCATGGTTAATGCAACCCAAACGCATACCTACCACTAGTATCATCGGGATATTAAGTTGTACAGCTAAGTCTGCCAAGGTTTCTGACTGGTTGAGTGGTACACAAAAGCCACCTGCCCCTTCAACAATCACAACTTCGGCTAAATCTTTTAACTTCTCATAAGCGCGAATGATGACAGTTAAGTCTATTTCAACACCCGTTTGTTCAGCGGCAATATGAGGTGCAATAGCAGGTACAAAACGATAGGGGTTAATTAAATCTAGCTCTGCGTTGATGTTGCTTGCTGAAGTTAATGCCGTGACATCCTCGTTTATCAGTTCGCTCTTTTCATTCAGTTCACACCCTGAAGCTACGGGTTTCATACCAACCGTTTTAAAACCCTGCGCCGCAAAGTGTTTCACCAAGGCACTTGCTACATAGGTTTTACCTACGTTGGTATCTGTGCCGATGACAAAGTAAGATTGCGTCATATGAATGTTCTTTAGGTGTATTTATTTCAAGATTTATTTTGTCTAGGTCTAAACGTCACTGGTGAAACGCCATCATCAAACGTTGGTTTATCTTGCCCACGCCAAGCATGTCCATAAACCACTTCAAATGTGGCAGGTAGTTTGCCTTCAAATCGAAATTGTTCGTAGTTCGCTTCTAAATTTTGTAAGAAGCCGCGACCAAGCAAGCCGCGCGCACGGCCGTCTGTGGCGTTATGTGCGCCTATACTTTTTAAGTCACGCATCACGCTTTTAACATCGTCGTAAGTCAGGGTGAATCGCTCGACATCTAACACTGGCGCGCTGAAACCTGCACGCACCATTGCATCGCCAATGTCATGCATATCTAAGAACCTGCTCACACTGGTCGTGCCATTTTGTCCTCTAGTAGCAACGCGTAACTCTTTAAGCGTATCAGGCCCAAAAGTACTGAACATCAACAAGCTTTCTGGCTGCAGCACACGGTGAAACTCTTGCAAAGCTGCATCTAAATCATTACACCATTGAATCGCCAAATTTGACCAGACCAAGCCCACACTTCCACTTGCCAATGGCAGCGACTCAATATCCGCACACAGTAGATTTTGTTTAGCGCCGCCGAGCAAGTTTTTCACTTGTCCAATTAAGCCATTATTTGGATTGGTACTGCGTGTTTTTTGCAGCATAGGTAGCGCAAAATCTAGTGAAATCACTTGTGATTTTGCAAAGCGTTTTTGTAGCGCATGACTAGCCAAACCAGTACCACAACCCGCGTCTAATATGGTGTGTGGGGTTAACTTCACTAAATCTAACCGACTAAGCATTTCTTCGCGCACTTGTTTCTGCAAGATTGCAGCAGCGTCGTAAGTATTGGCAGCGCGGCCAAATGAAGCGCGCGCGCGCGCTTTGTCAATGTGGTAACTATCGGACAATTTTGCTTCCATATTGTTAAACGCTTGCAGGTTCTAGGAATTGAATCACAGCATCCACAAACTGCTCTTGATGCGAGAGGAAAGGCGCATGCGAGGCGCCAGAAATCACGCGTAAATAACCTACTGGTAAATTTTGCATCATCCAATGTGCGGCTTGCACAGGCGCTAATGTATCTCTATCACCATGTATAAGTAAAACAGGCTTTCTTAAGCGGTCAATTTCTGCACGCAAATCTGTTTCTAGTAATATATCTAGTGCGCGCTGCAAAGTTTGCGTTGTCGGCGCTGGGCGCTCTTCAAGCTTTTTACGCAACAATCTAATCGTTAATCTTGCGCTTATGTCACCCATACATTGCAGCGTTAAGAACTGCGTGAGTGTTTTGTGATAGTCCTTGTCCATGCTGTCTGCAAAGCGTCTAAACACATCAGGGTCTATGCCTGAAGTCCATTTGGCTTGTGTCATAAACTCTTCTTTATTCACAAAACATGGTGTAGAGCCAACCAACACCAATCTCCGCACAGCTTCAGGATGATCTAAAGCAATCCGCATCGCCACCTGCCCACCCCAAGACCAGCCAATAATATCCACGCTGGCTGGCAACATTTCAGCCACTTTTTCCGCAATTATATGTAAGTGGTACGGCTCAGTTGGACGGCTTAAGCCCATGCCTGGTAAATCAACGATATGCAACGTAAATAACTTACTTAGTTTTTTCACCACTGGTTGCCACACTGCGCCACTCATTCCCCAGCCATGCAACAACACTAAGTTTGGACCGCTGCCTGTAGTTTCTATATGGATATTGGCGGGAGTGATGTTCATAGTGCCTGCTCTGCTTGATGAATAGCCGAAATAAGTTGTTTAACGTCATCTAAGGAGTGTGCCGCAGAAAGTGAAATGCGTAACCTAGCCGTGCCTACTGGCACAGTGGGTGGGCGTATTGCTGGTACAAGCAAGCCTTGCTTTTGCAAATACTCACTTAACGCCAACGCCTCTAAATTGCCGCCGACTATCAAAGGCTGGATAGAGGTTTCTGAAGGCATTAACTGCCATTTTTTGCATTGCAAATTATCTTTAAAATAAGTAATCAAGCTGCGTAAATGTGTACGTAAATCATCGCCCTGCTCAATTAAATTAACCGATGCAGATAAGGTGGCAGAAAGTGCTGGCGGTGCTGGTGTTGAGTACACATAACTTTTTGCGGTTTGAATTAGGTAATCAATCACCACACTTTCACCCGCAACAAAAGAGCCCGCCACACCAGCGGCTTTACCTAAAGTGGCCATCATCATAATGCGTGGAGATTTAAGTTTAAGATGATTCAGTGAGCCTTGACCATGCTCGCCCAGCACGCCAAAGCCATGTGCATCATCAATATACAAATAGGCATCATACTTTTCACAAAGCGCTAAATACGCAGCTAATGGGGCAATATCGCCATCCATGCTAAATACCGCATCAACGGCAATGAGTTTATGTTTTGCTGTGCTGGCTTTAAGTAATTTTTCTAGAGCATCAACATCGTTATGTGGAAAGCGATTGAATTCTGCCAGTGAATAATAACCACCATCGTTCAAACAGGCATGATTCAATTTATCGGCAAAAATAGCATCTCCACGCCCGACCAATGCCCCTAGCACGCCGATATTCGCCATGTAGCCAGTAGAAAACAACAACGCCGCTGGCATATTCACAAACTTTGCTAACTGTTTTTCCAAATCATCATGGTAGCGATGATGCCCAGTCACCAAGCCAGACGCGCCACTACCAACACCTGAGTCACCAGCGGCTTTTTGCATGGTCGCAATAAGTGTTGGGTGGTTCGCTAAGCCCAAATAATCATTACTACAGAATGATAAATACGGTTTATTATTCGCAACAATATGCTCAGCCTGTGGTGAATCGAGCAAACGCCTTTGGCGCAACAGGCCTTCTGCTTTGCGTTTATCTAACGCGAGTTGTAATGAAGCCAACATATTAATTTTTTAGCTTAGATTTTATTAATGCCTAATTTTTCGAATAACTTTTTGTCGGTCGAAGCTTCTGGGTTCGCTGTGGTCAGTAACTTTTCGCCGTAGAAAATACTATTAGCACCTGCAAGAAAACATAATGCTTGCGTACTTTCGCTCATACTTTGGCGCCCTGCTGACAAACGCACAAAGCTATTTGGCATAGTGATGCGCGCCGCCGCAATAGTACGCACAAACTCAAAAGGATCTAACTCTTCGGTACCATGCAATGGCGTACCTTCAACTTGCGTCAGCAAATTAATCGGCACACTTTCAGGTGGGCGCTCCATATTCGCCAATTGCGCCAACAAACCAGCACGCTGATTACGCGTTTCGCCCATACCAATAATACCGCCGCTACATACATGAATATCTTGGCTACGCACACGGTCTAGTGTGTCTAAGCGGTCTTGATAAGTACGTGTAGTAATCACGTCACCATAAAACTCTGGGGCGGTATCCAAGTTGTGATTGTAATAATCCAAACCAGCTTCTTTTAATTGCTCGGCTTGGCCCTCTTTTAGCATACCCAAGGTGGCGCAGGTTTCTAAACCCATCGCTTTCACTTCAGCAATCATTTTCAACACAGGCTCTAAATCGCGCTGTTTAGGGCCACGCCATGCCGCGCCCATACAGAAGCGGCTGGCGCCATTATCTTTAGCCTCTTGCGCCGCAGCCACTACATCTTCAAGCTTCATCAAAGGCTCATTTTCGACCTCAGTGTGGTAACGTGCCGCTTGTGGGCAATAGCCGCAATCCTCAGAACAGCCCCCTGTTTTAATCGACAGCAAAGTACTCACTTGAACCGCATTCGGATTAAAATTTGCACGGTGCACGGTTTGGGCTTGATACATTAAATCGCTGAAAGGCAGCTCAAATAATGCGACAATATCCGCTACACTCCAACGATTCACCGTATTAGCTTCGCACGCATTATTAAGGTTGGCTTTAAGACTATCCGTACTGATCACGGCATGAGTAAGGTCTTGTTGAGAGGTTTCGAGCATGTGCTTTCCTTTTAAGAGGCTTAATTTATGACGAGATTATACCTTGTCAATGAAAAGTGACGCAAATATTGAACATACGATTAAAATTTAAGCAACTTCTACATGATGGCGTTCCGATTAAGCTATTTAATCGCCTATTCAAACAGCGTTGCCTGTTATGCACTGCCGATGATGGCGGACAGCTTGGCTTATGCAATGCTTGCTACAAAGATTTGCCATGGCACAACGCGCCACAATGCCCGCAATGTGGCTTGTCTTCAAACGGCTTGGTATGTGGTAGCTGTTTAAACTCAGCGCCTGATTTTGACGCAACGCACAGCTTATTTACCTACGACTTTCCGCTAGATGTCATGATGCAACGCTACAAATATGGCAGCATGCTAAATTTAGGGCATATTTTTGGAAAAATGTTGAGCAACAAAATCAACTTAGCCAATATAGATTTAGTGATCGCCATGCCCATGCACCCTGCGCGCCTGAAAGAGCGTGGCTTTAATCAAGCGCTTGAAATCGCGAAAATTATCACTAAGAATAATCCAGAAAAACTAGATTACCTGTCCGTACAGCGCCAAAAACTCGCGCCACCTCAAGCCAGCCTAGCACTGAAAGAGCGCGTTAGAAATATCAAAGGTGCATTTATAGTTAGCAATCGCTTTAACAGCAAGCGTATCGCCATTGTTGATGACGTAATGACCACTGGCGCCAGCCTAAACGAGTTAGCTAAAATATTAAAACAAGCTGGTGCAAATCATGTTGAATGTTGGGTAGTTGCCCGCACATTACCGCACAAATAGCATTAACCGTTTTGCCATTCTGAGCATAGCAATGAATCTAGTACAATACGCAGATTAAAAACTTAAAGTCACTATAAACTATGTTTCACATTGTATTGTTTGAGCCAGAAATTCCACCCAATACAGGCAATATTATTCGCCTGTGCGCCAACACTGGCGCGGCTCTGCACTTGGTAAAACCTTTGGGATTTAGCCTTGATGACAAACAACTCAAACGTGCAGGTTTGGATTATCACGAATACTCAACTCTGCAAGTGCATGAGAACTGGGCGGACTGCAAAGCTGCACTGGCTGGTAAGCGCTTATTCGCCATCACGACCAAAGGCAGCACGCGACACAGCGACATTCAATTTAAAGCAGAAGATGTGTTTGTTTTTGGCCCAGAAACGCGAGGTTTGCCTGAAGAAATACGTGCGGAATTTACTGCTGCACATCGCGTGCGTTTGCCAATGTTGTCTGAAAGCCGAAGCTTGAATTTATCTAACTCTGCGGCAGTGTTATTGTATGAGGCTTGGCGACAAATAGGCTTTGAAGGCGGCGCCTAACTTTAAGGGCTAAGTTATTTACGACGCATACCGCGCAAGGTAAATAGCATAATAAGTGACGGCAACCACACCCATAAAAACTCAGACTTAATCACTGTCCAGCCTCGCTCTGTGAAAAACCCCGCCACGCCTATCGGCGAAACTGCAATTGGTCGAAAATCAAAGAATACGCGTTCGTTAGAGTAAGGCCAGTACAGCGCAACGCCCAAGCCACCATTAGTACACATATCTAATAAGGGATGTGAAACTGTGGCTAGAAAAATCATTAAACCAACCAGCCACGCTTTACTTCTGAGTTGGCGACTAAAGCACATGGCGACAATAGCAACGCATACAGCAAAGGTAATGGAGTGTGCAAAGCCTCTGTGACCCCATTGTGACGAGTACGGAATGCCGAATTTAAAAGCTAGTGTATCGAAATCTGGCAATATCGCGCAAAATGCTGACAAAACTAATAAACGGCGGCTAACCACTTTACCTAAGCCTAAACTTGCGGCAATCGGAACCACTGCATGGGAAAAGATGGACGGCACTAAATGGCCTCTGGTTTTTGCTCGCGTCCGAGTAAGTCTGTCACGGCGTCTTTTGCACTTTTGCCATTAGACAGTGCTTGATTCACTTCGTAAGTAATTGGCATATCAACGCCTATGATATTGGCACGACGCATCACTTCACGCGCAGTATTCACGCCTTCAGCTACATGACCTAAGCCTTTTAAAATTTCTTCCAGAGACTTTCCACTGGCTAATTGCAAGCCGACTTCGCGGTTTCTGGAGTATTGTCCTGTACAGGTTAAAATCAAATCCCCTGCACCAGCAAGCCCCATAAAGGTTTCAGCAGAAGCGCCAAGTGCAACACCAAAGCGCGTCATTTCAGCCAAGCCACGCGTAATCATGGCGGCACGTGCGTTATTGCCAAAACCCATGCCATCAGAAATTCCTGCGGCAATTGCCATCACATTTTTAACCGCACCACCCACTGAAACACCAATCACATCTGTGGTGTGATAGACACGCAAGTTAGCCCCATGAATCAACAAAGCCGCTTCATTGGCAAACGCTTCATCATTAGCAGCAAGCGTGACGGCTGTGGGCAAACCACGCACTAACTCTGCAGCAAAACTTGGCCCTGAAAGCGCACCCCATTTTTGCTCATTTCCAAGCTCTTCTAAAGAGACTTCATATGGGAGTTTTGCAGTTAATGGCTCTAAGCCTTTATGCGCCCAAATAATTGGCAGCTTGCATCCAAGCGCTTTAATGTCTTGGAGAATACCTCTAAAGCCAGCCGTAGGGACCACTGACAAAATTAAATCAGCACCATGCAGTGCGGTGGCTAAATCGTCTTCAACTTGCAGTTGATCATTAAATTTAAAGTCACCTAAATAAAGCGGATTAGCACGCGCTTTGCGCATACCAGAAACATGGCCTGCGTTTCTTGCCCACAGCGATACTTGATGACGCTGGCTGATACTCATTGCAAGTGCTGTGCCCCATGCGCCAGCGCCTAATACTGCAATTTTAGCCATTTATTCGAAGCCCCAAGTTGATGACAATAAAATATAACCAGTGATGCCGTCACGATGCTTGATTTTAAGCCAGCCATTATTCAGTTTCGCATCAGTAATTTCCAGGACAACATCTTTCTCAACCGTGGCCACTAAATTTGAAGTGGCATCAGCAGATTGTCTAATCTCAGCTTTAGTTGCAGTAACCATTACCGTACGTTTATTAGAAAGTTGTTTAGCTTCCACCCAATTTAGGGCACCCTGTGCATCCCGCACTTTAAGCCAATCACCCAAATTGACGATCACCTCAACAGGATAGTTTTGGCTTAACAACAAGACTTTTTTAGCGGAATTTGATGGTGCATCATAAAGCACGGCTTTAGAAACCGCTACTGAACGAAAATCTAGCGCTGACGCCGTTGCAGGGATGAGCGCTAGAAGTGATAAAACAATCAGTAAATTTTTGCTGCTTCTAATCACAGAAAATATCATGGAGTAAAGCAGCTGCTTAATTATTGCTTAGTTGCAGATTGAGCTGCTTCTGCTTGTTGTTGTTTTTGTTGTGCAAATAAGGCTTCAAAATTGATTGGGTTTAACAATACTGGTTGAAAACCAGCACGTACGATTAAATCAGAAACCGCTTCACGGGCATATGGGAACAAGATATTTGGGCAAGTAATACCTGCAATCATCTCGATATTTTCTTCTGGCACGTTGCGAATTTGGAAAATACCTGCCTGCGTCACTTCAACCAAAAACACAGTTTTATCTTCAATTTTTGAAGTGACAGTCACTTTAATGGCCACTTCAAATACGCCATCTTCAAGCACTTGTGCGAAGTTACCTAGCTCAATGCTAACTTGTGGTTGCGTGCGATCAGTAAAGATTTGTGGTGCATTTGGAATCTCCAGCGAAGCATCTTTCACATAGATTTTTTCAATACTGAAGCCTGGTTGCGCTTGCTCTTGTGCTGCGTTGCTTTCTTGCGCTGCGTTATCTTCTTGTGCTGCTTTATCTTTTTTAGCCATGATTTTCTTTAGTTTCTAATTAAATAAAAAGTTGATCGAGTTACTACTTAAAAACGCTATTTTAACAGAGTTTAAGCATTAGTATTTAAATCGCCAGTAAGGGATCTAGCCCGCCCGCCAAATCTAGTGCGCGCAAATCATCAAACCCACCAATATGACGGTCATCAATGTAAATCTGTGGCACGGTACGGCGACCCGTTTTTTGCATCATTTCATCACGCATTTCAGGTTGTAAATCAATGCGAATTTTATTAATTTCGCCAACCCCTTTGCTCGTTAACAAGCGCTCCGCATTGATACAATATGGACAAACACCTGTTGAATACATGGTAACTTTAGCCATTTAGCTCACCTCTTTTTCGGCTTCATCATTAGCAGCTTTAATATTACTTACCACCTTCTTAACAGCAGATTTTTTAGAAGCTGTATTAGTCACCACAGGCAACTTAGCTTCAAGCCAAGCAGATATTCCACCTTGCAAGTTGTTCACTTGCGTAAACTCAGCCTTGCGTAAAATGTCACATGCCTTGGCTGAGCGCATACCTTTTTGGCAGTTAACCAAAATGGTTTTATTTTGATATTTTTTCAACTCACCAACTCTTGCAGCGAGATCAGCCACAGAAATATGCGTGGCATCAGCAATATGACCACTGGCGAATTCCGCTTCATCTCGCACATCCAACACGAAAGCATTGGAGCGATTAATCAATGTCACAGCTTCTGCTGGACTTAAATTTGGCACGCCACCCGCGCCTTTTCTGAAAGATGGCAATAACAACATAATGCCTGAGCCTATCGCCAAACCGATTAATAAGATATTACTTTTAAAAAATTCCACGTACTTCCTCTCAAATATTTACCAACTGAATATGGTGTCATCAAGCACTAAAATCAAGTTCGTTGATACGCTAATTTAAATGACTAATTTTTACTCAAACTTATAAACGAATTTTACGTGTAAATGCGCTAAAATAGTGACATTACATGCAGATTATCCAAACTAATTTTTAGGTTTAACATCTATGTCAGCCCCTCAGAATACCACCCCAGTATGCTTGCTCATTTTAGATGGCTTTGGCTATCGTGAAGAAGCTTCAGACAACGCCATTGTGCAAGCCAATAAGCCCAATTGGGATAGCTTATGGAAGCAGTTTCCACACACATTAATTGATGCTTCTGAGCATTACGTAGGCTTACCTGATGGCCAAATGGGCAACTCTGAAGTGGGACATTTGAATATTGGTGCGGGTCGCGTAGTATTTCAGGACTTTGAGCGCATTAACAATAGCATCGCCAGTGGTGAATTTTTTAAGCATCAGGAATTATCTGCCGCTTTAAAAAATATCAAACAAAATAATAAAGCTCTGCATATATTTGGTTTACTTTCTAACGGCGGTGTTCATAGCCACCAAGACCATATTCACGCCATGATAGAAATGACGGCAAAACAAGGTTTAAGCAAAGTCTACATCCATGCATTTTTAGACGGTAGAGATACGCCGCCAGTGAGTGCCATGCCATTTATTGAGGCTTTAGAAAGCAAGTGTACAGAGCTTGGCGTAGGTAAAATTGCCTCTATTAGTGGGCGTTTTTACGGCATGGATAGAGATAAGCGTTGGCCGCGTGTTGAAGCTGCCTATCAATTATTTACTGAGGGAGTGGGTGAGTTTACTGCCGATTCAGCTATGGCAGGATTAAACGACGCCTACGCGCGTGGTGAAAATGATGAGTTTGTAAAAACGACGGCTATTCATAAAGCTGGTGAAAAGCCAATTCATTTAGAAGATGGCGACTTAGTGGTTTTCATGAACTTCCGTTCTGATCGTGCACGTCAATTAACACATGCATTGCTAGCTGAGCATTTTGATGGCTTCCACAGACGTCATGTACCTAAGTTAGCAGGTTATTTCACTTTAACCATGTATGACAAAAATGAAACCAAAGCGACGGTTATTTTTCCACCAGTGGATGTCAATAATACCTTTGGTGAGTATATTTCTAACCAAGGTTTAACGCAGTTACGCATTGCCGAAACTGAAAAGTATCCGCATGTGACCTTCTTTTTTAATGGTGGCGAAGAAAAAATATTTGCTGGTGAAGACCGCATTTTAGTGCCTTCACCAAAAGTTGAAACTTATGATTTGCAACCAGAAATGAGTGCGTTTGAAGTTACCGAGAAACTTGAAGAAGCGATTTTAAGCAAAAAATACAATGCCATTATTTGCAACTATGCCAATGGCGACATGGTAGGACATTCAGGCAATCTAGCTGCGGCCATCAAAGCCATTGAGACTTTAGATGCCTGCATTGGACGCGTTGTGAATGCCATGCAAAGCATAGGCGGCGAAGTGATTATTACCGCCGACCATGGCAATGCAGAAACCATGTTTGACGTTGAAAACAACCAGCCGCACACACAACATACGCTCAACAAAGTGCCGCTAATTTATATTGGCCGCAAAGCTACGCTATCTGCTAATGGCGCACTATCAGACCTTGCGCCAACTTTGCTAACGATGATGGGCGTTGCCCAGCCTACTGAAATGACAGGTAAAAACATCATCAATTTTGCGGCTTAAGATGAAGCACAGGCATTTTAAAGCTACGTTTGCTTGCACTTCACTTTTAGCGCTGATGCTAACTTGCATACCCTATGCACATGCAAATAAAAAAGAGCAGTCAAAACAAAATTTGGATGATGTGCAGCAGCGCTTGGAAGCACTAAAAAAGGAATTAGACAATTCGCAAGAAGCGCATAAAGATGCAGCAGACGCACTGAAAGAAAGTGAACTAGCGATTAGTGCAGCCAACAAAAAGCTGTTCGAAATAAACCAAAAACAACAGCAAAATAAAAAAACACTCACGCAATTAAAATCGGATTCAATCAGCACCAATCAGGCACTTGCGCAGCAGCAGAAATTGTTAAGCGCTCAGCTCTATCAGCAATACATACACGGTCAGCAAAGTTATCTACAAATGATTTTGCAAAGTGAGAACCCCAGCGACATCACGCGTGATGTGCAATATTTTTCATATGTTGCCAAAGCGCGTGCTTCGCTCATTAACCAGATGCAAGGCAACTTAAATAAAATCAGTATACTGAATGATGCAACAGCCTCTGCTTTAAAAGATGTCGCAGACTTAAAACAAAAACAAGTCGATGAGAAGCGCGCTTTAGTGAGTCAAAAACAAGAAAAATCTAAAGTGGTTAGTCACTTGTCGGAGCAAATTGCGTCTCAACGTAGTGAAATTAAAAAATTGACGCGCGATGAAAAACGACTTTCTGAATTGGTAGAGCGCTTAGCAAGAATTATTCCGCCAACCCCTAAAAAAGTTCGCCCTAAACGTGAACCTGTAACAACTGCGAATACGGCAGAAACCCCTACAAACAATAAGCCTGCTAAAGAAGTGCTTGCCAACAATACAGAGCCTAGCCAAGAGTTTTCTGGCGCAAACTTTGCCGCACTAAGAGGCAAGCTTCGTTTACCAGTGCGTGGTGATGTGACTAATCGCTTTGGTTCTAGTCGCGAGGATAGTGGCATTTCATGGAAAGGCTTATTCATAAAAGCCAACGAAGGCGCAGAAGTAAAATCTGTCGCCACTGGCCGTGTTGTGTTTGCCGACTGGTTGCGCGGTTTTGGCAATCTGATTATCTTAGATCATGGTAATGGCTATATGAGCTTATATGGCAACAATCAGGCAGTATTAAAACAAGTTGGAGACAATGTACAGGCGGGCGATGTGATTGCCTCGGTTGGCAATAGCGGCGGCAATGAAACCAATGGCTTATATTACGAGCTTCGAAGCCAGAGCCGCCCGTTTGACCCATTAAGTTGGAGTCGATTAAATTAACTTTTTTAATTTTTTTCACTAGTCTTTATAATTCTTACACAATAAAAAAGCACGCCTAAGCGTGCTTTTTTGGTAGCAATGATTACTGCTACTGACTATTTCATATTACTTTGCCGCTGGCGCTTCTACTGCAGGTGCCACCTCGGTAGTGGTCGTTGCTGTTGCTGTTGCCGCTGCAGCATCTACCGCTGTTGCATCAAGCGTAATGCCTGGAACGCGCTCTTCAGCCGTTGGCTCATAGCCACCACCGCCAGCTGTTGACTCTGCAGCTGGGGCTACTGGCTCCGCTGGTGCAACAACAGGGTTTGTTACTGGTGCTGGCGTTTCCACTACTGGCGCTTCTTCTTTTTTTCCACAACCGACTATCAATAAACTTGCTACACTTACCAACAACAAAGAACGTAAAAGTACTGACATCATATTTCCTTTTCAAATTTTAAAAATAAAAAATCCCTGAACAATGCAACTTCAAGGATTTAAATAGCCTGCTGAATTCGTAGGCTTGCATTCTAACTTAACTTTAATAGGGTGTAATTAAATACTTAATTACACCCTATTAAGTTATTTATGCTGGAATACGTAAAGATTGACCTGGATAAATCTTGTCTGGGCTACTTAACATCGGTTTATTTGCTTCAAAAATCTTCATGTAATCATTAGCATTGCCATATTGTGCTTTTGCAATATGAGACAGTGTATCGCCACTTACAACAGTGTAAAAAATTGGTTCAGCCGCCGCTTCTACCACACCCATTTGGTCTTGCACACTCTCAACTCCTGCAACATTACCGCAGCAAAGTAAGATTTTTTCTTTGTCTTCTTGCGTTGCTGCTGTACCTTGTACAATCACAGTAGATGAAGCGCCGTCAAAGCCAATCGCCAAATCTTGAGCAGTTAAATTCATTTTTGCCACATAGTCTGAAATCGCCTTTGCCGCAGCTTGATTGGCTGCATCTACATTCACTGGCGTTGGGTCTGCTTTTGCAACGACATCTGCAGCTTTTGCTTCACCGATACCAAATAGTTTTTCACCTGCATTTTTAATAAATGAAAACATGCCCATTTCGATTCTCCTATAATTTAAGTGTCTACTGATAAAAACTAATCAACTTCACAATCTATAGCCTAACATAAGCACGGTCAATGTTGGCATCATAAATTCACACTTGTTTACAATTATGTGCCGTCTGAATTAGCGAGCTGCATTTGCGCTCTCACTTCCGCACCCTTAGCATAGGCTTCAACTTCATAAGGATTTTGTCGATACCCGTGCCGTGCCGCCCACAGATACTTAAAAATTGTCATGCCAGATAAATACCGCTCTACATGAGTAAGTTCATGCGCCAACAACTCTATACCCTGAGGTGTGTTTAACTGATAAGCACCAGATCTAAAGTAAATACGATGTCCCAACACTACTGCACACATATTTTTATGCAGCCAAAAAGGCGGTCGACCTTCAATAAGGCGCGCTTTTTGCAAAGTGTGCGACTGAAAATATGGCTGATAGCGCTGACGCTCAGCATCACTTAATGACCGTCCTTGCTCGAACATTAGACTACTCGCCTATCAAATGTAAAATCACCTTACGCGCACTTGCTACATGTCTATGTTCATACAAAAATATGCCTTGCCACTGCCCTAAAGTGGCTTTGCCATCTACAAGTGGTATCGACAAACTGGTTTGTGTGAGCGCCGCGCGAACATGGGCAGGCATATCGTCTGGCCCCTCAACCGTATGGATGAACAATGGATCGCCATCGGGTACTAAACGTTTGAAAAACGCCTCCATATCCACTAGCACATCATGATCATAATTCTCGTTAATCAACAGACTTGCTGAAGTATGTTGAATATAAAGCGTGATTATCCCAGTACGGAAACCGCTATGCATAGCCCAGGTAGTAATTTCTGGCGTAATGTCATAGAGTTTTCGACCTTTTGTACTTACGCTAATTTGATGTGTGATTTGCTGCATAGAGCCTTAATTAGATTTCATCTAGATTTTTAATCATAACCTAACTTTTCTTACCAGCACCCTAGAGGAAAACCAAAGCTTGCTCCGAACCCAGAGCGATGACCAAAACGTGACCCAAATGAACCGTAGCCGTAAGGTCGTCCATAATATCCGTAACCACAGAATGGGTCATACATCCGCATCTGCCTGTCAAGCAATTGCTGTTGCTTGAGCTTATCAAGCTCTGCACGTTTAATTTTCTCACGCTGATTGATTTCTTCAGCAACCTGATTCCTAAGCGCGAGCTCCCTACTGGTGTGAATGTAATCTAGCACTTTACTGTTAACACCCTGCTTATTTAAGTCTACTACTTGGCTCGGCGTTAAGTCGTAAGTGGAGTTACTGAGACGGATTTGTTCTATAAGTTCATCTGCTTTAGTGCCGTTTCTCGTCAAACTAACCAAGTCATCTAAACTCAGCGTTGCGATTGGGCTAGGCATAATTCTAGCGAGTTCCGCCTCTGAGACTCTGTCGATTTTTGGCGAGCCAGCACTTGAATACTGGCTGCCGCTTGCGCAAGCGCCTAGCGTCAAACATGCTGCAAGAATAAAAATTGGCTTACAGAAATAGGTGAGTTTATTCATGATTAACTTCCTTCGCGTCATAGTCGACGCTTTGCATTAATAGCCTTTAAAGCGGGTGAAGGAGCAGAAATTTCAGAATCATATGCGTGCGTCTTATATGGATAGCGCGCTTGCACTTTTTTCACATACAACTTGGTTTCAGCAAATGGAGGAATACCTTTATATTTATTTACAGCGCCCTCACCTGCGTTATAAGCAGCCACAGTCAACGCCACGTCGCCTTTAAAATAAGCTAATAACCAGCGCAAGTAGGCAACGCCACCTTTAATATTTTGTGTGGCATTGTAGGCATTTTTAACATTAAAGCGCTCAGCGGTATCAGGTATTAACTGCATTAACCCTTGCGCCTCTTTGTTTGAGGTAGCTACATTCTCAAAATTTGATTCCACCGAAATAATCGATAGCACTAGCTTTTCATCGACTTTGTACCATTTTGAAATAGAGTTGACTAAGCGCAGTACCCAGCGTTTATTTTTGGGTAAGTTAGCAATGTATTGATCTATGCCTGGCGTAAGTTGAGTGTCGGCAACTATTAAAGTGGGGGCTTTTTCTGGTGCAACCGCTTCTAAAACACATTCAGGCATCGCTGACGTTTTAATCTGTATTGTTTCAAGCATTTGTTGCGCTTCATAATGACCGTGGTTAGACGCAAGCCCGAAAAGGCTAGCAGCAAAATCACGGTTTTCTGGCACGCCTCGACCAAATGCATACAGCATGCCTAGCCTGTAAATACCCTCTGCACTGCCATAGCGAGCAGCCTCACAATATAAATTGGCAGCCTTCCACTCAGAATCTAGATCCGCCTCATCACCCTCTAATACATCTGCATGCATTAGCAAATCTTTAATGACAGGCGGCTCATTATCAAATGCTTGCAATGCTTTTTCGCTAAATTCTGCATGTGCATAGCCCGCTGCCATTAAAAAAACAGCAAGCAATGCACAGAGAAAACTAGACTTAAGAATGCTTTTTTGCAAATACAGCCCTTATGCTTTTCACATTAAATTACTTTTTTGAAAATACAATCTTACCCGCTTTAACGTCGACTTTGATAGTATCTTTTGCTGCAAAATTCCCCGACAGTATTTCACGGGACAATGGATTTTCAATCTCAGATTGAATTGCGCGCTTAAGTGGTCGTGCACCATAGACTGGATCAAAACCTGCATTGGCAATTTCGGTAATGGCTGCATCGGTGAGCTCCAACTGCATATCCATTGCCGCTAAGCGTTTAGCTAGGTATTGCAACTGAATCTCTGCAATCGCTTTAATATTATCTTCACCCAATGCATGGAAAACGACTACTTCATCAATGCGGTTGACGAACTCCGGCCTAAAATGCGCTTTCACTTCACCCATCACAGCAAGTTTCACCACTTGATAATCTTGGTCAGCCATGCTTTGTATCATTTGGCTGCCCAAGTTAGACGTCATGATAATCACGGTGTTTTTAAAATCCACGGTACGACCTTGACCGTCCGTTAAACGGCCATCATCCAATACTTGCAATAGCACATTAAATACATCTGGGTGCGCTTTTTCAATTTCATCAAGCAGAATCACAGAGTATGGTTTGCGGCGTACAGCCTCGGTTAATGCGCCACCTTCGTCATAGCCCACATAGCCAGGAGGCGCGCCAATCATGCGTGATACGGAATGCTTTTCCATGTATTCGCTCATGTCGATGCGAATTAGATGGTCTTCGGAATCAAACAAAAAGCCTGCTAAGGCTTTGCAAAGCTCAGTTTTACCAACACCTGTTGGGCCTAAGAATAAGAAGCTGCCATAAGGACGATTAGGGTCACCTAAGCCAGAACGTGAACGGCGAATCGCGTCAGACACCAAACGCACCGCTTCATCTTGCCCGACTACGCGCTCATGCAATTTGGTTTCCATCGTTAACAGCTTACCACGCTCACCTTGCATCATTTTAGACACAGGGATGCCTGTTGCACGACTCACAACTTCGGCAATTTCATCCGCACCCACTTCGGTACGTAGCATCTTATGTTTGGTTTGAGTAGTAGCAGATTCAGAATGAGAAGCTTGTTTTAATTGCGCCTCAAGTGCTGGCAACTTGCCGTATTGCAGCTCAGACACTTTTTGCCACTCACCTTTGCGGGTAGCCTCTTCCATCTCAAATTTGATCTTTTCAATCGCTTCTTTAATGTGAGCAGAGCCTTGTACTTGGGCTTTCTCAGCTTTCCAAATATCCTCTAAGTCGGCATACTCTTTTTCTAAACGTGCAAACTCTTCCTCAATCAAATTAAAGCGTTTTATACTGCCTTCATCTTTTTCGCGACGCACCGCTTCACGCTCAATTTTTAGCTGAATCATGCGGCGTTCAAGCTTATCCATCACTTCTGGCTTAGAATCAATTTCCATCTTGATGCGCGAAGCTGCTTCGTCAATCAAATCAATCGCCTTATCGGGTAAGAATCGATCTGTAATGTAACGATGGCTGAGTTCAGCCGCTGCCACAATTGCTGGGTCGGTAATTTCCACGCCATGATGTAGCTCATACTTTTCTTGCAAGCCACGTAAAATCGCAATGGTGGCCTCTACTGTAGGCTCATCCACCAATACCTTTTGAAAGCGACGCTCTAGCGCTGCATCTTTTTCGATGTATTTACGGTATTCATCTAATGTTGTCGCACCTACGCAATGCAACTCTCCACGCGCCAAAGCTGGTTTTAACATATTGCCCGCATCCATTGCGCCTTCTGCTTTACCTGCGCCTACCATGGTATGAATTTCATCGATAAAGACTATCGTTTGACCTTCATCTTGCGCTAACTCTTTTAGCACTGATTTTAGACGCTCTTCAAAATCACCGCGATATTTGGCACCAGCCAGTAAAGCCGCCATATCTAATGACAAGACTTTTTTACCTTTGAGCGAGTCTGGTACTTCACCATTGACGATTCGTTGCGCTAAGCCCTCTACAATTGCGGTTTTACCCACACCAGGTTCACCTATCAATACAGGGTTGTTTTTAGTACGACGCCCAAGAATTTGAATAGCTCGACGAATCTCATCATCGCGACCAATCACGGGGTCTAGCTTGCCCATTCTGGCGCGCTCGGTTAAGTCTAGCGTATATTTTTTAAGCGCCTCTCGGTTAGATTCCGCATCAGACTCATTCACTTGCTCGCCGCCACGCACTTCATTAATTGCTTGATCCAACGCAGATTTAGACAAGCCGTTGGCTTTAAGCAATTTGCCCGCTGTGCCCTTATCTTCGGTTAATGCCAGCAAAAACATCTCGCTAGCAATAAAACTATCACCTCGTTTAAGTGATAGCTTATCGGTCACGTTCAATAAATTATTTAGGTCACGTGAAATTGCCACTTCACCAGAGCTCTCAGATGACTTTGCTAAATTGCCAATAGCAGATGTAAGCGCTGTTTTAAGTGGCGCTAAATGCACACCTGCGTGCGCCAGTAGAGAAGATGTGCCGCCATCTTCTTGCGTGACTAACGCAGAAAGTAGGTGTAAGGCCTCAATGGTTGGGCTATCATTAGCGACTGCTAAGCTTTGCGCATCGTTAAGTGCTTGTTGAAATTTTGTAGTTAGTTTATCAAAACGCATTTTTAACTCCATTTCAGTTGATATAAGTCTAATATGGGGCTTAACTGCTGATTTACAATGCAAACTAAGCTTTAAAGATCAACTAAATATCTTAAACTTCTTAGTAAAAACACGCTCTTAATTGTTATATTAATTTTACTCAATTCAGCTCACCGTCAATTGTTTGGAAAAATTTTGCTAACTAGCACGCCTACTGCCGATATTTTTAAAAGCGAAGAAAATTCGCCAAATCCATCTTGGGTCATTTTAGATACTCAAGACCAATGGCAAGCTTTTAGTCAGCCTGTGGGTAATGACCCTACTCATTCACTTGTAGAATCTAGCCTTTTGGTCGACGGCTTACGCTGTGCCGCTTGTTCTGGCACCATAGAGCGCGGCCTAGCTGCGCTGCCTGGCGTAGTGAGCGCAAGAGTGAGTATGTCAAAGAAACGTGCTTCTGTGATTTGGTCGCCCGCCTTAACTAAGCCTTCAACGATACTCAGCGCCATTCAAGCCATGGGCTACAGCGCAAACCCCGCCTCTCACAATGAGAGCCAGCTTAATGCCACTAAAAAAAGTCGTGCGGCATTTTGGCGCTGGTTAGTTGCTGGCTTTTGCATGATGCAAGTAATGATGTATGCCAGCCCCAGCTACTTTACCAAAGCTGGTGATATTACGCCTGATATTGCCATTTTGCTCAATTGGGCATCGTGGATACTCAGCCTGCCCGTATTAGTGTTTTCTAGTAGTACATTTTTCGCTAATGCTTTTAGAGATTTAAAACATAGACAAATCAGTATGGACTTACCTGTGGCTCTAGGCATAGGCATCACTTTTATTGTGAGTTCCGCCGCCACTTTTGCGCCTCATGGTTGGTGGGGCGATAAAATCTACTTTGATTCGCTCACCATGTTTGTATTCTTTTTACTTTCAGCCAGACTCATTGAAGTGAAATTGCACAGCAAAACACTAGGTTCGATGGAGGCTTTAGTCAGCCGCATTCCAGAAAATATCGAACGTCAAAACGTAGATGGTTCCTATACGCGCGTGTTAAACAGCCAGCTGAAAGTCGGAGATATTGCTCGTGTGCATATAGGCGAAGCCTTTCCTGCCGATGGTAAGCTGGTGTTGGGTGACACCCGCGTGGATGAATCGCTGCTCACTGGTGAATCAACGCCAATACAAAAAAATCTGCATGATCAGGTGGTTGCTGGTAGTTATAACCTAGGTCAAACCGTGAGTATCGTGTTGAAAAACATTGGTGAATCCACACAATACGGGCAGATTGTTAACTTGATTAATCAAGCTGCTATTGAAAAACCAAGGCTTTCTCAATTGGCTGACCGAGTAGCTAGGCCGTTTCTGTTTTTCGTCATTTTAAGTGCAGTGGTAGCTGCAGCCTTATTATGGAGTGTAGATCCTGGTCGTGCGCTAATGACCGCAGCCGCGGTGTTAATTGTCACTTGCCCTTGCGCACTTTCTTTAGCCACACCAGCCGCCATGCTCTCTAGCGCGAGTGCTTTTGTAAAACGCGGCATTCTGATTAGGCGTCTGCAAGCCATTGAAAGCATTGCGAATATCGATACGGTTATTTTCGATAAAACTGGCACATTGACTGAAGACCACATTGAAGTGCATTCAATCACTTTTAAACAAGGGCTTAGCGAAAGCAGTGTTTTAGCGTTGGCCGCAGCCATAGCCCAACACTCTATGCACCCTGTTTCACGCGCTTTGGTCAGCGCAAATCAGAAAAGCACGGCTCAAGAATCCCCAATTACTTTAAGCAATATTCAAGAAGTGATTGGCTCAGGCATTAGTGCTACTTTTCAAGCTAACCAAACAGAAAATAACCCAGCTTATGCAAATTTAATCAATATGCACTTGAAGCTAGGCTCTGCCAAGTTTTGCGATATAGACGAACATAGTGAACTTTCCCAACAAGTGTTTCTTGCTGATGCCAATGGCTGGTTGGCCACATTTAGCTTGCATGAGGCAGTTAAGCATAATGCAGCACTAGCCGTTCAAGAGTTAAAAGATGCACATCTAAGCGTGGAGCTGCTGTCTGGCGACCAAGTGCACACTGTAGTGAACACTGCCAACGAAATTGGTATTACACAATTTCAGGCGGCGTGCAGTCCGCAAGACAAGCTATCACGATTGCAAGCACTCAAGCAGCAAGGCAAGAACATACTCATGGTGGGCGATGGCTTAAATGATGGGCCGATTTTAGCTAGCGCCCATGTCTCTATTGCTATGGGTAAAGGTGTGCCGCTTACGCTTGCCCATGCTGATTATGTGTTGCTGAATGGCGATATTAGTCAAATCCCCCAACTAATTCACCATGCCCGCAAAACCATGACCATCATCAAACAAAATATTGCTTGGGCAGTTATTTATAATATGGTGTGCATTCCACTCGCATTTTTTGGCGTATTATCCGCTTGGTTAGCAGGCTTAGGCATGGCTGTGAGCTCAATCATCGTGGTGCTAAACGCATTGCGTTTAACGACTTTCTCAGAAACTAAGGCCAAATAATGGACATTTTATTTATACTCGTACCGCTTTCCGTTGTCATGGGCTTGGTGGTTCTGGGTGGCCTTTGGTGGGCGGTTTATCGCGGTCAGTTCGAAGATATTGAAGAAGAAGGTCGTCGGATTTTTGAGGCCGAGGAAGATAAAGAATAATCAGGCTAATTTTAAAATTAAGAGCTATCAAGCAAAGCTCGCTTTAATTTTCCACAAACGACTAGCCTTTCAAACATTATCAATCAAATATGCAAACAGCACTTATCTATAGCGCGCTAGTCATGGGCTTGGCTGGTGGCCCGCACTGTGTAGCTATGTGCGGTGCGGCTTGCACCTCGTTCACGCAATCACCAGATAAACCTTATGCTATTTATTTTTATCACTTAGGCCGAGTCTGCGGCTACGCTTTATTGGGCGCAATCGCCACATTTGCGATTCAAAGTATTGCGTGGCTATCTAGCTATAGTGCAGTTTTGCATCCTTTATGGACGTTTTTCCATGTGTTGGTTTTTTTCTGGGGTGTGATATTACTCATTTATGCACGCCAACCAATATGGATAGACCAAGCAGGTCGACGCATTTGGCAGCACGTTAAAAAACTCAGTCAAATAAACGGCGGCTATTTTTATATTGGTATGCTTTGGGCGCTAATGCCTTGTGGCTTACTTTATTCAGCACTTATCATTGCCTCATTCAACGGTAATCCACTAGGTGGTGCGCTTAGTATGGCGGCATTTGCTGTAGGGTCGGCAATCTCACTGTTTTTTGCACCATGGTTATGGCTTAAACTCAAAACAAATTTGGTAGAGCCCTATGGCATGCGCCTTGCGGGCTTGTTGCTAAGTAGCGCCAGTGCTTGGGCTATTTGGATGGAATTAACGCGCAACTCAAAAGTGTGGTGTATCTAATGCTTTAGTTGATTTTAATGTTCTATTAGATTTAATCACTGAGCTATGACTAGCATTGTATTGTTGCGATAATAAAATAATTCTTGATTTTACCTTTCTAAAAACCATTTCAAATCTACCATGCAATAATTGCATGGCTTTTTCAGGTTGGTCAGCTTGATGTAAACGCAGAATTTCAGCGGTTAATCCATGAAAATTTGCATGCAACCGTCGTAAATCCTCAAAGGCTGGTAAGGTAGTGAGCTCTTGCTCGTTACTCTCAATCAATTTACCCAAATAACATACATTATCTTGTTTAATCTTCTCATAATCTAAAGATTTAACTTCTTCATTTGATAACAACTCAATTAAATAATTTTTCAGGGCAACATGAATGTTAATCATCTTAATAAAATCAATTTGCAACATTTTCAACCCTATTCAATCCGACACACATAATTTAAACGCTTCACTACAAGATAAGCAATAGTCATGCCTACTCTTAAATGTTCGTTGAATTATTTTCTCGAATTACATCACTCATACAAAAAGGCTGATTGAATATAGATTTCGTAACGCAATGATTAAACCTAACACTCTAACTACTAAACATCTAAAGAGTTAGATGTTTAAAATATGTTGAAGCAATCAACATATGTGACGAATACTCACTATGATAAAGTGAGTATCACTTCAGGCATTGAACAACGGTTATAGAGGAATTACCTTTAAACCTTCCTTTTCCGTATTCCAAACCAAATAACCTTGATTACCATAGGCTAACAACTGTGGGTAATCTGCTTTGTCTGAACCGCTACTGGCTAGCTCTTTTGCATCACTCCAACTTCTACCGCCGTCATCAGAGAACATGCCTTTTATGACATTTTGTTTCGCAATATTCTTAATTTCGATTTCACGCCAAACCAACCAAATACTTTCCCCCATACTCAATAAAACTGGGTGCCCTGCTTGATTCTTATGCTTACCAAATTTTTTCGGCGGCGAAGAAACCCAAGCTTCGCCATCCATACGTGCATAAAACAAGCTAGCATCTTTACCAGAATCGTCATTGCCACCGTCAAACCATGCCATATGATAGCCCCACCAGTCTTTACCTTCACCACCAGTGGCAAGCGCCGCGCCGTGATGCGGACAGCCATCAACTTTCCAACGGCCAAAAGTTGCGCGTTTAGTTATGGGTGCTTGATTTGGCTGTGCAGGAATTTCAGCGATCATGTGGTCGCGCTCACCATCCTCAAATACATGGCGCCACATCGCCACCACAGTGCCATCTGGCTTATTGGTTAATGCAATACGGCAACATTCACAGCTACTGTCAGCCAACTTTTGTTCGGGCGAAAAACTCGCGCCTTGATTGATTGACGTTGCGTAATAAATCGCCGCACCTTCATAGGGCTTACCTGCTGATTTAGCCGCAATTAAATCACGTTTATCAATCCAAGTAACGGTCACTTTGCCTTTTGCATCACCAGCTTTTGCAACATTTAGCGCATCAAATCGATGTGTAATCTCTGAGCGGTCAGTGTGCACAATGATTGGCTTTTCAAAATTTTTACCGCCGTTGGTTGAACGTGAAAACCAAATATATCCAGTAAATGGCTTCTTTAGAGCCTCTGTCCAAGTGAGGTAAATATTACCTTCTGGACCGATGGCTATCTTAGGTCGCGCTTCGCCACCTGAACCAATCTTTTGCACATTAGGGGTAACTTGCACTGGGTTAGAAAACGTTTTACCTAGGTCACGGCTTGAATCGACCAATATCAAACCATTTTTCTCACCGACTCTCCATAGTTCGCCTTGCGCATCAAATGCTACACTAATTGCTAACGAGTTCTCAGCAGGGCGGGTATGCTCCTCATGTGCGCTTGCGCAATAAGATAAGCAAATCAAACAAAATGCTAATAATTTTTCCATCTTAGGATTCTAACTCAGAGAATATTTAAAACGAATATTTTACTGTATTCAGTTTACAACCCCTTCTGCGACAATTTGTCACATTTACTCTATGGTCAAACTGCACCATAATCTAATTTTATAGTTTCTATGTTGAATGCGAATACCATGTCATTTCCAATCAAAAATTACCTAGCCTCCGCATCACTTATTGCTCTAGCCTTAATCGCATCTCCAAATGCGTTAGCTTGCTCAAGTTGTGGTTGTACGCTAAATTCAGACTGGTCTTCACAGGGGATTGCAACAGGAGAAGGCACACGCTTTGATATACGCTTCGACTACTTCAAACAAAATGATTACCGAAATGGCACAAACTCTGTAAGCCGCGATGAAGTTGCTGGAACTGGCAGTGAAGTGCAAGACACCACCATCAATCGTAATCTGACACTAGGCTTAGATCATAGCTTTAACCAAGACTGGGCAATTAATGTGCTAGTTCCAGTGTTCAGCCGCTCACATGGTACTTATGGCGATGCTTATCCAAATACAACAGCCATCATAACGTCATCATCAAAAGGCATAGGAGATATACGTGTCAGTGGGCGTTATCAAGGCTTAAGTGCAGACCACAGTAGTGGCATTACATTTGGCCTGAAGCTCCCCACAGGTGAAACTAATGATACTTTCAATGATGGTTCAGCACTGGATAGAGGCTTACAGCTAGGGACGGGCACTACAGATCTATTGCTAGGTGGCTATCATTTTGGCAGTATCAATCGTGACTGGGATTATTTTGCACAAGCCACTATTCAAATTGCACTGAACACGCATGATGACTTTCGTCCTGGCAACGGTTTAAATGCTACAGCTGGCGTGCGTTACATGGGTTTTGAGTCGTTTATTCCACAATTGCAATTCAATACTCGTATTGAAAAACGCGAATCTGGTGCGAATGCTGACATTGCCAATAGCGGCGCCACTTTGCTTTATATTAGCCCAGGCGTTACCGTGCCTATTAACAAAACTGTGCAAGCCTTTGGTTTTTTACAAGTGCCCGTTTATCAACACGTGAATGGCTACCAAATTGAGCCTAATGTTTTACTCTCAACAGGATTACGTTTTAGTTTTTAATTGATAAGCCACTATTTTTCTTCGAGTAGCGGCGTAACAATTTTCTCTAGTAAGGGCTGATCTATGCCTGCGGCACCATACCAGCCATCCTTGCGCAAAATGCCTTTTCGATCGATCACAAAGGTTAAGGGTAACCGCCAGATACGGCCGTAACCCTTATGCTGAGTTTCAGCTTCTAATGCCGCATCAAAAGTAAAATCACGCATCACTTCTTGTACTTTAGTCAACTCTGCAGGTTCATCTATGCTCACTGCAATAATTCTAAGCCCTTGATTTTTATGTTTTTGATAATAGCTCTCAAAAGCAGGCATTTCATTCCTGCATGGCGGACACCAAGTCGCCCAGAAATTCACAATCACCACCTCACCTTTTGACGATTCAGTTGAAAATGATTTGCCGTCTAATAACTTAGCGGATAAAGCTGGTGCAAGCTTACCCTCTTCAATCGCGTATGCAGAAGTCTGAATAAAGATGAGTACCGCTAAAAGTGCAAGACTAAAAACTTTGACCATGTTGAATTTCATCTAAACATTGTTATGGATATCAGCATACTCCAATTCCCATTCACCTGCTGACTCTTAAAAAATTCAATGGCTAATTTGTAAATTAGCGCCTCTAAGTCCTTTTAATTCAAAGATTACTTTTGCATCTAGGTACTTATACTCACATTCAAGCTTTAGTAATTATGGTCGATAAAAACACATCACTTAAATTCAATATATTTGTATTTAATATTCAAACTGTTTGCAAGCCGAGATGATTAACATAAGTCTTATTAGCACTTTTTTGAAATGTATAAGCAATTGAAAAACTTAAGTAAATTAACTGAGATTCAATCCATGCCAGATAGCGCAAGCCATCTGAGTAGATTCATGTCTAGCGAACTTACACTTGCATGGCATTTATTAGGTTCGTTGCAAGGTGTTGCCATTATTGCGATGGATGAAAAATACAACGTCAGTTATGCAAATCCTTATGCCAGAGAAATTTTCAGCCTTAATCTAAAGCAAGTGGCGGTTAGAATTGGGCAATTACCCAAAGCGATTAATAAGCGCATTGTTGCTGAACTCAAAAAATCCAGTAGTGATTTTTTGTTGCAATACGCTTCTGGTAATGCATTGCGTACCTTGAAAGTATTTGCATCTAAAAACAAAGCATTTGCAGACACGCAATCTGGCTATATTTTGCATATGCACGACATCACAGACCGCGTAAGTACAGAATTACAGTTAAGACATACTGAAAAACTACTTCGCAATTTGATTGATGCTAGCCCAGATATTATTTGCTTTAAAGATGAAAAAAACCGCTGGTTAGAAGCGAACGCTAGCAGCCTAGAACTCTACCAACTAGATCAACAAGACTATCAGCATAAAACTGATATGGAGCTTGCGACTCAATCTAACCCTGTGTTTAAAGAAGCTTTCCGCCACTCAAAAAACTCTGATGACCAAGCATGGAAAATAGGTCGCTCTGTAAGAAATGAAGAGATGATTTCACTGCCACATGGTGGCACAAAAGTATTAGATGTGATTAAAGTGCCGTTGTTTAATGATGACGGTAGCCGTCACGGCTTGGTGACGCTTGGGCGCGACATTACTGAACGTAAAATGGCCGAAAGTCATTTACGCGACCGCAGCGCTATTCTAGATGCGCTGATTTCCTGCGACTGGCTGTTACACTCCTCTGAATCATGGCACACAGTCGCAGCAACGGTATTGCAACAACTATGTTTGGCATTGCGCTTTACTCGCGCAACCATCCTTAAAAATACAGAAATTAATAGTAGCGATGTTGCAAATATTGAAGATTCTACAAATGCAAAAATCTTGTACCGATGGTCAGTACCGGGGTTCATGAGTGCTGATAATGCGCTTGAAGCCATCGACTTTAATGACGTACGTTTAAAACGCTGGAAAGATGCCCTGCAACATGGCGACCCTGTTTTTGGCGACATTCGTGATTTACCAAGTTCAGAACGTCAAATCCTTGAACAAAATGATACGCAATCTATTGCCATCGTTCCGCTGTTTTCAGACCATACTTGGTGGGGCAACATCATTATCGAGCGTTGCCACGACTTGATTAAAACCACGCCACAAGAGCTTGGATCATTGATGGCGATAGGCCGATCATTAGGCGTTGCAATACAAAGAGAGCACACAGGCAAACGATTACATCAAGCCAAAATCGCCTTTGATAGCGCTAGTGAAGGTATTTTAATTACTAATGAAAAGTTACGCATTGTTGCGATTAATAAAGGTTTTAGCGAAATTACTGGTTACTCAGAAGCTGAGGTGTTAGGGGCTTCACCTAAAATATTACAGTCTGGTATGCACGATGACAGCTTCTATAGAAAAATGTGGCGCGGCTTAAAGAAAGATGGTCGTTGGCATGGCGAAGTGTTGAACAAACGCAAATCTGGTGAAACCTATTATGAATGGCTAACCATTACTGCGGTAAAAGACAATGCAGAAAAAATCGTTAACTATGTTGGCGTGTTTGCGGACATTACAGACATTAAACGCTCGCAAAACAGATTGCATGAACTGGTCAACCATGACCCGCTTACAGGTCTACCAAATCGCCGCCTGTTAAATGAACTGCTAGAACATTCTATAAAGCGTGCTGAGCGCGATCACCATAGTATCGCCCTATTGTTTATAGATTTAGACCGATTTAAAGCCGTGAATGACAGCCTTGGCCACCAAGTTGGCGACAAATTACTTCTCGAAGCATCTAAAAGGATCAGCCTATCCATGCGTGAGAGCGACGTAGTCGCGCGACTAGGTGGCGATGAATTTGTGGTCATGATGGATATGATTAACAACCCAAGCGATGCCGCCTTAGTGGCTAAAAAAATCATTCATGCGCTTCAAATTGAATTCAATATTGATGGCCATGAGATTTACATTAGCGCTAGTGTAGGCATTTCAATCTTCCCTAGAGATTGCGAAGATGTTGAAGGCTTGATTAAAGCTGCCGATATTGCAATGTATCAGGTCAAGAATAAAGGTAAAAATAGTCACTGCTTTTACTCTGATGAACTTAGTAAAAATGCGGTTGAACGTTTTAATCTAGAAAGCCAATTGCGCCATGCTTTAGAGCGCAAGCAGTTTGAGGTGTATTACCAACCTCAAGTCTCCCTTTTAACTGGCAAGATTATCGGTGCTGAAGCGCTTATTCGCTGGAACCATCCTCAATTAGGGTTAGTTTCTCCAGCCAAATTTATTCCACTCGCGGAAGATACTGGCTTGATTGTGCAAATTGGTGAATGGGTGCTTCGCGAAGCAGCTTATCAAATGGTGCGTTGGCATCAAGCAGGCCATGCTATTCAATGGATTTCTGTCAATGTGTCAGGCGTACAAATTATGCGAAGCAACTTTGCAGATACTGTTTACGGCATTTTGATGGAAACTGATTGCGACCCACACATGTTGGAGCTTGAAATTACCGAAAGTACAGTGATGCAAAATACCGAGTATGTGATTGACACCTTCAATCGTATCAAACAACTTGGACTCAAATTAGCCATTGATGACTTTGGCACAGGCTACTCATCACTTTCGCACCTAAAAAGATTACCGTTAGATAAGATAAAAATTGATCAGTCTTTTGTACGCGACTTACCCGAAGATTTAGATGATGCGGCAATTGCCAATGCTATTTATGCGATGGCGCGCAGCTTAGGCTTTAGCGTGATTGCCGAAGGGGTAGAAACCCAAGCACAGGCAGATTTTTTAAGTGCAATGGGTTGTGAAGAAGCGCAAGGTTACTTGTATAGCAAACCCATCACTACAGCAGAATTTTCAAAACTATTAGAAAAAGAAATAAATCAAGGTGAAGAACATGCAAACTAATACGCAGCATTTTATTGACGTTTCACAACTACAAGTGGGCATCTATGTGCATCTGGATTTAGGCTGGATGGATCATCCATTCACGCTCAGTAATTTTAAGGTCAAAGATGAAGAACAAATTTCTATCATCAAAAAGACCGGTCTAAAGAAATTGCGCTATGACCCAAAACGTAGCGACTGTCAGCCCTTACCAATGAAAGTTGAAGCACCTACTGTATCAGTAGAGCCTACAGCGAGCCCGATTGTAGTCGAAGTCGTCAACAATATTGCAAACAAACAAAATCTGCGGCTTAAAGAATTACATCATGCAATTAACGAATGTGAGAAAAAGTTCGTCAACACCAGCAATATCGCTAGACAGGTCACACGCAATATTCTTACTGACCCAACCGCCTCGATTGAACAAGCCGCTTTAATTGTAAATGACATGGTGGACACCGCCTTAATGGAAGGTGATGTTGCGGTGCATGCACTCAATGGCAATCGCTCTAGTGACGCACATTTTGTACACCCACTCAATGTTACTGTACTTGCGTTGATTATCGCAAAGTCTATAGAAATGTCTAAAGAAGATGCGCGCTTATTGGGTATGGCAGCTTTATTTCATGATATTGGCAAAGCTGAAATATCAGACAAAATTTTATTAAAAAAAGATCCTCTAACAAAATCAGAACAAGAACATTATGAGCAACATAGTGAAATCGGTGCACGAATGGCGCAAGAAGTTGGCTTACCTGTGCGAATTGGCAAAGTAATTTTTCAGCACCATGAGCACGCAGACGGCTCTGGCTATCCAAAACATTTGCGTAGCGAGCAAACTGACCCACTTGCTAGATTAATTGCGCTAGTGAATAGCTATGACAACCTATGTAACCCAAACAATATTGCCTTAGCCAAAACGCCTTACGAAGCACTTGCGCATATGTATGCCAACCAACGTGCAAAATATGATGAGTCACTACTTAAACGTTTGATTAAATCACTAGGCATTTACCCACCTGGTAGCATCGTGCAGCTTTCTACTGGAAGTTATGCTACGGTTATTTCGGTTAACCCAAACAAGCCGCTTAGACCGTTTGTGATGTTGCATGACCCACTGACAGAGCGACTTGAACCGCAGATTATCGATTTACGTGAAGAGCCTAATATCAACATCAACGTCTGCTTGCGCCCTAATCAACTCCCTGTAGAAGTATTGGCCTACTTGAATCCGCGTAAAAGAATCAGTTATTTCATGGATGCAGACTTGCTAGAAAGCAAGTCAGACTAAAGGTTTATCAGATATTGTCAACGCATAAGCTAATTTTCATGGCGCTTGCTTATACATTGCACTTACTGCCCAAGCGTAGGGTCGGTCACAAAGCCAATTTTAACCAATCCCGTTTTAGCTGCATCTGACATTACGATGGCTACATTTTCATAATGGGTTAATTTATCGGCCTTGATATGCACTTCTGGCTGAGGATCTTTTTTTGCCTCAATAGCAAAACGCTCAGGTAATGAGGCTTTAGGTACAGGTTCACCATTCCAAAACAGACTACCATCTTCGCGAATAGCAAGCTCAATATGATCAGGCTTAGTGATATTGGGTGTACTAGAGGCTTTTGGTAAATCAACTTTTACTGAATGCGTGAGTAACGGCGCAGTGATAATGAATATCACCAAAAGTACCAACATCACATCCACTAGCGGTACAACATTGATTTCTGCCTTTGCCGAGTGCTGTTGTTGTGAGTTAAAGCTGCCAAAACTCATGATGCATTGTCCACTGACTTGAGTTCAGGTTTGCTTTTTTCATCGGTATTACCTATTGTCAGCATCACAAATAAGTCGTGCGCAAAAGCATCCAGCTTAGCAAGCCACATACGGTTGCGGCGATTAAATGCATTGTAGGCAAACACCGCTGGAATCGCCACTGCCAAACCTATTGCTGTCATAATCAGCGCCTCACCTACAGGGCCGGCTACTTTATCCAACGTGCCTTGTCCAGAAAGACCAATATTCACTAGCGCGTGATAAATTGCCCAAACCGTACCAAACAAGCCAATATAAGGCGAAGCTGAACCAGCCGTTGCCAAAATAGTTAGCCCGTACTCACTGCGTGCTGACTCTTGGTCGATGCCATTGCGTAAAGCGCGCGTCATAAACTCCGACATGCCACCAGCAGCGGCTAATTTCTGAATACCATGCGTATTTGCATTTCTGAGCGCATCAACACCTTCAGTCGCCAAACTAGCAAAAGCATTATTAGGCTTATTTTTCTGCAAACTCAGTCTTAAACTTTCAATCGAATGTTCTTGCCAAAACTTATCTAAAAAAACTTTAGCGCGTCGAGCCTCAAGCCAATTAGCTAAGCTCTTAGTCACCATTAAATACCAACTCGCTACGGATAAAATGAGTAGAAACACCAGCACCGTTTTACCAACTGCATCTACATTTGCAATAAAATTTGCAACGCCTAATTCTTGTGACATATCAAAACACCTCTAAAAGAGAATCATTAAAACTAATTAATTAAGAATAAAATCTAATGGCTGCAAAGCTATTGCACGCACTGCTAAACCATCACGCGTAGCTGGGTTACAACGCCAGTTTTTAACTGCTGCCAAACCTGCATCATCCAGGCGCTTATAGCCCGAGCTCTCAACCACCCGAGCAGAAGTAACGCGTCCAGTTTCATCTAACTCCACCTTCAGCTTAACCTGGCCTTGCTCACCTAAACGTCGTGAAATTGCAGGGTAATTAGGCGGACTTCGATCTGGGCAAGCCAGAGACAACTCAGAAGACATCACAACAGGCTGTGCTGGCTTTGCGGGTTCTTCTATTACAGGTGCTGGTGGCGTTTCAATGATAGGCTGCGGAGGCGGAGGTGGCGCAACATGTTCAACAGGAGAAGTCACAGGCGCTTCAGCCACTAAAACTGGGGCCGGTAGCGGTCGTAATACTGGTTTCTCCCTAACTAGCTCGACTTTTTTTGGTGGTGGTTTAGGTGGCTCAGGTGGCGGAGGTTCTTCTTTTTTCGGTGGAGGATTAATCATATTCACAAACAAAGTAACCGCTTCTTGAGGTGGTGGAATAAGCTTATAACTCATTGCCACATAGAGCAAAGCGCCATGCAAAGCGAGCACCAGCAATAAACCTGCAATCTTGTTTATCTTATCTTCAGACAATGAAGCATTCATTTGCACACAGTAACGACCTAATTTA
The DNA here is from genome assembly GCA_038327905.1 of Burkholderiales bacterium. Taxonomy (GTDB): domain Bacteria; phylum Pseudomonadota; class Gammaproteobacteria; order Burkholderiales; family Methylophilaceae; genus Methylotenera. The sequence continues at coordinate 105,870 of JBBQLN010000004.1, forward strand.
ATCCGAGAAAATTTCGAGCTGAAGGAATATAACGTAATATCCAGCGTTCAACAAGTAGTGTAGCTATTAAGCTAATACCAAGAAAAGGCAACAACACACCAAGTATAACGATTACTGTTATTAGAACAGGTGCAAACGATAAAGTTGCGCGCGTTTGTGGCGCACCTAGCAAACCTGGCAATCGTCTCCTCCACCACAAAACCATAGCGCTAGCTGATAGCAACACCAAACCCAATGCTGTTAACAAACCTAATAACTGATTTAACCAGCCAAAAAGCTGACCTTCATGAATGGCAACCCCGTACCCAATAATTCGATCTAGCAGTGGTCTATCTGCAAAGTTTTTTCTTGACTTAATTTCGCCTGTCATCGCATCAAGCACAAGGTCAGCACGTAAGGGTCTATTCTGTGCTTTAGAACTTGCCGTCCATTCTTGCGACTTTTTAGATGGAGGCAAAATTAATACTGGCGCGGCTAAATTTAAAGGCCGAACGCTAGCGACTATTCGGTCTAAAGCACTATAGTCAAATTTAGGCGTGTTCATTTTATGTATGCCATTTTTATCCATCTTGTGCTGATGTCCAAGGTGCTCTGCATGCTCAGAATCATCCATACTCATATTTTGCATGTTCATCTTTTGGCGCTCTGCCAGCTCTGACGAGCGTCCTGTCGTCCAATCCTGCTGAACGACCTTAGCAGAACTCATTTGCCGGACTTCTTTTAATAAACCGCCCCAAGACTTTGCCCAAGGTAGACCAGATAAAAGTAGAAAAAGTGTAAAAAATGAAATCCAAAAACCAGTGACCGCATGTAAATCTCGCCACCATACGCGTGAATTTTTACTCAGCCGTGGATACACAATCCCCGCCATGTTTTTAATATTACTCGGCCACCACAAATATAGCCCAGTAATCAACATGACGATTGCCCAAGAAGCAGCCAACTCAACCAAATATGAACCATTATCACCAATAAGTAGATTGCCGTGCAGCCTATGCACAATGCGCATAAACTTGTCATCTTCTTGCTCTATTTTCAAGATTTGCAAAGATTGCGGGTGAACATAAACACGTGTTAAATCGCGTTTTTGACCAACCAACACACGAACTGCTGAATGAGGTGTTTCAGGCAATTCGTATGCATTGAGTGTTGATCCAGGTACTGCGGCAAGCGCAGCACTGACTTGCGCCTCTGCACTCGCTGGCAAACCAGTAATAACCAGATGATCGTAAGGTTGGTCTAGTACAGCTTCAACTTGTGGTTTAAATAAATATATCGCCCCTGTGATTGAAAGTACCAACACGAAAGGAATACAAAACAAACCTGCGTAAAAATGCCAGCGCCAAATAGTGTTATACATAGTAAACCTACAGTTTGTGTTGCGCCATCAACTAATTATCAAACTTTACGCCAGCAAAGACTGTGCGTTGCGCATAAGGATACAAAGTGAAATATTTTTCATTAGTAATATTGTCCACGCCTACAGACACCGACCATTGCTTAGCGAATTTATATAAAACCTTGGCATCGAATACGCTGAAATTACTACGTCCTCCATAAACACCTGGGTTGGGGTCGGGGTATTGTTGAGTGGCTGCGTTGATCGTACCGCTATGTTGCCTGCCGCTGTAGCGCCAACCTAAGCTATATGACAAATCATTCGACGCATGATAAGTCCCTTGTAATGCAGCACGCCATGTCGGGATTAAAGGTAGTTCGGAGCCAACCAAACGTGGGTCAGCAGCGTCACTCACTACTCGAGTGTGGATATAAGCAAGGCTACCTGAAAAATCGAGACCATTGATCAACATATCACTAGTTTGCAATGCAGTTTCAGCACCATAAGTACGTACTTTATCCACGTTAATGACTGTAGAGAAGCTATAGCCTGGCAATGTTGTGATGTCAGTTTGTGAAATCAGCGCATCTTGTTTTTCTTCACCAAATACTGATGTACGCCATACGCCACTTTGTAGAAGTCTTTCTGCTGTGAGCTCCCAAGAGTCTGCAGTTTCAGGTGTTAGCCCAGAGTTATTGGTCAAGGGAACGTTATACGGAGCAGGAAATCCAGCAGCTAATATTTGAGCGCTAGTTAACTGTGTTGAGGAGCCGATAGGCGTAATACCAACACTTTTAAACAACTCGTTCACCGTTGGGAAACGCACCCCACGCCCATAAGAGGCTTTTAACCCCCAATCATCAGAGGCCTGATAAGACAGTGAAGCTTTTGGTGAAAAAGCGTAAACCGTTTTATCTTTGTAAGTGACATTCGCGCCGTTTGCATAGTTACTACCCTTTGTGGCCTCCCATTGTTCCTCTCGACCACCAATCACTAATTTTAAATCTTGTGAAATTTGCCATGCGTCCTGTAAATAAACTGCAACTGTTGAAGTCTCACCTCTGGAATTAGTGTTCAAAGCGCCTTGGCTACTCGTCATCCAATTACCCGTACCAAGGTTATATTGATCAGTCTTGGTTGTGTAAGTATCAGTATGAAAACCTAAACTAATTTGATGCGTACTTTTTAAATTTCCATCAGGTCGTAACTCACCTCGTACATCAAAATTACGCCAGCCTGTACCATCACCAATGGTAATCGTTCCTTTGGCAGCCCCCTCTCCTGGCGTGGTGCCAAAGTTGCCTGACGATTGGCGCACTACGTCTTTATTTTGGTTGAAGTAACTTGCATTAACCTCCCAATCAAAAATTCCACCAGTATCCGTTTTAAGCGCTAGGCCATGCATCACGTATTCACTTTTACCTTGGCTAACATAGGGAGCTGTGACGCTATAATCTTTACCATCAATTCTTAAATACCTAAATAACCCAGGTGTAGTGCTCGTGCCATAAATTTTATTACCGGCAGCATCTCTCAAGTAAGTATCACTTTTTTTATCGGAATCATTCTGCCAAATATCAAAGGTATATGTGCCATGTAAAGTTGGCGTAACGTCATAGCCTAACTTGATAGTGACATCATCTTTTACCGTGTGGTCAGCGCTAATTGAAGCAGTTGTTACTCTCGGCTTATTTCCAATATCCTTATCATAACTAGCCCCTGATACTATCGTAAATTGACCTGCACTAGCAGCTGCGCCTGTCTTCAGTACAGCTGGCGTAAAGTCTGTCGGATGACTATGATTATCTAAATGATCAGCACTTAGCCAAAAAGAGAAGTCATTAATTTTATTACCTATCGTCGCAGCGCCGTGAACACCAGTAAAGTTAGCATCGGTACCATACAACTTAAAATTTTCATTAAATACATCCAACTTTGCATGGGCTTCAAACTTATCAGACATATGGGTTTTCATCAGCACCACACCACCCACTGAGTTTCCTGGATATAGCGCAGAGAATGGGCCATACATCACGTCCACACGATCGATGGCATTTTGCGGTACGATTCCCCAGCGCGGGCCTGGGCAGCAACTATTATTCAGGAAGTTAGAGAGCAACAGACCATCGGCATAGACAATTGTTTCCGCGCTTGAATTAACGCCATAACCTCGGATTGCCAAACCTCCATTCACGTCTCCAATAAAACGCTCACGCACATGAACGCTGGGCAAATATAATAATGCACCAGCAGAGGATACTGAGTTCACGCTTTCCGCTATTTTTTGGGCAGTAACACCCTCTGTTGTAGAAGGTACATTTGCTGGTACTGCAGTTTTGTCGGCAGCTACGGCGTGAATCTGCATCGATTCCATTTGGGTAGCAGAGTCATCAGTTGACTCTGCTAATTGAGAAACAGCCTCTTCCGCAAATGCAAAGCAACTAAAAGTAAGCAATAAAGTGCTTATTGTAATTTTTTTAAGCATATCCATCCCCTAAACTATTTTTATTACGGGATTTTATGTGATTAATTAATTCAGTGGAATGTGGCATATTGCCGCGCGACAATTTGTCACAGGTGAATTATCAACAGGCTTAAGGTATTATTTTCATTAGCACTTTATAATGTACTTCACTTTACCTAAGCTTACATAAACCCATGCATATTGCACAACAATCTATCAGCAACGCTACACGCCACAACATGCAGCGTTTAATTATGTTGCGAGGCGTGGTAATGGCTTGTCTGAGCTTGGTTATTTTGGCTTTAAATCAAGCTTCAATTCCCCTCCCTTATGCACCTTTAATTACAGCAATAGCTGCTTTAGGATTGCTTAGCTTCATTGCATGGTGGCGCTTAAGAACAACCGTGCAAACTTCACAACGTGAATTAGTCATGCAGTTGCTAGGTGATATTGCCGCACTCTCGTTGCTTTTTTACTTTAGCGGCGGTTACAGTAACCCGTTTATTTGGATGTATTTACTGCCAATTACCGTCGCTGCCGTTGCTTTAAGAACTGCTTATGCTTGGCTGATTGCAAGCTTAAGCATTGCTAGCTATACCTTACTGATGTTTTACCATGTGCCGCTTTCGCATCTGCACATGCATATGCGTGGCGATGATAAATTAGACATTCACCTAGTCGGCATGTGGATAGGCTTTGTTGTAAGCTCGGTGATTGTGGCGATATTCATTGCGCGTATTGGACAAAACTTGCGAGATTACGATAATAAAATTGCCGAAGTCCGCGAAAAAGCATTAGAGAGTGAGCGTATGTTAGCGCTAGGTACGCTTGCCACCAGTGCCGCACACGAACTCGGCACGCCACTAGCCACAATGGCAATAATCAGCAAAGAACTTACTCAGGAGTATGCCAATCAGCCAGAGCTATTAGCGCAACTAGGTATTTTGCAAAAACAAGTGTCACGCTGCAAAGAAATATTATCTAGCATCACGCGTAATGCGGGTCAAGCACGTGCCGATGCTATGCAAGGCTTATCTTTGCGTGATTTCTTACAAGATGCTATTCAGCGCTGGCGCGATACTCGCCCAGCAACGGAGCTAGTAGTGAGTATGCCTAGCAACATATTCAACCCCAATGTTGTGGTAGACAGAACCTTAACGCAAGCCTTACAAAACATGTTGGATAATGCCGCTGACGAATCTCCAGAACGCGTGTTATTTAACGCGGAGTGGGATGATAAAATACTGACCATCCAAATTAGAGATTTTGGCAAAGGCTTAAGTGCAGAGACTAAAAATAAACTCGGCACACCATTTTTTACCTCTAAAGATGAAAAAGGAATGGGACTTGGCGTATATTTAACGCAAACGACACTAGCGCGCTACGGCGGTGAATTAAGCTTAAATAACCATGCTGAGGGTGGCGTGATGACGCGAGTTAATTTACCTCTAAAAAAATTACTTTTGGAAAATTAAGCTTATCAGCTCAAACATGAGAATCTAAAAAATGAGTAACAACACAAATACTGAGAGTGAAATCTCAGAAAAGGCTACGCTGCTGTTAGTCGATGATGACCAAGATTTTCTAAATGCACTTGCACCCGCAATGCAAAAACGCGGCTTCTTAGTCACGCTAGCCTACAGTGCCGAAAGTGCGTTTAAAATCGCTAAAAACGATCCGCCAGAATTTGCGGTGGTTGATTTAAAGATGTCGGGCAACTCTGGCTTAGTGCTGGTTCGGCAATTAGCTAGCCTGAATGCTGGTACGCGCATTGTTGTGCTCACTGGTTTTGCTAGTGTGGCTACGGCGGTAGAAGCCATCAAACTAGGTGCGACTCATTATTTGGCCAAGCCAGTAGATGCAGATGAAATTGTCGCTGCTTTCGAAAAACAAACTGGCGACGATGAAGTAGAATTATCTTCCAACCCACTGTCAGTAGAACGCTTGGAGTGGGAGCATATTCATAGAGTATTAGCCGAGCATGATGGCAATATATCAGCCACAGCGCGAAGTTTGAATATGCATAGACGCACCTTGCAAAGAAAGCTCGGCAAAAATCCTGGCAATAAGTAAGTTAATACTCAGTAAATCAAATAAACCCAACAGTAGCATTAAGGATCACGCATGGCCGCAGGTAGTTTACTCGCACTTTTAGATGATATTGCAACAATACTAGATGACGTCTCAGTTATGACTCAAATGGCCGCAAAAAAAACAGCAGGCGTGTTGGGCGATGACCTTGCGCTTAACGCCCAACAAGTCAACGGTGTTGCGGCGGAGCGCGAGTTACCAGTGGTGTGGGCTGTGGCAAAAGGCTCGCTGGTCAACAAGCTTATTCTAGTGCCAGCCGCGCTAGCGATCAGCTATTTTGCACCATGGGTCATTACGCCTTTACTCATGCTTGGTGGCGCATATTTATGTTTTGAAGGTTTTGAAAAACTAGCGCATAAGTTTCTGCATGGCGCACATGCAGAAGAAATACACGATGAGGCTTTGGAGCAAGCAGTAGCCAACCCAAAAACAGATATTGCCGCGCTTGAAAAAGAGAAAATTAAAGGTGCAATTCGTACTGACTTTGTTTTATCGGCAGAAATTATCGTCATCGCTTTAGGCACAGTGGCTACCGAAGCGTTTTCTAAGCAAGTGATTGTGGTATCAGTAATCGCCATCATTATGACTTTGGGCGTCTACGGCTTAGTGGCAGGTATCGTGAAACTGGATGACCTTGGTTTACATTTAATGCTTAAAAAAGGAAAAAGTTTCTACAAGCAGTTGCTGCGTAAAATTGGTGAAAAACTATTAGCTGCAGCACCGTATTTAATGCGCTTGTTAACCATATTAGGCACAGCAGCCATGTTTGTCGTCGGTGGCAGTATTATTGGCCATGGCATTCCAGCCATCCATCACTTTGCCGAGCTTAATGCTGAATATTTACGCACATTGCCAACAGTTGGTAGTATGTTAGCTTTCATTTTGCCTATTTTGCTCGATGCATTAATTGGCTTAATAGTGGGTGCAATTTGCGTTGCACTTTTTGAACTGGCTAATAAAGTCTTACCAAAAAAAACCAGTTGAAGTTCGCTATGCTGGCTGCTGAGAATCCAACGCTTGCAGCTTTAACTCTAGCGTTCTAATCCTCTCTAGAAAAACCAAGGTTAAAGCAAAGGCATTGGGCTCCAACTCAAAATCCTGTTTTAGCCTACAAAGCGTGCGTGTAGACATCACGTACTGTCCACTAAAACTCCATTGCTTTTCATCAGCGTTCACTGGTGTAAGTGCGCCACTATCGACTAACTGCCGCAACTCTTCTTGAGCAAGCCCCGACAACTCTGCAAGTTCACCTAATGACACTTCTTGACGGTGGTCTAGCCAAACTAGTTCTGTGAAATCAATATTCATCTCATTACTCCTGCTCAAAATGCGCGCGTGGATTAAATGTTGAAGCTTCTGCCAACTGTTTAAACAACTCACGCTCTTTATCACTTGGTTTTGCTGGCACTACAATTTGCACAACCGCATATAAATCGCCATGTTCTTGATTCTTGCTAGGCAAGCCACGCTTACCTATACGTAATTTTTGCCCGCTGGTAATTCCTTCTGGCACTTTGAGATTCACTGCGCCTTCCAAAGTAGGCACTTTAACCGTTGCACCTAAGGCCGCTTCAGACACTGTGAGTGGCAAATCAATAAACAAGTCGTGATCAACTGCGCGAAACAATCGGTGAGGAATAAAGCTGATGTTCAAATATAGGTTGCCATCTGATCCACCATTGGCGCCTTTACCACCCTTGCCACGTAACAACATTTTTTGACCGTCAGTTACACCTTGGGGAATACGTGCCTTAAAGGTGTGTGGTACGCGCTTCAATTGGCCTTGGGCATCATATTCTGGCACAGTAAAACTTAACTCTACAGTAGTGCCATTAAAAGCATCTTCAAGCGAAATTTGCGTTGCCAATTCATAGTCTTGGCCAGGTATCGGCATACTACGGCCTTGATGTTGTCCGCCCTGCCTGCCTTTAGAAAAACTTGCGAACAAATCAGATAAATCCACATCATCAAAAGAGTAACCTTGTGTCCCTTGCTGTCCTCCCCAATTTGGCGGCGGTCTAAACTCTTCACCTGATGGATGACGCCCCAACTCATCATAAGCTGCACGTTTTTCTGCATCTTTTAACGTGGCATAGGCCTCGCCTATTTCTTTAAATTTTTCTTCCCCTGCTGGGTCTTTTGAAACATCTGGGTGATATTGATGAGCGAGCTTACGATAGGCTTTTTTAATATCATCCTGAGTTGCCGTGCGGACAACACCTAAAATCTCGTAGTAGTCTTTAAATTTCATAATGCGCGCTTTTCCGATCGAATAAGCAGTCTTAAAGCTGAAGATAATCGGCATGCAGCCAACAAACAAAAATCCAACTGAATTAGCTTCAGTTGGATCATCATACTACGTCTAAATAAGAGAGTAAAAGTCTTAATCCAACTTTTCAATACCCATCGCTTTGAGCACGTATTTCTCATAAATAGGCTCGGTACTGCCTTTTTTCATTTTGTAGATGAAATATTTCTCGAAGGCAATTTTTGCTAGATGCACCCATTTACCTTTTTTAATCCAGTTAGTGTTGCGTGGTGGGATTTGTGGCAAGGCTACAAACGCAGCACCTGTATCTCCCATGTCAGCTAAACAAATTGCGTTCCAAGTGCCTTTTGCATCTGCGACTTCACCATTCAAGTCAGCAACAATATTGTGTACTAAGGCTGTGACCATAGATTCAATCATATAACCAGTTTTTGGCGCACCTGTTGGCACTGGCGTCACCTCTACTGGCGGAATAGCCACACAAACACCCGCTGAGAAAATATTTTTATATTTTTTGCTACGTTGATGTTCATCGATAAATACAAAGCCTCTTGGGTTACATAAACCTTCTACAGCTGCCACTGGATCTACGCCTTTAAACGCTGGCAACATCATAGAAAACTTGAATGGCAACTCATGTTCTTTAATAACAGCACCGTTAATATCATGCTCGGTGACAAACATCTTACCTTCTTCGACCTTGGTCACTTTGGCATTAGTAATCCATTTAACATCGTTGTTACGATATTCAGATTCCAGCATCCCTTTTGAATCACCGACTCCACCTAAGCCTAAATGACCGATATAGGGCTCGCTGGTGATGTAAGTGATAGGCACTTTGTTACGGATTTTTTTCTTACGCAAATCCGTATTCATAATGAAGGTAAACTCGTAAGCAGGGCCAAAGCAACTTGCGCCCGGCATCGCGCCGATAATGACTGGGCCTGGGTCTTTTATAAATTCTTGGTAAGCACCCCATGTTTTTTCAGCATGATCGACTGAGCAGATTGAATGGGTGAAACCACCATCAGGGCCTGAACCGGGCACTTCTTCAAATGACAGTTTAGGACCAGTGGCAATGACAAGATAATCATAAGCAAGGTTTTGACCATCGGCTAATTGCAAAGTGTTATTCTCTGCATCTATTTTTGTCACTGCCTGCGCAATGAAGTTGATGCCCTTTTTCTCAAGGTATGGACGAATCGGAAAAGTAATTTTCTCGCGTGTTCGCCAGCCCACTGCAAGCCAAGGGTTAGACGGCACAAACTGAAAGTAATCTACCGAGTTGACGACGGTCACCTGATGCTTATTGCCAACTTTGTCTTTTAATTCGTAAGCTGTGGGCATTCCGCCAACGCCAGCTCCCATCACTACAATATGTGCCATTATTCATTTCTCCACTTTTTAATGCTTACACTAAGATTAAACCCTCTATTTATTTTTATAGCAAACTTCCAACAAACTACCAACTTACTTCAAAGACAATAATGCATTCACTTCTGATAGACGTTTTTCGTCCAAAGACCCTGCCACTGCAGCTAAATTTAAATACGAAAGCAAGGTTTGATAACGCGCTCTAAACAGCTCTGTGCGGGTTGCGTAATAATCTTGCTCTGCATTAAGCACATCCAGCGTCGTTCTATCGCCCGCCTCTTTACCCAACTCAGTAGCGTCTAATTTCACTTTTGATGAAACTAAAGCCTGCTCAACTGCCTTAACTCTACTTTTACCAACTGTCACGCCTAGCCATGCCGCACGTGCTTGCTGGCCTGCTCTAATTCTTGTCGCTTCGGTTTCGCTTTTCGCTTGGTCTGCTAAAAGAACCGCTTCTTCATATTTGGCGTTGCGCATTCCACCTGTAAATAATGGAATGGTGAGCTGAACACCAATACTTAATGCGTGATTGCTAAGGTCAGAGTTAATACCGCCGCCTAAACCTCTAAGCTCCTCACCACCCGCTTGGGCAACTAGATTTAAAACTGGTGCAGTTGAAGATTGAAATTTATTAATTTCATCATGCGCAATACCTTGCTGAATCTGCTGCATATGAAGGCTTGGGCTGTTAGTTTGAGCGGATGCAAGCCAGTCATTTAACTGCCCTGCGTCCAAATTCTGAAAACTCACTTGCTCGGCTGGGCGTGCTAACAACTCGTCTGCGCTGCCAGTTAAATCAGCGAGCGCAGACTGTGCAAGCTGATAATTGCTATCAGCTTCAAGCTCTTGCGACACCAGCGCATCATCTCTCGCTTGTGCTTCGTGCGTATCGATAATGGCGACATCACCTTCTTCAAAACGCCCTTTAGCGACCTTTAAAGCCTGCGCTACCGCAACACGTTGCTTCTTAACAGAAGTTAGCGAGTCTTCGGCCAGCAACACATCAAAATACGCCTTAGATACTTCAAGTATTAACTGCTGTTCTGCAACGCTAAATTTCACATCAGCCAATTGCGCCTGTTTGTTGAGCTGCTGAGCCATGCTAGAGCGCTCGGCGTTATATAAAGGCTGCTCGGCGCTCACATTCCAGCGTAGGTCAGCGCCCATATTTGTCTGCGTCTTAAAGGCTGCACCGCCTGCCGAACCTAATCCAGGTGCAGAAAATTGCGCGTCGCTTATCTTGTTATAGGCATTAATACCACCAGCACTAACTGACGCAGTCACCTGCGGCAATTTAAGCGCTTTGGCTTGATCGTTTTTCTTTTTACCAGCTTCAGCACCAGCGCGTGCAGCACTAAAGCTTGGGTCCTTAGACTGAGCAGCGTGCCAAGCATCCATCAAATCTGCTGCATAGGCAGAGCTCGTAGTAGCTAAAAGCAGGCCTAGGATAGCTGAACGCATTTTAAGTTTTTTAGCACGTTTAAACATTACTGAATACTTCTTAGCAACCACCGCGCGCACCAAGTTTACGCATGATGTTTTCCATCAGACACCAATTGGTGATGCCACTTTGAAATAGATTTACACCAATAAATGCTGTGAAATATAGCCAATATTGACTGACAAAGAGCGGGCTCTCAGCCACGCCTAGTGCGAGTGATAGCAGTATCAATACACCAGCAATAATGCGAACAAGTTTCCATGAGGTCATTTTATATCTCCTAATTAAATCTTTTATTAAGCAAATTTTTTGCGGTAAGCCACAAAATAAAGTAGCGGAATTACAATCAAAGTCAGCAGCGTTGAAACAAAAATACCAAATATCAATGAAATAGCTAAGCCATTGAATATTGGGTCATCAAGAATGAAAAATGCGCCTAACATGGCCGATAAGGCAGTGAGTACAATAGGTTGTGCGCGCGTAATGGCAGAGTTAACGACCGCTTCTTTGAAAGGCTTGCCAGAAGCCACTTCTAAGTTGATAAAGTCGACTAATAAAATCGAGTTTCTGACGATAATCCCTGCTAGTGCAATCATGCCTATCATCGAGGTCGCGGTAAATTGTGAGCCTAACAGCGCATGCCCTGGCATTACGCCAATAATGGTTAAAGGAATAGGCGCCATAATAATAAGGGGTGTTAAATATGAACCGAATTGCGCAACCACCAATAAATAAATCAGGATTAAACCAACCGCATAGGCCGCACCCATATCACGAAATGTTTCATAAGTGACTTGCCATTCGCCATCCCACTTCAGTGCATAGCCACGTTGGTTATCCTCTGGCTGAGAGATAAATGTTTCGCCTAACTTCCCACCTGGCACTTGTATCTTGCTCACAGCATCACGCATACCAAACATGCCGTATAAGGGGCTATCCAGCTTGCCTGCCATGTCACCAAACACGTAATTTACAGGTAATAAATCTTTGTGATAAAGCGGTTGTTCGCGCAAAGTATCTTCAATCGTGACCAATTCACGTATCGGCACCAGCTTGCCTGTTGAAGTACTTACCGATAGTTTCAGCAAATCTTCAATATCGCCTTGCGCTTCTACAGGTAACCTTAAGCGCGTGCCAGCAGGGTATTTGCTTGCATCATGCATATAGGTCACATCTTCGCCAGCAAGGCCAGTGCGCAAAGTGCTCACGATTGCCGCTTGTGACACGCCTAATAATGCCGCTTTTTTCTTATCCACCACTAACTCTATTTTTTGAGCATCAGCAATACCGCTATCATCGGTATCAACAATGCCTTCTGCACGATCAAATACTTGATGCACCTGTCTTGCTATTCCCAATCTCTCTGCATCATCAGGGCCATAAATTTCAGCCACGATAGGTGAAATTACAGGTGGGCCAGGTGGCACTTCAACCACTTTAACTTTGACGACCTTGCCAACTTCACTCATTTGCTTTGCAATTTTTTGCAGCTCTGGGCGCACGCGGCTAGCAATCACATGACTCTTATCACTACGATGATGTTTATCAACTAAATTCACCTGAATATCGCCAACTTCGCCACCAGTACGAAGATAATACTGGCGTACCAAGCCATTAAAATTAATTGGCGCAGCAAGGCCAACATAAGCCTGATAGTTTGTCACTTCTGGCACAGTGGCTAAATAAGCTGTCATCGCATGCAAGACGCTGGCAGTTTTTTCTGGGGGCGTGCCTGCCGGCACATCAACCACTACTTGAAACTCAGATTTATTGTCAAATGGCAGCATCTTCATCACGACCAGTTTGCCAACGGGTAGAACAAGCGAAATCACTATCAAGCCTAATACGACAAAACTTAATTTACGTCTATTTTTTTTGCCATGTTTATCATCAAGAAATGGAGCAAAAATACGTGTAAATGTCGGGGTGATTTTCTTAGTTAAGGCATCTTCATGATGCGCATGGCGTAACCACAAACGTGACAACCAAGGCGTCACTATAAAGGCCACAGCCAATGAAATCAGCATGCCCATACTTGCATTGATGGGGATTGGGCTCATGTAAGGGCCCATTAATCCGCTTACAAACGCCATTGGCAATAAGGCTGCGATAACCGCTAAGGTAGCTAGAATGGTAGGGCCGCCTACTTCATCCACTGCGGTCGGAATAATATCTGTTAAGCTTGCGGTAGGGTTGAGCTTCATGTGTCGATGAATATTCTCAACCACCACAATGGCATCATCGACCAGAATACCGATTGAGAAAATCAAAGCGAATAAAGAAACACGATTTAGCGTGAATCCCCAAGCCCATGAAGCAAATAGCGTTGCCATTAGGGTTAAGACAACGGCTGTTCCAACGATTGCCGCTTCACGACGGCCAAGCGCAAAAAATACCAATAATACGACCGCAGAGGTCGCAAAAATTAACTTCTGTATGAGTTTTTTCGCTTTATCGTTGGCAGTTTCACCATAGTTTCTAGTGATCTTTACTTCAACGCCTGATGGAATCAGCACGTTCTTTAAACTGTCGATTTGTTTAATCACCGCATCGGCCACAGCGACAGCATTCTGGCCAGGTTTTTTGGTGACGCTAACCGTGACTGCAGGATATTCTTTTGTATTCTTACCCGCTTCACCATACCAAACATAGCGCTCTGCTGGTGGTGGTCCGTCATTTACTTCGGCAACTTCACCCAAGTAAACTGGGCGACCATCATGCAAACCAACCACTAACTCTGCAATATCTTTAGCATCCGTAAAATACTTGCCTACTTCAACCGCTATAGACTGATTGCCATTGGTAATTTCACCCAACGGGGCGCCCAAATTTGCGGATTGCAATGCGCGACGCATGTCTGTGATGGTGACATTGGCAGCAGCCATGCGCACTGGGTCAACATCTATATTCACCGCACGGCCTGGCCCGCCAAGTGTGACAACCTCTCGCGTACCTTTTACATGCTTAATTTCAGCCTCAAGCGCATGCGCTACCCGCTCAAGTTCAAAAGCGCCATCTTGATTATTTTTGGTGTATAAAGTGGCCGTTAAAATCGGTACATCATCAATACCCTTTGGCTTAACAATTGGCTCTCCAACGCCTAGATTTTTTGGCAGCCAATCTTGATTTGATTGAATCGTATTGTATAAACGCACCAAGGCTTCAGTGCGCGGCACCCCCACTTGAAACTGCACGGTAATCACTGACATACCAGGGCGAGAAACCGAAGTAACGTGTTCTATATCAGCAATTTGTGACAACACCTGCTCGGCTGGCACTGAAACCATTTGCTCGACATTTTTAGCAGAAGCGCCAGGGAAGGGAATCAGCACATTAGCCATCGTCACATTGATTTGCGGCTCTTCTTCACGTGGTGTGACTAATACTGAAAACAGGCCTAGCAGTAAGGCGACCAAAGCGATTAAAGGGGTTATTTGGGCAGACTGAAAATATCTGGCGATACGGCCCGAGACTCCTAATGCATTGCCCCCTATTTTATCTTGGCTAGTTGTTTCCAATTGGCTAGTAGTCACAAATCATCCCTACTTAACATTTGCCGCTGCGATTGGGTCTAACGCGACCAACTCACCAACGCGCAAACCAGCAAATATTTCAACATTCTCACCTTGCTTACGACCCAATCGCACTTGCCTTAATTGAGGATTTCCTTGTTTATCTACTACGTAAACTGCCACTAGCTCACTACGCTTAATGACTGATTTTGCTGGTATAAACAACTGTGATTTACCATTTGCGCCATTGATAGGCAATAGTGCGCGGGCAAACATGCCTGGTCTAAGACTAGCCAAACTTAACGGCAAGGTTAAGCGCACCATCATCATATTGCTAACAGAGTCAGCGGTTGGCAACACAGTCATTCGCGTACTTGTAATACTTCTGTCACTTTCTGCAGCTGCAGGAATCAGCACCTTTATACTTGAATCTGTTTTTAAATTAGCTAACTGACTTTGTGGCACATTCACGGTCACGCGAAATTCGCTTGGATCATATAAAGACAAGATAGCTTGGCCTGGCATCGCCATACCGCCCACCTCAGTCATCACCTCTGCAACCACACCAGCATATGGCGCATTGATTGTATGCAAACCTGTTTCAACATTTGACAACCCAGATTGGGCAAGCTGCGCTTTGGTTTGTGCTTCTGCAGTTTTGTAGTCTGACTCAGCGCGCTCTAGCGCTGCTTGGCTAATATATTGTTTTTCATATAAGCGATGTTTGCGCTCATACTCTTTACGGGCAGCACTTAATTGTGCCTGCGCAGCGACTACTTGCGCTTGATTGCTAGCGGCTTGCTGGTTTGCCATGCGCGTATCAATGCGCGCTAATAACTGTCCAGCTTTTACATGGTCACCCACTTTTACAGCTAATGCGGTAATGCTCCCAGACACCTGAGGCGCAATCACACTACCTTTTACTGCCTCCACCACACCTTCAGCGGTAAAAAATAGTTCGCTATTCGATTGTTTAACCGCGACAGTTGCCAGCCCTGTCGCATTAGCAACATGCGAAAAGGCGATGCTGATTAAGCTTAAAATTAAAACTAATAGCCATTGATATTGTTTAATCAAACCAAATTTTCCTTAGAATATTGCCAGACATTAGCTTTTTAACTGCAGACTTTATTAACTAGCCAATTTATAATCACTATATTACCATATAGTTATATAGTCAATATATTAATATAGTGTATACTTTATTCTACGTAGAATATGACAGGTGTTACGACATGAGTAAACTTGATGATAAAGCACTACAACACGTTGCTAAGTACTTCAAAGCATTGGCTGAGCCTATGCGCCTCAAAGTATTAAATGCGCTTCAGGACGGTGAGAAAAATGTGAGTCAACTGACGGAAATGTCTGGTGGCAGTCAAGCCAATGTTTCTAAACACCTGTCACTGCTTGATCAATATGGCTTAGTTAAGCGTGAATCACGTGGCACAAGCGTATTTTATAGCATTGCCGACCCAAGTGTATACGAGCTTTGCGAGCTTGTTTGCGGGCAAATAGGTGCGCGCATGACGCAAGAGGCAGACATCAGCAAGCTATTTACTAACACTCAGCTTAGCATGGCCAAATAAAGACAGTTAAAATCAAATACTGATTTGCAATGACACTTGCACGTCATCGCCCACCATTATTTTTTGATATTTACGCACTTCAGCTTTTATAGGTAAGATGTAAGCATCTAAGTTGCTGGCTGGGAAAATCGATGTTTGCCATTGCGTACCGCCGATATTAGCAAATACCCGCACCGATCCCCAACCGCGCCTTTTACCAAAATGGTTATCGCTAAAAAATTTGATTTCTTCAGACTTATCCTGCGGTAAAGTAATGAAGTGCCATGCACCCTTACCTTGCCATAACCAACATTTTCCAATAAATGTGAAGTTTATATCAATCATGATCAAGCGCTATTCATTGTCACAATTTAGCGTAAAAATATTTAGTTTGGCTTTTTAAAACTATCCAGCAACAACAACCCAACGCCCACACAAATCGCGCTATCAGCGACGTTAAAAGCAGGCCAATACGTTTGCTGATAATGGAAGTTAAGAAAATCGATGAC